>JAIXUS010000041.1 GCA_027483445.1 Bacteroidota bacterium | reverse complement strand
TGATCCGCCTTGAACGGGTAAGCCCGACGGCTTGTTAAAGGCGATGAGCGCATCATCCTCATAAAAAACCAAGTCGCGAATATAGTCTCGCTCTTCTTGGCCGAGGGGGGCAGGGCCTTGAGCTGAAAAGCGACGAGGGGGACGATTGGCCATCGCCGCTGACTAGCCCATTTGAGGCTTAGGTCGCAAGGCATGGGTAAAGATTGCGCTCATTTAGGTTGGGCACTACGCCCTTGACCAAGGCGACCTGGAAACTTTCCAAATGGAGTTTCTGAAATTTCTATCTGCTCTCCCCGAGTCATAAAGGCCTGCGCGAGGTACACCAATTTGGAACTACTTAAGTCTGACCTAGAGGCAACTAAGACATGTTCGTAAGTGTTTGAGTAATGGACGGGATAGATCAGTTTTTAAGGGTTCAATTAATTGTACTAAAAGGAAACTCCTATACCGGAAAATCATTGATACTGCATTGATGGGTTGAGTGTTTCGAATGTTTCCGCGTTTACCATCACAACCTTCGACCAATGCGAGGGTCCAGTCGGGCAACATTACCATCATGGCCGGTATCGCGATCGTGCCGCTGGCGATGATTATTGCCATGTCGAGCGAGCTTGTGGCGCTCAGCTCTGAACGGGCTTTGATGCAATCGGCTGCGGATGCTGCGGCCTTATCAGGCGCTCAGAATCTAACCTTGGTTGGTGCACGCGCGCGGCAATCGACCGAGGATGTTGAAAAATTTGCGATGGCTCAAGTTGGCGAGTTCGCAACCCGCGCAAAGGTATCGTTTAAAGCAAGCCAAGGCAGTGATGGATACTACACGGTTGAAGGACTTGCACTTCGCTCCTCGTTTTTCGGAAACCTAGTACCACCTGGTGGCTTTCGAATTGAAGTGGCATCGGTCGCCGAGTCCATGCAGGTTCAGCCTTTGTGTATTATTGGCGATGCAGCCACTGTTGGCGGCAAAGCCATTACCGCAACCAATAATAGCAGTATTCAGGCAAAAAATTGTATCGTTCACGCCAATAGTGATTTTGAACTGACTGAGAATGCTGCCGTTCAGGTCGGCACCCCGCGCGCGACGGGTGTCGCCTCAGGCTCCGGCTTCACCCCTACTGCATATAGCGGTGCGCTTCGGGTAAACGATCCGTTTGCGGCACGCGTGATCAGAATGCCTCTGCCCTGTACGTCTGTTCCCGACGGTGGCGCTCAAACCCATTCGACGGGAACGGTTACATTAACGCCGGGTATGCATCGGACTGAGTATACCATAACGGGCAATGCAGTGCTCAGACTTCAGCCCGGCAACTACCATTTCTGCAAGCATCTGAAATTGCTCGGCAATGGACGCGTGGAAGGCGATGATGTGCTTCTCATGTTTGATAGCGGCACTTCTTTGCAGGCAGGCGACAATAGCAGCCTTTCGTTGTCTGGGCGCCAGACTGGTGGTTGGGCGGGCTTTGTGGTTGTATCGACCCGAAGCAATTCTCAGGATTTCACAATCTCTTCGAGCAATGTCGATAGGCTGCTAGGCACAATTTATCTTCCCATGGCGCGGCTTATCGTCAGCGCCCCTGGTAGTGTCGCGGAAGGTTCTCAATGGAGCGTGATTGTTGCAAAGAATATCAATCTCTCTCAGAATGCACGTCTAGTTATCAACACCGACTATGAAGGTTCCCCGGTGCCTGTGCCTAACGGGGTGGGCAATCAAGCAGGCGGAGCTAATGGTCCCTTGCGGCTGCGGCAATAGGACCTCACGCACTCAAAAAGCCTTGCTCGGTTTTGCGAAATCATAGAGCATGGTCCCCTGAAAAGGAAAGATCAGGGCCTTTGTGAACATCAAAGTGACCCCCGACGGATTGACGCCTGAAAAGAAGGCTGCCCTGATTGCAGGGGGGACGGAGCTTTTGCGCGTTGAGCTCAATAAGAACCCGGAAACGACAATCGTCGTCATCGACGAAGTGGAGACGGACAATTGGGGGATTGGTCGCAAGGCATGGGTAAAGATTGCGCTGATGTAGGTTGGGCACTACGCCCTTGACCAAGGCGACCTGGAAACTTTCCAAAAGGCGTTTCTGAAATTTCTATCTGCTCTCCCTGCCTCGTATTAGCCTGCGGGAGTCACGTCACTTTAGCGCTGCGTAGACCTGACTTAGAGGTGGTTTATACTTGGTTTCAAATGAAACCGAAATGGATGGGTTTGCTCAATTTTTTTGGTTCGGTTAATCAAATCAGAACCAAACTTTGCTAAAGAACCTTACACGCACTGCGTTATTGCGTTGGGTGCTTTGAATGTTTGCGCGTTTACCATCACGATCTTCAACGAAGGCCCGGGCCCAGTCTGGCAATTTAACCGTCATGGCCGGTATTGCGATCGTGCCGCTGGCGATGATTGTTGCCATGACGAGCGAGCTTGTGGCGCTCAGCTCTGAGAAAGCCTTGATGCAATCGGCCGCAGACGCTGCTGCCTTGTCAGGGGCTCAAAATCTAATCTTGGTTGGCGCAAGTGCACGCCAATCGACTAAGGATGTTGAGAGCTTTGCAATGGCGCAAGT
>JAIXUS010000036.1 GCA_027483445.1 Bacteroidota bacterium | reverse complement strand
CAGCAGGCACTCGATGAACTGATGCGCGGCCGCACCACGCTCGTGATTGCGCACCGCCTGTCCACCATCGAGCATGCGAGCCGCATCGTCGTGCTCGAGCACGGCCGCATCGTCGAGGCCGGCAGCCACGCCGAGCTACTGAAGTCGAACGGCGTGTATGCTCACCTTTACCACCTGCAATTCGCAAAGGAGCAATGATGTCCGCCTCACCAATCTCGCGCTTTCCCGTGCCTGAAATCCAGGACCTGCCCGACGACATCCGCTCGCAGATACTGGCAGTCCAGGAGAAGGCCGGCTTCGTGCCGAATGTCTTTCTCGCGCTCGCGCACCGCCCGGCGGAGTTTCGCGCTTTCTTTGCCTACCACGACGCATTGATGCTGAAAGACAGCGGCAGCCTGACCAAGGCTGATCGCGAAATGATCGTCACCGCTACCAGCGCAAAGAATGACTGCCTGTACTGCGTGGTGGCGCATGGCGCGCTGCTGCGCATCTACGCGAAGAACCCGCTGGTAGCCGACCAAGTGGCCGTCAACCACCGCAAGGCCGACATCACGCCGCGCCAGAAGACAATGCTGGATTTTGCGGTCAAGGTCTGCCTCGATTCGGCGTCGGTGTCGGAAGCCGACCATGCGACGCTGCATGCGCATGGGTTCGATGACGAAGATGTCTGGGACATCGCCGCCATCACCGCTTTCTTCGGCATGTCGAACCGGATCGCGAATGCCGTCGGCATGCGGCCGAATGACGAGTTCTACCTGATGGGCAGGGTGCCGCGGGGGTAGGGTCGGATCAGTCCGGCGATGCGTCCGACCAGGCGCGCCAGGTACTTTGGCTGCGGAAAGAGCAAGCGCGGCAGGAGGGTCAGCACTGCCAGCCCCAGCGTCTTCCAGCGCAATGCCGCAGCGCTGCCGGCGCCGACGTGCTTGTGCTCGAAGATCAGCTTGGATTGCGCGTGGTGATAGCCGCGCAGATACTCGAACCTCCAGGCCTGTGAGCCGCGAACCGAGTTCCGGGACAAATGGGGCAGTTCAATATTCGGCAAGAGCACCATGGGAAGCTGGCGGACGAAGACTCGCTCGCACAGGTCGTCGTCTTCGTAGTAGAGGAAAAAATCCTCGTCGAAGAAACCCACGGATTCCCGCATCAGGTCCATGTTGACGAGCATCGCCGCTCCGCAAATGAATCCTACGCAGCAGGGTCCCTCGGCGCCCGGCCCGCTGGATCTCCAACGTGAGTTAGGCCACCGGTAATTGACTTCCGGAGCACCGCCGCGGCGCGTCAGATGAGGAGCAACGATGGCAGCCTCCGGAAAACTTGCCGCCGCCTCGAGAAAGTCGTCGATGAACGTGGGCGAGGGCAGGCAATCCGGGTTCAACAGCAGCGCATATCGCGTCGTCAGCAGCGCCAGGGCGCGATTGTTCGCGCGCCCGAATCCCTGGTTCGTCTCATTTACCAGAAAGATCGCTTGCGGCAAATGAGCTTTAACCTGTTGGCGTGTATCGTCCGCACTGGCATTGTCCACGATGACAACGTGAGGCGCTGCCATCAACCCTTCTGCCAGCGGCGCGATGCAATGGCCACTATTGAACGTGACCACCACGACCGTGACATCGGATACCGAAAATTTCGTCATCGGCTCCGGTCGGGTCAAGCCCGGGGACCGGGTTTCACTGCGCTGAATTCCCACAGCAGGTGCGACTGTTCGCCGACGAGCCGCTCGCCCAGATTGCGCAGCCTGTGCAGGATGGGGGGACTCTGCGGCTCATACTCGGCACGCGGATGTATCCACTGCTGCCTGATGACCTTGAATGTGCCGTTGAAACCGTACATCTTTCCCAGCAGGTGCGGCGCGGTGAAATAGCGATGGGTCTTGCTTGTGATGATGTTGACGTGAGTCGGGTCTCGAAGCGCTTTTTCGTTTGGAAAAGCCGGGGTGACAGCATACATCAAGCCATCGGGCTTCAGAACGCGCCATATTTCGTTCATCAACTGGATAAAGGGAAAGCTCGAGGTTTTCGCGGAAAAATCAAGCGCAACGCGGGGAACATGCTCGAAGAAATCGTAGGCCGATACCGAGTCGAAGTGATTGTCCGGAAAAGGTATGGGTTCAATGGCGAGGTTCGCTCCAACCACCGTCGCGTTCACGGTACTGGCATCGCGGGCCCGAATGTCAATCCCGTACAACTCGCTTGCATGATAGGGGTTCTTCGGCGCCAAACCGCAGCCAAGGTCTAGGTGTCTGTTCATGATGCACGGGGTGCCGCTTCGAATTTCGACAAACGCGATTCTACAGGCATGCCGCGCGCCATCAGAGAATCGGTGCGGTCGGTGGGGGGCAACGGTACAATTCCGGCACCAACTTGCCCGGACCCGAGCGCAGATGAATAGTAAAAAAGCATGGATTGGCGCACTTTTTTCCACGCTGCCCCTCACCCTGTTTTTCCCGGTGGGTGTGATGTACCTGATGATCGGAGTAGTGATCCCGCTTTCAGCAGCGGCCGTGTCCTGGCCGGTCCGGCGCAAGCTTTTTGATGACATGCCGTTGACGCTTCCGTTTGCCATGCTTGCAATTGTCGTCGTGCTTCAGGCCCTCCTGCTGTCGGGCGGGATAGAGCGTCGCTGGACCGGAACGGTTCATTACATGATCTTCGGGTTTTTCTTTTTGTTCATCGCAGCTCAAGAGCAGCGGTGGTACATGCTCGCCAGGAAAGCCCTGTTCGCCGGCGCCCTCTACGCGGCGGCAGTTTTCGCGCTCGCAAACGCCGGCGCGCTGCCCGATTGGCATATATTCAAGAACTATCTGGCATACGGCGGTAACAAGTCCATCTCTCTTGGAATCTTCATGGCGATCGCTGCCGCATGGATGCTCAACGAGGCTGCGGCGGCCGACAACCGCCGGGCCGCGCTGGGCTATTTGGTGGCTTATGTCCTCGTCGGAGCCGCCGTTATCCTGTTCGCCGTCACCCGCACAGGTTTGCTGCTGCTGGGGCTGCTGTCGGCACTGGTGATTTTGCGGTGGGTAACGCAGGGAGGGGGCGCACTGGCATTGATGTTGACGGGTGTCGTCATCCTGCTGGGAGCCTGGAAGATCGGGGGACAATCGGTGGATCGGCTGCAGCGCACCGCCGACGCGGCCGTTGCCTTCACCCGAGGCGAATCCGGCGCGGGCGAGAGCAACCGCCTGCAGTTCCTTGAAAAGACGACCGAGATGATCGCTGAAAAGCCCCTCTTCGGGCACGGCATCGGCAGCTGGCAGCAGCAGTACCCGGTGCGGGCACAAGGACTGGAAACGGCGTTCATGAGCACCCCGCACAATGACTACTTGCTGTATGCCGCCGAGCTGGGCATCGTTGGCCTGCTCCTGCTCGGCCTGATCCTGATGTCGCTGCTGCGCGTTGCAATCAAGGCGCCGAAGCGGTCCGGCAACGGCCTGCTGATCGTTACAGTCGCGCTGGTCGTGGCCAGCATGTTCAATGCCATCTTGCGCGACTGGCGTTTCGGCGTGCCTTTCATGCTGATGCTCGCCATCGCCTATCGCGAGGCGCGGGCCGGAGCCGACGGCGAAGTGCCGCAGGTCACACCGTACCCCTCCGACCGGCAACTCGACCATGCACGACAATAAGCCTGCAACGCTGGCTACGGCTGGAGATATCGCCGAGCGCTGTGAAGTCCTGCTGATCAACCTCGACCGCTCGCCCGATCGACTGGCCGCCGCGCAGCGGCATTTCAATGCCGTCGGCCTGCCTTTCATCAGGGTGGCCGGAGTGGACGCCAGTCGAGAGGATCTGTCCGGGTGTCCCATCGATCGCCGGTCGTTCGAGCGCATTCATGGCCGCGAGGGAATTCGCCCAGGCGAGATCGGTTGCTACCAGAGCCACCTGAAAGCGCTGCGGGCCTTCGTCGCCAGCGGCAAGGAGTTCGGCCTGATCCTCGAGGACGATGCGCAGCCCGAGCCGCACTTGCTGCAGAGCCTTGCGACCCTGTTTGCCTGGGCGGATGACTGGGATATCGTCCCGCTGTTTCATTTTCATCGCGGCGGGCCGGTGGCATTGCGACGCGGGGCGGGACTCGCACTGAATGTCCACATGGGTCACATCTCATCGGCCGCTGCCTACCTCGTCAACCGGCATGCGGCGCAGGTGCTGCTCGGTCATCTTGGTGTGATGAGGGCCTGTGTCGATCACTCGCTGTTTGAGACATGGCGCCATGGACTTCGGCTGCGCAGCGCGTCACCGATGCCGGTGCGGCTGGCGGCACAGGCCCATGTGTCGACGATCAATGTCGCCTCGGTCGACAAGCCCCCGTTCTGGCGGCGGCTGCCGACCCTGTTGGCCAGGGCGCATATTGCGATAAGGATTTTTCTCACGGCGCTCACTGCGCTGACGCACAGATCGCCGAGATCGCCGAGACCGCTGGTTCGCCGGGGCGGGTGATCACGCGCGCCAGAGTCTGGCGTAGACATCGGCGATCCCGGCGGCTTCGTTGTCCACCGTGAAATCGCTGGCCACCCGGTGCCGCCCATGCTTTCCCATGGCGTGCGCTTGCGTCGGCGTCATCAGCTTTCGCAACGCCTGTGCCAATGCCTCCACGTCACCTGTCGGCACCACATGCCCGGTGACGCCCTCATCGACAATGGTCCTGAACGCCCCGGTATCGCTGGCCACTACCGCGCAGCCGCAGGCCATGCCCTCGAGCGGTGTCAGGCCGAAGGGCTCGTAGCGCGGGCAGGCGACGGTGATCATCACATTCTGGTACCAGTCGGCCACCTTGTCGGCGCCGATCACGCCCAGAAAGATGATCCTGTCCGACAGGCCGGCAGCAGTAATTTTTTCCTGCAGGCGCTGCTGGAAGGCCGCATGCTGCGGCGTGCACAGGCCGGCCAGCACGGCCGTCCACTCCCGGAACTCCGGCAGCAGGCGGATCATCGCCTCCACGAAAATATCCGAGCCTTTGTCGTCGCGTATCCGCCCGAAGGTGCCGATGCCGTATTTGCCCGGCAGGCCGGTTCGCTGCCATACCGTCAGCTTGTCTGCCGGCGGCGAGAAGCGCTCGAGGCTGATCCCGTGCGGCACCACCTTTGTCGTGTTCGGCACGAAGCTGGCGGCCTCGGGCGTGGTCGCGATCACGCCATCCATCTTGCCGATCAGCCAGCGCGGGAACCACGAGTGCCGATGCTTGGCGGCCGACGTGAAGACGATCCTGATCGGATAGCGCAGCACGTCGCGCAGGAAGATCGCCAGCATCATTTCCGGGTCGCGCCGAACGTGCCAGATGCGGGGACGGCCGTCGGGCAGCGGCTGGCGCGAGACGCGGATCGCCTCCCATGTGCTCATGTGACGTATGTTCTGCGGGTGCTCGCCTTGCGCGACATGGAATCCGGGCAGGTCGGTGCCGACGAAGCCTATCTTCAGCGTGCGTGCCTGCACGGGGAGCAGCGCATTGATCGT
>JAIXUS010000078.1 GCA_027483445.1 Bacteroidota bacterium | reverse complement strand
TTTTATCGAGAGCTATGTAGCTATTTTGTTGAGCCGGCAGAAATGCACTTGATCATTGCACAGTATAAAATCGGGTTCATACTTAGCCCAGCGATTTGGCTTACGTTGAATGTGAGGTACTTCTGGAAAACAAAGTTTCGAACGTCCTCAAAACAGGAGTAAATGCACTTCGTGAAATGCACTAAAAAATCCTGTATATCAAATACGATTAATGAGGAAGTTAACGTGCACTAAATAAGCTTATTCAGTGCTTTTCAGTAAGCCCCAAGCCGATTTATTCCTTCTTTTCTAGAACATGGCTTCAGGAAACACTCCATTCATAACCCTCAATAGCAGAATGTTACAACTAAACCCACGTTAGCGATTGCAGCGAAAAGCCCACAGCATCGAAGCGGAGCGGAGGTGCGAGGACTTGCAGCGAAAAGCGCGACGGCCCCCGGGAGTTATTTATGTAGATGGAGCTCATCGGGCCGGAACGCCCAAATAGACAAGACTATAAAGCATGATCGAAAATCTGTTGAACGGGAAAGCCCAACCTGCGTCTCGGTAAAGCGAAGCGCGATTGGGCTTTTGAATAGGCCTATAACCTTTTGAGTGTCTGGCGGTTGAAAACAACCGGTGGGATTAGCCTCAGTTTTTTATCAAAACCAAAGGCATAAGCTGGCTGTTTTCCAGGCGAATGAAATAGAGTCCGTTGGCTAGGGTGCCTATCGACAGGCTGCTTGACGGCCCCTCAAGTACGCCACGCTGCTGAACCTGTCCGCGGAGGTCGCAAATCACATACGATTTACCCGCAAGGGCTTGGCTGCAATGGATTATCAGTTGGTCGGTGGCGGGATTGGGATTTGCTTTCCATGCTAAGTTGGCCTCGCTGATTCCAACAGTGGTTTCTACCAGAAGGCTTACCACATCAGTAGCTACGGTGCATCCGGCATTGGTTAGCAAGCAACGAAATGTTTGATCGTCGTTCTGAGTATTGATGGCCGAAACCACCAAAGTGGGTGTATTAACCCCGCTAAACTGACCTCCATTGCTGAGGTTTTCGAAACCATTACCGGTATCGGTTTGCCACTGAAACTGCACTCCGGGCGTTCCAACAGCCACCGAAAAACTTACCTCTCCATTAACCACCGCACTAACCGTTTCGGGCTGCTCTGAAATTACCAATGGCGTAATGGTGAGATTTAAGGTAACAACACTGTCGCAACCCGCTGCGTTTGTTAGGCTTACAGTTGGCGTGTTGGTGCTAGTGGTGTATGTGATGCCGTTGATCCATTCGAAGCTCTGACATGCACTCTGAACATCTATGCTGCTGCTAGACTGCACGATAGCGATGGTGAGGGTTGTGGCTGCTGCCGACTGTCCGCTGTTTGGAGTAAACACATAGGTGGTAGTTTGGCTGTTGTTGATGGCCGGCGACCAGGCTCCACTAATGCCGTTAAGCGATGTGGTTGGCAGTGCCGGAATGCTGGAACCACTGCAAAAAGGGCCGAAAGTGCTAAATGAAGGCACTGCAATCGCACCGGGGCCAACTCCGAAAAAGCGGATTGCCGACCATTGGGTGGTGTCGGTAGCATGCCAGGCCCGAACCCGCCAGTAATAAATGCGATTGGCCAACAAGCCGGAGACACTGGCCTGCGAAGAGTTCGCAGGTGTAGTTCCGGCAGAAGCGGTGTTGAAGGTTATGAGTGTATCAATCTGAAACTGATAGTTCAGGATGCCTTGTAAGGCGCTCCAATCGAGCGGTGGGTTTGCACCTACATTGGTGGCTGCGTTGAGCGGAGAAACAAGAGACAATTGATCAATGGTTGTAAACGAACGAACCGCCGACCACTGCGTGGTGTCGACAGTGTGGCGCGCCCTTACCCGCCAAAAATAAACGGTACCAAATCGTAAATTGGAGGTGTTTGCCTGCGAGGTTCCTGAGGCCACCGAGGTGGATGACAGCAGCGGCGAGTTGAACTGCGCGCTCGTGTCGTATTGCACATCGTAAAACGTAATGCCCGACAGCGGACTCCAATCGAGAAGCTCGTTCGGTGCCTGATTGGTGGCCTGGTTGATGGGGGCAACAAGCGGCACCTGATCGAGGGTTGTAAATGAGCGAACTACCGACCATTGCGTGGTGTCGACAGCGTGGCGTGCCCTTACCCGCCAAAAATAAACGGTACCAAATCGTAAATTGGAGGTGTTTGCCTGTGAGGTTCCTACGGCCACCGAGGTGGATGACAGCAGCGGCGAGTTGAACTGCGCGCTCGTGTCGTATTGCACATCGTAAAACGTTATGCCCGACAGCGGACTCCAGTCGAGCAACTCGTTCGGTGCTTGATTGGTGGCCTGGTTGATGGGAGCAACAAGCGGAACCTGATCGAGAGTTGTAAATGACCGAACTACCGACCATAGAGTGGTGTCGACAGTGTGGCGAGCCCTTACCCGCCAGAAATAAACGGTACCAAATCGTAAATTGGAGGTGTTAGCCTGTGAGGTTCCTACGGCCACCGAGGTGGATGACAGCAGCGGCGAGTTGAACTGCGCGCTCGTGTCGTATTGCACATCGTAAAACGTAATGCCCGACAGCGGACTCCAGTCGAGCAGCTCATCAGCAGCCTGATTGGTGGCCTGGTTGGTCGGAGCCACAAGTGGAACCTGATTGATAGTGGTAAACGACCATACGCTAGACCAGTTAGAGGAGTCGACCGGAGCAGTGGTCTTGATGGCCCTGACTTGCCAGTAATACACGGTTCCAAAAAGCAGGTTGGCGGTATTTGCCTGTGTGGAAGTAACTTGTAATACCGGTGCTGCTGATAGATTGCTGCTCAGTCCGATTCGATATTGATAGGCTGTTTGTCCACTTGAGGCCGACCAATCGAGCAGTTCATTCGGACTTGCGGAGGTTGAGTTGTTGAGAGGGCTCACTAAACCGGGCACCGGCAATGACTGAGCAAGGAGACTTAGGTTAAAGAGGCCGAACAAGCAAAGAAAGGCAAAGCAGGATTTTGTAGTTGTTTTTGACATAATACTCACATGGAAAAACTTGCGTTAAGATGCTGTAAATAAACTGAAAAAAGGGCAATTCTAGGCCTTTAAGTTTGGTGAGTAGAGCATAATGAACAGGTAAAAAACATCAGAAACCGGCGAAAGGCCAATCTGTACATTAAACTATAGAATTACTCTTTGCTACGAAGCTGATGGTTTGTTTAACACTCCTGCAATTGTGCATGTGCGCTGAGCAAGAATGTAAGGACTTTTCAAGCCTAACTGAGAAAGCCTTGATGCTTAAGCGAAATGAAAGTTGGCAATTATGCTTTGGATTGTACGACTGAGGATTTTTCAGCAGGCCCCAATAATTGGTGGAATTAGATGTACTCTAGGTCAGCTTTGAGCATCCAACCTTCTTTACCGTCATCGAGGCGAATGCGTACCCATTCGCCAATTTCGTCGATCTGGCGAACGGTGCTTCCGGCGTGTAAAATGAACAAGCCGCTACTGCTATTCACCGGGGCCGACTTTACCGAAACGCTTCCGGCGAACACCACAGCCTGTTTGGTGTTAAAATGCTCATTCCAGGCATGGAAAGCCGTGTAAAGCGAAAAAAGGCCGAGCAGCAATCCGGCAAGGCCGCCATAAAAGCCCAACTTCCGAAGAGCCAGGCGCCTACCGGCCAAAAACAAGGCCCAGCATACTGCCGAGAGGCTAAAGCACAGCAAGCCAAGTATTGCCCAGGCATCGGTATGAAGTGCATCGCGAAGGCTACGGTACCAGCGGATGTAAAAGAGTTGAGGAACGGGCTCAATTTTATCTTCAATGCGGGTGCGGGCCAAACGCAGGTTATACTCCACATCATCGTCGTGAGGAGCCTCGCGCAGCGCCCGTTCGTAGTTGAGGATGGCGCTGGGGTAATCGTTCAGCTTATAATAGGCATTACCGAGGTTGAAATAAACCTCCGAGGCATACACCCGATGCTCCGACATAATTTGTTCGTAAAGCGAGGCTGACTTTCGGAAATCGCCCTGCTGGTAAGCCTTTGCAGCATCTTTAAACAACGACTCCGGCGACAAAGCTTTAGCGCCCAAGGCCAAAAACAGCAGTAGAATTGAAATGACCGTTCTCATGCTTTCAACTGGTTTTCGATGTTTTGTATGATGGTAGAAGCCTCTTCGTACATGGCCGGAAGGTCATCAGCCGCCCCCGGCGCAAAACGGGCAAATTCGCAACGATTCAGGGTTTGCATAAGGCTTTCGATCAGTTGCTCAGAAACACTGCGGGTGGCCAACAGCTCCTTAACACGCGCCTGGTTAAGCTGCGCCACCGGTATTCGCAGTTTATCAGACAAGTAGCCATACAAGGCCTTGTACACTTCAACATAAAAGGCATCGGTTTGTTTGGCCAACATGAGCTCCTTTGCATGGCGCAGGCGTTTTACGGCTTGAGAGCCGGCTTCGCGGGTACGGTATAACGCCGCATTGCCTGCCCTTTCGAGCTGACGTCGTCGCCAAAGCAAAAACACCAAAAAGCCCAACAACGGTAAAACCAAGGCTACATAAAACCAGGTACTTAAAAAGAACAGGTCGAACTCCTGCACCGAAAAGCCTGGAACGGCTACGCGGATGTAGCGAATATCGTCGCTAAGCTGCTTGGGTGTTGTACCGGGTTTCCGGCTTCCGGCAACAGGGTCGCCGCTACCCTTGGCCACCTTAAGCGCAAGGGCTGGAATGGTAATGCTTTCGTACGTTTTCTTGTCGGGGTTGAACCATGAAAAGCCAAAAGGCCCAAGGCTGTAATCGCCACCGGCCCGGGGAATAATCAGGTACTCGAAATTGCGGGTTCCGGTCATTCCTGCACTCGAAACGCTAATCTCGTCCTTTATCTGTGGGTCATACACTTCCAATTCGGAAGGCAGCTCAAGCATTGGCGGCTCCATGAGCTTAAGGTTGCCCTTTCCGTTGACGCTTATTGTAAGGGTGGCCGCATCGCCCGAACGCAGTTGGTCGCGGTCGAGCTTTACACTAAAATCAAGTTTTCCAACCGCTCCATTAAAGTTGGCCGGCCTTCCAGCCTGCTCTGGATTCTTAACGTCGACCGCTACGGGAGCACTTTTAATTTTGAGTTCTACGTCACGATACCCCCCGCCAAAAAATTGGTCCCAAATGCTGCCACTATTGGTTCTTTGTCGCACAAGGCAAGAGAGTTCCATGGAAGGAATTTCGAGCTTGCCGCTTTTTTGGGGAAAGAGCAGTACCTTTTTGATTTCGGCGGTGAGGTACTCCATCCCATCGAAGGTCTCGCGCACACCGTTGGCGCCTTTGGCTATTTGGATATCTTCGGAGTAAAAACCGTTGAAAGTGGGCATTTTCAGCAGCTCGTAGTTTAGCTGAGGGTAACGCGAGAAGAGCTTATAGGTAACCAGAATCTGATCGCCTACCCAGGTGTTGGTTTTGGTAACGATGGCTTTCACAAACAGCTCCTCGCCGCCTCCGCTGGCCGTATTGCCTTTGTTGGGTTGTGCAGGGCTTCCGGCTTTGCCGGAATTGCTTACCGCGACTTTGGTAATCTCGATTTCGAGGCTGTTACTTTTGATTTCGCCATTGCCCACGCGTACCCGAGCCGGACCGATGCTGAACTTACCGGGGCGCTTGCCGGTAATGATGAATGAGAAACTCAAGCTTTGCGCCATCCGACCGTTGATGATTTGCGTGCTCATCATCTGCTGCGGTCCCATCAACACGTTAAATTCGCTAAGGTTTGGCGCCGTAAATCCTGAAGCATTGGCATTGATGCTATAGGTGATTTTTATCTGCTCACCCTCCGAAGCCTTAGTCTTTGAAGCCGTTGCTTCGAAACGAATTTCCTGGGAATTGACTGAAAGTATGCCCATCAAAAACACCAGAGCTATGTTAAGCATTGCTTTCATATTCCTTGCTTTACCAGTTTTTGCCGCTTGCCGCAACACCTTCTTTACCGTCGCGCTTGTCGGTTTTCTTTCTTAACTCCTTCTCCGCCCGGTTAAGGGCATCGAGCATCTGCTCAGCCTCGTCGCGGTTTAATTGCTGCTTTTGAGGCTTCTGTTCTTGTTTTTCAGGCTTCTCGGGCCTTTTTGCCTGATTCTGCTGGGGCTGTTGTTGTTGCTGCTGTTGTTTTTGCTGTTGCTGCTGCTGCTGTTTTTGTTGTTGCTGCAGTTTTTTTAAGGCATAAGAGAGGTTGTAGCGGGTATCTTCGGCCTTGGGGTCGTGCTTCAGGGCCTCTTTGTAGGCTTCAATACTGCCTTGGTAATCTTTCTCTTCGAGGCGACTGTTGCCCTGGTTATGGTAAAACTGCGATTTAAGCTGTGGGTCGGTGATGTTCTCCGTAAGACTATCAAGCGCTAAACCGGCTTCTTTATAGCGCTTTTGACGATAAAGACTGTTTGAGAGGTTGTAGCGCGCCTTCCAGGCTTGAGGATCTTTCTCCAAGGCTTTACGGTACTCAATTTCAGCCTCCTCAAACTTTCCGTTTTGATACAACTCGTTGCCCCGCCGAATATGGTCATTTACCCTTTGGGCCATCATCCCTGGCGCCCAACACAGGAGCAGCAAAAGTGCAAAGTGTAGCTTCCCTTTCATGCTTCTTGTTCTTTGGTTTTCTGAAACAAATCGACCCGCTTGGAGAAGGCGCTTCGGCGTTCAGGCAGGAGCAACTCGATGAGCATTACCAGAAAGGCAAAGCCGAGGAAATACTGGAAGCGGTCTTCGTAATCAGTAAAGGCCTTGCTGCCGAGCTCGGCTTTCTGCATCGAGTTGATGTGGTCGAACAGCACCTCCAATCCCACGTCGGAATTGCTGGCCTGGATAAACTTTCCTCCTCCCTCACGCGCTACTTCAGCGAGAATTGCGGGATTCATCCGCGAGATAACGGTGGTTCCACTTTCATCGGTTAGATAGCCTTTTGTACCACTTTCAAAAGTGATGGGAATTGGGGCGCCGTTTTCGCTACCAATACCTATGGCGTGCACATAAATGCCCTTTTCACGGGCCATCCGCGCGGCCTCGCGGGCATCATCTTCATGGTTTTCTCCATCAGAAATTACAATGATGGCTCTGTTTCTCTGTGTGCTGCGGGGAAGCGACTGAACACCAAGCTCTATGGCAGCGCCCACCGCGGTTCCTTGTGTGGTGATGTTCTCCGTACTAACTCCTGAAACAAAAAGCCTTGCCGCGGCATAATCGGCAGTGAAGGGCAATTGAAGGTGAGCCTCGCCGGCGAAAATCACAACGGCCAAACGGTCATCACCCAGCCTGTCGATGAGCCGTACGATGGCCTGCTTGGCCCGTTCGAGGCGGCTTGGACGAATGTCCTGAGCGAGCATGGAATTGGAAACGTCGAGCGCGATAACCAAATCGACGCCTTTGCGCTTTACTTCTTCGTATCGAGAGCCAATCTGAGGGTCGGCAAGTCCCACCACAAGGGCCATCCACGCTAAAGCCATGAGAAAAAATTTGAGCTTTACCCGAGTGCCGGAGCGATCAGGCATGAGCCGGTTCACCAAGGCATCATGGCCAAACCGGGCAATCGCCTTCTTCTTCCAATTAAGCCTCGACCAAAACAAGACTCCGAAGACGGGAAGGAGCAGCAATCCCCACAAAAAAACCGGATAAGCAAACTTAAACATAAGCTATGGTATGGATCGCATTAGGGTGTTACGTAAAAACCATTCTAACATAAAAAGCAGAATCGCCAGTAGGGCGAATGGCCAAAACTCCTCCTTCTTCTTCCGAAACTCTGTCGACTCGAATTTGGTTTTCTCCATCTCATCAATTTTTCGGTAAATCTCCTTCAAGGCTTCGTTGTTGGTTGCTCTAAAGTACTGCGCACTGGTCATCTCGGAGATTTGCTTCATGAGGGCATCATCGATTCGCACCTCAGCATAATCGAAGGCGAAGCGACCGTCGGGGTAACGATACACCGGCGAATAGGCCATTCCGCGGGTTCCCACGCCAATCGAATACACCCTAACACCATATAGCTGAGCAATTTCGGCGGCGGTAAGTGGAGAAACGCTTCCTGCATTGTTTTCGCCGTCGGTAATCAGAATCACCACTTTCGACTTAGCCTTGCTCTCTCTCAAACGATTAACTGCGGTGGCTAGTCCCATTCCGATGGCTGTGCCCTCCGGCAAAAAGTCGGGTTCTACAGACATCAACAGGTTTTTCAATACCGAATGGTCAATGGTAAGCGGACATTGAGTGTAGGCTTCACCGGAAAAAATAACCAGTCCGATGCGGTCGTTCGGACGGTTGTTGATGAAGTCGAGGGCCACATTTTTCGCTGCCTCCAGTCGGTTTGGCTTAAAATCCTGAGCCAACATACTGGGCGACAGGTCCATTGCAAGTACGATGTCGATACCTTCAGCCGACAAATCCTGCCACGAAAGCCGGGTTTGAGGCCTGGCCAAAGCCACGGTTAAGGCCACAAAGCTGATCATCCGTAGAATAAATGGCAGGTGTATTAGGCGCACCAGTGTGCTTTTCCCGCCTTGAATCAAACCTGTCATGGCCGAAATTCTCAGCTCCGGCTTGTTTCTTCTGCCTTTACGGATGTACCAGAATACCAGTAATGGAATGAGCAAGAGAAGCAGGAACATCCAGGGTTGTTCGAACTGGATGTCGGCAAAATTAGGGATGCCAAGGTTGCTAAAGTCAAACATCAGCAGCCTCCTTTCCGGGTTCCGATGCCGCTAACTGTGGCTTGGTAAGCTCGATAAACTGTCGGCACAGTTGAACACTGAGCTCGTGTTCAGACGGCAATGCTGTTCCCTTGGCGAACTTAACTAAATCGGCCAGCAACAGCACTCTGCGCATGGCGTCGAGGGCTTCTGGAGCAACCGAGGCATTGCGGAGCATGACCAAGATTTCATCGGAAGTCGACTCCGGAGCCGGCAATTTGAGCTGCGCTTCGATGTAGTTCCGCATCACTTCGGTTAAGGCCGAGTGGAAAGCCTTCTCTTTGCGCTGCTTCCACAAGGCTTCCTGTTCGATGGTGCTGAGTGCCGTCAGTGCAAGTTCCCAGGCTGGAACCGGAGCGACATCAGGCTTGGCCACAACAACCGGCTTTTTATGCTTCGACAGACGCCGCCAAACGAGGTATGCAATCAATGCTAGCAGGATGGCCAGTCCAGCATACATCAGGTATTGCCAATAATCAGGCGGCACTGTTGCCAAACCGCGGATATCTTTAATCGCCTTGGTGGTATCAACACGCTCCACTAAAACCTCAATGCTTAGGGCGTCGGTGATGACTGACTGGGTATCACCACCCGGTTTGAAAAAGCCAAAGTCGAAAACCGGCAGTACATGTCGGCCCGAATCGAAAGAGGTAATGATAATTTTCTGACTGTATATCAGAGGTTTATCAGGCAAACTTAGGGTATCGAGGGTATCGCGGCGAACGATGTCGAAATAAGGCCCAAGGCTGTCGGGAAATGTGGGCCAGATGACTTTTTGGCCATCGAGGGGTTGAGCCTGCAGGTTGAGCTCGATTTGTTCGCCCAGTCGAATGCGATAGCTTCCGGCTTGTACGGAGGCCTTCTGCGCCACGACTGATGAGCCAAAAAACAAAAACAGTAAACTAAGCAACCATGCGTTTTTCATTGGGCTCCTCGGCGTTTTAAAAGGTTACTCAATGGGGTAATCCAGGAGCGGTCGGTTTGGAGCACGGCCATGTCGACACCTGCACGGGCGAAGCTGTTTCGCAGCGCTTCATCGTGTTTGCGGTAGTTGAGTTCGTAGCTTTTCCGAACAGCGCGGTCGGAGGTGTCGATCCATCGTACCTCGTTGGTTTCAGCATCGAGAAACTGTACCAACCCCACATCGGGAAGCTGGGCCTCACGCGGGTCTACCACCTGAAGCGCGACAACATCGTGTTTACGGGCCGCGATTTTAAGCACGTCATTAAACCCGGGCGATTGGAAATCGCTGAGGACAAATGCAGTACATCGCTTTTTGGTTACGTTTGTGAGGAAACGTAAGGCTTCAGCTACGTTGGTTTTTTTGTGTTCAGGACGAAAGTCGATGAGCTCCCGAATGATGCGAAGCACGTGCGATTTTCCTTTTTTGGGCGGGATGTATTTCTCGATTTTATCGGAGAAGAAAATCACCCCAACCTTATCGTTATTTTGAAGCGACGAAAAGGCAAGAACGGCGCATACCTCGGTAACGAGTTCCATTTTGAACATGCGCTGTGTGCCGAAATCGTTGGAGCCACTAACATCCACAACGAGCATGATGGTGAGTTCCCGTTCTTCTTCAAACACCTTCACATAAGGGTGGTTGAACCTTGCCGTGACGTTCCAATCGATGGTTCGGATATCGTCGCCGGGCTGGTACTCGCGGACTTCGCTGAACGACATTCCACGTCCTTTAAACGCGCTGTGATACTGGCCGGAGAAGAGCTCCGACGAGAGTCCGCGGCTTTTGATTTCGAGCTTGCGTACCTTCTTCAGCAGGTCGTTTGTTTGCATAGTGGCCGTGTTTTCAACACTGATTAGGATGAACAGACGCAATCAGGTGTGAAGCTTACCTTAATCAAGGTACTTCAACCGTATTGAGAATTTCCTGGACAATATGCTCGGTGGTGATGTTTTCAGCTTCGGCTTCGTAGGTAAGCCCGATTCGGTGGCGCAATACATCTAAACAAACGGCGCGAACGTCTTCGGGGATTACATAACCACGGCGGCGTATAAAGGCGTATGCTTTTGCAGCATGGGCTAAACTAATTGAGGCCCGCGGAGAGCCACCAAACGAAATGAGCGGTTGGTATTTGGCCAGGCCGGAATCGGCGGGAAAACGCGTAGCAAAAACGATATCGACGATGTAATTCTCGATTTTCTCGTCCATGTAAACCTCCCGAACCACCTGTCGCGCTCTGATAATTTGTTCAGGGCTAACGACTTTGGAGGGTTTAGGAAATTCGGCCGCCAAGTTTTGGCGGATGATCTTCCGTTCATCTTCGCGATTGGGGTAACCGATTACAATCTTGAGCATGAAACGGTCTACCTGGGCTTCAGGCAGCGGATAGGTTCCCTCCTGCTCTACCGGGTTTTGTGTGGCTAACACAAGGAATGGCTCAGGCAGCTTATGGGTGGTTTCGCCAATGGTCACCTGGCGTTCCTGCATGGCTTCGAGCAAGGCACTTTGCACTTTTGCCGGGGCCCGGTTAATCTCATCGGCAAGGATGAAATTGGCAAACAGTGGCCCTTTACGCACGGTAAACTGCTCCTGCTTTTGATTGTAAATCATGGTTCCCACCAAATCGGCCGGCAGCAAATCGGGGGTAAACTGTATCCTGCTAAAAGCGGCATCAATGGTTTGGGCCAGCGACTTAATCGCCAGAGTTTTGGCCAATCCGGGAACCCCTTCTAAAAGTAAGTGCCCGTTGGCCAAAAGCCCTATCAAAAGGCGGTCGACCATGTACTGCTGGCCAATGATGACCTTGTCTAATTCAAGTTTGAGCAGCTCAATAAAGGCGCTCTCCCGTTCAATTCGCTCGTTAATTTCTCGAATATCTGTCATAGGTTATAATTGTCGCGCAAAGAAATGATAACGCGACCGACGGGTCAAGATGCAGAATTTTAAAAAATGTTAATGATGCATTCCGGCAAATTATCAACAGAATACATCACACTTGAACTGCCTTATTCGCAGTAAGTTCGGGCAGTACCACTCACGGTTGGAAAGGTAGTTCCGTCGGTGTTTGTTAACTCCTCACCACACAGTTCACCAATTGAAGTGGTAACCCTCTCGCCGGTTTCCTTATTGGTCTCCTCCGTAAAACATTCTCCACACTGTTCTTTGCTGCATGAGCTAAGCAAAAGTGCGCTGAACAACATTACTCCTATTCCAATGCGTTTCATGAAATCTATGGGCTGAGATTACAAAATGAGGCTCTAAATTAAGCATTTACAGTTTTGAAAACACAGAATAGGGAAATTTCTCTAAAATTATGTTTTTCATCTAGTTAGGCCCCAATCATTCAAAATTGCCCGGGTCGAAAACCAATCGACAGGAGCCGCAAATAAACCACTTCCTCCGTTTCGCTCCGGCTGCGAATGGTCAACCGGCACCGCATGGCCCATGCCTTCGACGGTGTAAACAATGAGCTGAGTGGTTTTGGCATCGTTCAGACTGTATTGCCTTCGGCGGATGCGTTCAAGGGGCGCACTTGCTTCCTCTACCGCCCTTTCGTTGCGCGTCCACGCGAGGTATTGCTTTCGAAGCCCTTCCTGATGGGCGATATGCACAACCGGATCGGCCGTTCCATGGATGCTCACCAGAGCAGGAAATGGTCCTGAATACAATCGAATGCGCTCGGGCAGAAAACTCAGCATGATGTCGCTCGGGTAATTGTTCGATTGCTGCAGGTACGAGGCTGCACTCAACATCGAATCGTGGTATTTAAAGGCGCCACCGGCCAAAACGGCTCCCGCCTGAAAGTATGCCGGATAATTGTAAAGCATCGCTAATGCCATCGCCGCCCCGGCCGAAACCCCATACACATAGTTACGACTGCCGGGGTAACTACGCCTAAAGGCTTGAGCAGCAACGTAAATTGAGTGCATTTCGCCGCCAAATGGCTCCACATCGTTTGCCAAAAACCAGTTGAAACAGTCGCCTAAATTGTTCAGCTTCTTTTGTTCCGCAAACAATAGCAAAAGGCCCAGTTCATCAGCAAGGGCCGACCAACCGGCCAGGGCATTGATCTGCCGGGCGTCCTGTCCACAGCCGTGCAACACCAAAACCATTGGCGCATCAGGATTGTCGAGTGCAGCGCGGGGCGCATACTTGAAGAACGACAGTTCACCCGGATTTTCGCCTTCGTAGTTAAAACGCTCCCATTGTCCAAATGCAGGCCCAAAGGAGAAAAGCAAGCCCAAAAGCAGCACAGTGCGCATCAGCAGCCGATACGTTCGCGAACCTGATATTGATTTCGATCGTGCCCATTGCGGGCGATGAGCTCTCCGAGAAACCCCGCCAGGAAGAGCTGAGTGCCGATGACCATGAAAAACAACCCGAAATAAAACACCGGTCGGTCGGTCATTCGGTACGCCTGATACACAAACTTGGCGAAGGTGAGATAGCCCGCAATAACAAAACCGATGAAAAAACTCAGCGTTCCGAGTAACCCGAAAAGGTGCATTGGGCGTTTTCCAAAGCGCGAAACGAATGTAATACTGAGCAAATCGAGGAAGCCATTGATGAAGCGCTCCCAGCCAAACTTGGTGGTACCGTATTTTCGGGCGCGATGCTGAACCACCTTCTCCCCTATCTTCTTGAAACCCGCCCACTTAGCAAGCACGGGAATATAACGATGCATCTCGCCGTAAACCTCGATGTTTTTGACAACCTCATGTTTGTAGGCTTTCAAACCGCAGTTGAAGTCGTGCAGATAAATTCCGCTCATGCGACGGGCGGCCCAGTTAAACAGCTTGGTTGGAAGCGTCTTGGTGATTGGGTCGTAGCGCTTTTGCTTCCAACCTGAAATAAGGTCGAATTTTTCTTCCTGAATGAGGCGGTAGAGCTCGGGAATCTCGTCGGGACTGTCTTGCAGGTCGGCATCCATGGTGATGACCACATCGCCTTCGGCAGCTGCAAAACCGGTATTGAGAGCCCCCGATTTACCGTAGTTCCGTCGAAAACGAATGCCTTTGAGTTTGTTGTTTTGGGCGCTCAGTGTTTGGATGACCGACCAGCTGCTGTCGGTGCTACCGTCATCAACAAAAAGCACTTCATAACTGAAGCCATGCTGTTGCATCACCTTGTCGATCCATGCCGACAATTCGGGTAGCGACTCTTCCTCGTTGTAGAGAGGAATTACAATCGAGATATCGGGCATTACAGCGTATCTTTTTCGAAGGAGTTTTCGGGTGATTTCCGGAAGAAAATCGCAACAATTAAACTAACGATTAATCCAGAAACACCATATTGAACGATAGGCCCGTAGGCAAACTGCCAAGGTGAAGAATTTTCCTGCATCTGATCAATGGTTTTTTCAACCACATCGTCGGGCACCTTTGAAGCCTCCATCATTTCCTGGGTTTGGATGATGAGCTCATCAAAATAGGTTTTGTCGATAACCATAACGAGCAACAACATGAAAGCTCCGTAAATCAGTCCAGAAGCAATGGAAATCAGGGTTCCCAAACTAACACCTTCGCCATAGTTCATCCATCCATTCAGCTCTTTGTCGCGGTAATTTCGGATGCTCAGCACGAGAGCCACAATAAACAGCGAGCCTGTGATGATGGAGAAGAAAAAGGACACGTAAAGTCCGGCTAAGTATTGAATGGTTTGAATAAACACCAGCATCAGTCCGGTGTACAATCCATAACGGGCTGCGGCCTGGAGGGTAGTTTTGCGTTCTATAGGTTCCGACATAATTCGCTTAGGTTAACGAGGCATAGGTTGAGGAATTGCCAAAAGTAGGAGAAAAATCATCGTGGCCGAAACGATTAGGCTTTGCGAACAAATTCCGACTTCAAAGCCATCTGCCCAAACCCATCTATGCGGCAGTCGATGTTATGATCGCCGTCGAGCAATCGGGTGCCATTGGCATCTACAACCATTAAGCCCGTTTCAATGTCAGTTGTTGCGTTTTCCAGCCATTCGTGACCGCATTCCGGACACATAAAACTGCTGCCGGTGTTGTATCCATATGGCGAACGGCATTCGGGACAAACAATTGGTTCTTCCATTTAGGGTTTGGGTTTAGTCTTCAGCAGCGATGATGGTCATCCAAATTTTTATTTACGACAACCACAGGTATGACCTTGAAAACAGCCGGTTTCTTCGTGAAAGTGGAAGTCGTTGTTTCCAAACTCTTGCTCGAAATAAAAAGGCATTCGCTTTCTATTTCCTGTGATGAGTTCCTGCATGCTCATGGCCTCGAAAAGCCGTCCATTGGCAACAGTATACTTGATGGTTCCAATGTTGTCGAGGTTGGTTAGCGGATTTTCGTCAAGCACAATAAAATCGGCCAGTTTGCCTATTTCGAGCGAGCCAATGTGGTTTTCCATACCAATGTAATGCGCTCCATTCAGTGTGGCGCAGCGCAAGGCTTCGAGATTTGTCATCCCGCCGGAGGCGAGCATTTTTAACTCCCAATGCGCACCCAAACCTTGAATTTGACCGTGTGCACCCAGATTCACCTTCACGCCGGCATCGTTGAGTTTTTTAATGCTTCGGGCCACATGCATGTGACCATTTCGGTATTCGTCGTCGGGCACCATGGTGCGATGACGTGCCCGCGGATCGACTAATGCACGGGGTGTGAAGTTCAGCAAACGCTGGTTTTCCCACACTTTCTCGTTCTGGTAGTAATAATACTCACCGTTTATTGAGCCATAATTCACGATTAAAGTGGGTGTGTAACCTGTTTTTGAGGCGCCCCAAAGTTTGACCACATCGCTGTATAGATCGTGCACCGGAAGATTGTGCTCAATGCCGGTGTGGCCGTCGAGAATCATCGAAAGGTTGTGCAAAAAATGAGAGCCGCCCTCAGGCACCACATTCATCTTCAGCTCTCGGGCAGCAGCAATTACTTGCTGGCGTTGATTACGGCGTGGCTGGTTATAGCTTTTCACGCTAAAAGCCCCGAAAGCACGGGTGCGGCGCAAGGCAAAACGGGCATCGTCGAGGTTGTTGATTTGTGCCCTGAAATCGCCATCCGCACCATAAAGAATGATACCGGTGGAGAAAATGCGTGGACCAACCATCTGCCCTGATTTTACCATCTCGCTCTGCGAAAAAACCATTTCAGTATTCGACGAGGGGTCGTGGGTAGTGGTAACGCCAAAAGCGAGGTTGGCGTAGTACGACCACTGTTGCTGCGGACTTAATCCATGGCGGAAGGTGCCCAGGTGAGCGTGCACATCGACCAAGCCGGGCATGATCGTTTTCCCGCTGCAATCCACAATTTTTGCCCCTTCGGGAAGGCTCACCTTTTCGGCCGAACCCACGGCTTCGATGCGATTATCGCGTACCACAATGGTTCCACTTTCAATTACTTCGTCGCCCTTCATGGTGATGATTCGGGCATTGGTATACGCAAAAACTCCCTTGGGCTTGTCGTGGGCCAACTTTAAACCAATGGAAGCACCTTCCGAAACGGGCTTGAACTTGGACTCCTGCTCTTTGTCTTTCAGGAAAAAGCCATCCACATTTGTGCTGAAATATTCCTCACCCAAGGTCCAGTGAAGTTGGGTAGTATCTGACCAATGTAGGCTGATGCCGGCTTCGGTTGAAAGCAGTTTAACCGGATATGCAGAAGTACTGTTGCTCAGGTCGATGGCCTTACCTGTTTGAATAAAAGGTGTAACATATACTTTAAAAAGCTCGGTAAATGCAAGGTATCGGTTGTCGGGGCTCAGCGAATAGCTATTGGCATACTTTGATGTGTAATGAGTAATTACCTGATTGCCGGTTAAATCGCAGCTTTTAAATGCTTTCTCAAGGGCTCCAAAAAGGTAGCCGCCGGTTTGAAAGAAAATCCGTTTGCTATCGGCCGAAAAGCGTGGATACTCGCCTTCCACATCGAGCAGCGTGTACGTTTTGGAAGAAAAGTCGTAGAGATAAATTCCAGGGTTTATGCAGTGGGCAAAGCCCTGATGGTCGTTCCCTTCTTCCTTCACATACACCAAATAGCGGCCGTCGGGCGAAAGTGACGGAGTTCGGTAAATGCCTTTTTCGTTGGTGATAACATCGGTTTTCCCCGTTGCCGGATCGAGCAGCTTTACAGCTCCCATCGCGGTATCAGACCAGCTTACGTAGGCAATCCGTTCGTTGTTGGCCGACCAGCAGGGCTCAAATTCAAACTCCGCATTCTTCGTAAGTCGGGTAACGTGCCCGTTGGGTAAAATCTTCATCCACAACTGGCCCACGGCGTTAAACACGAGTCGGCGGCCGTTAGGACTTGTGGCCGCATTGCGGATGGTATTTACGGTAAAACTGTCGGGCGCCGTTTCCTGCTGAAAACGAAGCGCTTCCGTAATATTGTGGTTGGCCGTGAGGGTAAATGGGATTACCGACATTTGACCGCTTTGCACCTCAATTTTCCTGATTTTACCCTGTGCCCAGATATAAATGTGGCGGTCGTCGGGACTAAAGCTAAAGTTGGTATACACCCCAAATAAGGCCCAGGCCTCTTGCTGGTCTTTGCTCAGCTCGGTGTAAATGGGGCGTTCGCGGCCACTGCCAAGGTCGCGCACAAAAAGCACCGATTTATCACGCACTCTTCTCACAAAAGCCAGGCTGCGGTTGTCGTTCGACAGAACAGGCCGGCAAGCTCCACCAGGTCCTTGCACTTCGGTGCGTATTTTTCCGGTTTGCCGGTCAAGCCGGCGGATGGCATAAATCAGCGAGTTGGGGTCTTTGTTATACTGGAAGTAGCCTCCCGGGTACATATCTTCAGAATAGTAAACATATCTACCATTGTTTGAAATACAGGGTTCGCCGATGTCTTGTTGATCGTTTTTCTTTTGCACCAGTTGCAATCCGGAACCTCCGCTGAGGTGATACATCCAGAGTTCTCCTGCACCGGCTGATCGGGTATTGGTGAAGTGTTTCCGGGCGATGAGGTATTGTCCATCGGCAGACCATTCGGCATTGTTAAGCAGTCGATAATCTTCGTTGGTGATGGCTTTAGCGCCATTTCCAGCGGCATCCATCACCCAAATATTGTCGGCACCACCGGCATCGGAGGTGAAGGAGATGTATTTACCATCGGGTGAAAACCGCGGTTGAACTTCAAAAGCGTATCCCGACCTTAAGCAGCGGGCATTTCCGCCTTCGGAGGGCATAATGTAGATGTCGCCCAAAAGGTCGAATACGATTTGTTTTCCGTCGGGACTAACATCCAAGTTCATCCATGTTCCTTCGTCGACGGTAAACGAAACACTTTTGGCGGGTGCTCCGGGTGCATTGACGTCCCATGGTTTTGGTGCTGCTTCATCTTTCTTTTTTTGGGCAAAAACTGTAGATAGACCCAACAGCGAAGCGAGTCCGAGCAAGGCAAAATGCACTCTCATGTTGTTTGATTTTGGTGGCCGAAAGGTAGGAATAGTAAACCAACCAGTTCTAAGGGTTTACTTGAAAACACTCAACACTCTTATAAACAGTGCTTTAATTCATGTTTGAAAAAACCTGGTGATGGGCATTTACCGTCAGCTTTGTGGAAAGATTTTGATGGTGTTTTTACTGTTTCAGCAAGCCCTCCTTCAATTCAAAACGAAAGTGAAGGTGGTTTCCATCTTGAATTACCGTTTTTGAATCCATCACACCTTTACTGTTATAAGAGAAATAGGTATTCGAAGAGTACTTAATTTCTGAATTCGGGTCAGAATCAATGTGGCAATAATGTTCAGCGACGAAAACTACTTTAGAAGAAGTGTCATACTTAAACGAAATTTCGGTGCGCCTAATTCCGATTTGTTCTCGGGAAAAATAGCTTATGTTTCCGGCCTGGTCGTAAATAAATGTGTCTATTTCTAAAGGATGGCTCCAGTGATAGCCGATGACTTGCGTTAATCGATTGCGAGTATCGTAGGTGTAGTCGATGAACAAATCGACCAAATAATCAAAAACTGCTTTTCCATCAATTACCGTATCGCAGCTTGAAATTTCCTTTTGAAGGAGCTCTAGTTCCTGTGAGTCTAAAGGCTTTTCGCAATTGCGATTTTTATAGAGAATTAATTTTTGTTGCACCAACCGAAGCAATGAATCGTTTAGGTTGGCGCCTCGGGATTCATCTTCATAGTTAGCTTTAGGAATATCCTGAATGCCAGAATCACTGGTGATATTTGGTGATTGTTGAATGAAAAATGTATTGGTAAAATGATCATAACCAAGCGAATGCACACCGAGCCCATATTGTGTAGCATCTAATGCGGTTTGTAACGTATCGTTTAGCTTACTTGGATCTAGATTAGAAGGAATAATCCATTCATCGCCGGGCGCTTCCACGAAGGTTAAATAATTGTATCGTAAATTTCTGAGGTCCTCGATATTCCGCTCCTTATTCGTGGTGATATACACGGTGTCATCAACTTGACCATTGTAATTGGGCTCAGATTCCCAAAATTTCACCTTGCCATCAACGTCAACAAACAATCCTAATGGGTTTACCTGTGCCAGAGTACCTGTAGTTGCAATAACGAGCATTAATCCAAGAAGTCGTATCTGCAGCATACAAGGAATAAATTGATATACAGTAAAAGTTTATCGAGCCAACATGCTGTAAAGTCCGCACTCGATTACTGCGTTGGAGGGTATGTTTTTCGCCAAAAACGCTAATAGAATCAGCCTGGATTTTTCGAATACACAATGATAACACCTTGTTCTACTTGGAGCTTCAAGGTGTCGCTGGTAAGAAAAACAATACTACTTCGCTCCTCGTCTACCTCGATTTGGTCTTCCTCCATTTGCACAACGAGAGTATTGCCTTCATCGGCCAGCGAATATGTTCCACGCATGTCGAACTTTCTTCCATTGGCATCAATTACTGTTTGCAATGATTTATCGGCCGCAAACTTGAGTACCAATCCGCCATCTTTATTGTTAAAGCTCTCCATAACCTCACGCTGGCGTTCTCCAACACTGGTATCGGCCTTACTTAAGTCGAAGCCTTCCATCTTCCATTCGCCAACCAGCAACTCCTCGTTCGATTTATTGGAACAGGCCAGAAGGAAGAGCATCAATAAAATGGAAGAAACAAAGCGCATATCGTACATGAATCAATGGCTAAAGATGCATAAAATTGATTAACAACGAAGGAGTTCATTGAATTTCGTCAATGAGCATTTTACGGCATCCACTAACCTGCATTAAACCATGACTTTCACTTCACTGGCGAAGGGTCATCCACAAAAAACAAGCTGCTAATTTATGTTGGAAGCACTCGCAATCAATTCAGCGAAATGGCGGGAAGACCGTTCCCCGTTGCATTGTAGAACTCCAACAAATGAATGGTTGCAACCATGTATGGCGACAATGGCAGTTGTTCGAGTATGGCATCCACTTCTTGCCCATTACGTGCATTGATGGTTGCCCAAACCTTGGTTCTATCGGCCGACAAGGCATAGGAGAGAATGACACCATCGTTCAGCAACTCGTTCACCTTCCGGCGTTGAGCCGGTATGAGCCGAACAAACTCGCTGCTGAAGGTTTCGGGTAAATCGAAATCGACAAAGAATTGTGTCATGCGACAAATCTATCAGATTCAATTGATAAATCGCAATTGCATTTACAATTATCTTGAGGGTGCGACCTAGTCAGTTTCAACCATGGCGTTGCAGCTCATGTCCTACTTTCAACTTTGTTTATGCAGTAATCAACCCGCTAGGGCCTACTGAAAACACTCAATAGTTTTATTAACAGCACTTTCGGTCCTGTTTGGATGAGGCTTTAGACCTGTATTTGATCAGCTTTCGAAAATCCATACATTCTTGAATTCATTAGACTCAATTTTTCGTTGGCCAGAAATGCAGCCTCTGCTTCTTTGCCCGCAGCTCGCAATATTCAATATACAGCCTCGCCTTTTCGCCTTGCAACTGCCGCATTTCTGAATTTTACAGCAAGCCTCAAGTACTTCGTCTGCGTGCATTTGAATAAGCCTGCGAAAAACAGGAATAACAATTCGCAATCCGAGATCATCGGTTAATCATGTGATATGAAGAAAGTCCACAGCCAGTGCGTTTTGTCATTTACGGTGTGATGATTTTCCGGCAAGGATGCGAAGTCGCAGTTTGTCAACCCCAAAAAGCCTTTCAAGCCTGCAATTTCGAAGATTTTCAAAACTAGCTCTGAATCTGCTTTTGCGTTAATCTGATTGTCAGAGGTTTACCCAAATTCCGCCCTATTCCAACAAAGATCGCTTTCAAATTCAAATAGTTGTCAAAACCACCAAATTAACCAAATCCCAATAAAAATGAACCTCTTAAAAACCCTCACTATTTAAACGTTTATACACGTTTATAAATGTTTAAATACCGACTGCTGGGAGGTTTGTGTTGTAATTTTGCAATGGAGGGAGGCTCGCGGCCGGCCCCGATTTTTGGGGTCCACCCGGAACTCAGCATCTACCCTACTTCGCCTTCACACTCCGCTGTTCGCCACGCTTGGCCCTCGTTTTACCCGGCTTATGCACCTCGATAAACTTCCATTCACCACGGGCTTCCTTCTCATCCAGATTTACCACCAAATACCCGTGATCTCTGAGATTGCAGTATTCCAACTCAGGATTAAGTCCGTTCTCCGTAAACCACCGCTCTGCGATACGCACCTTCCAGGTTTTGGTGTATTCGTTCAAGTTAGACGACGAAACACTGGTAGTGACCCACTCCGCACCAAACGAACTGGCGGGTTCATTGCGCCGGTATCGTAAATCAAAAGAGAAGGCACTATGCACATCGCCGGTTAAAACCAGCACATCGCGCACCACATTTCGCTCCCAGGCATTTAAAATTCTTTGCCGCTCCGCGGGATAACCATTCCACATGTCGGTGCTTTTAGGGTAGGTCTTGAATTTGACCGGTAACTCATACGCTGAAAAAATCACCTGGTTGCCAATCAATTTCCATTTCGACTTTGAGCCTGAAACAGATTCAATAAGCCAATTGGCCTGGTCACGACCAAGCATCGACCTGGTGGTGTCGGCCAATGAAGGATCGTTGAAGTTTTTCAATTGTTTATCTCGACCTTCCAAACGGCCATCCAGCATAAACAACGAGGCAACCTGACCAAAATCAAAGCTCCTCCTTATGCTATACTGCTCGTTAGATTCAATAGGCATCCATTCAAAATAGGCCTCACGAGCCGTTTTTGCTCGCTGCTCCCAGCTTCCCTCTGTCTCAGGCTGGTGGTTCTGTGCACCGTCTTTGTAAGCGTCATTGGCCAACTCATGGTCATCCCAAACCGCAATAAATGGATGCATTCGATGCGCCTCCTGAAGCGAAGGGTCGAGCCTGTATTGCGCATAGCGACTCCGATAATCCTGAAGGCTCACAATTTCATGTGTAGGCAAATGTTTCAGTCCAAGCTTTGGATGGGCGTACTCTCCGGCACCTTGTTCGTAGATGTAATCGCCCAGGTGAATCACCGCCTGTAAATCTTTCTCCTTGGCTAAGGCAGCATAGGCATTGAAATAACCCCATGAATAACTGCTGCAACTCACCACGCCAAACCTGAGCTGCGTAGCATTTTTATGGGCTGTTCGTGTGCGACCGGTAACCGAATACTTCCCTTTCCAACTAAAGCGATAATAATAGGTAGTACCCGGCTTGAGGTTGCTAAGCTGCAATTTAACTGCAAAACCCTGGCTGATATCAGTCGATTTATCGCCTTTGTTGGTCAATTGGGTGAAGGATGAGTCTAATGACAATTCCCATTGCACACGTTGAGGGCCCGATTCATTGGTATACAAACAGGTCCACAACACCACCGAATTTTCGCGAGGATCGCCGGAAGCAACACCAAATGGGAATGGAGTGTTGCGCGAAGCCGCGATGGAATCAATTTCCCGACAAAACACTTGAGATACGGCGCGTTCTGTAAAACCAAAGATGAGCAGCAGGATGAACAACTTTTGCATAGGCCTCAAAGTTAGAATTTGCCTCGCTTGGTGTGCGGTAAAATCGAGGGTTTCACAATTTCTTCATCTGTGCAAGCACAGGTTACCTTCCAAGAATGTCGAGTATATCCTGTTCAACAGATGCTTTAGGCGTTTCCACCATGCGCCCAAGCTCAACGCCATCGCGCAGCACAACAATGGTTGGCAGATAGAGAATATCCCACGATTTACAGGCTTTCTTGTCGAGCGGACATTCCTTTTCGCGATTAACGCCAATGAGACTGTACTTCCAGTTAAGCTGACGGGCAAGGTCAAGAAAAACCGGAACATGCTTACGGCTGTCATCACACCAGGTACCCAGATAAACCATAAAGTGAATGGAACCTGTAGGAAGTTCCGATAACTTCTTCAACACGTCTGGATTAGCCTTGTAGTCTTTGGCATCGTTCCACTGGGTATACCACTCTGTTTGAAACAAAGTGTCGTTCATAATTCCGGTAATGATTGGGGTATTTTCTTGCGCATGCATGGTAGAAAAGGTAAAGAGAAGAAAAATGAGAAACTGCTGTCGAATTGTCGTGGAACCCATGGTAAATCAAGTATTTTCAAGAATAAACTGTAACGTGTCCACTCCGTCTGCGTAGTCGGCCGGACCCGGCATTTGAGTAGTGCCGAAAGGTACGGCCTGTAAGTCTTTGTCGGGCTTCAACATGGCAACAACCTGAACCTCTTCTCGGCGCTGCAAAATTTCCGATTTAACATCTTCGTAATTGGTATACATCGAATAATGTAAAACTGCCACCGGACTCTGCCACGCGGCATCTTCCTTCAGAATTAGAAATCCGTTGTCGAAGTGCGCTATTTGATTGATGAGAAAGCCCGCCCGGTGATATTCGTAGTTATGAAAAAATTTAGAGTGGTGTTGGAGATGCGACCATTGTCCGCATTGTTCAAGAAACCGAATGGGCGAAAAGCCCTCGGGTAAAAACACATGCGTTACGCTTCGGCAGCCCATGCCGTAAAACGAGAATACATCATTGGCCAACAAGGCAAGGTCGGCTTCTGTTTCAAGCCCGTTTAAGATAGCCACCGAGGTTCGGCTTCGTCTGATAATGCGCGGATACTGAGCGAAATAATACTCAAAATATCGCGATGAGTTGTTGCTGCCCGTGGCAATTATGGCTTCGAAAGGAAGCAGCTTGCCGTCGCTAAAGTGTATATCGTTCGCAAAGCCGGGCTCGATGGCCACCAGCATGGCCGCCAGAGCAGGAAGCAGCAAACGATCGTCGGAACTCAGCTTTGCCGTTATTTTTCGCCCACTTAACAGCACACACAAAAAATCATGAAAGCCAACAGCGGGTAAATTTCCGGCCATCACCACACCAATGGTTGCCGCAGAAGGCTTATCAAGACTCGATTTGTACGACTCAAGCCAGCCTCGCAAGGCGTCTTCATCGAGGAGCCTTACCAAACCCTGTAATGCGAGCTCAACTTGGTCGGGACTAAACCACGCGTTACTCAAATAGAGGTTGGCGGCCAGCTTTTTCAGCTGTTGCTGGCGCACATTCAGGGCTTGACTTTCAGGGTCTTCAAGCAATTGGCGGATTTCCAGCCCCAAAGCAACAAAAGCCTGTATTCTTTGTTCGGTGGTCATTTGAATCAAATATCACGTAATTTCGCCCCGCGAAAATAACCCTTAAATCTGATGTGCTATGGCAATCATGATCACTGATGAATGTATAAACTGCGGCGCCTGCGAGCCGGAGTGCCCCAATAATGCTATTTACGAAGGCGGAACAGAATGGCGCTTCGCGGATGGCACTTCGCTCAAAGGCGAGGTGAACGTCTCAAGTGGCACTTATCAAGCCGACCAAACAAACCAGCCAAAAGCGATGGACGTGTACTACATCGTTACCGATAAGTGCACAGAGTGCGTTGGCTTCCACGATGAGCCACAGTGTGCTGCGGTTTGTCCGGTTGACTGCTGCGTAGATGATCCCGACTTCCGGGAAACACAGGAGCAGTTGATGGCTAAAAAGAACTACATGCACCTTTAGGCTATCTTTTTTGCCAACCTAAATTAACGCGTACATGACGATACATCGAGAAGGGCATAAAATGCTCATCATACTGGCTATTTTCAATATTGTTCTAAATGCCTGCATGCAGCAATTTTTCAGCGATGCATTGGTGTTACGCGCCGTGGTTTTGACTGCCTCTGTAATCGTGTTCCTGCTCGTTTTACAGTTTTTTCGAAACCCATCGCGCAAACAAAATATCGGAGATGCCCATGTTTTATGTCCCGCCGATGGAAAAATCGTGGCTATCGAAGAAATCGATGAACAGGAGTACTACCACGACAAACGCCGATTAGTGTCGGTGTTTATGTCGCCCCTCAACGTTCACATAAACCGATTTTCGATCAGTGGCACCGTAAAGTATGTGAAATACCACGAAGGCCTATACCTCGTAGCCAGCCATCCAAAGTCCTCCACTGAAAATGAACGGAGCACCGTTGTGGTTGAAAATGAACGCCATAGCGTTATGCTTAGGCAAATAGCCGGATACGTGGCCCGCAGAATTATCACCTACAGTAAGGTGGGCGACAAAGCCAGCCAGGGCGCTGAATTTGGGTTTATCAAATTCGGCTCGCGTGTCGATATCATCTTGCCCCTTGAGGCCAAAGTGAACGTTCAACTCGGTCAGATTGTGAAAGGTGGCATCACAGAAATTGCATGGCTCTGATACGATTATTTGTTTTTTCACGTACATTTACCGAACAATTCTTCAAACCATGAAAAAAATCATCGCCCTGCTCCTATTGAGCACCTTCTCTTTGGGTTCTGTTGTTAGCGCTTATGCCGCTTCAAACAACACTGTTTCTATCGAAAAAACCGACAAAGACAAGGATAAGGACAAAGACAAGAAGAAAAACAAAAAAGGTAGCTGCTGCTCATCTACTGCCGCAAAATCATGTGGATCAGCAGAGAAAGCAACTGAAACAAAAGCCACAGAAATTAAAGCTGTAGAATCCGGAAACGGAGGCGCTGCTCCTGCAAAAACAGGTGGCTGCTGCAGCAAATCAGCAGCAAAAAGCTGTTCAGGCGAAAAGAAATAATCTGAGAAAAGCGATTCGAAGAGGCGGTGAGAACCGCCTTTTTTCGTTTGTACCGCCTTCAGTACACCACTCAAATCAAACGAATTCCGAACAAAGGTTTACCGCTCAAACCAAGCTACTGCTTGAAAATAAACTACTTAAGTTTTCGAAACATCTGGGCACCTGCCTAGGTCAAGCAGGGCTTATTGAAAAAGCCAGAAATGCGGCAGATGCGAGCTGCGGGCAACGAAGCAGATGTTGTATTTCTGGCTAACGAAAAATTGAACTTCATGAACTTAAGAGTGAATGGATTTTCAAAAGCCAGACTTAAAACCCTTGCATTAAGCCTCAATTAAACAGGGACGAAAGTGCTACAAATAAAACTACTGAGTGTTTTTCAGTAAGCCCTAAGTAGAGTTGATTGTTGGGGTGCCTGCCTCGCTCAGCATTTCGGTATACTGTTGCTGTATCGCCGGGCACCGCGTGTTTCGCTCATACTCCTCAAACAGAGTCCGCGCTCACGCACTCCCTTCCCACTCCAACTCTCAGTACCGCACTCACTCTCCCACGCTCACGCTCACTCTGTTTTGCGGGGTATCCGCTGCACCCGCTGGCACAATAATTCTCGACAGCCGGCCTAGAGGTGCTCCAGGAGCTCCTCCAACAATTTAACTCCTTCACCTTCCTGGTTGGGATGAAAATGAACGGCCTGCCATCCCGCGTTGCGGGCACCACCAACATCGGCCCTTAAATCATCACCCACCAACACACAATGCATAGGTCCGGAGTTGATCTTGCTTTCCGAATACAAAAAAATTTTCCGGTTCGGTTTGGTCGACTGTGCCGCATCGCTCGTTATAACCGTGTCGAAATACTGCCTAATACCCGAATTTTCTAACTTAAAATTCTGCGCATCCTCAAAACCATTGGTTAAAATATGCAGCCTATATCTCTTCGACAATTCCGAAAGGGTTTCATGAACTCCGGGAATCAAGTGCTTCTTCGCAGGAGTTACGGCCATATAAGCCTTCTCTAAAGCTTCGGCCACATCAACATCGGGCAAGCCCATACGGCGGATCGTGAAAAAAAATCGGTTCTGACGTAGATAATCCTTACCAATTTTATTCGCTGTATAGTCCTCCCACAAACGCCCATTTTCGAAAAGAAAAACACGATGAAAGGTAGCGGCATCACCTATAACGAGCCCTCTCAGATATTCATCATACAAATCAAAAAGCGACTCTCTCACATTCTTGTCGTAATCCCAAAGAGTTCGATCTAAATCAAAGAATATGTGCTGAATGGTTGTTTTGTTTACCATTTAATGCCACTTGTTAGAATTATACTCAGAAATGCCGACCACAGCAGTACCGAAACAGAGAGGTTCACGAATACCTTTTTATGGTCGGGAAAGAGCCTGCCCGCAAGCACACTGCCTACAGGAATTGAAATGAGTGTTGGTGTAATAAATGCAATTCCGGGTAGTCCATATCGCCTGAGTATTTTTACCAGCAGCCGATTACGCCGAGTAAACAACTTAGGCTTCACCCGCTGTTTCGGTTTTCTAAACCTGAGCATAAATGCATTCCACATTTTGCTAAGCCAAGTTTCAAAAAACAAGAAGGCTACTACACCACAAATTCCTGCAACGCTCGACACTAAAAACAAAGGCAGAAAGTCCCATCGCGTGGCCGCATACATCGCCGGTACACCCACCACAAACTTCACCATGCACAATAAGAAAATCGGGATTAGCTTAAAAAGCATTGGGGCTAGATTTTCGGACCGTAAGCCAGATCACCTGCATCACCAAGTCCCGGCACGATGTACGACTTTACCGTAAGCTCATCATCTACTGCACCCAACCAAATACTGGTGTTCACCGGAAAATGCCGCTTCACATATTCAAGCCCTTCGGCCGATGCAATTAAACTCACAACATGCACATGTCGGGGTTTGCCCATGGCCAAAATCGCCTTGTACGTAAGATACATCGACTGCCCGGTAGCCAGCATAGGATCGCAGAGAATCAACACTTTATCATCGAGGTTCGGACTGCTTAAATACTCAACCTTGATTTCAAAAGAGCCATCCTTGTGATGTTTACGGTAAGCTGAAATGAAGGCGCTGCCTGCCCGGTCGAAGTAATTGAGCAAACCGGTATGAACGGGTAAACCGGCCCTTAGAATTGTGGCAATCACGGGTTGTTCAGCAAGCAACTGCACTTCCGCAACACCCAAAGGTGTGGTTACTTCTTGGAGTTGGTACTGAAGGTTCTTACTGATTTCGTAGGCCAAAATCTCCCCCAAGCGCTCAAGGTTTCTGCGAAATCTCAACGGATCCTTTTGAATGATTTCATCGCGCAGTTCGGCGAGAAAAACGTTGGCAATGCTGGGTTTGTCGTTGAGAATATGGACCATAGTTATGTCTTTAACCAGCGCAAATAAAAAGGTAACCGGTTCATCGTCAAATGTACGTAGTTCGACTCAATCGCACCAAAACTTTGATAAAACCGTTTTAAGCCCGGATTGTCGGAGCCTTCAAAGTCGAAACAGGTTATTTCAGGAGGGGCTTCCAACAAGTACTTGTGAATTAAATATGGCATGGCACCAAGCTCCTTGCCTTCCGGTGAATTGCCGGAAAACACAAATACAGCCCTGTGGTTCCACTCAACAATCATGGCCCCACAAATCATCTCACCCACGGTGTTGTATACACCAAAACACCTCGAGAACCCGCGATAGGCAGCCATGTGATACAAACGCTCAAGCACGTTGTAATACTCTACTTTCCAATGCTTAACCTCGGCTTCTTTATAGTCCTGAAACAACTTTATGATTGATCGAATCGAGGCGCTTCCAAACCGCAATTGGGCATCCTCAGCCTTACGGATATTTCGTCGTGTGTTTTCTGAAAACCCTTTCACCAAATTACTCCGCTCTGAAGGTATCGCAAGTATTAAATTGCTGCGCTCACGAAACCCCCAACCGTCTTGTGGTTCAATGGGATTGGCAAAATTTATATTAAACTCGACCAAAGAACACGTTTTTTCTAGGTAAGCAAAAAGGCTTTCCATGAGTTTTGGCGTCGGTTTATCAGGACCAAAAACGCCCAACTGTTGCACAAATAAAGGAGTAGGCAAATACTGAATGCCCATTTTTCTTTTATAGGGCAAGGGAATAAGCCACGAATAATCACTAGAAATCAACGCATCCCATTGGTCGCCACAAACAGCATCGAGATACCAGCTACAGGCATAGGGCAGTGCATTGCAGGTTTTTTCTATGGATTGATCCCACAATATGCGGTTAATTTCTTTGCTACGAATAAGTTTAAGTGAGGGTAGATTTGAATGCATAAAATTAAGTTATCGCTTCTAGAATAAGATCTTCATAAACCTTTCTCCAACCGCGCCATCGCTCGTTCTCGGCAAAGGATTCATTGTGCCAAACAGTGATAAATGTGCCATTTACTTTTCTTATATGCTCAATAATTGGACGTATCACCGAAAGCGCATTTTCAGGCTGAATACGCATGTAATCTTTTAATGTCCCGTCCATTACTGCAAATGGGTGAATTTTCAACGACGTTTCAATTTCCAGGTCCAAATCGTAAAAGAAAAACGGACTGGCCATACCGGCTCTAAATCCCACACGGTCGGCATAACCCATTGTGTAATCGTCGGTAATATCGCAATCCACCAAACGCTGATATGTTTCAGGCAAGCTCAATTTTAAAAAGTGTTGTCGACTTAATCGAATTTCACGATGCAAAATAAAGGAAAGTCTTGAAATTTCCTTTTTTAATTGCAAAACATTCTGATTGGAAGCGTATGATGGGTGAATTCCTACTTGCCCAATGTCGTCTAAATACTTAATCAACGACTGAAATTGCTTATTTTGGTAAGGCACATTGCGATCGTAGGTAGAAAAGTCGCCTAACAGAAAAAAATAAATGGGCGATAAACCATATTTTTCCGTTAACGAAAGTTGATACTCATAAGTGTCGTATGGGTCATTACGCAAATGCAACAACACAAGAAGCCGCTCAAGAAAATGTCGGATTTTAAAGTTTATTAAATCGCCAAACAACCCCGCCCCGACTCTAATAAAACCCTTATGCTGAAAGGCCCAGGCGTTATCAATATCAATGGTCGGCTCAAAGCGATATGCAGAGGCTTGTCGCTTTAATTTACCATATTTTTGCTCGAGTAATTCAAGCACCAACAGCGCCCATTGGTTAACAACCGGTTCCTCAATAAATCCATACAGTACTGCTAAACTCTGAGAAGAAGAAAATCGCCCGTGTGCATCTTTTATATGGGGTAAATATTCTTCATATCTACTTACCAGAAAAAATGCCGCTGCGAATGGATCAAAAGGCAATGAAGAAGAGCGATGTGTGGGGTAAAAATAACGTTTACCCTGATAAATAACCGGCTCGGTTTCCTGCACAACAATTCCCGTTTCAAACAACAATCCGGTTGCTGAAAAAAACACTTCATCGCATAAAGCTGTTCTGCAATAACTCAGCTTTGGTCCTTGATACTGAGAGAAATCCTCAATTTGTGTTGTAAGCTGATAGGGTAAACCCAAAATCTCCTTAAAAAACAACTTAAAAATAAAGTTATTTCGAGAAGTAATCCGGTTTACATAAATCAGCACCATATTTATAAAATCGCCCCCTCGGTGGGCCTCATTAATCTGTTTTTATAGAGGGTCGACAAGATAAATTCAGCCGCTTTTCCGTCGCCAAAAACATCGGGAAACGATAAATCTCTCTGGGTTAACTCAACGTAGGATTCCAAAATCTGGTTTCGGTCGGCATCACACAAGGCCGCACAACCGAGCTCAACCAATTCAATCCATTCAGTTTCGGGACGTAGAATAATGCAGGGCTTCTTGAAATAATATGCCTCTTTTTGAACGCCACCTGAGTCGGTTACCACTAACTCCGATCTGCTTTCAAGAACAATCATCTCAAGAAATGAGGCGGGTTCCACAACATCGATATCCACACCCTTCAACCTCGCCTGCACCTCAGAAGTTAAAGTTTGCTCCATCATTTTTCGTGTTCTGGGGTGCAAGGGTAAAATAATCCTGCGATCGAAGCGCTCCGACAATTCACATAAGGTGTCGAAAAGTCGATTCAAGCGCTCGGCATCGTCGGTGTTGGCATTTCGGTGAATGGTGGCCAATAGAAAGGGCTTCCGCGATAAATCGAGACGCTTAGCTATATCGGTTTGTGCTTCTGCCACACCGGCAAAATGCAAACTGTTGTCGTACATCAGGTCGCCACAATGAAAAACGCCGGGTCGGTCGGCAGTATACGGCCCCTCTTGCTGAACAAAGCCTTCCCGCAGCAAGTTACGAATCCCGGCACCCGTTGGAGAAAAAAGCAAGGTCGACACATGGTCGCACATGATCCGGTTCACTTCTTCAGGCATCGATTTGTTAAACGACCGAAGGCCGGCTTCAATATGGGCAATAGGCACATGCAGCTTAGAGGCTGCCACGGCTCCGGCCAGGGTAGAATTTGTATCTCCGTAGACCACAAGCCAATCAGGCTGTTCGGTAGTTAGCACCTGTTCAATACCCTCAATCATCGAGGCCGTTTGTTTTCCATGCGAACCCGAGCCTACACCTAAATTATAGTCGGGCTGAGGGATGCTTAACTCCCGAATAAAAACCTCCGACATGTTGGGGTCATAGTGCTGTCCGGTGTGAACAATAACCTCATGCACCGGATGTTGGAAGCCTCTCACAGCGCGGCTTAAGGCAGCAGCTTTAATAATTTGAGGTCGGGCTCCAATGATGGTGACAATTTTCATAGGCCGTAAATGTAGGAAAAACGCTATTTTGGGAACGAGAATCTCACATGAAGAACTGGATAATTCAAATTTTGATTGTGGCTATCGCTGTGTTGATTACAGCCGAAATGCTCAGCGGTGTGCACATTGATGGCATCGGAGCCGCCTTAATACTCGCCATATTGCTATCGTTCCTTAATACCTTTTTGAAACCGCTGCTGCTGGTTTTGTCAATACCCATCACCATCATCACACTGGGCATTTTTCTACTCTTTATAAACGCCATCATCATCCTTTCGGCCGATGCCCTTTTCGATGGCTTCACAGTCGATGGATTCGGATGGGCCTTCCTTTTTGGTCTCATCCTTTCGATAATCACCTCTATTTTGGAAAGTCTATTTGGACTTCGAAACCAACAAAACGAGGAAGAAGAATGAATTCCCCACAAGGCATACCGGTCGAACTGCTGAAGGAAATAGCCAATCCTCTCGTTAAGTATTGGGCTTTTGTATGGATTAATGAGGATTCATCACCGGTAATTTTTTCGGCAAATACAGATAATTTACCCCAAAACCTTAGCTCACAAACAGAACTCGAAATCGGGTTTCGCAACCGGGGCTGGAAAACGAAAAACTTCCAAAACCCAAATAATCATTGGGTTTTGTTTTGGATGGCTTCTTCAAACGAAAGTCCCCTACTCTTTTCAACCTGGAAAAACAGTCAACTCCCCATTGCCATCCTCGAACGAAACGGAAAACTCATCCAGTCTAATGCCGCTTTCGTTCGACTCTTTTATGGTTTATCTGAAAATGCACATCATAGCCTATTTGAGTTTTTCACCGAAACCGATAAATTTCGGTTAAAGCAGGTTATTGAAGGACTTTTACCGGGTACTTCGACTGAAATTACTGCAGAGCTTCAGGCTATCGGAAATACCATCAAACATGTCGAATTAGAATTCTTGCAGTCGGAAGATTCAGAACAACTGGCCTGTTTAGCCCGCGATATCAGCAAAGCAGAAGATGATCGACGGTTGGATACGTTGCTTGATGAGTTGTCATTTATTCTCGAAGACCCAAACGATTTCAGAAACAACCTTCAGCAATTCCTACAGCGAATTTGTAACGAAACTCAGTTTGAAATTGCGGAATGCTGGCTTCCTGATTATTTTAAAAAGAAAGAAAAACTCTTCACCGGGCACTATCCTGAAGGACAGAATTATCGGAAATTCAAGGATTTTTCTTCCACATTAGAAGATTTGCTGGACGAAGAGGAAAACCCCACAGAAGAGATAGCAAAAGTTTCAAATATCTTATTGTTGGATGACTTCCCGCGGCGAAACATAACCCTTGAATGTGGCCTCGACCGTGGTTATTCAATTCCGATTCGTTTAGGAAAGCGAAAAATTGCCCGTTTATTTTTCTTCGGAAAATCCGAAAAAGTAAATGAATTATTAGGTATTCGGCTGTTGCGATTGCTTTCGGGAAGACTAGGGACATATATTGAAAGTCGGCGTATTTCTAGCGAGAGCGAGCAGATTTTTGAATTGGTTCCTGATTTTTTATGTGTGCTCAATCAAAGTGGAAAATTCTATAAAGTCAATAAACGCCTTGCCGAATTGTTAGGGCAAAGCCCTGATGACCTTAAAGGTCAGTCGTTTTTCGATTGCATCGATGAAGAATATATAGAGGTTGGTCTCAATGCCTTCCAGCAGCTACAAATTACCCCTGTTGTTCATTTTGAGGCCGTAATGCACGGCGCAGATGGACGCAGGTTCTGGTTGGAATGGTCGGCTTCGTTGGGAAAACAAGACGGAATCGTTTATGCGGCCGGTCAGGATCTCACCATTCGTGTTCTATACGACGAAGAGCTCCGAACCCAAAACGAGAAATTTATGCTGCTGCGCCAAGCCGCACAGGATGCCATTTATGAATGGGACGTAAAGAATAACACCATTGATTGGGGCGATTCACTGGAACGCGTTTTTGGACATCCTTTCAATAGCGGAGATACAATAGAAGCCTGGGAACAATTCCTGCATCCATCAGACCGTGAAAGAGTGATGAACAATCTGAACGCAGCCATGCTTCAGAAAGAACGGCTTTGGAACGACGAGTACCAGTTTCGACATGCCGATGGAAGCTATAAGTTTGTACTCGACAGAGGCATCTTTCTGTTTGATTCTCAAGGAAATGCGATCCGTCAAATTGGCTTGATGCAAGACATCACTGCCCTCAAACAAAGCGAAGAATCGCTTTTGCAGCTCAACAATGCTTTACAGGAAAGAGCACGGCAACTACTGGGCTTCAATAAAGAACTGGAGCAGTTTGCCTATATCGTTTCGCACGACCTACAAGAGCCACTTCGAATGATTTCCTCATTCATGAAATTGCTGCTCAACAGCAAAGAAGTAACCATGACTGAGCGCTCTGAACAGTATATCAACTTCGCCATTGATGGGGCCGATCGAATGAAAAGACTTATTCAGGACTTACTCAATTACTCCAGAATTGGAACCTCCGAAGAAGATTTTACCGAGTCGAACATTCGCGAAATTATTCACGATACACTCTTGGTTTACCAACAGGCCATCCGCGAGAAACGAGTACAAATTATTGTTTCGCCTATGCCCAATGTGAAGTGTATCCGTTCTTTATTGCAGCAGGTTTTTGACAATCTAATTTCAAATGCTATTAAATATAACAATAAACCCCTACCTACAGTGAATATTCAATATGAAGAGCTTCGCGAAGAACATCGCTTTAGCATTGTCGACAACGGTATTGGAATCGATCCAAAACATTTCGAAACAATTTATATTCCCTTCAAACGACTACACCAAAGAAACGAATACTCTGGAACAGGAATTGGTCTTGCGATTTGCAAAAAGATTATTGAAAAACACGATGGGAAAATTGAAGTAAAAAGTGAGCTCGGAATAGGAAGTACATTTTCATTTACCTTACCTAAATTATAATTAAAAAATCAATGCGAATAAAAACCAACAATAATAACGTCATGTTTATGCAAGAAAATCTGACAATTCATCTATACAATTGAATAACTCATACATTTTTTCTTATGCTAGATTCATGAGGCCATACTTTGATTGTCATAATACGTAAAATGCAAGACAATAAGGCAAATCGGTATATTGAATGCAGGAAACAAAGCCAAGGCTTTAATGCTGACCAATAAATACTGAGCATTCATAATTCAAACGTCCATGGCTGCTCAGCTGCCAAACTGATTTTTTACACCTGCTCACACCTGGATAAGTTTTAAAGTGCTATAAACTAAACTTTTAAGCATTTTCAAACAAGCCTTTAGTGTTTTATAAATACATTTGATTCATGCACCCATCAATTAAACTAAGCAAATCCGAATTTGACCAACGCATTGCACTAATTGGCAGTGCGTTGAGAAGAATTGAACAATTACCCGAAAAGCCAGAGGTTATTAGAAATTTCATTACAGATCAGGAAATCATACACTACCATGATCAATATCTTAAGCTTCTGGACAAAATTGACGGAGATGAAAAAGCTTTTTTTAATCCGCATTGGATACCCATCAGTAGATATGAGTACGAATATTTTGTAGATATCGGGAAATCCTATCTACCCTTGATTTTTCCATTCTATATTTCAGATGAATTTCCGGGTTGGTTCGAAATTGAAATATACAATTCCATTCTGAAGTTATCGGGTTTTATTTTTGAAGGATTTACCGACAGCAAATGGGAGAAACATCGCTACCAGTGCATGGGTTCGGCCTTCGAAGAAAATGCCCGTAGAAGGCGTTTTCTCATTTATGAGGGTTTATCAAATCCTGAAAAAGAAGAATTGAACACCCTTTGGGATTACAGTCGCTTGCCATTAACAATTTCGCGGGGAAATAAGCAACTCACAATTGATGGTGTATTTCCCAATTGGGTCCAGGAATTACCGGAAAATACAAATTTTAAATTGTATTCAAGCCGCGGAGTGAATTTTCCGAACTGGTTTGGTGAAGTTGAAAGCCGACTAGATACCAGCAATAAATGGCAATTTGTACTGCAAAAAACAAGAGACGCAAAAGTTGGCATTTACAGGTATTTGCTGTTTAATGAACACATGAAGGTAATTGTACACCAACAAGGAAGTCAGCTGAGGATTACCGCACAAGAACCTGCCAGCATAGATTACTTCTGCAACTTTTTCGGTCAACTTGGTGCGCCACCCAGGATGCCGCGCAGAAATTGGCTAGCGGAAATAGATGATGATTCTGAGGATGACGACATTGAAAACTCCTCTATTGAGGATTTATATGTGGGAATGGATGGAATTGAAGAAATTAAATAGGGCCTACTGGAAAAGTCAGAAATGCGGCAGATGCGATGCGACAAGGAGAAGCTGTATATTGAATACTGCGAGCCGCGGGTAACGAAGTGGATGCGCATTTCTGGCTAACGAAAAATTTTGATGCATAGATTTCAAAAAGCCCAACTAAAACCCTTGCACCAAATCCATTCAAAACTGAATTCGCGAAAACTCATCGAATCACCTGAACCAAGCCGGTGTAAGTCTTGGTTTCACAGGCGGTTTCCACACGAATTTTGTAAGCATAAACACCCTCGGCCACAAATTGCCCATTAACCTTACCATCCCAACCCAGCTTCGCATCCGTCCAACGGTGTACAACTTCGCCCCAACGGTTAAAAATAGAGGCCTCTATTTGTGGGTTCCCGGCTGTAAACAACTGAAATTCAGAGTTAAGTTGGTCTTCGTTCGGACTAAAGGAATTGGGCAAATACACCGGCTCATTTTCGAGCACATTCAGTCGAATGGTGTCAGTAAACACCTCTGCATCGCAGCCACTGAGCACACAACGCAACAAGAGCCCATCCATATCGGCCTGGGTTTCTATCGACAGCACAGATGAAGAAACACCAATGAATCCATTCTTCTCCAATGGCACAAACTCTCCGGTAGCATCAAGGATTTCCCACTGAAATTGAATTCCCACACCCGACGATTGTATAGCCAGCGTAGTAGAACTCCCGGAGCAAACTGGAATTGGATCGGGCTCTGCCAGTAACACCGGAAGCCCGTTCACATTCAAGGTTAGAATACTGCTGTACAGGGTTGCGCATTCGCCCACAATCCGACAACGAATTTGAGCCCTGTGCCATGAAGCCGGAAGATTGGTAATGAGCACTCCGGCTGTGGTTTCTCCACTAATTTCGCTGGTGTTGGGAAGTGGACTAAAGCCACTGCCAGTGTTGACTTCCCACTGGTAAGCATTGGCATTGAGCGCCTGCACAAACACTTGCACCGAGGCCCCTTCGCATCGCGTTAGTTCGGTGGGAATTGGCTCAATGGTTAACTCGGGCAACAGGTTTAGACTTGCCGCATTGCCGATTATTGAAAGACCACAGCCCGAAACCGCAGCCCGAAACACCCAGCCCTGCATTGCGCCGGAAACCGGGTTAATTGTAAGAGTTGGCGACGTTGCTCCCGAAAAGGGCGCGCCATTCTGAAGGTTTTGAAACGTTAAACCATTGTCGGTGCTATATTCCCATTGCCATGTAGCCGTGCCACTCACCGCTGCCACAAACTGAACCTCGCTCCCAATACAGGCCTCAGCAGAAAGGGCTTGTACCACAAATGCCGGTGGATTTAACACAAATAGTGTCGAAGGATTCGTGGTGATGGGCGTTCCACATGTTCCGCTCACCTGACAGCGAAAAAGCGCGTTATGAAGGCCGGCCGTGGCACCGAGAATTATCAAAAAATCGGCATCAACCTGATTGAATTGGGCATTGTTCACCAAATTAACGAAGCTAACCCCGCCATCAGTGCTCATTTGCCATTGGTAGCTTAAACCCGGTCCGGACGCGTTGATTGAAAACCCGGCATCGTTGCCAAGGCAAACCGTTTGGTCAATCGTTTGGTTAGTTATAGATGGCCCCGCCGTGTGGGTAACAGTAACCTGATTACTAAATGTTTCCGCACTGCAATCGGCCAAAAGCAAGCATCGATACACGCGAATTCCGGCTGAAGTTGCCTGTCCACTAAGGCTTAAACTGGGCGTAAGGGTTCCGGCAAAGCCGAGGATGACATCATCAGTCAAATTCAACCAATTTCCGCCCACCAGTTCCTGCCACTGAAACGTGGTGGCCTCAGGAGAGGCTACAGTAAGTGTTACCGGTGTATCCTCACAAACATCTTGGTTTGCAGGTTGTTGAGTTATGGTGATGACCTGCCCGGGTAGGATTTCAGCAGGCTCGCTCGTGGTTTGTCCTCCGCAACCTGTAATAACCACCTGGTAGAAGTTTCCAATCAAAGTGTTGGGTGCATTGTTAAGCACTAAAGTTGGCGTGGTTACTCCACTGTAAATAGCCGAATTACTGAGGTTGCTGAAGGTGGTTCCGCCATCGGTGCTCACCTGCCATTGGTACGTAACGTTAGGAACAGGATTTCCCACACTAAAGGAGATGGGTTGGTTCGCGCACCAAGTGGTATCGGCAGGCTGTATTTGGTTGTTGTTAAAGGTGTTAACGCAAACTGTATGGCTATTGTTAAATCCTCCGGTTGCAGCAGTAAATCCCCAATACACAAGTGGGTTTCCATTGAATATGGTATTGATAACATCGCCTGTGTAGGAACAGCGCAGAATGCCATTGAAATACACATCGAGCTTTTGAATGGCCGCCTGCCAATGAATGCGCACAGGGTAATCGATACCACTTTCGATATTGTCGCAATTCGGCGTCGCACACACAGGAGCCGCGAGAGAACTCGGGCCGGTGTGAAACAAAATCCCATCACTCATGATTCCGATGTGGTCATCGGCCAAATCGCCGTTCTCTGGATTTTCAAAGGTGTCGAATTCCACGAACAGCGAAGGATTAACGCCGGCAATTCCCATTCCGCCGCCCGTAGAACCCACATTGGTACACAGGTTCTGAAAGGCGAAGACGATGCCATCGGCTCCGAAATCGTTAAAGCCAAAGTTAAGGTTGGCATTCAGGTCAAAGTCCTGGTTCAGGTCTGCTTGCCATCGATACCAAACTGCCCCAAATGAACCATTTACCGCTTGTGTGAGCCTGAAACAATTGTTCCCTAGGTTGGCCTGACTTCCGCTACCAATCAATTGAAAGTCGTCTTGCGCACCTAGAATGCCGCAGCATTGAAGAAGTACAGCGAAAATAACAAGGCGAAAATTGATGGCCGGAAGCACGCAGACTTAATGGTTATGGCTCGAAGTTATGGTTTTTCTGAGAAAAACGGTGAAAAAGAGAAATCTTAAAATACATTGATTACGTGGTCTTTGCAACAGATACGCAATGCTGACAGATAAACCTATCCATTAAAAAAATAACGTAGGGCCACGTTAGCGATTGCAGCGCAAAGCCCACAGCGGCGCAGCCGTTCCCTGAGCGAAGCCGAAGGGAGCGGAGGCGCGAGGACTTGCAGCGGAAAGCGCGACGGCCCCCGTGGGTTTTATTTGGAAATGGAACTGAGCGGGCCGGAACGCCCAAAAAACAAACAGAATTGTTAATGCTAACCGGAAATCGCAACCTTAAAAAGCAAATCCTTGATCAATATTGGCTTTCGGTTGAATGATTAAAACCGCAAGGAATACTTTTAAGTGCCTTGTTTGTATGAATAAAATTTAGGCGGAAATTCAGATCTGCACCGGAAACAACATCAGGCTCCGAACTGCAGCATTATTGCTTCATCCAACTGTAACCGAGATTGAGCATTATGTGCAAGCCAACATAAGGCTGTGGCTTATTCCAATTGAAAAACACCCGGGCGCCAATTCCATTACCACGGTTCAGCCACGAACCTTCAATGCCAATTTCAGCGGCCAGTCCGGAATATTCCCGGTTCTGCCCGGTAGGAAAATTCGATTTAAAGCTGCCAATTCCCAATTGCGGCATCAACACCGTGTTTTTGAGCACCCAGGCATTTCCATAGTACACCGACCTAAAGCGGTAAAAGGTGGCCTCCTTGAAAATTTCCAGCTCCGTGTGGTAATCCTGGCGAAATCCTAAAGCATGCCGATCACGGCGCACATAAGCGCCAAAACCCGAGGAAAACGGAAACACTACACCGGGTGCGCTGGTCTGACCAAACCCCAACTGCAATGCAATCTGGTTCCGGTAAAACGGCCGTGGCAGGGCTTTCTGGCCTAAAACCATAAGCGACAATCCCAAAATGGATGTCAGCACCAACATTTGCCGAATGTTCATGACCGGACAATTTACACTTTCCCCTCCACAATCTCATCCACAATCAGCGGGTCGAGTAAGGTGGTGGTATCGCCGAGGTTGCTCAAATCGCCCTCGGCTACTTTGCGTAAAATTCGGCGCATGATTTTTCCTGAGCGCGTTTTGGGCAAGCCGGAAACAAACTGAATTTTATCGGGCTTGGCAATACGACCGATGGCGGTGCTCACCGTTTCGTAAATCTCTTCGCGCAGATATTCGGGGTGCTCCGGTAATTTTTCGCAAATCACAAAGGCGTAAATGCCCTGACCTTTAATGTCGTGCGGGTAACCCACAACGGCACTTTCGACTACCGATTTATTCAGGTTAATGGCATTTTCAATTTCGGCCGTTCCGAAGCGGTGGCCTGATACATTAATTACATCATCAACACGGCCAATAATGCGGTACATACCCTGTTCATCGCGCCTTGCGCCATCGCCGGTAAAGTAATACCCCTTGTAGGCCGTAAAATAAGTCTGATAGCAGCGCTCATGGTCGCCCCAGGTGGTGCGAATCATCGACGGCCAAGGGAATTTGACCGCCAAGTAGCCTTCCTGGTCGTTGCCTTCAATTTCTTTTCCTTCCTGATTGAGCAACACGGTTTGAATACCCGGCAAGGGCAAACCCGCATGGGCTGGTTTAGAGGGCGTTACGCCGGCCAGGGCAGAAATCATGATGCCGCCGGTTTCGGTTTGCCACCAGGTGTCGACTACCGGGCATCTTTCTTTGCCCACATGCACGTGGTACCAATGCCAGGCCTCTTCGTTGATGGGCTCTCCTACCGAACCTAAAACTCTGAGTGAATGAAGGTTGTAGGGCAAAACGTGATCAATGCCGGCAGCCATCAGCGAACGAATGGCGGTTGGCGCGGTGTAAAATACGGTTACGCCATGCTTGTCGATGACCGACCAGAAGCGGCCGGCATCGGGCCATGTGGGAATGCCTTCGAACATAAGGCTGGTGATGCCCGACATGAGCGGACCGTAGAGTAAGTAGCTGTGACCGGTAATCCAGCCGATATCGGCAGTACACCAGTAAACATCGTTGGGCTCTACTTGAAACACGTTGCGGAAGCTGTAGTCGACGTAAGTTGCGTAGCCGCCGGTGGTATGCACTACGCCTTTGGGTTTGCCGGTAGAGCCTGAGGTGTAGAGAATAAATAGCGGGTCTTCTGAATCCATGGATTCGGCCGGGCAGTGACTGTCGACATGTTCGAGTTCGTTGTGCCAATAAACATCGCGACCATCGAGCATTTCGGGTTGCCAATCCAAGTGATTGTAAACGATTACGCGCGAAACGGTGTCGCAATGCTCGAGGGCTTCGTCGACGGTTCGTTTGAGCGGCAACTGCTTGGCACCGCGGCTCATGCCATCGGCGGTAACCACTACAATGCAGCCGGCGTCGTTGATGCGGTCGGCCATCGATTGGGCAGAGAAGCCGGCAAAGACCACCGAGTGGATGGCCCCAATTCGGGCACAGGCCAAGGTGGCCACAGCCAAGGCGGGAATCATAGGCATGTAAATGCAAACGCGGTCGCCTTTTCGCACTCCATTGCGTTTGAGCACGTTGGCAAATCGGCACACTTCCATAAACAGCTCGTTGTAGCTGATGCGGCGGGCTCTGTCTTTCGGGTCGTTGGGCTCAAATAACAGGGCGGTGTGATTGCCGCGTTCGGCCAGGTGGCGGTCGAGGCAACTCTCGGTAATATTCAACTTTCCGCCCTCGAACCAATGCACAGCGTAAGGGTCGAAATTCCAATTGAGAACCTTCTCCCAGGGCTTTTGCCAATGAAGGTTAGAGGCCACGGCGGCCCAGAATGCTTCGGGATTTTCCCGACTTTGCGTTATAGCCGAGTAGTAGTCCTCAGAAGATCGAATTCGGTGAGTGTACATATTAGTTTGATTTGGCGGATGCCTTTTGTAGCGAAAGGGATGGCTAAAAGTGAGAAAAAATTGAATGTGAGGCAACCCGGTTTACAGGTTTAGGCCAATTCTAAAGGTAATTGTTGATGACCTTATGGAATCTATTGTAAGGAATGAGGACAACAACGGGCTAGGTTTATGGCAATAAATACTGTGTTAAAACAGGGAAACATCGATTCAAATGACTGATTCAGTATAGGATAGATTACATTTCAAATCAATTCTAAAATGTAGATTTGAGCAATCATATTTTATCAGATATTGCAACAGATTATACAACCATGCAGCAACGTTTACGAATTATTCCACTCTTTACGCTGTTAATCCTTGCGATTGCCTGCGGCGGGAGTGATAAAACATGGCAAAAAGATGCCAATGGCGTTTATCAGGTAGAGGTTAAAGTATTGGGGTCGGGCATGTCGGATATGCGCTTTGAGCCTGCCCGACTTACACTTCCGGCGCAGTCGAAGGTAAAGCTCACCCTGAATAATGCGATGAAAAGTACCGACATTTATCAGAACTGGGTGTTGGTGAATATGGGAACTGGTCAGGAAGTGGTGAATGACGCGATTGCCGCCGGGTCGAACAACAATTACGTGCCCTCGGGTAGAAATGTAATTGCCGCCACCGAGCTGGCCGCTTCCGGAAGCAGTGTATCGGTTGAGTTTACCACTCCGGCCTCGGGTTCATTCAATTACATTAGCACCTATCCCGGGAATTTCCCGAAACTGATTGGCAAGCTCTCGATTGAATAAACACCACAATGCTCAGAACTTTTGAAAGGACGATTTCTTAAGACAACGACTCCTCCTATTTTTGTTCCATGAAGCTCAAGGCTGCATTTACTCAACTCACCGAGCGATATCCGCTACTGGGAAACAAGTATTTTCTCACCTTTTTCGGCTTTCTGATTTGGCTGCTTTTCTTAGACGGCAATAACCTTGTACTTCAGTACACCGAAAGAAAAGAGCTCACTGAGTTGCGCAAACAACGGAAGTATTATCAGGAGCAAATCAAAAACACCCGCGAAAAGCTGGAAGCCATCAACACCAGTGAACAAACCCTTGAACAATACGCGAGAGAAAATTACTTCATGAAGAAGGAGGGAGAGGAAATCTGGACTTTGGTAGACACTACCGCATCAGAAAACTGAGTATCTCGCCGAGAAGGCTGCATTGTTAAACTAACTCCTCGACCGTGGAAAAGCTAAATACCGATTTTCCTCAGGCTAACTATACGCTTTGGCTTGAACAATTAAAAAAGGATCTCAAGACCGACGACCTGAGTAAAATCCTCAGTTCGCGCGTTGAGTCGCTTGAAGTTCAAAATCTAGGTTCTTCAGAAGCAAACAGTGAATCGCTTTTTGTGGGGCACTTGCGCAGGCCACATCACCCTGAGTTTGCCTTTGCTAACGATTGGGAAAAGGGCGTAATTCTAGCCACCGATGACCTTCTTGTGGCCAACAAATCGGCCTTGCAACACCTTGAACAGGGAGCTTCTGCGCTTTGCTTTGAGGGCATTGGCATTAGCAACCAGGAGGAATTGATTCTTACCCTGCGGGGAGTGCTTCCCGAAGCTGTATCGTTGCATTTCGATTGTGGAGAAGGCTCGCCGGCCTTGCTGTTCATGCTTGCTGATGAGTTCGCACGTCGCCCGCTGAAGCGTGATTTACTTACAGGATCGGTCACTTTCGACATTCCCGGTCAGCTGCTTCGAACCGGCGCATTTTTCCACGACCAGCATACCGATTTCTCTGTACTCAACTCAATGATTGATCAGGGAAAAGCGGCCTTGCCCCGGTTCAAATTTGTAGTTCACGATGCGCGCATCTATGCAGAAAGCGGAGCGTCGGTGGTACAAGAACTCGCTTTCAGTCTTGCAGCATTCGCCGAATATGCCGAAAATCTGTATCGGGGTGAAAATCCGGAAGCTGTGCTGGAAGCCGCCCAAATTCGCTTGAGTATCGGTTCCGATTACTTTCTGCAATTGGCAAAATTCAGGGCAATGCGTCTTTTGTGGGCCATGCTGCTTGAGGCATACAAGCTCGATGCAACAAAGCTTCCTTTGGAAATAGAAGCCATAACAACGTTAAGGAATAAAACCATTGCCGATCCCTACACCAACCTGATTCGAGCCACCACCGAGTCAATGGCCGCCGTAATGGCCGGTGTGGATCGCCTTTTCGTGCTTCCTCATGATGTTTTGTATGCCCAGAATACGGCTAACTCAAGGCGTCTGGCATTAAACATCCAACATTTATTGCAGGAAGAAAGTAGGCTCGACAAGGTTTTAGACCCGGCTTCCGGCTCATGGTACATCGATGGCCTCACTAGGCAACTTGTAGAGCAATCGTGGGCTTTGTTCTGCCGTGTGCAGGAGCTTGGTGGATTTTTCAGTGCGGTAAGAACCGGATTTATGCAGGAGGAAATCCGAAAATCGGCGGGAGAGCTTCGCAAAATGGTGATGAGCCGAAAACGTCCGATTGTTGGCACTTCGGTTTTCGCCGAGGCACATAAAAATTTACCGGAAGCCTTGCCGCAGACCCGCGACCCTTTGAGTAAAATACCGGAAGTGAAGCAGTTAGAGCCCTGGCGCGAGGCCGAGGCTTTCGAGCGGCTGAGAAGACATCTACATCGTCACTTTGGAAAGAAAGCCTTTTTGGTTTGCTTCGGCGAAGCCTCAAAAAGCGCTGCACGAGCAGGTTTTGCGGCAGATTTCCTCGCCTTGGCTGGCATCGTTTCGGTAAGGGGCAACCGGAATGTGAATCCAGAAGACCAGCTACAAAGCCGAGACGCCCTAAACGCAGGCCTTATCGTATTGTGCGCCGGCGATGATGATTACTTGCCTCTGGTCGAGGAGCTCTTCCCTAAGGCCCGTCCCGATGCACCGGTTTGGGTTGCCGGAAAACCCGCCGATGAGCCAAGGCTTAAAGCCCTGGGCATTCAACAATTTATCTTTATTGGCTGCAATGTCGAATCTGTTTTCGCTCCGTTTCTGGAACAATATTCACCCCTCAGCCCCAACGCATGAAGCCCTACTTTACCCGAATTGCCATCCCCAAAACTCCTGAACGATTTGAAGGCCAACGTTCTTGGAAGTCCCCGGAAGATATTGAAGTAGGTTCGGCTTATCCGGCCAAAGGCGAAAACCCCACCACCCATTACCCGGGAATTGCGCCTTTTTTGCGGGGCCCTTACTCGAGCATGTACGTAAGCAGGCCATGGACAATACGTCAATACGCAGGCTTCAGTACTGCGGCTGAAAGCAATGCCTTTTACAGACGCAATTTAGCGGCCGGACAGAAGGGTTTATCCGTTGCTTTTGATTTGGCTACGCACCGGGGCTATGATTCTGACCATGAACGCGTGGAAGGTGACGTTGGTAAAGCCGGCGTAGCTATTGATTCTGTGGAGGATATGAAGATCTTATTCGATCAGATTCCTCTCCACGAGATGAGTGTTTCTATGACGATGAACGGCGCGGTATTACCGGTGATGGCCTTTTTCGTTGTGGCTGCTGAGGAGCAAGGTGTGAAGCCTGAACAGCTGAGCGGAACCATCCAGAACGATATTTTGAAAGAGTTCATGGTGCGCAACACGTATATCTATCCGCCCGGGCCATCGATGCGCATCATTGCCGATATTTTTGCCTACACCTCGAGGCACATGCCAAAATTTAACAGCATTAGTATCAGTGGCTACCACATGCACGAAGCTGGCGCTACAGCAGACATAGAGCTGGCTTACACCTTGTGCGATGGGTTAGAGTATGTGCGAACTGGAATGGCGGCGGGCTTGAGCATTGATGAATTCGCACCCCGCCTTTCATTTTTCTGGGGAATTGGCATGAATCATTGTATGGAAATTGCCAAGATGCGCGCGGGACGGATGCTTTGGGCGCGCATGCTCAAACGCTTTAATCCGAAAAATTCGAAGTCGTTATCGCTCAGAACACACTGCCAAACGAGCGGCTGGAGCTTAACGGAGCAAGACCCTTATAACAACGTAGCGCGCACCACGGTTGAGGCCATGGCGGCTGTGCTCGGAGGCACACAAAGTTTGCATACCAACGCGCTTGATGAAGCCATTGCTTTGCCCACCGATGCTTCGGCGCGCATTGCCAGAAACACGCAATTGTTTATTCAACAGGAAAGTGGAGTTACACGGGCCATAGATCCTTGGGGCGGAAGCGCTTATGTTGAATATTTAACCCATGAGCTGGCCGATAAGGCCTGGGCGCTCATTGAAGAGGTTGAAGCCCTTGGCGGGATGGCCAAAGCGATAGAAACAGGCATTCCTAAGATGCGTATCGAAGAGGCCGCCGCAAGGAAGCAGGCCCGAATTGACGCCGGAACAGAGGTAATTGTTGGATTAAACAGATTTCAGGTTGACACTCAGGAACCCCTTGAAATTCTGGAAGTTGATAATACACGTGTACGAGCCGAACAAATTGAACGCCTGACAAAGATTAAACGCGAGCGTAACGCTGAAAAGGTTGAGCTGTGTTTACAAAAACTTCGTGAAGCCGCAAAAAGTGGTCAAGGCAACCTTATGGCACTCAGCATTGATGCTGCGAGGGAAAGAGCCACTCTTGGCGAAATTTCAATGGCATTAGAAGAAGAATTTGGAAGGTATCAGGCCAGTATTAAAAGCATTCGTGGTGTATATTCGGGCGAAGTGAAAAACAACGAAGCCCTTGAAAAAGCCCGTTTGATGGCCGATGATTTTGCCCATTTGGCAGGGAGAAGACCACGCATTTTGGTGGCTAAAATGGGACAAGACGGTCACGACCGCGGAGCTAAGGTGATCAGCACCGGTTTTGCCGACATCGGATTTGATGTCGATATTGGCCCTCTTTTTCAAACGCCGGCCGAAGTGGCCAGGCAGGCTCTGGAAAACGATGTACACGTGCTCGGCGTTTCGTCGTTAGCCGGTGGACATAAAACTCTCATTCCTAAAGTTATAGAAGAGCTTAAGGCCGCTGGGCGGGATGACATTATTGTTGTGGCCGGAGGCGTGATTCCACAACAAGACTACACCCAATTGTATGAGTCGGGCGTTGCCTTGGTTTTTGGTCCAGGCACCAGCATACCACTCGCGGCTTCAGAGATTTTAGGAATTCTGTTGGAGGCTTACCGCGATGGAAATTGAGGTTTCCTGCGCTATCCTTCAGCTGGGTGTTGAAATCTGTGCCTACCGACGTGCGCCTGGTCGTGCTTTGGAGGAGCATTGGGAGTTTCCGGGAGGAAAACTGGAAGATGGCGAAGATCCACTAAAGGCACTGGAAAGAGAGTTGGCGGAAGAGTTATCGATACAACCTGAAATTACCCAGTATCTGGGTGTATTTCCTTTTGAATACCCCCAAACATGGGTTAAACTTCACGTTTTCCTGGCCAAAGTGAAACAACTGCCACCGCCGGGTGCCGACCACGATATGGCCATCAGCGGAGACCCTCAAATACTGCTGGAGAACCTCAGGTGGGCTCCTGCCGATATTCCGGTTTTAAAAGCCTACATTGCCCGAATTCAAGAAGCGTAGCGCTCCACATGGTTGATAGCTCACTTCGACCGTTCAAGTGTTGGGTTTATTGTTTAATCCAATACTGACGGTAAACACCATTATCATCTTTATATTCAATAAGATAAATTCCATTTTTGAGTAGAGAAACATCTATAACAGTTTCAAAGCCCTCCAATTGCTGAACTGCAAGCTGCTGACCGGTTACAGACCAAAGTCGCAATTGTGCGTTACCCGAAAGGTCATCCCGGCGAAGCCGGATAAACTCGCGACCCGGATTGGGAAAAATAAGCCAGTCTGGATTTTGGTGGTTTGTTAAAGCATGGGTTAGCAATACCTCAAAGCCTTGGGAAAAGTAGATACAACCCTCTTCATCAGTAATTTGAACGGTGTAAATACCATCGGCATTAGGGCTCCATTCCGCACTATTCGCCCCTTGAATAGCCTCGCCATCGAGATACCATTGAACGGCTGTAAAGCCATTCACGCTGAGCTGATTACCGTCGAAATTGATGATAACAGCCGGACTTTCCGGGGCAACGAGTACAAGTGGATTGGCTGCATAAGCTAGGCTACAGCCAGCGGCATCGGCAATTGCTGCAGAATAGCTGCCCTCGGAGAGTGAAGAAAATAAGGGTTCCGACTGAAAATCAACTCCATTGAGTGTGTAGCTTAACCCTGAATTGGGGCTTTGCGCCGTGATGGTTAAACTTCCGTCGTTGGCCTCGGCACAGCTTGGGTTTTGAACGGTAACACTTGAAATGCTTAATCCATCGCAGCTCGGTTCCGTTACCTGCGCAGTTGTTGATTGAGTGCAGCCTTCGGCATCGGTAACGGTTACTGAATATGTGCCGGCAGATAAGCCTGAAGCCTGAGCGGTGTTCTGCGGTGGATTGGTGTTCCAGGCGAATGTATAACCGCCATTTCCACCTGAAACGTTGGCAATGGCACTCCCTTGATTTCCGCCCACGGTAGTTGCCGGAAAAACAGTTGTACTTACCGTTAACACCGGTGGCTGGGTGATGGTAACCGGAGCCGGGAGGCTAACCTGACAACCGGAGGCATCGCTCACGGTAATGGGATAATTGCCAGCAGGGAGGCCGGAAAACACGTTCGAAGCCTGCGTTGGAGCCGCTTCTGAGATAACGATATTGTCGACTACTGCAAGGTAAGGTGTGCAGTTGTTGTATTGGCAATTGGCTTCGATGTAGAACAGGAAATCGCTCCGGCTATTAGAAGGTACAGAGGATAAATTTACGGTTACGGTGATTGGCGCGCAGGTGTTTGCCTGGTTAAAATTGAGAAATTGGCCACTATTCCCATTTACCGTGTAAGCAGCTGGAACTGAAAGGTATCCATTATTTACCCAAACATAGAATCGAAGTCGGTCGTTAGGCCTGTTGGCTGCAAAAGAATTGCTGAGGTCGAAGGTTGCGGTAACGAGGTCGATGCCGTTCATATTTAATTGTGGCGAGCGTAGAAAACAGCCAGCAAAGCCACTGAAAGGACCGGTGTAGGTGGCAGAACCAGCAGGGCAGCCTTGTGTAGCGCTAAACTGAAAGGAGGCACCACCAGTGCAGGAAGAGGGCGACCACCAGCGGTTGGTTGGACCGGAGCCTGAAGCATTACTCAAGGCAGTGGCTGCATCAAAGGGCTGGTTAGGTGAAACAACCTCGCCACCTGCGGTATTTGAAAAACTGATTGCTCCATTGCCGCCGCTGGCAAAAACGGTAATCTCGCCGTCGCTTAAACCATTACAGGAAACAGCTGAGCTGAGCACCGAATCGATGCTTAGCGTACATTGAGCACTGGCAGAGAAAGCGACAATCAGGACAAAGCAGGAGGTAAAGATTTGCTTCATAAGGCAGTTTCAGGTTTTATAAAGGTGAAAATACAAAGCAATCCCTCAAACCTAAGTAGTTTGCAGAATGAAACACCGGAAAGTCGTCTGATTTTACTTCACTAACGCGCGAAAAAATTCCGGGGGCACTATACATTCAGGAGGTTGAAAAGTCAACGAAACCGCCATTACATGACTCATTTTCAGCCCTATATAGATATAGGTTGATGACTTTCAGGTAACGAATATTTCAGAAAACCGTTCGCATTATATCAAACGGTAAATCAAGAATTCCTTGTCTTGAGAAACGAATCGGCGCTTAGTTGGCCGCAGCCATTTCGAGAGCGCCATTGAGAAAGCGGACAACTGGAATGGTGAGGACCAAATGCTCAACCACCTCGTCTTTCCAAGCCTCTGAGAGCAGAGCTTTATTGCTGTAGTTTTTGGTAAGTACTAAACTTTTAAACTTCAGCAAATCAATCGCCGGATGGTCTTTGTCGTATCCTTTGGGTGCGGTTTTCAACTGTTCACCCTCGAGGTCTCCCCAGACTTTACGAAGCTTCGACTGGCTTAGAACAGCACTCAATTCTTCGTGTCGGAAATAGATTTCTTGCCGTATAGCTTGGAGTTCGGGTGCTGGAGGCATCCATATACCGGCAGCAATGAACGAGGCTTCAGGCTGAATGTGAACGTAGAACCCTGCCCTAATGTCTTGTTTACTACCCGGTGCGAGCCAAAAACCCAAATTGTTTTTGTAGGGCGTTTTGTCGTTCGAAAATCGGGTATCGCGATAAATTCGAAACAGAGCTTTTGAAGGATCGTCGCGCAGAATCTCCGGGGCTTGCTTACCTAAGGTGTTGTGAATATAGGTGCACAGGGCAACGACTTCTTTTTTGGAGACCTCAAATGCCGATTTGTTGGCCTGAAACCACTCGCGGTTGTTGTGCTCGCTGAGTTGACTCAGAAATTCCAGCGTGCGCTTCATGCTCCCACTACAGACTTAGAATGGGAGATCGTCGCTTTCGTCGCTCTTGAAGAAATCGTCGTTTTGCTGACTGGCCGGCTGAAAAGAAGGCGATGGAGACTGAGCGGTTGAAGGATTGTAGCCCTGTGAAGGCGCTCCCGGTTGAGCGTAGCCTTGGTTAGGGGCCATTCCTTGCGCGGCCTGCGCCAGTGAATCGATTTTCCAGGCACGCACTTCTGTGTACCAACGCTCGTTGTATTCGCGCGACTCAAGGTTGATGCTCACTTTTACATCATCGCCAATTTGAAAACGGCGCAAGGCGTCAACCTTTTCTCCCCATACCGACATACAGATCTTCTTCGGGTATTGATCAAATGTTTCTACCACAAACTCCTGCTTGGTCCAGGAGCCGTTCCGACCTTCGCCGGTAACAGGATTCATAACGCGAATCAGTTTGCCGTTTAATTCAAGTGCCATAGAAAAAAAATTACTGAAGGGCAAAGGTAAAACACACCGAGGTTTGCGCCGAAACGATTTTACCTAAGTTTTGAACAGTGTGGTTGAAAAGTTACCGCGCAAAACGGGTTGAATCAAAGTACTCAAAATCAAGACTTACCAATTCATACTCCAGGATTTTTCGACCAGTCTGAACATTTCCTTTTTCGCAGGGGTTTTTTCCTAAATTTGCAGCCCGAAATCACAGCTTCTAAAGCCTATGAAAATCCTAGTGTGCATCAGTCAGGTACCCGATACCACGACCAAAATTGCCTTCACCGACAACGACACCCGTTTCAACGAAGACAAAGTTCAGTATATCGTAAATCCTTACGATGAATGGTATGCGTTGGTACGAGCCCTTGAACTGAAAGAAACATTGGGAGGCAATGTGACCATTATTACTGTAGGAAACGCTTCGGTTGAAGCCATTATCCGTAAAGCCTTGGCCATTGGTGCCGATGATGCCGTACGTATTGATATGGAAGCCGCCGATGCCTGGTCGGTAGCCAAATCAATCGCCGACTACGCCTCCGACAAAGGCTTTGATTTGATTCTCGCCGGAAAAGAGACCATCGACTACAATGGCTCTGAGGTGCCCGGTATGATTGCAGCCCTGCTCAACCAGCCTTACATTGCCTTGGGCAGCAAGCTGGATGTGATTGGTAATTCCGTTAGCGTGGAAGTAGAAATAGATGGCGAAGTGGAAGTCATCAGCACCGCCCTACCCTGCGTTGTAAGCGCCGCAAAAGGCATGGCCGAACAGCGAATTCCCAACATGCGGGGCATTATGGCTGCACGCACTAAGGCCATCAGCGTGTTGAGCAGCACAGAACAGCCCCTTGTGAAGGTGCACAAGTTCTCACTGCCCAAGCCGAAGTCGGAGGTTAAGCTCATTGACGCCGATCAAATGGATTCTCTTGTTCAACTCCTTCATACCGAAGCTAAAGTCATTTAATATGTCAGTTCTCATTTTTGCCGAAACCGCCAAAGGTTCGATCAAGAAGGCTTCATTGGAAGCCATTTCTTACGGAGCGCAGATTGCTGCACAACTTCAAACCACGGCAACCGCTGTTGTTGGTGGCGCCATCTCCAATGAGGAGGCCGCCCGCGCAGGCGAGTTTGGGGTAAGCAAGGTGTTGCTGGCCACCAACCTTCCAGGGCACTTCGATCCGATGCTCGTTGAACAGCTTGTGCTAAAGGCCGTTGAGGCCAGCAGTGCTAAAATCGTGGTGTTTAGTCACGACTATGCCGGACGTTCGGTTGCACCGCGCATTGCCGCCAGGCTCAAAGCCGGTCTCGTTTCTGGCGCAGTAGCCTTGCCCGACACCAGCAGCGGATTTGTGGTAAGAAAGAACGTATTCTCCGGAAAGGCATTGGCCGAATATCAGATGAACACAGAGGTAAAGGTGATTACCTTACTGCCGAACTCTGTGCCTGCGCAAAAAAATGGTTCCGCCGCAGCAGTAGAAGCATTCGACGCGGCTCTGGCCGGCGTGCAATCGTCGTTGAAAATCGAGAAAAAAGTACGTGAACACAAAGGTGGAGTGCTCCTCACTGAAGCTGAGCTTGTAGTATCGGCCGGACGTGGAATGAAGGACCCATCCAACTGGAACATTATTGAAGAATTGGCCGAAACGATGGGTGCAGCTACAGCGTGTAGCAGACCGGTATCTGACATTGGTTGGAGGCCTCACCACGAGCACGTTGGACAAACCGGTATTGCCATCCGACCCAACTTATATATTGCTGTAGGAATTTCAGGAGCCATTCAGCATTTGGCCGGGGTAAACGGCTCAAAGGTGATTGTAGTGATCAACAAAGATCCTGAAGCTCCATTTTTCAAAGCCGCCGATTATGGTGTAGTGGGCGATGCCATGGAAGTGGTGCCCCGCCTAACAGAAGCCTTCCGTAAATTTAAAGCAGCCAATTCCTGATTTTATTCAGGTTTAAATTATCTGCCGAAAGTTTCGTACTTTCATCAGACCAAGCATGAAGAAGATTAAGCTGGATATCTCAGGCCTTTCATACAGCCAAACGCAAAGCGGAGCTTACGCGCTGGTGCTGGGAGAGAGCAACGGAAAACGCCGATTACCCATCATTATTGGCGGTTTTGAAGCCCAAGCCATCGCCATAGAACTCGAAAAAATGGCCCCCTCACGTCCCTTGACCCACGATTTGTTCAAGGCTTTTGCCGAGTCTTTTTCCATTACCGTTAAAGAGGTGGTGATTTACAACTTGGTAGAAGGCATTTTTTATGCAAAATTGATCTGCCAGCAAAACGGAGCCAACGACGTGGAGGTTGATGCCCGAACCAGCGATGCCATTGCTTTGGCCGTTCGCTTCAGCTGTCCGATTTACACCTACGAATTCATTCTCAGTTCTGCGGGTATTCTTATCGATGATGACCCTTCCTCTGCAAAGGAAGATACCGGTATGGCAGCGGAAGCCAGCGTGAGCAATGCCGTTCCGTCCGACTCAGGCGATGAGCTTAGTCGTAAAAGCAAAGATGAATTAAAGGACATGCTGAAGTCGGCCATTGAGGACGAGGCTTATGAAAAAGCCGGAAGAATCCGCGACGAGCTAGCCAAGCGCAAATAAGCCCTACTGACTTAAATCAGCATGCCCACAGGCTTAATGCCTAATTCATGCTTTCATTCAATTGCCGCCTACTGAATACCCATCAACCAAGGCGGAAACCCCGAAATACACGGCCCGGCCCTCTCCTTACACCTGAGACACCACCAGGGCCGAGCCTTGGTGATAACGGTAATAACCTTTCACCCTGTTACCCACCACATGCTTTTACGTCTTTTCCGGTCCCAATAAACCACTGTAGGTCCCAACCAAACCTGCGCAGCCCGAGTATTCCAACAACCCGGGCACTGCGAAACAACCGATACACAGGCGCAACCCTAAAACCGGACTAGGTATGTAAAGTTGGCTTTGAAAGGTGAGTAAATGAGCGTTAATTCGTAACCGAAAAACGAAAAATATGCAATAGATAGGCAGATAAATACTAGTTATTTGCAACCTAACAAAAAATCCCGACAAACACATGAAAAGAAGATACAGGAAGACAATACTAGCCGGAATATTCTTTTGCATACTGAATAGCTCAACATTTGCTCAAAAGCAGATTGCAATTACAATAGACGACCCGACTACCAAAGAAACACCTAAATTAAATTGGTTGGTAAGAGATAGCATGATTTTAAAAACGCTTGATTTACATAAAATTAAAGCTGCCCTTTTTGTTTGTGGAATGCGCGTTGATAATTATAATGGAAAGGTATTATTAAATAATTGGGATTCGAAAAATCATTTGATTTGTAATCATTCATATTCACACTTATATTATAATTCAAAATCAATAACAAGTAAGATTTATGTTGCCGATTTTAAAAAAGGCGATAGTATAATTAGAAACTACAAAAATTACAATCAACTATTCAGATTTCCTTTTCTAAAAGAAGGAAACTCTGTTGAAAAGAGAGATTCGATGAGATATGTATTGAAGAATGAAGGTTACAAAAATGGCTATGTGACTATTGATGCATCGGACTGGTTCATTGATGCCCAATTAACTACCGCATTGCAAAAAGACATTAATGCCGATTTAACACCCTACAAAGAATACTACATAAAGCATATTTTAGATAGAGTTAATTATTATGATTCATTAGCACACTTGTTGTTTAAAAGAGACATAAAACACACGCTGCTAATACATCATTCTTTATTAAACGCTTTATTTCTCAACGATTTGCTAAATGAACTGAATGCAAATGGGTGGAAATTAATTGACGCCAAAGATGCGTTTACTGATGATGTGTTTCAATTACAACCCAGTATAGTCCCTTGTGGAGAAAGTATAATTTGGCAATGCGCAAAGGAGATAGATTGGATTTCAAAAGAATTACGCTATCCAGCTGAAGATGGAGAGTATGAAAAAGCCCCCTTAGAAAGTTATTTAGAGCAATATAAAAAGAGAACGAATCAGAAATAGGCAGCACATAACAGCGGTATTGCAAAAGTTGCGGTTGGTTTTTTTTATAACGGTTTCGTTAGATTGGGCATTGGTTTTCAAAACAAGATCGCAGGGTAATGGAACCACTTTCTCAAAGCCTCGTCACATATCGAAAAAACATGCTAGAACTAACTTTTAAACAACTATTTTTAACCACATTACTCTTTTTGTTTTTAGCGAACGTTTTTGCTCAACAAATCAATTTCAGCAGAAAGGATATAAAGGAATCATTCGTGAAAATTAATGATTCCTTGTTGGCATCTAAATTTGAAGTAACAAATAAACAATACTCAGATTTTCGATTGTTTCTAAAGCTGAACAAACTGAAGGAGCAACTAAATGTTGCACAAATTGATACTGCAAACTGTAATGAAAACAATGATAAAGAACACCCATATATTAAATATTATCTTAATCATAAAGCCTACAGCAATCATCCATTGGTAAATGTTTCGTATGAAGCTGCTTTGCTTTATTGTGACTGGTTAACTTAACAGTATAACTCAAGTAAAAGAAAAAAATACAGAAGCGAATGTTAACGCTTATTGGCCCAACAATTTTGGGCTAAATACAATGAGCGGTAATATTGCAGAAGTGATTTCAACAAAAGGAAAAACAAAAGGAGGAGGTTGGACTGACAATCAAGAATCTATGAAAATTGAGGCAACCGAAGAATTTAAAGAAGGTGATTCAAAAAGCAATTCTGTTGGATTCAGATAATTCTTGGAAATTTCAGAAAAGTGATATATAGCTTGAGCTTCATCGGCTTTGTTGCCAAAGGCTGAGTACATCCATACTCAAGGCCACACCAAAATGCAAGGCAATTCCGGGCACAATACTTCCGGAACGCAGAGCTAGGTTACCGAGGAGCCATCCCGCGAACGCGGCCGCTAAAGTTTCAGGCAAGGGCTTACCGAAATGAATCATCACATAGGGTAAAATTGAGAGGTAGACTGTCATTTTCCCAAATTTTTCAGCCAATGGAAAAAGTAAGAAACTCCGAAAAAAGTACTCAACACCCACAAATTGGAGCAGATAGAAAAACTCCCAAATCAGAAATTCCTTCCACGCAAACGGCTCGAGTTGTAACTCAACAAATGGGTAGGTGCGTTGAAACGCCGGCAAAAACGAAGCGGCCAATACCAGTGGAAACATGAATCCGGCGGCAGCCCAGTAACCCTTTACATGGGTGGGCGGAATGCGAAGCGTAAACCCCTGGGCATTTAGAGGAATACCGAGGACGAAGCGCGAAACCAAAAATGGAATGCAGGCATAACAGCAAAAACACAATAGGGCCCAAAGGCAACGAGCGGCAAGCGGACTAAGCCATATTGAGTTGTGGTTAAGCGAATAAACCTTCAAACCCAACACAGAACCTGAACCCAGATAGTATACAAGGCTAAGCATAAGCACCGAAGTGAAAACAACGATTTGTACCCGGCGTTCGTAGCGGTCGCCCAGCATTGATTTGATTAGCGTAAAGAGTTCTTTCATGTCCCCCGAATATGTAAATAATTTAGTTAATAACTGTGGTTAGGCCACAAAAATAACGCGCCTATTTTTCCCATTTTTGCCATTAAACACAAGAAAAACGTAATCTTTCCATCGTGCAGAATGCTATGCGCTTGCTTTGTCAACAAAGGTCATACATCGGGATTCTGAAAGGACTCGTTTGGACTTGTTTGGTAGTGTTGATCACCTTTCCTGCCAAGGCTCAGGAATTACAGGTTTTATCGGTCGACACATCGGCATTCCCTGAAATTCGGGTTCAACTTGTATATAAAGGGCGGAAAAAGTTTGATGAGAATGATTTGAGTGTTTCTCAAGACAACAAGTTAATTCAGTTTACCATCAACGAAAGCGCTCCTGGAGCAGCCCCTGAGCGAGGACGGGCTGTGTTTTTTCTTCTTGAAGCTTCTGGAAATACTTTTGGGAAAAGCCTCATCGGCATTCGCGACGGTATGGTGAATGCGTTGGACAATCTTGAGCCTGAGGACTTAATCAATGTAGGATATTTTGGCTCTTTTGAAGTTGACAGTACGGGACTAACCTTGCTCAACTCGGAGTTTACCACAAGTCACGGACGCATCCGTGAAGCTTTGCTATCGCGACTTCGTGCTGTTGAAGATACCGCCCGAAGGTCTGACTTGTACAAGAATATACTGTCGTCGCTCGACAAGATGTTCGCTCAATCTTCGCTACCACAGCACAGGCTGTTCATTGTATTGTCGGCAGCCCGAAACAACAGCCAGTACCCGGCTACAAGCAGCGAAGTAATCGGAAAAGCCAAAGAATTTGGAATTCCTATTCATTCGCTTACCATTCTAATGAATGATAGCGCTTACAGTGCGGGGCGCATGGACTTAATTAGCCGTAAAACTGGAGGTAAATACTTCAATTGTAAATCGGAAGTTGAAATCACCAATGCCATAACCGACATTCTCAATCTTCCGGTGCCCGAAAGCATGAAAGATGCGTTTTACGAAGCCCGATTTACCGTAACCGACCCATTGCAATTGCGCACGGCTAAAGTCGATTTGAAGTTCAAAGGCTCCCGTCAGATTCTCATTTTGAATGCGCCCAACAGCGAAGAGTTTATTCCTGATGATTACAAGAAATACCTCTGGATTTCGGTAGGTATTTTCGGGCTAATCGTGGTTATGATGATTATGATTAACCTCTTTTCGAAGCGAAAGTCACGTGCGCAAAGCAATTCAGAAGAGGAAACCGAATTGCTTGCACCCATTGAGAATCAAGCAACTGTGCTTCGCACCGGAGGGTTTACCAATCCGCGTGTTCAGTCGGCCGTGGTAAGCGGCGAACGCAACACACATGAGCCGATTCGTAGCACAACGCCCAAACCGCCTGTCCCCTCAGGGCCTGTTCTTTTGGTGAGTCAAAATGGTAGAACCCAAAGCTATCCACTCGAAAAAGAGGAAACCGTAATTGGCCGGCACGATACGAACGATATCATTATTAAAGAAATAACCATTACCGGAAGGCACGCCGTTGTACGTAAACTCAAAGAGGGTATCGAGCTGGAGGATATGGGAAGTACAAATGGAACTTTTGTGAATGGTGAGCGTATCCGCAAAAAGCTCATTCAAAGTGGCGACCGAATTCGTTTAGGCACTATTGAATTGACGCTAAAATTGTAAGGTTGATGTTTCGCATAGGTAAGAATCCACAAAATGATTTGGTTTTAAAAGACCGGATTGCGGAGGATTTCCATTGCATTCTCACTGTTACTGAACAAGGTAAAATTCAGGTGGATGACCTCAAAAGTAAGTATGGAACTTTTGTGAACGGACAACGAGTGAGTCGCCACATTCTCGACCAAGACGACGAGCTTCAAATCGGATTTACCCGTGTTGAATGGCAAAAACTTCGTCCGGCTCTGCTGGAAATGGGCTCCAGCGGAGATTTAACGATACCGAGCGATGATCAGATTCAAGACTTGGTTGAAACAAGCGATGCTACTGATTATGTTCTGCCTATAGAGCCAAGTCTTTACCAACGCGATGCTACAGCTGAGCTCGTGGAGGAAGTCGGAAAACAGTTTGCACAGCCTGAGCTTGAATATCCATACGAAATAATTATTCCCGCCGCCGATGCGCCCACTATTCAAGAAGTTGTTCCGCCTGAATTGCCCAAAGATGAAGTTTCTAGCACTAGTGAAACACCTGAACTCCTGAATTCGGAAGTTGAAATAAAAACACCGCTGGTCGTTGTAACTGATAGTAATCAAGCTCAATCAGAACTTATTCACGTTGCTCAAACTTCAGGGAATTTCAATAAAAGAAAAAGTGGTTTACAACTTTATTATGGAATTGTAATCGCATTGCTTTTCTTTTGGATAGCCTTCATGGTTTGGGCCTCAATTGTCTAAGCGTAACATCGCATTCTGAAAACTCAGTAGACTTATTTCTAACCGTTTAAGTCAACATTGAATAGGGCTAGATGTGAGTTTTGCGGTTGACATTCTAAAATCCATTCACCATTGAATTAACACGTGCAATATTTTTTTCGGTATAAAACAGCTATGCTTCGTAGCCCTGCCTCTGTAGTGTTTCTAGATTGAGAGTAAGGCCATACAACCGAACAAACCGTTAGCACTATTGGAGTCATTTTCTGATCTCCACAATTCTTCATATAAATAACGCCCCCAATAATAAGCTTTTCGAAGAGCATCAAGCATTTCAATTGTTTTTTTGATGACTATATGCCAACGATTGAATGTTTTTCATTTTGTCGAATGAGTGAAGTAAAACCTCTTTTTCAGGACTTATAAAATGAAACAATTACCGTTTCGAAAACCAAGAGTCAATCGAGAAAGGATCTAGGTTAATTGCCCTGCTTTAGGAATTCTGCCCCACCACTTGACTTAAGAGTCTGATATTTCTTTTTCCACCACTCATCCACCGGGTTTTCCACAGTGCTGTTGATTTAAAAAAAATCGGTCAGTCGGGCGTATGTCGCTGGGGCCGAACTTTAAACCGGGAAGGGGAAAGCTGTGGGAATCCCCTCGCCCATTTCACCCCAATTGTCAAGAAAAAAATGCAGTCTACACGACCATTTCATCAACAGATTTCGGGGTGGTAAGTAGAAATTAATATTCCGTTTTTCCATTTCAGGAAGCCAAAGTACAAGAGGCGAACATTGCATCGTTTGGGTTGGATTTCCACCCATTTTGTACTGAATGGACCCCAAAAAAAATAAAAGCTGAGTTATTCCTCGATTTTATAGAGTGCTCTGCGTTTTCCACCACTCATCCACCGGGTTTTCCACAGTGCTGTTGATTTAAAAAAAATCGGGGAGTCGGGCGTATGTCGCTGAGGCCGAACTTTAAACCGGGAAGGGGAAAGCTGTGGGAATCCCCTCGCCTATTTCTCCCCAATTGTCAAGAAAAAAATCCAGTCTACACGACCATTTCATCAACAGATTTCGGGGTGGTAAGTAGAAATTAATATTCCGTTTGGCTGTTCTTTTTACTCAGCACATATTTAATCGTAGTAGGTAAATTTAAATTCATTGAATGCAATTCAGAAATACCCATACACTCGATTCATCCACCATGAAACAACCCATTCGTTTTCTGTTTCAGTCATAAATTCTAATTTGCACTTTCAAACAAACTACGCTACAATGAAAACCGCAATCCTATTGATGGTTATATGCATCTTCCATTTTCTGAACGGAAATCCAACCATGGCTCAGCCTGGTGTTTTAGACAATTCCTTTGGACTCGGTGGCAAGATAATTCTCGACTTTCATACGGAGAATGATGAAGCAAAAGATGTCCTAATTCAACCGGATGAGAAGATAATTATTGTAGGAAGTTGCAATAACAACTTTATTAATAAATTTTCTTTGGTCAGGTTGAATTCCGACGGTAGTTTAGATTTAAACTTTGGGGTAAATGGCAAAGTTGAAACCCAATTTGGGAGTAGTAACATTTCAGTGGCCGAGTGTGCCGCATTGCAAACCGATGGGAAGATTGTAGTTGCAGGAGCAACCTTGGTTGGCTCATATTTCATCATGGCCGTTGCGCGCTACTTGCCAAACGGCGAGCTTGATGCCACATTTAGCGGAGATGGAATGTTTTCCTACAGCCTCGAAGGAAGCATCAGCATAAATTCATTGGCTATACAAACCGACGGTTCCATATTATTGGCCGGCAGCGGAGGCTATACCGGTGCATGAACTCACATCACCGTATTAAAATTAAACAGCAATGGCACATTAGATCAATCGTTCGGTGATGGAACAGGTCAACTACTCACCGAAATTGGTGCAAGCAGCACTGCCTTAGATTTAATCGAACAAGCCGATGGAAAAATTGCAGTGGCAGGATTTGTGAGCGACGGAAGTTACAGTGATGTGGCCGTAGTTCGCTATTTGTCGAATGGAGTGCTCGACGCAAGCTTTGATGGCGATGGGATTCGAACCCTTTCATTGGATGCTTATGATGACTTTGCCACAGGAATTTTACAACTGTCTAACGGAAAATTATTGATTTCCGCGACCAGTAACGTTGATTTTGCGCTTGCCAGATTCAATTCAAATGGAAGTCTCGACAATTCATTTAGTGGTGATGGCATCGTTGAAACTGACATGAGCGATTCGTTTGATAATTTGACCGACCTCAGTTTAGATGCCGACGGACGAATTGTTGCCGCTGGTTACTCGAATTACAATCTATACAACATGTCGGTGTTGCGCTATTTGCCCAATGGAACACTTGACAATCTTTTTAGCATGGATGGAAAAACAACCGTCGATATTTCGGGAACATATGATTATGCCCATGCCGTAGCACTACAAGCAGATGGTAAAATTGTACTGGTAGGAAGTACCGACTTCCAAGGGCAAAACGATTTTGCCATCGTTCGAATACAGGGAGAGTGTTCAGAGGTTTCTTCAACCCAAGTAATGAGCATCTGTAGCGGAGAATCGGTTATTGTTGGCAACAACACCTACAATTCAAGTGGCACATATACAGATTTACTCAGCTTGCCAAGTGGTTGCGACAGCTTGGTTACCACGCAACTTTCAGTGATTCCAAACATAAATACCAATCAGAATGTAACGATTACCGAAGGCGAAAGCTATTCGGTCGGAAACAGCACATATACCGAAGAAGAAACCTATATCGATGTTTTCGTCGCTGCAAATGGCTGTGATAGCGTTGTAACCACCAACCTGAATGTGGTCACAGGCATCGAGTCCTTCACTGGAGGTCCTCTTCTGAACATTTGGCCAATCCCGTTTCAGCGCGAATTAAACATTCAAGGCCTAAAGGCTGATGACCAACTTTATATTACCGATTTGAGCGGTAAAATTGTGGATGGCCGACGGATAGCAGCCGGACATAGCGCATTTACCTTGACTCACCTTTCATCCGGAGCTTATTTTCTGATAGTAGAGCGTCAAAACGAACGATTTTCATTTCCCTTGCTCAAGTCCGAGTAGCATGCTAACAACTGTATTGGAAGGTGAGCAACTACTCCGACTGATATTCTCTAAAGTCGACGCCCAGCGTAATGGCCCGCTGAACGGCTGTTGCCCCGTAACGATTTCGGATACGGTCCATGGCCTGATAAAGGTTAATAATCTCTGGCGTGTCGTCGAACAGGCTGATTTGCAATGAGCCTTGCACCAAGTCGCTCAGCCTGACGCCGATAAGGCGAATGCGTAAGCGCCGCTGATAGCTTTGCTTAAACAACTGCTGCACCGTCTGTAAGATGGTTTTATCGTTGGCCGTATACGGAATCTTCAACTGCTTGGTCACCGTATCAAAGTCGGCATACCGAATCTTTACCGCGATGCAACCACAAAGCCGGTTTTTCCGCCTGAGCTTGTAGGCCAGCTTTTCCGACATGGCCGCAAGAAGTTCACGCAGCTTTACAACATCAATAGTGTCAGTTTCGAAGGTGTGTTCGGTAGAAATCGATTTTTGCTCATGATAGGGTTCTACCGGACTGTTATCAATACCATTGGCCTTGTTCCAAATCAGGATACCATGCTTACCCATCACTTGTTCCATGGCTCTTACCGGCATCTGCTGAAGCGTCTCGATGCGACGAATACCCATGCTGCACAAAGTGGTATATGTTTTATCGCCTATCATTGGGATTTTCCGGATAGAAAGCGGCGAAAGAAACGATCTTTCCGTTCCAAACGGCACCTGTAACTGCCCGTTCGGCTTGGCTTCTCCGGTTCCAATTTTCGAAACGGTTTTGTTCACCGAAAGTGCAAAGGTGTTCGGAAGCCCGGTTTCACGAACAATCTTATCCTTTAGCTCTACCATCCACCGCCAGGTACCAAAATAGCGATCCATACCACTTAAGTCGAGATAAAACTCGTCAATAGAGGCCTTCTCATACAGTGGAACCGAATCACGAACCACATCGGTTACCAACTGCGAATAACGACTGTACAATTCCATGTCGCCTTGAATAACTAGGGCATCCGGACAAAGGCGTTTGGCCAGCTTAACCGGCATGGCCGAATGTACCCCAAAACGCCGGGCCTCATAACTGCACGACGAAACCACGGCCCTGTCGCTGTTGCCCCCAATAATGAGCGGCAACCCTTTCAGGCGGGTGTCGCGCAAACACTCAACACTGACGAAAAAACTGTCAAGGTCAATGTGCGCTACAGCTCTGTTGTTCGGTAAATCAGCCATGGATGAACAAATATAGCGACGAATAATCCGTCGAACAAGCAATACTTTTCAAAAAAATAAGGAGAGCTGTTGAAAACCCGGTCAACCGGAAACACCAAAACCATGGCTCATAATTTTTGAAAAACTTAAGCCCTGTAAACTCCAACGATTGCAGAAGTTTACCGTTTTTTGATTATCCACTTTTCCCCACATGAAACAGTACCACGACCTCTTGCAGCATTTGCTCGACAATGGGGTGAAAAAAGAAGACAGAACAGGAACAGGGACGCTCAGTAGTTTTGGCTACCAAATGCGGTTCGACTTAAGCGAAGGTTTTCCTCTGCTCACGACCAAAAAGCTGCATGTCCGCTCCATCATTCACGAATTGTTGTGGTTCCTTAAAGGCGATACCAATATTGCATATCTGAAAGAGAATGGAGTGAGCATTTGGGATGAGTGGGCCGATGAAAACGGAAACCTTGGCCCTGTTTATGGCTATCAATGGCGGTCGTGGCCAGGGAAAAATGGTGAAACCATAGACCAAATTACCGATCTGCTCAATCAAATTCGCCGAAACCCCAATTCGCGCCGACTCATCGTTAGCGCCTGGAACCCCGCCGACATTCCGCACATGGCACTCCCGCCCTGCCATTGCCTCTTTCAGTTCTACGTAGCCGAAGGAAAGCTAAGCTGCCAATTGTACCAACGCTCCGCCGATACCTTCCTAGGCGTTCCTTTCAACATTGCCTCCTATGCCCTTTTTACGTTAATGTTGGCGCAGGTTTGCGGACTCCAGCCCGGCGAATTCATCCATTCCTTTGGCGATGTACACCTCTACCTAAACCACCTCGACCAGGCCCGTCTACAGCTGAGCAGAGATTTTCGTCCGCTTCCTCAAATGCAACTCAATCCGGAAGTGAATGACTTGTTTAGCTTTCGCTATGAGGACTTTCAGCTGCTCAACTACGATCCACACCCGGCCATTAAAGCGGAGGTTTCGGTATGAGCCTCTCCCTAATCGTGGCCATCGACGAACAAGGAGCTATTGGTCGTAACAACCAGCTTTTATGGCATTTACCGGCCGACCTGAATTGGTTCAAACAGCAAACATTGGGTAAACCCGTAGTCATGGGACGAAAAACCTACGACAGCATTGGCCGCCCTCTTCCCAAGCGAAGAAATATTGTAATTAGCCGCAACGCAGCGCCCGAAATTCCTGAAGTTGAGCGGGTACAAAGCCTCCAAAGCGCACTGAGCCTCGTCGAAAATGAAGCTGAAGTAATGGTTATCGGAGGTGGGCAAATCTACCGTGAGGCACTTCCTTTCGCCAATAAGCTTTATTTAACAAGGGTAGCCACTACCGTGGCGGATGCCGATACGTTTTTTCCTCAAATCAACTTCAGCGAATGGTCGCTTTCGCTAGAACTGACCTACAAAGCCGACGAAAAAAACGGCTTCGACATGCGTTTTCAGGTTTGGGACCGGCGGGTAAACGTCTGATAAAGAGAAAAATCGACTCAAAATAAGTCGTACACTTTACCCAGTGAGCGATTGCGGTCATAGGTCTCACGATCGAGCCGATAAAGCATTGGCGCTTTGCCGCTCTCATGCCAGGGTTGTAGGTGCTGTCCGGTTTCCTGCACTACGTCATGTCGTAGCACTTTGCGGCGAAAGTTCCGCTTATCGAGCGAATGCCCAAGCACCGATTCATACATTTCCTGAAGCTGTTTAAGCGTAAACAACTCAGGCAACAATTCAAAACCGGCTAACTGCGTACTTAACTTGGCCAATAGCCTTCGGTGCGCAGCTTCGGATATATCGTTATGGTCGAAAGGTAAAGTCGGTAAAGTGCGGTACTCCATCCAAACAAACTCAGCATTGTCGGCTAAGACACACTCTCCGTAATTCACCATGGAATAAAACCCAATACTGATAACACGGCCTAACGGATGCCTCGTAGTGTCTGTGAAGGCTCGAATTTGCTTCTTGTAAAATCGGGCTGTGCCGGTTGTTTGACGCAATAAGTCCTCCACACGGTCTTCAATCACATCATTGGGGTACAGCATGCAGGCTGGTAAGCCAAATTTGCCTTTGTACGGCTCTTTGTCACGCCGCTGAAGCAATATGTTCAGTTTTCCATCAACCAGCGCGAAAATAACCACCGTCGCCGAAAAGGCCGAACGGAAGTAATAGCGAAGATCATCTTCTTGTGTATTCATTGCTTTATTGACAGGTTTACGAACACAAAGATACATAAACGCTAACCGAATAAACTTAACAATGCGAATTAATCATGCAAACAATTGATTTGTTAACAAATTAATAAACGGGAAGTCATCCCCGCAAGGGAAAGCCAAAACCAAACAGGCCGAAATGCGACTAAACCCCGAGGTTGTTGCGAAATATCTTAATGGCAATGGCCAATAAAATCAGTCCGAAGAACTTTCGGATAACGAATAGCCCGCTCTTACCGAGCTTCCGTTCCAGAAAATTGATTGAACGAAGCACCAGATAAACTGCGATGAGATTAATCAGAATTCCAATGAGAATGTTGTACACGCCATAATCGGCGCGCAACGACATAATGGTGGTGAGTGTTCCCGAACCAGCAATAATCGGAAAAGCCACAGGTACAATGCTTCCCGAACCTACATCAGGGTCTTGGCGGAAAAGTTCAATGCCCATCACCATTTCGAGGCCCATAATGAAAATAACAATGGAGCCGGCCACGGCAAACGACTTCAAATCGACGCCGAGCATATTTAAAAACGGCGCCCCGAAAGCCAGGAAGGCAATCATCAAAAAACCTGAAGCAAGGGTGGCTTTACCGGGATTTACATCGCCAATTTTACTCTTCATCGAAACCAAAACCGGAACAGAGCCCACAATATCGATGATGGCAAAAAGGGTAAGCGTTACCGTGAAAATCTGGTCTAAACTGAGCACAAATGGGTTTTCCATGGTCGGCTAACGTTGAGGGTCAATAGGTAAAGCTTTGAAACTCCGCTTACCGCGGATGAAATAATCGATTACCACTGAGCCCATGTAAACACCTGTACTGTTTCGGTTTCGCACCTTCTTTTTGAGTGCGCGGCGCTTCTGACGAATTTGAGGCAGTAAACGGTAAAAATGCAAATGTGCCCTTAAAATGGCCCAGAAATGAGAAAATCCGTTCGAGAACAAAAACTTGAATGCCGCAACGCCATCCAACAGCATACGCACAAAAAGGCTCCGAAACAGGTACTTATCCTCGATGTTTTTGTACATCAACTCGAGGTTATTCCGAAAATTGAAATAGGTCTTCTTCCAATTCGATTTGTCGAGGGTTCCGCCTCCAATGTGGAAAACCACAGAGTTAGGCTCGTACATTACCTTCCAGCCTTGGTTCTTCATCCGCCAACAGAGGTCAATTTCTTCCATGTGGGCAAAAAAGCTCTCATCGAAGCCCTCGCAGGCCCGAAAAACCTCTGTGCGCACAAACATGCAGGCACCAGAGGCCCAAAACACCTCGCGGGTGTCGTCGTATTGCCCCAAATCCTCCTCCAAAACCTCAAAAATACGCCCGCGACAAAATGGAAAACCCAAGCGATCGAGATAGCCACCCGCAGCACCTGCATATTCGAAGTGCGACCTTTGCTTGAAAGCCCTGATTTTAGGCTGCACAGCTCCAATATTACTATCCGAATCCATCAACGCGATAACCGGATTCAGCCAGTTTTCTGTGACTTCAATATCAGAATTGAGTAACACGCAATATTCCGCATGAATATCCCGAAGGGCCTCATTATAGCCACCGGTATAGCCTTTATTTGTAGGAATATTGATGATTCGAACTGATGGAAACTCCTCCTTGAGCATGCGCACCGAATCGTCGGTGGAGGCATTGTCGGCCACAACTACCTCTGCGTTCGGCGAAAACCGGATAACGCCGGGGAGAAATTGCCTAAGCAAATGCAGCCCGTTCCAATTTAGAATAACTACAGCGATTCTCATTGCGGCTTGCGGTGTTTCCAGCGTTTGTGCGACCAGAGCCATGCTGAAGGCATAGTCCGAATTTCATTTTCGAGCAGTTGAACATGGCGTTTGGTGATGGCCAGATCGTCTTCCTCCATAGGGTTTTCCGTCACCGGCAGCACCTCCACTTCATAATAGCCTCGTTGAATGCGTCGCATGGCCAAAAATACAACAACGGCATTGCATGCGCGGGCCATTTTTTCGGGTCCCATAAAAACAGGGGTTTCCTGATTTAAAAACCGGAGCCAGCGCGCGTTTTCAGGAAGCGGACTCTGATCGGCTATCAGGTAGGTGAGCACGGGTTCGGTGCTACTGCGCATGGCTCGATAAATCTGCGTGTCGGGCAGAAGTCTGGTTCCATGAATGCTGCGAATTTCGCGCATCAATTTGTCGACACTCGGGTTCGACAGCGGACGGTAGGCAGCCAATACGGGGTAGCGGCTGAGCAAAGGCAGCGCGGTACCCAGCCATTCCCAGTTGCCGAAGTGACCACCAACCGCAATTACCGATTTCCCCTGGGCGAAATAATGGTTCAGCAATTCAGGATTTTTCACACGAATGCGTTGAGGGAGCCTATCCTTGCGCATGGCCAGCATGGCATAGGTTTCAACCAGGGTGTCGGTAAAATGCATGTAAAACTGTTTTACCGCTTCGCGCAATTGTGCTGGACTAAAGTCTGGGAATGCGTTGCGAAGGTTTTGCTCTACAACCATCCGGCGATAGCCAAACAAGGCACCTGTAAACCAGGAAAGTGCTGTAGATAAAGGATAAAGCATCCGAAGGGGCAACAGTGCCGGTAAGGCTCCAACACTGCGGATGAGCCAATACAGCATTAACGGGGCGTTAGGAAATTTTCGCGAAGCTGCGAACCAAAATGAGGGTCGGAAATCTCCGCGTCTATGTCGTTCGTTTGCGTGTCGCGCTTCATAATGAAGAACATCCACTGATCGTTTTGAGGCTCGCCCAAAGCATCTGAATGGAGTAATGAGAAGTCGTTGGTAACCAAGTCGGGATTGTAAAAAACGAATCGCCGGTTGGTTTGGTTCTTCATCTTGTAATAATGCCAGATTTCGTAAGGGTAAGCCGATGGTTCGCGCAAACTTACAGTTCGGTTATCGGGAGGCCCATACTGCAAATACACACGGCCCCGATCGGTGCTGTAGCCTTTCTTAATTGATGTTCCGAAGGAATTCTGCACCTTACGAACCTCGAGGTAATAGGTTTCCCAAGCCTTAGAAGGCTCTTTGGCATCGCGGTTTTCCCAAAAGGTGAGAAAATACTGCTTCATGTTTTCGAGGTTCTTCTCCTTCAACAGATTACCTGCGAATGTCCGCTCCATGGGCGACGAAATGGGCGAAAGGCAGCGAATATGCTCCGCCAAACTGTCGGGGTTTTTATAATTCTCGGCAAACGACCCCGCTGTAACAACGGTGACAAGGCTTTCCAGATTTGTGATTTGTTGCGGATTGTAACGCGAGAAATTCAGCTTTTTGCTTTGCTGCACCGTGTTTTGCTGGTCTCTCACCTCAAGCTGTAAGGAATATTCGCCGGAGGGCAAACGACTGATGTCAATTTCGGCCAGTGCGCTATTTACCATGGCTGTTGTAAATCGACGAAAGCCGCTGTATTCCTCCATTCGCTTGCCTGATTTACGGTCGTCGATATGCCAGCTTAACAGGTATTTCTGATTTTCACCTAAGCGTTCTAAACTCCGGTACACTTCTGCATAAAAAGCCAATCGGTTTTCATCAACCGGATAAAAATCGCCCAGTTTCTGAACCAATGTAAAGCCGCCTTTGTAGAGTGGACCTGGCTTTTCGGCCTTTTCGTAACGCTCAATGAGCTGAATATCAGAAATAGTAATTGAGTCAGGTGCAAAATTTACGCTTACATGCACTTCGGCTTCAATCGCCTCACCATCGGCATGAAGGTCTTTAATTCGGATGCCCAGACTATACTGCCCGTTTGGAACAGGGATTCGTTGTTGGTCGATGAAATTGAAGTTCTCGGTAAGCGAATCCTGGGTTTCAGGGCTTAATAAATTGTATTTGTCCGCAAAGCGGATGACCCCACCTTCTGAGAGTGTTAGAATCACTTCGATGCTGGCCTGGTAATTTCCGTAGTCGTTTTTTCGGTATTGCACGCTGCTTCCTCTTACCATCAAAAAGGTTTCGACATACGGGTTTTTGCCCGACATCATAAAGCAGCTGTGAAGAAGAACAGCCTGCGGTTTACCACTTTTGGCCGTGGCCGATAAACCGGCTAACAGAAAAAGAAAAATGAGGTGTTTACGCATTGCCTCAAAGGTAAGTGGAATTGAGCTTCAGTAAGCAAACAGATTCAAGGCTCTATCGGTTTGCTTTGTCTCTTTTTTTCTTGGGTTTTAACTCTTCAACGGTGTCAAACTCGCGCCTGTAAAACACCCCTACTCCTTGCGTGTACGGAACGTCGTTGGTAACCAGCAGGTATTGATTGGATCGGTTGAATACCTTAATCCGAATGGCGCCATCGGGCGTTACTTTTACCTCAATGTTGAATTCACCCACCATGTTCGTGGTGTTTTTAGTGGTGTTGGTGGTTGTCGCTCCACCCATCGTACCCACCGAGCCATCTACCGTTACCCGATCGTTGAACAGCTGGGTAGAAAAATCGAAGTTCACCTGGTCGCCGGCAATGCCATCACCCTGGTTATAATTCACACCAATGTTAATGTCCTTGCTAAACTGCGAAAGCATGTTCGAAAGCTGACTGGAAACCAACTCAAAGCCATTGTTGCTCACGCTACCAATATCTGTAGCCCCCTGAAAGCTAGGCAGAAAACCCCTGAACAACACGAGCGCGAAAACCTGGCGATTCAGGTCGTCTTCACTCACAATCTGCGACTTAAGAAGGTTTCTCATTTGGTCGTCGGCATTGGGCAGCTGAATGTCGAATTTAATCGTCGGTTTCATGAGCTTATCACTCAAATACATGGTGGCATCTACGTCAATCGGACGTTTTACCGCAGCCGAAGAGTCGATGTTTCGCACAAGGTTGAAGAGCGAAGTGCGCACCCTGTAAATGGCTGCAAGGTCAATGTCGGCATCATAAGGGTCGCCACGGAAGCGAATCTGACCGCCCTTGCGTACCATAAACTTTTTGTTAATGATGTTTTGCAGGGTGAAGAGGTACTCCCCCTTCTCGATTTGATAATCGCCGTAAATGTTGAACTCGCCCGCCTCAGTAACCTCAAGCTGTAAATTCGCACTGCCATTGCCCGAAATTACATCACCCACCTTGGGGTCGAACAACAGCCGCGCCTCAGCATCCGGGGTAATCTCTAAGTTAAAGTTCAACTCATACCCCTTGTACTCCGTTTTCTTCTGAATTTTAGAAGTTTCAGCAGCCTTCGAATCCGGCGTTTCGAATACAATGAAGTCTTGCTGACTCACATCGCCTGCACCACTCAACGGCAAATTGAACACCGTACCTTTCTCCGTTTTGGCATTGATGTCCATTTTAATGTTGTCGAGTTTACCATAAGCCCTGAATGTTCCGGTAGCGTAGGCGGTACCAAAGAATAAATCGCTTTGTCCCTCAACCGTATTCAACGCCTGAAGATTTTGGGCATTGATCAATATATCGAGGTCGAAATCCTTAAAATAATTGTGCTTCACTGTAAGCTCACAACTGGCAGTACTCTGACGCGAGTCGCGCAGCTTCAGGCTTTTCGAAAAGATGAGGTTTTTTCTGAAATACACCTTATCCATCAATTGGTAACGGGTGTTCAGCAAATCAACGGTGAGGAAAGTACGTTTATCAAACGAAAGCTCACCATCGAGCACCGGTTTTTCGGGAGAACCGCTCAGGTGTAAATCGCCATCGAGTAAGCCCGAAACCTGCGAGAAAAGGTCATCCACATAAGGTTTTATAAGCTCTAGCCGCAGGTTGCGGATGGCAATGTCGAAATCAAGATTGTTCTCCTTCTTGGCCGGTGTAAAGTGTCCGTCGAACGACAGCTTTTTAAACTCCGTTGTACCCAGGAATCCCTCCAGCAACACCCGTTTGCCATCCGGATCCCACTCCGAAATCAAAGAGCCATCACCAATTGCATCGTTGTTCACCTTGATGCCCTTCAAATCAAGGTTGGAGGTAAACAACAGCTGTCGGGTTAAATCGCTCAAAGTGATGATTCCCCTCGCTGTACCGCCCAAACTCAGGTCAGACTCCGCAATAAACGGATTTAGATTGGAAAGCTGGAAATTGTCCAAAACCACGTCTACCTCGTCACTGGGATTATCGCTCAATACCCCGTCAACACGCACAAATTCAGTGTTGTGGATGAACGAAAGATTGTCGATATCGAGCTTACCACCCGAATAGGTAAGCTTGTTCTCCTCGTTCACTTGCCAAAGCGAATCACCCACCAAAAGAATCGAAGGCAAGAGGCGAACACTGATGGACTCACCCTGAAACAGAGCATTGGCATTCAACTGGGCATCAGCGGCTTGTAAGTTATTCTTGGAAGCCCATTCCAACGAAAGCCCCAAATTGTCGGTAACGGCATTAGAACTTAGATGCACATGGCGAACCCTAACGCTGTCTGTAATGTTCACCACCGGACTCACGGCATCAATCTGTAACTGGCTGTTTTCGGCAATAGCCGATGTTTTTAGCTGATTAAACGTAATGCCATAAGCATTGAATTCTGGTGCATCAACCTGAGCATTTAACAGTCGCCTGGCCGAATCGAAGCGCCCGCTGATGGTTGTGGTTTTTCGAAAGCTGAGGTCGGGAAAAAAAAGCTCCTCCAACAAACTGATGTTTTTAATGGTGGCGCTGTACCGAAAGTTTTGGTGAAATGGGTCTTGCGACTGACCTGTTCCGATGAGCGTAAAGCTGGGAAGGAAGCTGTTTAAGACATCCGAAATTGCCCCGGGCATTGTAGCAAGGCGGAATGAACCTTCAACTTGCACATCGGCCATATCGGAAGTGAGCGAAATCAACCGATCGTAAGGGTTTCCGCTGGCCTCAAGCAATAGGTCTTCCATGCGGTAGCGCTGACTTCCATACTTAAAAAGCGTGTTGCTTAACTCAATCTGACCGAAGAGGTTATCGATAGAATTGCCGGTAAAATTCGAAACCACTTCCGTAGATACAATAAAGGCTGAATCGCGCTTCAGTAGCTTAAGTGCCGTGAGGTTTAGTTTATCGAGCGAAGCGCTAAAATCGAAGCGTGAATTCAGCTTTGAGAAATCTGCTAACCCTTGGAAACTCAAAATTAGATTGGGGTCATTCACCTGCAGATTTCCATTGTACACGTTTTTCGCCACTTCGCCTACGAACTTCAAATTTCGGTAGGCATAACCGGCAAGGTCGATGGATTGAATGCTTCCATCGAGCGAAGCGATCAGTCGGTCGGGATTGAAACTCTCTCCCTGAATAATCGCATCGCCCACCAAAACACCCACAGTTGGCTTTGTGGGAATCAAGGCATTGAGATTAAATCCGGGCGTAGACACGAAGCCTTCGTACCGGTAATCGGCAATCTCGTTGTCGTAGCGCAGGTTTAGGTCGGCAATTACCTCACCGGGGTCGGTAAACCAGTGCCCTTCGGCCGAAACATTGTCGAGCGTGCCTCCGAGTTTACCGCGATAGGTAATCAATCCAAGCTTGTCGATTTCCTTGGGAATTTTTAGGCTATCACCCTTCAAAAATGGATACGCGGGAATCCTTCTTAGGTCTTCGGAAGAGCTACGTAACTCCTTCAGATTGAAGGTAAAATAGGTTGAATCGACTTCAGGCAATCCCTGAAACTGGAAGTTGCCATTCAGCCGGGTATGTCGGCCCATTTCCAAACTTACGCCGCGCCCTCGAAGATTATCGACCGTACCCACCACGTTACCGGAAACCTGAACATCTAAATCCAAGCCCCTGAGCTCCTCCGAAAAAACGGCCAGCTCATCGAGGTTCACCTTCGATTGTTTGATTTTACCTCTGATTTGCACCGAATCGATGAAAGAAGCCAGATCGTCGTATGAGCTGTAATCAAATCGCACCTTGCCCTCCATACTGCTTCGGGGAGTCTTTAGCTTCATGTTGGCCAACTCAATGGTAGTATAGCTTACTATAAAGTCGGTGTTTAGTTTTTGTATGGCAAAGCCGGATGGCTCATAGCATCTAAAATCTCGAATTTCGCCCGACAGAGAATCGTTTATAATGAGAAACCGGTCGATCCGTGCGTGAATGTCGCGAATCCGAATGTGGTCGTAGTTCATCCCAAAACCGGTGTCGGGAATGGTATCGCGGTATTCGTAGGTGAAATCGAGATTTTCTACATCAGTTCGCCAAAAGAAGAGTTCTGGTGGTACGCTGTGTGAGGTGTCGCCGGGCTGGCGAGGAGGATCCAAAATATCGAGTAAAAACTGAATATTCAGGTCGTCTTCGTTCCAAAATTGCCGAACATTAAACTGTCCATTTCGAATTAACACCCGATCAAAATCGAAATGCGTGGCATTGAGGTAAACGTCGTCGAAATTGGCTCTGAGTTCCTCAACGTAAAGCAGGGTGTCTTTGTGGAGGTCTTCTACATAAAATCCTTCAAGCGACACGTGGTCGAAGAAACGAATGCGAAGCTTTTGAATATCAACACGTGCTCCAATGGCATCCGACATGCGCAGGGCTACTTTTCGGGCAGCCCAGGTTTGAAATGCGGGAATTTGAGCCACCACCATAGCCGCTATGAGCAGCACAAGTATGCTGAGCAGAAAAATTCCCGTTATTTTGCGAAGCCTTTTAATACACCTTCAAATTTAGAAATGGAACGAACGCAGCCGATTTATATTCTGGGTATTGAGACGTCTTGCGACGATACCGGAGCTGCGGTTTTGGCCGGTGACAAATTGCTTGCCAACATTGTGGCTTCTCAGGAGGTGCACCGAAAATGGGGTGGCGTAGTTCCTGAATTGGCTTCCAGAACGCACCAGCAAAATATGGTTCCTGTGGTAGATGCCGCTTTGCATGAGGCAAAAATAGACAAAGCAGCGCTCCATGCGGTGGCTTACACCCGAGGTCCGGGTCTTCCGGGCTCATTATTGGTTGGAAGCGCCTTTGCCAAAGGCTTTGCGGCGGCGCTCAATCTACCCTTAATTGGGGTAAATCACATGGAAGGACACGTGTTGGCTCATTTAATCGACACCGGAAATCCTCGTCCAGAATTTCCATTTCTGTGTTTAACGGTTTCGGGCGGACACACCCAAATTGTTTTGGTCGAAGCGCCGCTTCGGATGACTGTGTTGGGAGAGACAACCGACGACGCTGTGGGTGAAGCATTTGATAAATCGGCCAAGTTGCTTGGTTTACCTTACCCCGGTGGTCCATGGGTTGATCGATTGGCTGCTGAAGGAAACCCAGAGGCTTTTCGATTCCCTAAACCCAAAGTACCGGCTTTAGATTTCAGCTTTAGTGGAATAAAAACCGCATTTATGCTGAGGTTAAAGGAAGGACTTGCCGAACAGCCCGACTTTATTGAGCTGCGCAAGGCCGACTTATGCGCCTCCTTACAAAAAACGCTTGTGGAGATTCTGCTTGATAAACTTTTACAGGCCGCAAAGGAATATGGAATAAAAACGCTGGCTCTGGCGGGCGGCGTTTCGGCCAATTCAGGTTTGCGAACGGCTTTCGAAGCCTTGGGAAAAAAAGGCTACACCGTATTCATTCCTCCCTTTGCCTTTTGCACCGACAATGCAGCCATGATTGCCATAGCCGGTTATTATGCCTTTTTGGAAGGGAAAACAGAAGATTTAGGACAGGCACCAATGGCGAGAATGCCAATTTCCCGTAGCGAAATCAAGCCTTAAACCGAGGCGCTTGCTGTGTCTTTCTTCAAAGAGTCGGAGTTCATTTTCTCGAACTCACGCATCAACTCCTCATCGGTTTTGCCCAAATTTCGAATTGAAGCTTCGGCATCTTTTGCAAGGGTGTGACCGGGATATTTTTTCAGAAACTGATTGTAGTATTCTCCGGCTTTCACGTCGTTGTTGATGAGGTCGTCGTGAACGTAACCCAGAAAGAACAAGGCTTCCGGAGCCTGCGGGCTTTCGGGATACTTCAGCATAAATTTATCGAGGATTTTAACCGCCGACTCACCCCAATTTAGATTGATGCTGATGGTTGCGGCCTTAAACAGGTATTCCGAGGCCTGTGGATCTTCTGAAAAACGTTCTGAGAAATCGTCATAAGCCACCTGAAGGTTATAAGCACTGGCTTCGTCCTTCGGATTCCCATTGGAATCGAGCAGCTTGCCTTCCAATTCCTTTATCTTGGTTAATGCCTCTTCTTTGTTGCTTCCGCAAGCAGTAAGGCTTAATGTGAGGACTGCAAAAAAGGCAAAGCGAAGTAGGTTTTTCATAGTTGGTTTATGCAGTAACGTAATATTAATTCCGGGCTAAAATAGAAAATTGATTACTTACGAAGCATAGGAAATTTCATGCGATAGTCTACTTTCACTTGTCCGCGGCTGATATTGTTGAGTTTAGACCGGAGTAGCGTTTTTTTCAGCGGGCTAATACGGTCGGTAAACAATGTACCTTCAATATGGTCGTATTCGTGTTGAATGATGCGCGCCAAAATTCCGGTAAACTCCTCCTCTACCTGCTCAAATAACTCATTTCTGTAACGCATACGAATGGTCTTTTTGCGCTGTACATCTTCCCGAATGCCCGGTATGCTCAAACAGCCTTCGTTGAACGACCAAGGCTCGTCGCGTTCTTCTAAGATTTCGGCATTGATAAAGGTTTTCTTGTACCCTTTCAACTGAGGCTCATCGTCATCAAACGGAGTGGCATCTACAATAAACAAACGTATCGAAAGCCCAACCTGTGGAGCGGCAAGACCTACCCCATTGGCGGCATACATCGTTTCGTACATGTTTGCAACAATTTCCTTTAAATCAGGGTATTCCGGGTCGATGGGTGCTGCTTTTTGCTTCAGCACCGGCGTGCCATAGGCGACAATGGGCAAAATCATGCGGCAAAAATAACCAAACTCCCTTACATCCGTCGGAAAGCCAATTGCTCAAGATAGCTTTGCAGAATGATGACTGCGCTAATCTGGTCGGTATTTTCTTTCTGCGCCCGCTGCTTTTTACGCGTTCCCATACTAATCATTGTTTGCATCGCCATAGATGACGTAAACCGTTCATCAACCCGGCGAACCGGAATGCCCGGGTATTGCTTCTCAAGGTAACGCACAAAATTGTCTAAGGCTTCACGCGGACCGCTTAACTCACCGTTCAGATGCTTGGGCTCACCCACCACAAACGTGTCGACCCGCTCCTTCTTCAAATACTCCTGCACAAACGGCAAAAGCTCTTCAGCATTGAGCACACACAGCGGAAAAGCGAACGACTTCCCTTCATCGCTTACCGCCAAGCCTGTTCGCTTCGTTCCATAATCAAAGGCCAGAATTCTTGCCATACCTGCACGTTTCTTTCGGCGAAACTAAGCAATGTTCAAGCGCTTTATAAATAATCTTTGCCCCAATTGTATGTACGTACATTTATTTATGTAGCTTCGAATCGCATTTACGGAATGAATGTAAACGCATAAAGAGCCATCGAAATTCACACACATGAGACGCCGAGCCTTCTTACAATCGGGTATACTGCTTACTATGACAAATCCACTTTCGGCCCTTCAACACCTGTTTGAAAGCGACGATACACCGCTTATGCCGGCCCAGTTTGTGGGGCATGGCAGTCCGATGAATGCTATAGAAGACAACGTTTTTTCGCAAAGCTGGCGTGCACTTGGACAAAAGCTTCCAAAACCCAGGGCAATCGTTTGTATTTCGGCGCATTGGGAAACGCAGGGCACACGGGTTACTGCGAATCCATTGCCCGAAACAATCCACGATTTTGGCGGTTTTCCCCAGGCACTTTTTGATGCTCGATATCAAGCGCCCGGTTCGCCCGAATTGGCTGCCGAAATAGCACAAGAGCTGCACCAGGAGGGCGTGAAGACCGATCTTCAATGGGGACTCGACCACGGCACCTGGAGCGTTCTGCTACCAATGTTTCCCGAAGCGAAAATTCCGGTCATCCAAATTAGCCTCGACTACCGGAAAACACCGGCTCAACACTACGAACTCGCCCAAAAGCTCAATTGGCTGCGCCGAAAGGGCGTGTTGGTGATGGGCAGCGGAAACATCGTCCACAACCTGGGCATGCTCGACTTTCGTAATCCCAACAAGGCTTTCGACTGGGCCACCGAATTCAACGAACACATCAAGGAGGCGCTGCTCACTGGCGACCATACGGTTTTGCGCGACTACCATAAACTGGGTAAAGCCGCCCAAAATGCAGTGCCCACGGCCGAACACTATCTACCAATGCTGTATATCGCGGCCATTGGTGGTAACACGGTAAAACCACAGTTTTTCAACGATCAGCCCTCGATGGGTTCGTTGTACATGACATCTTTTCTGGTAAACGGCGGGTAATTTTACTGTCGTTTGATGGGGTCGTTGCCCATGAGCACATACTGGAGCAGATTGGCCCCCATGCGAAGCGCTTTTTGTCGGGTAGCTTCGGAATTTTTGTGCACTGAAGCATCTTCCCAACCATCGCCAAGGTCGCATTCGTGGGTGTACAATACAATCATCCTTCCCTGGTAAAACAAGGCAAAGGCCTGAGCGGGTTTTCCATTATGCTCGTGGATTTTAGGCAATCCTGCCGGGAAATCGAAGGTTTGGTGAAAAAGCGGATGTGAAGCCGGTAATTCAACCAGCTCCAGTTCGGGAAACAAGCGCTTGAGTTGTGGACGGATAAACGGATCCATACCGTAGTTGTCATCCACATGCAAAAAACCACCACCCATCAAATAACTGCGCAGGTTGTCGATTTCAGCGCCCGAAAACACCACATTTCCGTGTCCGGTCATGTGCACAAAAGGTAAACTGAAAATCTGCGGATCGGCCGCATCAATCGTTACTGGCTCGGGGGCAATATTGGTTTTAAGCTGAGTATTCGCAAAGGCAATCAGGTTGGGCAGTGAGGTTGGATTGGCATACCAATCGCCGCCGCCATTATACTTCAAAAGGCCAATAGAAAAAGTACCTTGGGCCATCCCCGCAAGGGAAAACCAGAAAAAACAAAGGGAGAAAAGTTTAGGAATACCCATTTGGCGAAACATGGTGCAAAGAAACGCAAAGCGCCCCTCAGATGATATATCGAAAGGTTAGATTTATCCGCGGAGCAGCCTGAGCACGCTTAGGCACAGCATGCATGTAGTGTTGTTGAAAGCCGGCCTTCATCCACAACAGGCTGCCATGTTCAAGCGTGAGCTTATATTTTTCGTCGGGCTGCAACCTGCCGCGTACCGCAAAATCGCGCGCTGCTCCAAGACTCACGGAGGCAATTACGGGGTCTTTTCCAAGCTCCGGCTCATCGTCGCTATGCCAGCCCATACTGTCGCGGCCATCGCGATAATAATTCAATAAAACAGTGTTAAAACGTATGCCTGTAGTGTGCTCAAGCCTTCGGCGGATGGCATCAGCGGCCCGATGCCATGGCTGTGCTACCAATGTTTGTCCCGAATACCGATACTCCAGCGGGTTGTCGCCTTGCCAATCCAACAATCGCGGCTGATCAATCCACCTTCCGAACATTCTGATTTTAGGACACTTCCAATTAACCTCTTCAAGTAAAGCCTTAAATGCATTGTCGGCCTCAGTCGTGGTGAGCCAGCCAGGAAGGTATTGGCAGTGTTTCGGGATTATTTCCATATCTTAAGAACCAATGTCGGGAAATTCCTTGTTATGTTTGGGCATTCAAAAAAACCATGAAACAACTCATCTGCCTTTTGGGTTTAGCCCTACTCATTTCTTCCTGCGGCTCCGAAACAAAAATGTCGTACCGCATTAGTGGAGTTTCTCTCGCCGATACAGGTCCGCTATTCGAAGGACCGGTTACACTCCAACATGAATTCACCAACACCCTCAACGATTCGCTGGCCAAAAGTGGCTTTAAACCCGAACAGGTGAAAGCCGTGTTTTTGCGCTCGGCCAATTACACGTGCAGCGACAGCCTGGGATTCGATGGTATTGGTTCGCTGGTGCTTCAACTTACCGCCGAAAATGCCAACATGCTCGAAGCCGGAGTTATCAACCCTATTCCGGCCGGCAGCAAAACAGCAAGCCTCAAGCCTTCGACCGAGGCCAACCTCGCCGATTTCTTCAAACAGCCCAAATTATACCTCATCACCGACGCTAACGCTTTGCGCGATGCTGAACGAGAATTGAACCTTAAGGCCGATTTTGAGTTTGAAGTAGTTGTATCCCAATAATCCTCCTGAACATGAAAAAGCTCATTCTTCCCTTCTTACTGGCATTGTTTGCTTTGCCTTTTGAAAGTTTTGCACAAACCGAAGCCGACCGCATCGTTGGCGTTTGGGAACCCAGCAATGGGAAAGCCCGTGTGAAAATTGAGAAAATAGGCACCAAGTATTTCGGAAAAATCGTGTGGCTCAAAGAACCGAACGACCCCGAAACCGGAAAGCCCAAAGTCGATAAAAACAACCCCGACGAATCGCTGCGCAACGTGCCTTTGAAGGGCTACCGACTGTTGAAAGATTTTAGCCACAAAAGTGGAAATGAATGGGACGGTGGTACGATTTACGACCCTGAAAATGGAAGCACCTACGATTGTACCATCACCATGAAAGACGCCAACACCCTCGACATTCGCGGTTATATTGGCATCTCTGCTTTTGGACGTACCGATGTGTGGAAACGCCTCGCAGTAGGTGGAGCGAAATAAGCCATGGTGTTGCTCCGTTTTACCCTGCTGACTTTGTGCATGCCGGCAAGTCTGCTCATAGCCCAGCCCGACTCTACTGTTGTTGAAGAAGAAGACTACAGCATGTACGACAACCTTGGTTTCGCCGATGCCGGAGCCAAGCGCTACTGCACCTCCAAAGTGTTCGACCTCAGTCCACAAAAGCTCATTTCAATTGGCTATGATTTTCAAGGGCCGTATTCACTTGAGGAACCGGATGGCAGCAAAAGTCAGTTCGACTTTTCGCACGGTGAACGCTTGCAGTTTAACATTCCTGTACTGTCGCGAAACGATATCATCATTCAACTCAATGTGAACCACGCCGCTCAACGCTACAGCGGAACTGCCGACTCAGCTTCTGTTCTTGGGCGGAATTTACTCGAGCGTGGATTGCGTACTACCGGACTGGGAACTACCATTTTTAAACCGTTGAACGAGAAGCATTTCATCCTATTTCAAGGAAGTGCTGATTTAAGTGGAGATTACGCCCTCGATCAATGGCAGCCTTTGTCGTTTTTGAGGTATTCTGCCGCGGCTATTTTTGGATGGAAAAAGCACGATCGCCTCATGTATGGCTTTGGATTGTCGCGCACTTATCGGGTTGGGGAGATGAATTACATTCCGGTGTTTCTCTACAACTACACCGCTCCGAACCGAAAGTGGGGGGCTGAAGTTTTGTTTCCGGCCCGCGCACACTACCGACGCACCTACAATTCCCGTAACATCCTATTGTTAGGCTACGAGCTCGAAGGACAAAGCTATCGGCTCAATAACAGTCAGACGTACCAGTACCGCAGCAATACCTTGATTCCCAATGCAAGCAATGTTGCGGTTTTAAACCCTGATTTGCGTCGTGGAGAGCTGCGAATCAGAGCGATGTACGAATTTTCGCTCAAGAACTTTATCTGGCTATCGCTTCAAGCCGGTTTCCGATACAACTACAGCTTCCAGGTTGATAACGTGCCTGCTGAATTCTTCAGAGGATTCTTTGGCAATCAGCCTTACGCTATGGAAAATGTTTTGGGACATACATTTTACACCATGGTAAGTCTCAATTTGGTAAGTCCATAAATCTGCACAATTTCGCCCTACGGGCAGATGGTTACCAGAGGCCTATTACCTTCGCGGCATGAATAATCAGTGCATTGTTGTTACCGGAATGGGTATAGTTTCGCCCTTGGGTAACAGTAAAGAGCGCGTTTGGGAGCGCTTGCTTGCGGGCTACAGTGCTGCAGCGCCAATCACCCGGCTGGATGCCACCCATTTTAGCACCCGATTTGCCGCGGAGGTGCGCGATTTTGACGCTCAGCAGCTCGATTCGCCCAAACAATTGCGTAAGATGGATCGCTTGAGTTGGTATGCCTTAGGCGCCTGCGACGATGCCATGCAGCAATCGGGACTAAGCGAGAGCGGCTACACTGCCAGCAGAGTTGGTGTTTCATGGGCATCAGGAAACGGAGGCATTGAAAGCATCGATCAGGCCTTGCTCGAGTACAGTGCACAACAGGAACGACCACGCTTTTCGCCTTATTTTCAATCGAAGGCTCTCCCCGACTCCGCCTCCGGCTGGATTGCCGCGCGGTATGGATTGAAAGGCCCCAATCAGCTTTCTGTGGCGGCCTGCGCCTCGTCGAATGCAGCCTTTTTCACGGCGCTGCTATATTTGAGGGCTGGCTTAGCCGATGTAATGATTGCCGGTGGCTCCGACGCGCCCATCACGCCTTCCGTATTGGGTGGTTTTGGGGCCATGAAAGCGCTGAGCACCCGCAACGATGCTCCGGAAACCGCTAGTCGTCCTTTCGCCGCCGACCGCGATGGCTTCTTACTGGGCGAAGGTGCCGGAGCCCTCGTACTAGAAACCCTTGAGCACGCCGAAAAGCGGGGAGCTACCATATTGGCCATTCTCAGTGGTTGTGGCAATGCGAATGATGCAGGCCACCCAACGGCCGCCGATGAGCATGGCAGCGGAACACAGGCATCCGTTCAAATGGCATTGGAAATGGCGGGGCTAAAGCCTGATGACATTTCGTTGATTAATCCGCACGCTACCTCCACTCCAAACGGCGATTATGCCGAATACAACGGACTGCACGCCATCTTTGGCACCTCGTTATCGACCATTCCAATGGCAGCCACGAAAAGTATGAGTGGACATTTGTTGGGTGCGGCCGGAGCCGTCGAAGCCGTGTTTTCCTTGCTATCGCTACAACACCAGTGCACGCCTGCCGGTATCAATCAATTCGAAACGGCGGCTTCGTTTGTGGAGAAGGGCATCAGGCTTTGCCAAACACCTGAAACCCTCGAAATAAACCATGTGCTCAGTCATTCGGCGGGTTTTGGAGGCCACAACGCCACGGTAATTTTTAGTCGCTGGAAAGCATAAGCTTCCAGGCCTCTTGCATCGCGCCGCGGTCTACAAGCTGCGCTACTGCACGGTGTTCCGCAAAATCGCTGTAGGCGTGTTGTTGGAGAAGAATCTCCCGTTCGCCGGAACTCACAAATTCCTTAATTGCCGCTTGGTCGGGCACGTGTTCTACATTGCCCAGTCGGCCGAGGTGGTTTCCGCTTAGAATGGGCGAAAGCCGGAATGATTGTGGAATTTTATCGACCCCGACACCGAGCGTGCTCAAGGGTTTTTCGACTTCGAAAAGGGCCTCTCCCGAAGCTCTGCAATACCAGTTTCCTCCGAGTCGGGCAACGAGGTCGAGCTTGTGTTGATCGAGCTGTTGCTCCTCATTGAGCGCCCATTCAGCCATGTGAATGCGCTGTACTTTACAAACGACCAGATTACCGGCTCCGCCTTGATCTCCTAAGGCGATCACTTGCTCTACCGAGCATTCAAAATTTACGGGAGCCTCCTTCACGCATGGGGGTTTCACGATTTCGGAAGGAAGCATAGTGAAGCCGGCCTTTTCGAATTCGTTTACACCTGCCGGATACTCCGTACTGGCCAACGACATTTGCTGCACCATTGAATAAGAAACCACCGAAATCACCACCTCCGGAACAGCCAACACATTGTCGAGCGTATGTTTGGTGGTATTGTCGCGAACACGGCGGGCCGGCGAAAAGATAAGGATCGGCGGCGCGGCGCTAAACACATTGAAAAAGCTGAACGGACTGAGATTTACTTGTCCGCCGGCATTTACCGTACTGGCAAAGGCGATCGGACGCGGAGCCACTGCAGCCTGGAGTATTGCCTGAACTTTTACCGCGGAGAGTTTAGAGGGGTCGACCGTTATCATGGCGCAAAGTAAACGATTTCATGGCTGAGGAGTAATCGTCATTTTTCAGCCAATTCTAAAATCATCCGCGAAGCGAAAGAAAAAAGACTACTTTTGACCTACCTATATTCAATTACTAACACTATCCTTGCCATGGATTATAATGAGCAGAACGACAGGGAAGAAATCTATTCTAAACCGGTCAGAGCAGGTAAGCGCACCTACTTTTTCGACGTCAAAAGTACTAGGGGCGAAGACCTGTACATCACCATTACAGAGAGCAAGAAGCGCTTTCGCGATGATGGAACGTATTTCTACGAAAAGCACAAAATCTTCCTTTACAAAGAGGACTTTGAGAAGTTTGTAGAAGGCCTGAACGAAGCGATAGACTTCGTGCGCAGCAATCTCAAAGAAAACCCCGACCACCACAACAACGGCTCTGCAGAAGTGAAGAGCTGGTCGAATGTGGAGTTCGAGGATTTGGAAGGAAAATAAACTCCTTTTTTTACCTGTTTGGTTGTTTTAACCGAGCAGAATCAATCCGACTACAGCAGCAATCAGATAGGCAACCAATCCGCCTGCTCCGCTGTAGTCTTTCGCTATGCGTTGGCCTAAAAACAGGAATAATAGCGACAGTGCCGAGAGGGCCATTCCCCAAAATGAAACGTTCGGATTCTTATGCAATACCAGTTCTACCAATCCATAACCTGAACTGAGTCCGGCCAGTATTTCGCTGAGGGTTAGCGCGATAAGCAGCAATGGCACGAAACCACTGAAAAAGGTTTTACTAAAATGCCCTACCAGCCAGCTGAGGTTTTCTTTGAAGTTCATCAATTTGTCGAGTCCGCTTTGTAAAAAGAGGATGGCAAAAAAAGCAGATAGGGCAATTTGGCTGAAGTAGACGCCTGTAGTGGTTTCAATGGAGATGTTCATGTGCGTAAGCTTTAGATAAATAGGGCCTACTGAAAAACACTCCCTGAATTTAAGTTAAGGCTTTGAGCACATTTTACCAACTACAGTGCAAAGGTTTCACACGTTGGGTAGCGATTATTGTGCGTTCAGCAATTAAAGTTCAACTCACTTCGATAGCCAGAAACACAGCATCTGCTTTGTCGACAGCGGCTTGCGGTATTCAGCGTACGGCTGCACCTTGTCGCCTTGCATCGGATGCATTTCTGATTTTTCAGTAGGCCTTAAATATACTTCGCACTTTGATAATTCAAAATGCCCAAGAAAAGTTTCTAAGGGTTTAGGGAAGCACTCCGGCTTTTCAAAACTGAAGAAACCCCAAAAGGTGTTTTTCCATGGAAGCCAGGGTATCAGGGTGGCTCAGCCGTTTTTCCTCGTCGATAAGCTGCCGAATCTGCGAAATGGGCAGCTTATGCCAATACACATGAGCTTTGAGGTAGTGAAGCATATTGCTAAGGTCATCCATACCTCTTAAATTTCCGGCTCTGCCTGAAGCAACACCCAGAAGTGCAATCTTTTTTCCGGCAAAAACCTGAGGGTCGCAGCAGTCAATCACCAATTTAAGAATACCCGGAATACTGCCATTGTATTCGGGTGCAACAATAACAATACGGTCGTTGCCGGTAAAAAGACCTTCAGCAAACCGCCGCCATGGATTATCGCCTTTACGATAAATAAAGTCACCCAAAGGTTCTTGGGGTATTTGTGTTAAGCTGTAACGATTGTGAGGAACAGATTGGTTGGTCGCGATTTGGCTGTAAGTCTGGCTTACCAATTCGGTTGAGCTTCCTTCGCGGTTTGTTGCGCTGATGAGATTGAACATAATGTATAGCCAAATTAACAGCACATCGGGCTGCATGTTCTCACATCGGTCGATTTCCTGCAATAAGGCCATTCGACAATTCGTATTTAATTGATAAACAGATGAATAAAATTGAAAAAGGCATTCAGTCCAATTTCAACGCTCTTGAGAACCCTCAATTCAGTTTTTTTTTCTTGCTTTACAGGCAAATTATGGCAGCCTCAATTACCGTTCGTTTTTCGCTTCTGCTCCTCCTTTTTGCTGTAAATCTCATACAGCCTTCTGCACAAAGCTTCAAGCAAGAATACAAAGCTTGGAAAAAGCAGTACAAGAAGAACTTTCGGGAAGACCCATCCTCTCCTTTGGGCAGGATTGGCATCACCCGCTTGCGGTTTTTCAAGCCAAACTCAAATTTTAGCATTCCCGCAAAACTAGAAATTCTCAACACCTCAGAAATTGTGTCGTTTCCAACCACAACCGGAAAAACGATGGATTACATTCCTTACGCCAAAGCACGTTTTGAAGTGTATTCGCAGCCTTGCGAGTTAACCATCTACAAGAGTGCTAAGGCCTTGACTCAAAAGGGTTACGAAAATTATCTTTTCATTCCATTCCGCGATTACACCTGCGGCGATGAGAGCTATGGTGGAGGTCGGTATATTGATCTTCAAACCTCACAAATTCAGGGCGATAAGGTTGTAATTGATTTCAACCGGGCTTACAACCCCTACTGCGCCTACAACGACATGTATTCATGTCCGGTGCCACCGGCCGAGAACTCGCTACCCTTGGAAATCAGAGCCGGAGAGAAGAACTTCCGCAAGCGTGGTCGTGCAGCCAAGCCTTGATTATCAGTATTTCAGGAAGTAGTAGAAGAGCTTCACGTACTCGTTGTTTACCATCAACAAGCCATGTTCGTTGGCCCACCACATGTTCTCGGAATAGGCTATGGCCGGAGCTCCGCGAAGTACTAGTTCAATTCCGGCATTCTCAAAGTCGCTGCGAAACGCATAGTCGATTCGATTGGTGTGAAAACGGTCTGAAACCACCATCACTTTTTTCAGACCCATCAGCCTGCAGTATTCCAGCACTACCCCACTCTCTTCGCGGGTAGAAGTGCCGGCCGGAACGATTTCGATTTGATTTTTGCGGATACCTTCATCCACCAATTTTCGAGCGCTCAGCTCGGCTTCGGTGATATTCATGTCGAAAGCCAAAAACAAATCGGGAATGTTTGCCCCGGTGCAAACCACTTTGGGGGCGTAGGCCGATTTGAGCAGCTTGGCCACTTCGGCGGCCCGTGCTTCTGGATTTCCGCTGAGCATAAAGATGGCTTCGCATTGCTGCAACTTGTCTTCCTGAATTAAATAGGAACCCACAGCGCGCATGAGCGGCTTTCTAAACATCCAGACAACTCCAGAAAAAATTAAAAATACAAGCAGAAACTTCAGTGTAATCCGAAGAAAAGGATGTATCGATTTCATCTTGCTAACCTAAGTGAATTAATCACAATCCGCCTCAAAGTCTTGTTAAAAAACAAGTCAAGTAACCGCAATACACAAAGCCAAAACCCGTTACTTTGCATATTCATGAAAAACCTTACTCCCCTGCGCTCTCTGCTTATCGGCCTACTTCTTCTTGTCGCAGGCTTTGCGCAAGCGCAGGATGTCCCTAAAGTTATCCAGTTTTCTGGCGTTATTGTGAGTGGCGATAGTCTTAAACCGGTTCCCTACGCCGGCATCGCTGTGAAAGGCTCTTACAGAGGAACACTTTCCGACTACTACGGCTTCTTTTCCTTCGTAGCGCAGGAAGGCGATACCATTGAATTTTCAGCGCTGGGCTTTATGAAGTCGAGATACATCATTCCCAATGATCTCGACGATTCGCGCTATTCCATCATTCAGGTGCTTAACCAAGACACAATCATGCTGCCGGCCACTGTGGTGTACCCCTGGCCTACCCGTGAACAGATTTACGAGTATTTCCTGAAAGCTCAGGTTCCGGATGATGACCTGGAACGCGCCCGGAAAAATCTCAGTCAGGAGAAAATGGCCGAAATCTCCATGGTGATGCCCATGGATGCCGGCATGAATTACCGCAACAGCATGAGCCAGTACAACACCCGTTTGTACAATGCCGGACAAATCCCAATGAACAACCTGTTGAATCCCATTGCCTGGGCTAAATTCGTGGATGCCTGGAAACGCGGCGACTTCAAAAAGAAAAATTAGTATGATTCAACCCGGAGCTCGCCTGCTTCTCACGCTCATTGTATGTTTGCTCAGCTATTCAGCTCAACTGCTTCACGCACAGCAAACCGGAATTCGCGGAAAGGTAAAAGGTGAACAAGGAAACCTGCTTTCAGGTGCCATCCTCTACCAGGCAGGCAACATGAAAGTGAACACCTCCGCCGATGTTGACGGCGATTACCGACTCCTTCTACCACCCGACACTTCTGTGATGGTGGTGACCAAGCTCAGCGGCTATTTGAACGACACGCTCAAGGTGTACCTCAGGCCGGGCGAAATCCGGGAAATAAACATTGTGCTTGAAGCCAAAACCATAGAGCTTGGCGCACAGGTAATTACCGACCAACGAGCACTCGAAACCGGGATGATTTCAATAGACCGACGCATCATCACCAGCATTACCGGTCCGGCCGGCGGTATCGAAATGACCCTCAAAACACTGCCCGGCGTTTACTCCAACAACGAATTGAGCTCACAATACTCGGTGCGTGGTGGCAACTACGACGAAAATCTCGTTTACGTAAACGATGTGGAGATTTACCGTCCATTTTTAGTCCGCGCCGGCCAACAGGAAGGCCTCAGCTTTCCAAACCCCGACATGGTGGAAAACCTGCGTTTCTCGGCAGGTGGCTTCGAGGCCAAGTATGGCGATAAAATGTCGTCGGTGCTCGACATCCGTTACAAACGCCCCAAAGGCTTCGGAGGTGCGGCTTCGGCTTCGATTCTGGGCGGAAACCTACAGCTCGAGGGCGCCACCAAGGATTACAGGCTCTCAGGCATGGTGGGCGCTCGATACAGGACTACACAATACCTCCTCAACAGCCTCGATGTGCAAGGGCAATACCGACCGGCATTTACCGATATTCAGGGCTTCCTGACCTTTGCCGCAACTGATGAGCTCGATATTGAAATGCTGGCCAATTATGCGGTGAATAATTACCGCGTTTTTCCGCAGGACCAGGAGACGGAATTCGGAACCATTAATCAGGCCCTTAGGCTCAGGGTGTTTTTTGATGGCAAGGAGGAAAGCCGTTTTGCCACCGGTATGGGCGCCCTCACCTTCAATTGGAGGCCAAGCAAGAAAACCACGCTGAAGCTCATCAGCTCGGCCTTCAACTCATCAGAAACGGAAGAATCTGACGTTGAGGGCTTCTATTTTATCGATGAGCTCGAGCGTGACCTTGGAAGTGAAGACTTTGGCGATGTGGCCTTCAACCGTGGGATTGGCTCCTACCTCACCTTTATCCGCAACCGCCTCGACTATCGTGTTTGGAACGTCGAACACAAAGGCTACCATGATGGAAATAAGCATTTCCTCAGCTGGGGAATTCGAATGCAGGAAGAGCGCATCGACGACCAGTTGAAAGAGTGGAAAATGATCGACTCCGCCGGATTTTCCCTTCCGATTTTTCCGGAAGAGCAGATTGTGCTCGATTCGTACCTAAAAACCGCGGCCCAGCTGCAGTCGTATCGCTATCACGCTTACATTCAGGACGAATACCGCATTGAAAAGGACTCTTCGTACCGTTTCACCTTCACCGGCGGTTTGCGGGCCAACTACTGGACGCTCAACGGTCAAACCCTGATTAGTCCGCGGGCCGTGGTTTCGCTCAGGCCATTGCGCTGGAAACGTGAAATTACCTTTCGCATGGCCGCGGGACATTACGCGCAGCCACCCTTTTACCGTGAGTTGCGTGGCTTCGATGGAAGCATCAATAAAAATCTAAAGGCCCAGGAAAGCTGGCATTTCATCGGTGGTGCGGAGTTCACCTTTAAAAGCTGGGGCCGCGATTTTAGCTTCTACTCCGAGGCTTACTATAAAATTCTCAGGAACCTCGTGCCCTACGAAATCGACAACGTGCGCGTGCGCTACTATGCCGGCAATCTCAGCGACGGTTATGCCATGGGGCTCGACATGAAAGTGAACGGCGAATTTGTGAAAGGCGTGCAAAGCTGGGCTTCCATGAGTATTATGCAAACCCGCGAAGACATCCGCAACGACTTCTACTACGATTATTTCAATGCCAACGGCGAACAAATCATTCCGGGGTTTACGGCCAATTCAGTAGCCGCTGATTCCATCCGGCGTGAGCCCGGCTTTATACCACGCCCTACCGACCAACGCTTTAACTTTAGCCTGTTTTTCCAGGATTACCTGCCACGCAACGAAAGCCTCAGCATGCAAATCACCCTCATTTTCGGGTCGCGCCTGCCCATGGGGCCTCCCGATTTGAACCGCTACAGAGACACCTTGCGCATTCCACCTTACCGACGTGTAGATATTGGCTTTACCAAGCACTTCATTAGCGCCAACAAACCGGCTCCGAAAGATTCCTGGTTAAAAAACATCAAGTCCCTCACCCTATCGTTGGAAGTGTTTAACCTGCTTGGGGTGAACAACACCGTTTCGTACTTGTGGATTAAAGACGTAACCAACCGCCTGTATGGCGTTCCGAATTACCTCACCAATAGGTTGATTAATCTAAGGTTGCAGACGACTTTTTAGTCCCCGCGAGCTTCGCCACATCGCGCAGCGGCCACAGAAACAGAGCAGCCAGCACAAAAACAATCGCCAGCATCACCACCGAAACGCGCATCGAGCCGGTAAGCATCTCGAGCAGGCCGAACAAAAATGTGCCACTCACCACGGCAATCTTTTCGGCCACATCGTAAAAGCTGAAAAAGGCCGTATTGTCGCTCTGGCTGGGCAACAGCTTCGACCAGGAAGAACGGGCCAAGGCCTGCACTGCGCCCATCACCCACCCTACTACCGCGGCCAGCAACATAAACTGCGCGGCCGTTTCAACCACCCAGGCAAACAGGCAGATGCCAATCCATATACCGATGGTGATGAGCAGCGTTCTGATGTTGCCGATGCGCTCCGAGACCCTTGCAAAAAACAAGGCTCCGAGTACGCCTACCAGTTGGATGATGAGCACTGTTGGAATGAGAACGTCATCCTCCAGCCCCAACTCCTTTTTGCCAAAATTGGCGGCCATGTACATTACAGTGAGTACGGCCATCATGGTGAAGAAGAACCCGCCAAGGTACCTTTTCATAATTGGGTTGGCCTGAAATTGCCTCCAGACCTCGCGCAGCTCGCGGTAACCATTGAGCAGCGGTTTGCGCAAACGGTCGCCCTTACGCAGCCGCGAAGGCAGGTGGTAAAAGGTGTAGGAGGCGAATACGATCCACCAAATGCCTACGGTTACAAAGCTGATGCGTGCAGCCATCCCATTTTTAATGAGCCCAAACACCTCCGGTTTGAGAATCATGAACAGGTTGAAGAGCAGCAGCACCACTCCGCCAATGTAGCCCAGCGCAAAGCCACGGGCCGAGAGACGGTCCTCTTGTCCTTCGGGCGCAATTTCGGGCAGCCAGGCGTTGTAAAACACCAAACCGCCCGAATAGCCAATGCCGGCCAGGGTAAATGCCAGAATGCCAAATTCGAGGTTGTTGCGGGTGAAGAAATACAGCGCCATGCACGAGAGTGCACCCAGCCAGGTGAAGAACTGCATGAAAGCCTTGCGGCGACCTGTATAATCGGCAATGGAGCTGAGCAGGGGCGACATCAAGGCCACAATGAGGAAGGACGCCGAAACCGCCCAGGCATAGAGCGAGGTGTTGACCACCTGAAAGCCGAAAAAATCGACCATGCCCTGCGCATCGCCCGCTGCAACTGCGCTGTAATAGGCCGGCAAAATGGCCGATGTGATGCTGAGCTGGTACACCGAATTGGCCCAGTCGTAAATGGTCCATGCCCTAATGATTCGTGGGTTGCCCCGCAATTCGGATGTTTCGGTAATCTTTTTTGAAGCGGCTGAAGGCATGAACGAAAGAATCTGCTACTTTTCGCGGCGAAAAATAGGGATATCTTTTATGAAAAATACAGCCTCTACTAAGGCCATTCTCGTACCGGTCGATTTTACCGAAATCATCCCCAACACCCTAAACCATGCGTCCGAAATGGCCCGACTCTTTGGCAAGCCCATCGCTTTGCTGCATGTGGTAAACAAAGGGCTGTTCGACTCCAGTCATAAAATTGAGCTCGAAGAAGAGGAAGCCCTGGCGAAGCTGCAGAATATGGCCGAGCAGTTTTTCGCCAAAACCGGCATCACCACCACTGCTACCGTTCGCCGCGGCAGCATTTACGATGTAATTGGCGAGATGGCCCAGGAGCTGCCCGCCGCCCTGGTGGTGATGGGAACGCACGGCGTTAAAGGCATACAAAAGATTATTGGAAGCAACGCCATTCGTGTGATTGTGCGTTCGGGCGAAATTCCCTTTCTGGTGGTGCAACAAAGGCCTATTCCGAAGCATGGCTACCGAAAAGTGGTGCTTCCACTGGGCTTTACCAAAGAGAGTCGACAAAAATTAAACTGGGCCACCGAGCTGAATAAGCGCCTTAACTGCACCTTTTATATACTGGCCGAAACGGAGAGCGACGAATTCCTCGCCCGCGGCGTAGAAGCCAACCTCGCCTTTGCCCAGAAATACCTCAGCGAGCACAACTGCAGTTTTGAGGTGACCCATGCCCCGGCAAAAACCGATTTTTACCAAGACATTATCAAGCACGCCATACAAATCGAGGCCGACATGATCATGCTCATGACCGAAGAAGAAACCAAGTTTTCCGAATTCTTCACCGCCCCCGACGAGCAAAACGTAATTGCCAACCCGGCGCAAATACCCGTGTTCTGCATCAATCCGGTCGATAACATGCAAATCAGCAGTGCCGCCATGTTTCAATAAGGTTTATTGGAGCGGAAAGGCTATTTTAGCGCCCCAATGAGTCAAAGCCCATACATCGTTGGAATTTCCGGAGGAAGCGCCTCAGGTAAGACCTCTTTTCTGAAGCATTTGCTACGGTCGTTACCTGAAGGAAAAATCAGCATCGTTTCGCAGGACAACTATTACAGGCCCAAAGAGTTTCAGGAGGTCGATGAGAACGGGCAAATCAACTTCGATTTGCCCACCTCGATCGACCGTGAGGCCTTTTTCCGCGACATGCAAAAGCTTTCGGCCGGCGAAACACTGCACATTACCGAGTACACCTTTAACAACAGCAGCCGAACGGCACGGCAGATCGTGGTGCAGCCCGCGCCCATTATTGTTATGGAAGGTTTGTTCATTTTCCACTACGAAGAAATCCGCGAAGCCCTCGACCTGCGCGTGTACATCGATGCCCGCGAAGAAATAAAGCTCGAGCGCAGGCTCAGGCGCGACCGCGACGAGCGAGGCTACGACCAGGACACCGTAATGTACCAGTGGGAACACCACGTAATGCCCTCCTACCATCGCTTTTTGAGGCCTTACCGCGACAGCGCCGACATCATCATTACCAACAACGAAACTTACGACCCCGGGCTCAAAGTACTGAGCAACCATTTGCGCTTACTCATCAGCCAACCCGAAGAAGCCCTGCGTTAGTCTGTGCTGTTTTGGGTTTGGGTTTGGGCGTTGCCGCAGGCCAAGCTATTCATCCAACCCCAACCTTTCGGCTGCGGCCGCGTTTTCCGCTGCAAGTCCTCGCACCACCGCTCCGCTTCGGTGCTCCGGGCTTTACGCTGCAACCGCTAACGCGGGCCACACATTAAACCCAAGGGTTTAGCAGCACTATGAGCCCAACCAAACCCTTGAGCAGAACAAAGCTGTACACACAACCCAGCCTCGCTGTGTATGGCACCCGGCAAACCCACTCAGGGCGCGAACACCGGCGTAAAAAAGCAAACGTTTGGTGCTTATTGTTTATTCGAGCCGAGCACACAACCAGAGGCACGCCTTGGGCCTATGCACGAATAGTGTTGATTATCAAGCTAAACAATTTAAGAAAGCGCATAGGTATGTGTTTGTATTTTCAATAATTCAACTATATCTTGCGGGTGTTAACGGAGAAAGGGAGAATAAGGGGAGAAAGTTTAGAGAATACACTAGTTATGCGTAATTTTGAAAAACCACAACGACAATGAAAACTTTAATTTTTATTCTGACAATATCCGTTTTGACGGGAACAACAAAGTCAGACCGTGACTGTTCAAACGCTTATTCATCGGCAGACGATGCCTATTCTTATTGTAAAAAAGCGTATGACTCTGACAGTTGGGACGACACAAAAAGTTATCTTAAAAAAGCAATGAACAGCTTTGAAGACGCAATGACATACGCAGAAGAAGACGACTGTAAATGCGATGATGCACATACAGCCGCAGATGACGGATATACTTATGCAAAAAAAGGATACAACTCATCGGACTGGGAAGAAACAAAAAGTTATGCTAAAAAAGCCAAAAGTTCGGCTGATGATGCAATGTCCTATGCAAACAATTGTAATGACTAAAAATAGAACGGGGAAGCCGAAAACCGCTTAGAGTAGGCAAAAATTTAAAAACAAGCAAAATGAAAAAAACAATTCTAATTTTTGCATCAATGCTGCTACTTGCATTAGGTGTAAACGCTCAGACTAAAAAAGACGGAACACCGGATATGCGTTACAAAGCTAATAAGCAAACATATTCCACTCCGAGTTACTCTGCTCCGAAAACGACAACACCAAGAAACTACAATAATGGTGGTCAATACAAAGTGCAAAAGGGCTATCAAAAGAGTAACGGAACTTATGTATCACCTCACATTAAGACAACTCCAGACAACAAAAAATGGAACAATGCGAAACCTAAAAATTAATTAGAATGAAAAAAATAGCATCAGTAGAATTCGCTGGACAAAGCGGAACTAAATACTCATTTAATGTCTATCCAATTAACACTAATTTCAATAACATTGGGAGTGTTTATTGCTTTACCAAAAGGACAGTAAACAATGAAGGAACAGGAAGTCATTCAGTATTTTACATTGGAATAACTAACGACTTATCAACGAGATTTGACAACCACCATAAAATGGACTGTGCTGTTAAAAAAGGGGCAAATTGTATTTGTATTCATCAAGACGAGAATGAAAAATCAAGACAGGACAAAGAAAAGGATTTGATAGCTTCTCAAAAACCTAGTTGCAATGAAAACCTTAAGTGACAGAAAAACTACACATAACCACAAATTCGCGCCATTTGGGCTTTTGTGGACATTTTGGGCTTATCGTTTTTTACTGTTTTTACGTCATGACGAGCAGCCTTTCGGTCCAAAATCCCAAACGGACGCAAATCTGCCTACGTTACCAGCAACCCTAAATGACGACACAACCAACAACAAATGAACAGACAAATGAGAGACAAAATGCCAACCCTTCGCAAAATAAAAAGAGCTGCAAGCCAGCACAAAAGCCGACACAAATTGCAGCACATTTTATTTTGCCCTAACGCACAATTTCCCCTCTCAAAATTTTATATTTGCCAAAATTATTAGTATGGAAAATGCAATATCACTGATAGCTGACATTTGCGGGATAATTGGCTTTGTCATTAGCTTATTTGCAATCAACGGAGTAAGAAAAATCAACAAGCAAATAAATAAGACAGATAATTCCATCAATCAATCGGCAAAGGGAAGCGGAAACATTCAAAATATAACTACTAATAAGTAAATGAACATAATCCAAAAAATATTTGGTTTTTTGAATAACCAAACAATCGTCAACAATAAAATTGTTGTTGACGAAAAATATTTACGGCATTTACTTACTTTTCAAAATAATCCTTCTGATGTAAACCAAATAGTCCTTACTCTATACAACGCAATTTCAGAGGATAATGCAAATTTTGACAAGAGAAACCTTCCACCAGAAATAGAAGAAAAAATTAGCTTCAATAATGTCATTTCATATAAGGCACTCATTGAAACAAACTTTAGTGAAAATGGATTTTATCTTGATTCTGCATATGAAGCACTTGATTCGGATACACCAGGAAGAAAGAAGTTGTTTCTTGGCTTTATAAACCAATTATATTTATCAATCTTAGGCGAACATATTAAAAAGAATTCACAGCTAGATAAACTCACAGTAATTAGAGCCAATGCCGATACAATTCTTGTTGAAGTTATAAATAGTTTGTTGATACGTATTTCAAATAATGTCAAATCAATTGAACACATTTCATCAGAGAACATTGAGAATATCGTTATTGCAATTGTTTGTCATGCATTTGTTGACTGCAAAGTTTTAGAAAATCCAAACAACAAATGATTTTACCACAGGACATATCACCAGAGAAAAGCATATATGTTATGGGCAGCAGAATTTTACAAATTCTGAATAAAGAGCCTCACAAAACTGTTGACCCAAAACTTATTTATGATAAATACATTCAGTTGCATTCTGAAACAAATATCACTTACAATTACTTTTTGTATGCACTTGATTGGCTTTACCTTCTAAACGCCCTTGATTTAACAGATGATATTAAAATAAAAAAATGCTATTAGAGAGATTAGTCATATCGTCTAAGAACGGCATAATCAGAGATATTCCGTTCAAACTTCAAGGTTTGAATTTGGTTGTTGATACAACTCCCATTTCAGAAAATAGCACAATATCAGGTAATAATGTTGGTAAGACAACTTTTATCAGATCAGTTGACTTTTGCTTCGGTTCAGACGGCAGAGATATTTATGTAGACAAGGAAAGTAAAAATGACAACGAACTGGTAAAAAAATTCCTTATTGAAAATGAAGTAAGTTTTTCATTGTCAATATTGAACAATAATTCTGAAAGAACAATTTTACGGAGGTCATTCAATTCTGCAAATGACATTGTTATTAATGACGTGAAGTATGACAACATTTCTTCTTACAAAAGAAAAATACTTGATTTATTGTTTCATATCCCACAAGCAGATACAAAAATATCTTTAAGAGAAATTATCAAAAAATTTGTTCGTTGCGATTCATTTTCTGAGAGCAATATTTACAGAATACTTCACACATCAAAGAAAGATTCTGTATATGAAGCAATATATCTACTGTTGTTTGGCTTCCCTAACCAAGAAGTAATTACAAAGCGATTAGCAATTTCAGATAAAATTGATTCGCTCAAAAAGGAGCTTAAAAGAATAAGCGGCAAATCAAATTTACCAAGGCTTCAAAGTAGATTATTGCAATTACAAGGAGTGATTGATGAAAAGGAGAAGCAAGTAAAAAATATTGACTTGCCGAAAACATATGAAGCACTCATTGAAAGATTGAAAGGCCTAAAATCCAGAACCGCAGAACTGTCTTCTTTGATTGGTAATTTAAATACTAAAATTTCTCTTAGTCAAAAGACAAGAAACGAATTGATTCATAGTGAATCTAAAATTGATCCTAATGCTATTGGTAAGTTATATGAAGAAGCAAAGTTACTCTTAGGGAATATTCAAAAACCATTTGAGGAGGTATTAGAATTCCACAACAAAATGGTATCAAACAAAATAAAGTTTGTTGAACAACACATTTCCAAATTGGAGCAAGAAAGAAATACAGTAAAACACGAACTTGATACACTTCTTAAAGACCAATCTCATGTTTTAAGATTACTTGACGACACAGGAACCTTTGATGATTTAATAAAAATACGAGAAGAAGTTAATATTCTATATGTAGAGAAAGGAAAGCTGGTTCAGCAAATTGAACAAATTCAAAATTTGCAATCAGAGATTGAATCTAAAACAACTGAGTTCAATGAGGTGAATTTGACTTTCATGACCTATTTGGAAGAACTTAATAAAAATATCAGCGAAGTATTCAACAAATACTTTACTCAATATACCAATAAAACGCACGGAGAAAAACTCTATATCTATTATGATTCGGAAGAGAGAAAATTTTTCTTTGACAACTTGGAAGGTAATGTTGGAGATGGATATAAGAAAACAGAAATCATTTCTTTTGATTTAGCATTCATAAACTACTTTAACGATTTGGGTCTTGAATTCCCAAAATTTGTACTACACGACAAATTGGAGATAGTTCATCAAAATCAAATTCAATCAACCTTCGACATTGCAAATTCTGTTAACGGACAGTTTATAGTTTCAGTATTGAGAGAGAGAATTTCTTTTTTAGGCAATGAATATATTGACAGCAAAAAGATTTTAGAACTCTCGCAAGACAATAAGTTCTTTAAAATATAACCAACTCATTTGTTGGCACTTTTGCAAAACAGCACAAGCCCTAACTAAAGTCAAGTTTTGCAAAATAGCCAACAAGCCCACGCACCATTGAAGCCTCCCCCCAAAATAGCTACGTTTTAAACTGCTAACTTTGAAAAGCGTATGCGAAAGACAAAATTCACCGAGACACAGATCATTGCGATGCTGGCTCAGTATGAAAAAGGAGT
>JAIXUS010000076.1 GCA_027483445.1 Bacteroidota bacterium | reverse complement strand
GAAATCCTCTACAGCACCCAAGCATTTGGTGAAGAAAGGGGTGCGGTAATGAGCGAGGTTCTCAAGCGACGCCAGCGTTGCGCTGTCTACTGCCGTGTGTCGAGTGATGAGCGATTGGATCAGACATTCAATTCGATTGATGCGCAGAAGGAAGCAGGCCACGCCTACATTGCTAGTCAGCGTAACGAAGGCTGGATTCCAGTCGCTGATGATTACGATGATGGCGGCTTCTCTGGCGGTAACATGGAACGACCTGGCCTGCGGCGGTTATTGGCTGATATCGAAGACGGTCGTATCGATATCGTTGTTGTCTACAAGATCGACCGCATGACTCGTAGCTTGGCGGACTTTTCAAAAATGGTCGAAGTGTTCGAGCGAATCGGGGTGTCATTCGTGTCGGTGACGCAGCAGTTTAATACCACCACATCGATGGGGCGGCTGATGCTGAATGTCTTGCTGTCCTTTGCACAGTTCGAACGTGAAGTCACCGGCGAGCGGATTCGCGACAAGATCACCGCCTCCAAACGAAAGGGTATGTGGATGGGCGGTATCCCACCACTTGGCTATGACGTGAAAGATCGCCGGCTGATTCCGAATGAGCGCGAAGCCCGGGTGATACAACACATCTTCAAGCGGTTCGTAGAGCTCGGCTCCAGTACCAAGCTAGTGAAAGAATTGCGCTTGGATGGCGTCACATCCAAAGCCTGGACTACGCAAGATGGAAACGTCCGCGCGGGCAAGCTGATTGATAAAAGTCTGATCTATAAACTCTTGGGCAACCGAACTTACCTGGGTGAGTTGCGGCACAAGGACGAATGGTTCAAGGGCGAGCATCAGCCCTTGATCGAACCCAGCACTTGGAACGCTGTGCAGTCGGTCTTGAAGATCAGTCCCCGCATGCGAGGCAATTACACGCGCGCGACTGTGCCGTTTCTGCTGAAGGGCATCGTGGAGGGTGCCGATGGGCGCGCATTGACAGCTGCTTGGACACGCAAGGGGGCAGGCAAGTTGTACCGGTATTACATCCACACCCGAGAAAACAAGGAACACGCTGGCGCATCGGGTTTGCCACGGTTTCCTGCTATCGAATTGGAAGCCAATGTCGTGGCGCAACTGCGCCGTATCTTGTGCGCACCTGATCTCAAGACCCGGGTGGCTCAATTGATGATTGCCAGGGACTCGCAGGTTGATGAAGCTAAGGTGTGCATCGCGATGCTGCAGATCGACAAGATATGGGATCAGCTTTTTCCGGTCGAACAAGAACGCATTGTTCGTCTGCTGATCACCAAGGTGGTGGTCACGGCCCACAACATTGAGTTGCAATTTCGGCCGAATGGTATCGAACGGTTGGCGGCGGAATTAAGACTCCCCGTTGTCGAGGAAGATTCTGCAGAGGTGGTGGCGTGAACGAAATTAAGATTAAAGTCGCCGGCGAAGCGGATGTGGTGGTGGCCAGCGATGGCAGCTTGAATGTGACTTTCCCGATCAAGATCACGCGCCGGGGGCGACGCAAGGCAGTAATGCTGCCGGATGGTACGGACTTTCATCCTCGCGATTGGGATGGTGAGCCAACGCCAATACAAATGGCATTGGCCAGGGGCTACCGATGGCTGGCCATGCTGGAATCCGGGCTGGTAAAGAACCTCACGGAGATTGCGACCATGGAGGGAATCGACAACAGCTATGTCAGCCGGATGGTCAACTTGACCACGCTGGCACCGGACATCGTCGAGGCGATTCTGGAGGATGCGCTGCCGGACCACTTGACGCTGTTTGATCTTGCGGTGGATCCGCCTACGCTGTGGGAGGAGCAGCGAAAACGACTATGTTGAGGCTGGGACTGATATCGATACAGAGTGAGGGAAACTGAATTCAAGTGCGTGAACATTCACTCAAGTTTGCGATTTTTTTGACTGGTATCAGCCATTCTCAGTGACAGTTTTGAGGAAGCTCACATCCCAAGTATTTTCCAATCTCTTACATTATTGAAAACTTTAGCGCTACCAATGAAATGGTTGATTTTTTAATAAGCTAACTTGACAAGCTCACTTGGAAATTTCCGAATGAGCTTTAGTTTTACCAATCCTACTAAGGCATAAATTATTTGCTATGCAGAATTTTTAATTTTATTCTTACGAATTTGCTTCGCCAGTCTGAAGCGATCGTAAAGAATCTCAGCCTCGGGAGAATGGATTCCATCTTTTGTTGTTGCAAATAGTTGGTAAATCCGAAGAAATTTGACACGATCTCTTGTGTACGTCCAATGCCAATCGATACGGTATGGATTTTTTTCCCTCGTACTTCTTTCAAGCAAAACACCAAACATGAAGTTATTCAGCGCTTTTGCAAATGACATTAGCCATGAAGCAATGCTTCCAAGTGCATCTTTACTCAGAACAAGTGGCTTCTCCAATGCTTTACTATGAGATTCCAAGCCTAAGGAAATTCCGTTCTGGGTACCAAGCTTTCCAAATCGATGAACACAGCAATGACGCATTTGGCAAATTTTTTCAAATTCTTCCAACATGATTTTGATGTCTTCCGGAATATTGGAGCAGTCCAAAAACTTGTTGATAGCACTTTTGATGGCTTGTTCGCCTGCGAAAGAAATCCCTTCTAGCAAAGATTCTGCTACCGTTTCCTTTGAGTGGTAAAGCACCGCCCCAAAGGGAACCACATAACTATGTGCATCTGCTTTAGCCTTAGCATCTGTATTGATAATCGATCTGAATACTGAACGCAAAAAGCTTTCAATAGCAGAAACGTAACCCAGAAGCAGCAGCCGCGAAAACTCGGGAGATACGTCCGCCACACTTCCCCAGAGTTTGTTGATTTCTTTACAGTTCTCGATGTAAGTATCTATGGCTGATGCCGATTTCTCAACATGATTGCAATCAAAAAAATCGACTGTATTGGTGCAGGGACTGCCAAGAGCACCAATCGTCGTGATGGCTGAATAATCAGCTGAAAAGGGTAATGTGGCCATGGCTTAGGAAAGGAAATCGTCCACAAAACCATGTAGCACGTCTGCAACTCTGGCGCTACGACGACGGCCAAATCCGTATACCGTCAATAGCTCAGCAACAGGGTCTTGCATCGCAAGATAATCGCGAATGGTCTTAAGTCGAGGTAACTCATCTCTGATTTTTTGACTTTGCCAGTCTGTTAGCCCAGGAACTTCGGCGATTGCAACGTTTAGGCACGCATCAAAAGTTGAAACTGCAATGAGCTGCGTTCCGCAATTACTGCAAAACTTTTGGCTTTCACTTACTCGTCCTGTTCCACAAACCGGGCATGGTGGCAATGCAAAATCAAGGCTTTTAATCTTTGACGGGTCATCGACAAATTTCTCCAACTTTCGGCGGACAGGATGCTTGGCTCTCTGCTTATTAATTGCCTCTATAGTGCTCTTGATCGTACCCCCGACATCACCACTGGTTAGTGCACGGCTTTGAATAAGTGCTGCACCGTGTGGAATATATCTTTGGTAGATACGTTCTGGCGTTCCATGCTTGACTTCCTTGGCATCGAATACCAACCCAGCCTCCACCAGCAATTGGAACATCCGGTGAGTAATCGAGGTCAGATCTTCTTTCGGTATGCCAATTAACATCTGTACCACGGACGCATCATCGTTCGACACTTTAATCGCTTTCACCATCCCATTGAGCACCAGCTCCCCTACCTCGACCAATCGTTTAAGTTTCGGTACTTTGGTGGCCAGTGAACGAAATTCCGCCAAGCGCGCATTCAAATGAGATTCAATGACCTGATTGACCTTTTGCTGCTGGGTTCGTGCAGTGCTTTCCTTGTAGGCCTGCAACATTGTCAAGTAAGCCCTCGGTATTCCAAAGGCTGCGAAACGAATCAGCTCAACAACGTCCTGTGGAACTTGGGCAAAGTCTGAAAACCGGTGTTGCGCAATCTGGTCCATGTCGGACGAATACTCTGGGGCCTCTACCGATAGCCAAACAAAGACCGCTGTGCTGTCTTGACCTGAGTGAAATCTGGCACTGTATTCGGTTGTACCGGGATATACGGATGCCTTTGGCGCAATCGTTGCAGTCTTCAGAGCCCGGACTATGTCCAGCATCTCTATCAGGTAGGTTGGTGTCAGCGTCAGCGCAGCATCATCCAGAAACAGAACAGTACGCTTTCTTCCGAGTCTTTGGCACGTGGTGTTCAGAAGCTGTTGCACGCGAGATATCGTTACCGACCTGGCCAACGAGGCTTCTTCTGTAGACAGTGGTTGATTGCGTTCAAGGGCGGCAACCAGCGTTTCAAGCTTGGCTTTGGGTAGTTCGAAAGTGGTTTCTAGCTCGGGAATGAACTTCTCATAATCAGGCTTGAAGCTAAGGCTCGCATATGTGGCTAGGACGATCAATGCCACAGTCCATGCGTGGAACTCATCCGGCGGCGATGCGCGGGAAACCAGCAGCGGTTCTAGTCGGTAGTACTTGTTGAACGAGACGTAAACCGCAAACGGCTTAGTCTCGTCGTCCTGGCATGTTAGCCAGGCGTATCGCATCATGTGCGTTTTTCCACACCCGCGTGGACCAACAATTGTTTTGAGGGCGGAATTGAGCAATGCTTTTCGTACAGCCCCAAACAGGTCACTGTCCGTGGCGGTTTCGCCGACTAACTTCTCTGCTGGGATGTAGTCCGCTCTCTGCTCCAAAGATGCATCGAGATCATCTTGGGCATCTTGAACTGCTTGCATCGTCATATTTCCTAAGTTCGGTCTTTTCAAATCGGTAAATTTAGGCTGAGCAAGTCAAAGCGAGACAAATATTTAGCACCTACACCGTGCGAGGTGGCCTCAATGGCTTTTCTGCCCGCAGCACTGGTTAAGTACGCTATGACAGCTTCACGGTGGGGAGGGGCGACTCGCAATGCATACACGCAATCACTGATAACGCATCCGCCTCGATTTACTGTACAAATTTTTTCTTGCAGATTTCGACCAATCCGCGCAATCAAAATATCGCCTTTTTCCGCAATTTTTATGTTCTTCGGCAATTTCGCCAGAGCTTTTTTTGATTGAGTAAATTTTGAAGGAATACCGGGAGCTACTTTACTTAGTCCATGCGCTGGAAAGTCACCCAAATGAAACACAGGTAGGCCGATACTCTTCAGCTGGCTGGAGCAGAGTGAGCCTCGTACAAGGCTTTGCGTGACCTCTCCAATTGAGACATGCAACCGTTTAGGGAGCACTTTTTGAGCCTCACTACGACCAGAAAAATGAAAGCTATAGTCAAGGCGACGTTTTGCATCATCGCTTGCAATGTGAATAGGCGTAGATAGCTGTCCATCCATGCTCATAGTCTTAAGGGCTACCGACTGAGTTTCACCGCCGTACTTGGACAGGACCAGCAGATAGGTCTGTGCCTCGGTTTTGGAAAAAACTTTTCGTGGCAACTGAACGACTTGTTCGACCAAATGGTCTTTCAGCAGTACAGACCGGACCCCTTGGTATTTCTCACCAGTAATCAGGCCATCTGGAAGAATAAGCCCAAGCGTTCCAAACTTTCGCAACAAGCGTAGGTTCTGCGCAATGAAAAGCAGATCCGCACCTGCATCGTAAACTGAGCTCAATGAGCCAGATAGCCCCGCTTGTTCAAGAATTTCCCCAAAACTTTCCCGCCATTGAGGGCGTACATAGGGTGGATTACATAGTCCAACGTCCACAGTTCCAAAGTCTAGTCCAATCCTTTCAGCAAGAGAGTCGTCTAGAGCGTCTTGGACATGGTGCGTATGCTCCCCATAATTACTTAGCGCATCCAAATGGGTAATTGCTGACCGGTCTGCGTCAACTGTGATGAATTTCGCAGAGTTCCATCTTTTTGCAGCCTCAAAAGCTATCGATCCTTTGCCCACCCCGAGCTCCACAATAACCCTGGGGCTCATACACCCCATCGCATTCACGAGTGTGCTACTTACGGAATTCGACGTGTAATAGCGGCCCCAGCTATCGGAGTTGATACTTGCCCGCATCAATGCAGACTGTGGTTCTAAGTGCATTGGAAAATTTCCATCATCAAATTTTTTTGGCTATCTGCGTGTGCGTTCGATGCCATGTGTCTGGTTGCGATTCTGAACCCTAGTGTATCAATCTATAGACTTCTTAGAGCTGTCGTCCTGCCGTTTCAGTTCACGTCATTCCAGAAAAATTCCTTCGTGTCCAGTAGGCCAAGATCCTTGCTCAGAGAGGCTACCTTGCTGTAGTTACCCAAATATCCATTGGATTTTGAATGACAGTTTTGGGTCGACCGATTTCGTAAGATGATCTTCCGCGTTGTGTCGGCCTCAGCTTGACACAAAAATGGCTGCGATGAAAACTTTGGGACAAAAAGTATTACTTTCGCTTACCAAAGCCACAAAAAAACCGATTGATTCGTCCGCTTGTAACCCGTTGATTTATATAAGGGTGGCAGGCGTGCCTTCCGGACTTCGGCCTGCGTCTGATGGGGTGGTTCGAAGAGAGAATGCGCAAACGGAGAGTAATACCTGCCGGTTGCTGGCAGAAATGGCGAGCTTTGAAGTCCGTAAGAACCCACAGGAATCCCCGCAAACATGCTGTAGTAGGCGAAAAAAAACCAACTAAAAGAAGTTGGTTTTTTAACGATTGGTGGAGGCGGCGGGAATCGAACCCGCGTCCAGAAGCCCTCTACAGACAGTTCTACATGCGTAGTGTCGTCATTTGGTTTTGACCTTGCCGACGCGGACGCACACGCTTCGACAAGGCGAGTCACCTAGATTTAACGCCATGCCAGGTGACCCGGCATCACGCGATTCCCTGTAAATGACCTCACGCGCCATCGCTGGCCCGCCCCAGGGACGAGACGGTGTGAGGGAAGCCGCAATTAAGCGGCTGCTGCGTACGAGTTTTCGTTAGCAGTTATTGATTTCCGGCTGGATTTACGAGGTCACCAGTCCTCGGCATGCCCTGCGCTGCTTCGTAACCCCTGTCGAAACCAGGTCGCCCCCAAGCAG
>JAIXUS010000060.1 GCA_027483445.1 Bacteroidota bacterium | reverse complement strand
TGGTCTTAAAACCCTTAAAAGCAGATACATCTAGGCCAAAAAAAGAAGTAGCCCCGTCAAGCAGGGCTACGCAAGATAAACACCCGTCGAAAACTCGAAGTGTGTCTTCTTTGGTCTGACTCAAAGGTAAAGTTTTTTTGCAATTTTATTTGCATGTTAAGACAGTACCTCTCTCCGCGGGAGAGAGATGATACTTCACGGTAAAGCGGAGTTTTGGGATGAAAGAGATGCTTCGTCGTTGACGAGGATCACTCTCACTCTACACACTCACTCTGGCCTTCAGCGGGAGAGAAACGACACTTTACGGTAAAACGGAGTTTTAAGTGGAATTTAAATCGGAAAAACAGCTACCCTAGAGAAGAACCTCAGGCTCATGTTTGCCCGATGGAAATAAATCAATGTTGAACCAAAAAGGTCAACGCTATTTAGGCAAGGACACCCTTTCACCTTTCCCCTTTTACCTTTTCCCTTTCCCCTTTCACCTTTCACCTTTCCCTTTCACCTTTCCCCTTTCCCCTTTCCCCTCGCGTTCGCGCCATGCGGGTGCAGCGGATACCCCGCAAAACAGAGTGAGAGTGGGTGTGAGAGTGAGAAAAAGAGTGAGAGCGAACGAAAAGTGAGAGTGAATGAAGGCCTAGGTGGGAAGCAGCGCGATGGCGGCTCTGTTTTGCGGAGTATGAGCGAAACACGCGGTGCCCGGCGATGCAGCCTCAGTAACCCGAAATGCCCAGCGAGGCAGGCGCCCAGATCCTAAAAATGAACAATAGAAGTGCTTACCCGAAAATTGGGGGTAAGTGTAAACCTTTATACAATGCCCTTTTCGGCTAACAGTAGCGCCATTTGTTGCTGCATGGCTTGGGCTTCGCTGGCTGCGGCTTGGGCAAAATCGTCGCCCGATGAGGCATACAGGATGCTGCGGCTGGCATTGACCAAAATGCCACAGTCATTGTTCAACGCGGCGCGGCTCACCTCCACCAGATCGCCGCCCTGGGCTCCAACGCCGGGAATGAGGAAAAAATAAGGCTCACAGCGCGCTCTGAGGGCTTTGAGGGGCTCAACACGCGTGGCTCCTACTACAAACATCAATTCGTTGGGACTCCCCCACTCCATCGCTTTGTCGGCAACCTCTTCGTACAGCCGCTTTCCACTGGCCAGCTCAAGTTGCTCAAAATCGTTGGCACCGGGGTTGGAAGTGAGAACAAGCATTACGGCCCATTTGCCTTTATGACCCAGAAAAGGCTTCACAGAATCGCTGCCCATGTAAGGCGCAATAGTGAGGGCATCGCAGTTGTAGCGGTTGAAAAATGCCTTGGCGTAACGCTCCGAGGTGTTTCCAATGTCGCCACGCTTGGCATCGGCAATAACCAGGTGCGTGGAAGGAATCATCTTCAGTGTCTCCTTAAAAATCTGCCAGCCTTCGGTGCCCAAGGCCTCGAAAAAGGCCAAATTCGGTTTGTAGGCCACGCAAAATGGCGCAGTGGCCTCGATAATTGCCCGGTGGAAGTCGAGAATTCCGTTTGCATCGCGACTCAATCCATCAGGTAGCTTGGCTAAATCGGTATCGAGACCAACACAGAGAAATGAGCGCCGGTTTCGGATGTTTTCTACGAGTTCGGCGCGTGTCACGACAGCGCTCCTTCCTTCATCTTTTCTGCATTTTCGGCCAACTGTAGTGCCTTGATCATGTCTTCAATATCGCCATCCATAAATGCAGGCAGGTTGTATACCGACATGCCAATGCGGTGGTCGGTAACCCGACTTTGGGCGTAGTTATACGTGCGGATTTTAGCCGAGCGGTCGCCGGTCGAAACCATCGTTTTCCGTTTCCGGGCAATGGCATCGATGTGCTTGGAATATTCGAGTTCGTAAAGCTTGGTGCGAAGCATAACCATGGCGCGTTCGCGGTTACCAAGCTGGCTTCGCTCCACCTGGCATACCACCACAATTCCTGTAGGCTTATGGGTGAGCTGAACCTTGGTTTCGACCTTGTTAACGTTCTGCCCCCCGGCACCGCCAGAGCGTGAGGTTTGCATTTCGATATCGGCCGGATTCAGCACCACATCTACCTCGTCGGCTTCGGGCAAAACCACAACCGTAGCTGCCGAAGTGTGTACCCTTCCTTGTGTTTCTGTGGCCGGAACACGCTGCACGCGGTGAACGCCCGACTCGTATTTCAAGATGCCGTAAACGCCCTCGCCACTCACTTCCATCACGATTTTGTTGTAGCCGCCCATGGTGCCTTCATTTTCTTCGAGCACCTCAACACGCCAACCTTTGGCATCGCAGTACCGTTGGTACATTCGGGCCAGGTCGCCGGCGAAAATAGAGGCTTCGTCGCCACCTGTGCCGGCGCGAATTTCAAGCTGGGCATTTTTATCGTCCTCAGGATCTTTGGGAATCAGCAGCAGTCGAACTTCTTCTTCGAGCTCCGTTTTGCGTTGTTCACTCAACTCGAGCTCTTCGCGGGCCATGTCGATAAAGGCCTGATCCTTCTCGGTGGAAATAATCTGCCGGGCCTCCTGAATCGAAATGAGGGTATTGCTATACTGTTTCCGGGCCTCTACCACCGGACCTAAATCTTTGTACTCTTTGTTCAACTTGCTGAACCGCTTCATATCGGCGATTACAGCCGGATCGGAAAGCAGCTTTTCCACTTCCTGAAATCGGGCATGGATGGCATTGAGTCTTTCCAACAGGGTATTTTCTTCCATGGCGCGAAATTAGGCATTCGCACCGTAGCTGAACTCACCAAAAGGCGTTTTCAACAACAGTTGGCGTGGTCCTTCCTGAACATAGCCCACACGTTGGGCTTCTATACCAAAAGAGCGCGAAATGCGGATGACTTCATCGGCCAGTGCTTCGGGAAGATACAGCTCCATTCGGTGCCCCATGTTAAACACCTTATACATCTCACTCCAATCGGTGCCGGATGACTCCTGAATCAGGGTAAACAGCGGGGGAACGGGAAGCAGCGAATCTTTTACTACCGTGTAATTGCCCGAAAAATGTAAAATCTTGGTTTGCCCGCCGCCGGAGCAGTGAACCATGCCGTGAATCTGGCTGCGAAACTCTTTCAAAATGGCGGCTATCACCGGCGCGTAGGTGCGTGTAGGCGAAAGTACCATTTTGCCAATGGTTTGTCCCGTACCGGGATGAATATCCGTAAGCCTGTATTTGCCGCTATACACCAAACTTTCGGGCACCAGCGGGTCGAAGCTTTCCGGAAACCGGGCTGCCAGCTCATGGTGAAAAACATCATGTCGGGCCGAGGTGAGTCCGTTGCTTCCCATTCCGGCATTGTACTCCTGCTCGTAGCTGGCCTGCCCGTATGAAGCCAATCCCACAATCACATCGCCGGGCTGGATGCGCGCATTGTCGATCACTTCATCGCGACGAATACGGGCAGTAACGGTTGAATCAACAATGATGGTGCGGACCAAATCGCCCACATCGGCTGTTTCGCCTCCGGTGAGCACCATAGAAATCCCCTGACTGTTAAACCATTCAACAAGCTCCTGATTGGCCTGAATGATCTCGGAAATCACCTCACCGGGAATCAGGTTTTTATTTCGGCCAATGGTCGACGAAACCAAGATATTTCCGGTAACACCGGCACAGAGCAAATCGTCGGTGTTCATCACCAAAGCATCCTGTGCAATGCCTCGCCAAACCGACAAATCGCCGGTTTCTTTCCAGTAAAGGTAGGCCAGCGACGACTTTGTTCCGGCGCCATCGGCATGCATAATGAGGGCGTACTGATCATCACCCGTGAGGGTATCGGGCACAATCTTGCAAAATGCCTTCGGAAATAGTCCTTTAGAAGTGTGACGAATAGCAGCATGGACATCTTCTTTATCGGCCGAAACGCCGCGAAGGCCATATCGATTTGGATTGCTCATGGCACAAAATAACAACATCCCGCTGTGATGGGCGGGATGTTGTGAATGAAAGCTGAAAACTTTACTTAGTTCTTTGGTGGTACCGGAGGTGCCGGAGGTGTATCGATTTTGATGCCTTCGCGCTGTTGCTCCTGAACATCCGTTTCGATGGTCTCGTCTTCATCTACCGTCTCAATTTTTGGCGCCACAAACTCAGGCGAACCTTCTTTAGGCACGAAGGTGAAGCTGGTAATGCGGAATTCTGTACGACGGTTACGCTGATGCTCTTCTTCACTGCACTTCACGCCATCCTTACACTTGTTCAACAAACGGGTTTCACCGTAACCTTTCGCTGCGAGACGAGCCGGGTCAATTTTCTGCTCAATCAGGTAGTTCACCACCGACTGGGCCCGTGCCTGAGAAAGTTCAATGTTCGATTTGGCAGAACCGCGTGAGTCGGTGTGCGACATCAATTCGATGGTAATGTTTGGGTTATCGCGCAATGTTGTAATCAGTCCCGACAATGAGTCTTTTGACTCTGGACGCAAGGTTGCACTACCTAAGTCATAGAGGATTTCGGGCAGACGAATCGCACGCTCCACTTTTACCGGCTTGATAAAGAAGTCTTTTTTATGGTCAGAACTCACATTTTCGCCTTTGGTGGTTTCGGTGCCCTTATCGCCAAGGTAGTTATTGGCCGTTACATTAATTTGGTAAGTATTGTCTTCTTTAAACTTGGTGTTATCGAAGTAATACATACCCATTTTGTCGGTGATGGCTTCGAACGTCATACCATCTTGGTCGACCATGCTCACTTTGGCCCCTTCTACGGGTTGCTTGCTTTCGAAATCGAATACGGTACCACCTAAAGTGAAAAGTACAGGAGGAACTGCAAACTCGTAGATGTCTGAGCCTCCTTTACCACCCTCGCGGGTAGAAGAGAAGAATCCTTTTTCCTGCTTTCCGCGGAAAATGATGCCGAAGTCATCTCCGGAAGAGTTCAATGGATGCTTCAAATTGGCAACTGCGCCCCATTTTCCACCCATAAGCTTGGCTTCAAACATATCCAAACCACCCATACCAACATGACCATTGGATGAGAAATACATCGTAGAATCGTTGCGCAAGGTTGGAAAAAGCTCATCACCGGCAGTATTCACCTGAGGGCCAAGGTTGATTGGCTTACCCCAGCTGCGCGATTTTTTCTCATACTTAGCCATCCAGATATCACGGCCACCCAAACCGCCAGGCATGTTAGAAGCAAAATACAATGTTTGCTCATCTTCAGATACCCAAGGATGACCAACAGTAAAGGTGTCTTCAGCGAAAGGAACCAAAATAGGCTCATCCCAATTGTTCCCTTTCTTTTTAGTGGTGTAAACCTGACAACCCTTAATCTTATTCTTATCGTATTCGCAACGAGTGAAGAACATGGTGGTGTACTTCGCATTTAACGAAGCTGAACCATCGTTAAACTTAGAGTTTAGCGGCTCTTTGAATGAAGTTGGAACACTCCACTTTCCATTCTTATCTACCTTGGCTTCAAACAAATCTGAGAATGCCTCACCTGTCCAACCATCCTGACCATTACCGATAGTTCCTTCACGGCTCGAAGTAAAGATGATTTCATTGTAGTTCTTACGGCTGTAGATTGGAGAAAAGTCATCATACTTACTGTTCAAAGGCTGAACATTACCCACCTGATGCTTAGTAGGATTGTTCTTCCAGTTTACTGAAAGTTTACAGCTTTCCACGCCTGTAGTTCCGCGGGCATCGTCTGGCTTAAGTTTCACATACTTCTCGTATTCAGCCAAGGCCTCGTCATACTTTCCGTTAATGCGCATCACATCAGCCAGATTAAGAATGGCCTCCGGATCCTGATATTTTGCTTTAATGGCTTTCTGAAGCCAAACCTCCGCTTTCTTGGGATCGTTGGTCATCACATAGCACATGGCCTGCTTGTAGGTAAGCTCTGCCTTGAGTGCTTTGTTTCCTTTGAGCCCTTCCATGGCTTTTTTGTACGCGTTGAGCGCCTCGTAGTACTCCATGTTGTTGTACAATCGATCGGCAGCATCTACCTTTTTACGCTGTGCATTCAAGGAGCCGGCGCCCACAATAAGAAGAATCGCAGCAAAGGAAATTTGTCTAAAAATCTGAAGCATGTGTGTGGTTAGTTTCAAATACGGCTGGCTAAATTAAAAAAAAGTATCACCTGCAAATAAGTTGTTATAATTCCCAAGGCATAAAAAAACTCCGCTCAAGGGCGAAAAATCGCTTACCTGATGCGGAGCTCATTTACAATACGCTGAAAATTAGCGCATTTAAGATCAATAATCAGTTGATGAATAACATCTCACGATATTTTGGCAAACACCACATTTCGTCATCTACCAACAACTCAAGCTTGTCGGCATGGTAACGAATGGTCTCAAAAAACGGCTGCACCTTGTAGCAATACTCCTGCGCCTGCTTGCGGGCATCGCTAATCTTATTGGCCACTTTGCGCGCCTCAATCATGTCGTCGATCGACTTTTTAATCACCGACACATGCTCCGAAATCTCGGTAATCAGCTCAATCTGAGCCTGAGCCGCCTTCTGGAAGGCCTTCGCGTCGAGAATGTTCTTCAGCCCCTGCACATTGTTTACCAACATCGACTGGTATTTCAGCGCGGTGGGAATAATGTGGTTGGCCGCCAAATCGCCAATCACCCGCGATTCAATTTGAATCTTTTTGGTGTACATCTCAAGCTGAATCTCGTGGCGGGCTTCACATTCGCGGTGACTCAACACATTGTTCGACTCAAACAAGGCCAAAGTCTGCTTCGAAACCAGGGCATCCAGCGCCTCGGGCGTTTTGGCGAAGTTGTTCAGGCCGCGCTTCTTGGCTTCCTTCACCCATTCGTCGGAATACCCATTGCCTTCGAATCGGATCGCCTTCGAATCGGTGATGTATTGACGGAGCACCTGGAAGATGGCTTCGTCCTTGTCGAGCTTCTTTTTTGCAATTAAGGCATCCACCTCCGCCTTAAACTCCTTGAGCTGCTGCGCCATGATGGTATTGAGCGCAATCATAGCCGATGCACAGTTGGCCGAAGAACCCACCGCACGGAACTCAAACTTATTGCCTGTAAAGGCGAACGGTGAGGTACGGTTGCGATCGGTATTGTCGAGTAAAATTTGCGGAATCTTCCCAATGCCCAATTTGAGCTCTGTTTTTTCGTCGGGCGTCATTTTACCCGAAGTCTTCACCTTTTTCTCCAATTCATCGAGCACAGCGGTAAGCTGCGAGCCAATAAAGGCCGAGATGATGGCCGGAGGCGCTTCGTTCGCGCCCAAGCGGTGGTCGTTGCCCGCCGAGGCAATCGTTGCCCGCAGCAAATCGGCATGGGTATGCACCGCCTTTACAATATTGATGAAGAAAGTGAGGAACTGCAGGTTGTTCTTGGGCGTTTTGCCCGGACTCAGCAGGTTCTTGCCGGTGTCGGTAGCCAGCGACCAGTTGTTATGCTTGCCCGAACCATTGATGCCGGCAAAAGGCTTCTCGTGCAACAACACACGGAAACGGTGCTTGCGCGCCACCTTGGTCATTACATCCATCAACAATTGATTGTGGTCAACCGCCAAATTCGCCTCTTCGAAAATAGGCGCGCACTCAAACTGGTTGGGGGCCACTTCGTTGTGACGGGTACGGATGGGAATGCCCAACAGTAAACACTCTTCTTCAAATTCGCGCATGTAAGCGGTTACGCGGGCCGGAATGGAACCAAAATAATGGTCTTCGAGCTGCTGCCCTTTGGCCGGCGAATGGCCAAACAGGGTGCGACCGGTGAGCGAAAGGTCGGGACGCGCATGATACAGCGCCTCATCCACCAAAAAGTACTCCTGCTCCCAGCCGAGGGTGGCCGTTACTTTGGTTACGTTCTTATCGAAATACTGGCACACATCCACTGCTGCCTGATCGAGTGCGTGGAGGGCCTTCAACAACGGTGTTTTAAAATCGAGTGCCTCGCCGGTGTACGAAACAAAAATGGTCGGAATGCACAATGTACCACTAATGATAAATGCCGGTGAGCTTGGATCCCAGGCCGTGTAGCCGCGGGCTTCAAACGTGTTGCGAATGCCGCCGCTGGGGAACGAAGAAGCATCGGGCTCCTGCTGAATCAGGTTCGAGCCCGAGAAGTTCTCAATGGCCACACCGTCGGGCGTGGGCTCAAAAAAGGCGTCGTGTTTTTCGGCTGTGGCCCCGTTGAGCGGCTGAAACCAATGCGTGTAATGCGTGCAGCCGTGGTTCATGGCCCAGGCCTTCATGCCGGCAGCCACCTGGTCGGCCACGTGGCGTTCAATCTGCGTTCCGTTGTCGATCGCGTCTTTTACCTTCGCATAAGCCTCTTTACTAAGGTACTCCTGCATGAGCTTGTCGCCAAATACATGCTTGCCGAAATACGACGAAATCTTCTCCGGCTGAATATCCGCCTTAAAAGTTTCCCGATTGATGAGGGACTCGAGTGCCCGAAAACGTATGGTTGACATTTTTTTATGTTTTTTCGGGGTGCAAAGGTAAAACGAAGGGGGTCAACTCCAAATTTTTGAGTTTTTTCTTTCAACACCCCCTTAAAATTAATCAACAATCCAAATTTTTCATGTTTTTAACCCTATCGCCTTCAAATTTCGCAACACATTTCACACTCTCCTGCTGACCTATGTGTTCAAACGGTAGAAAGGTCTCCCGCTAAAGACTCAAGACTCAAGACTTTCGACTCCTTCAGGGCGTGCCCCCTGAAAAGCGGGGTCGGGCTGTTTGGTACAAGTCCTCGCACACTCCGCTGCGCTTCGTGTGCTGTGGGCTTTCCCCGTCCATCCCTCACGCGGGCTGCATCACCCGGTTGGAGGTCTCTGGGTAAATTCCGGCTTGGCAGCATTGGCTTTAGTAGCATTTCGTTTTGTTTAACAATCAACCTATAAACGAAAAGGTTGCCAAGCGGTTATTCACCTTTCAACTATTCTCAAAGTCTGGCTCTTATCAAAATTTGAGTTTACCCTTGGCGACTTTAAGTGAGCATTTGACTGAAAAGACCTGAGTACGTTTTGAGAAAAATTTATTTTTTATATTAATCTGCAATTTTAATTTGGAATTGTCGATTTGGTGTTTACCTTTGGTTTAGATATTTCGATTACCTATATATCCAAACTTCGCTACGCTTATGTTCAAGACAATTACCATTACTACTACACTTTTCCTTTGCCTCGTGTCGGGGGGGGGGGCTTTTCTCAAACTTTTAGTGTAAACTTGGAAGCCCAAAAGTACGCATCCGGCTCAAATATTCGCTGCAACGGCGGTAGCGACGGCGAAATACAGGTAAGGCTTGAAGGAGGCATTGCGCCCATCACTTTTTTATGGAATGATGGCCAAAGCGGAAGTCAGAGAACCGGTTTAAGTGCCGGAACCTATTGGGTAACCGCCAC
>JAIXUS010000037.1 GCA_027483445.1 Bacteroidota bacterium | reverse complement strand
GAAATATGGAAAACTCCACCCTCACCCACGAGGCTGCCAGGAGTTTCCCACATTTCAACAGGACACAATCAACAAAACTTTATATTTTTGATTGTAGCTAATTAAGGGGAGGCTTCACCTCAAAACAGAGTCGCCCTCGCACGCTCGCACCCACACTTACGCTTCACGCATTCGCCCTCACACTCACTCTGTTTTTCCGGGGTATCCGCTGCACCCGCTTGCGCTTTTCCCGTTGTTAAGCCAAGTGCGCGTTCATGTAAGGCAGAGCGTTGCTGGAACGGGATTGGTTGGGGGGAAACTACGCATACAAGCCATGCGCAAACGTGTGGAGATTATTGGCTGCTTGGACAATTAGAACCGAAAAACGGACTGATATAAGGCTTTAAAAATTAAAAACGATTAACCTGGAATATCCACAAATGCCCAAATGGCTCAAATTTGTGGTTAGCGGTTGTTATTTTATTGTCATTGTTTAGTTTGATATAATGCAATTCTGTTTCCTTCTGTGTCTTCAAATTCGGCAACAAGTCCAATTCCATTGTCTGTTTTGGGATATAAAATTTGTCCACCATTTGAGGCAGCTAATTTAATCGTTTCATCAATATTTTCTGTCTTGAAGTAAATCACAACTCCATCTTTTGTCGGTTTGTAGATTTCTCCTTTTGCTAATGCACCTGAAATTCCTGAATTTTCGTCCACAAAGGGAAACAACGCCATTTCATTGTTGTCAATATTTTCTTTGTCGAAGTCAAAGTGAAACACAGCCGTATAAAATTTAATTGCTCTGTCAATGTCGTTAACCGGGATTTCAAAATAAACAACAGGGTTTGATTTTTTTGTCATAGTATTTTTGTCATTTTGCTTAATGGTTGTTTTGGGATTGTCGCTACAAGAAGTAAGAAGTTGAATTAAAACTCCAAAAATTATCGTTGTCAATATGTTTTTAGTTCTGTTCATTTAGCGTATTCTATCAATTTACAGATCGTCTTGAAATAACCGCTAACGGTTCGCGCACAAACGCTGGTTGGGATTGGTGACCGAAAGATATCAGCTCACCACGAAATTTCCAAAGAACCGCGTGCTCAAATTTTCTCCAAAAACCAACAGGCAATTATGCGCTGTTATATGCTGTTTTTCTTTCCTCGGTAATGGTTTTCGTTAGATTTTTATGTTCAATTCAAGTCGTCCGCCAAAACCTAGTTCAATTATTTTTTGAAGTGTTGAAATACGGGCTTCCTTTATGTTGTTTTCAATTTTTGAAATATAGGATTTAGTTGTTCCTACTTTTTCTGCAAGTTCTTCTTGTGTCATTCCCAATTCAATGCGAGTATCGTGAATCAAAGCACCGATTTTAAATGCTTCATAGCCCGCTTCAAGTTCGTCACGCTCTTTTGTCCCACGTTTGCCGTAGTTCTTCTCTTTAAACTCTTCAAGAGTAGTCAAGTTTTTATTTTTCGTTTTCATATTCTTCCTTTATTTTGATAGCCAATTCAATCTCCTTCTTAGGTGTCTTTTGCGTTTTCTTTTGAAAACCATTTGTCAAGACAACTAATTTTTCCTGATCAAAAAAACAGAAAATTCTAAAGATGTCACTGGCTTGTTGAACTCTGATTTCATAAAGTCCGTCCGTGTTTTCTATGTGTTTCAGATACGTTTCAGGAACTCTTTGCAAGTCTTCAATCAATTCTAAAGTCCAATCCAAACAATTTTTGCTTTTACTTTCTTGTTTTGTTTGGAAAAGAAGTCTTGAAAGTAGTTTTTATAAAAAGTTGCCTTTCGGTGTTTCTGATTTCTGTTCACAAGGCAAAAGTTACAAAAGTTACCCTAAAGTGAAACATAGTTCTGAAAATTTCTTTGGCTTATCGCCTCGGACTGTTTTCTAGAATCGCAAATAACTAGTCAGTATCCGCCTTCCAATTCCCTTTCAGCAATTTTCAATTCCTTTCAACCCACGCCACCGCATTCACTCTATGCACAACAACCGCATTTACCTTTCAAAGGCCCATAGCGCAATGCCTAGCACGGTTTTACCGAGGCTCCCTTTAACCTTTCTGTTCTGAGCCTTCTTCCGAGGGCTTGTCTGATGCCTTGGTTTCGGTTTTGGCCTCCGTTTCCGGTCCTTTCAGGTAAGTGGGTAAATTCAAGCCGGCCATGTTAAACAAGTCGTTTAAAGGAGGCACGGTTTTCATCATGCCCGACACGAAATTGGCGGTCGACGATTGGCCATTTTCAGCGTTTCCGTTGCCGGAATCCCAAACCGTAATCTTATCAATCTTGATGTTCTTAACGGCTTCAACCTGCGTTCTTACCAAATCAGGCAGCTTCTCAATCAGCAGCAGTTGGAAGGCCTTGTTCGGATCACCACCGGCGGCCTTCACCACTTCTTTATACCCTTCGGCTTGCTTGGTGAGGATCTCAAACAAGCCTTTCGCTTCGGCTTCCATCTTCGCATAAATGGCATCGGCCTCGCCCTTGGCATTTTCCCGAATGGTTTCGGCCAAGGCCTGGGCTTCAATAATCGCCTTCTGCTTCGATATTTCGGCGGGCACTACAATATTGGCAATTTGGGTAGAGCGTTCCCTTTCAGAACGCGCAAGTTCGGCCTTCTGCTCCGCCAGATACGATTCTTCCAAAGCCCTGGCTTGTTGCACCTTTTCTGAGGCGAGGGCTATACGCAAGGCCTCCGCTTCTTTTTCGCGCCGGTTGGCTTCCGACTGGGCAATGGCAATTTTGGCCTCGTTCTCGCCTTGTATGGCCATCGCATTAGCCTCCGAGGTCTTAATTCTTGTGTCTTTCTCCGCCTCAGCCTTACCAATGGTTTCATCCTTTACGGCTGTTGCAATGCTAATTTCTTTGTCCTTCTGGGTAATGGCAATTTTTACATCCCGGTCGCGGTGAGTCTCTGCAATCTGCGTGTCGCGCTCCCGATCAGCAATAGCCTTACCGGTTTCCCCAATTTTTTCTTGTTCAGCAACGCTAATTTTCGCTTCATTGATGGCTTTAGCCGCCGCCTCCTTACCCAATGCTTCAATATACCCCGACTCGTCTTTGATATCCGTCACATTCACGTTAATCAACTTCAAACCAATTTTTTTCAATTCGCTGTCGACATTCTTCGAAATATTGTCGAGAAACTTATCGCGGTCAGAGTTAATTTCCTCAATGGTCATGGTGGCAATCACCAAACGAAGCTGCCCAAAGAGGATGTCTTTGGCTAACTCCTGAATCTGTTCGGCAGAAAGCCCCAGGAGGCGTTCGGCCGCGGTGTTCATGCTGTCTGATTCGGTTGAGATGGCAATGGTAAACCGACAGGGCACATCAACCCGGATATTCTGCCTGCTCAAGGCATTGGTGAGGTTGGCCTCTATCGAGAGGGGCTTCAAATCTAAATACGCAAAATCTTGTATTACAGGCCAAATGAATGACCCACCTCCATGAATACACTTGGCTGAGCTGCCTCCCGTACGACCATACACTACGAGTATTTTATCGGAAGGACATCGTTTATAACGAGAAACCAATGCCGATATGGTGGCAAATACAACTACGGCTAAAACAATGATGAGTACAAATGGCGACATGGGGTATTGGGGTTAAATGGATTCGACAATTAAAATGCTGTTGTTTTCTATCCGCACAATTTTTACGGTTTTACCGGTCGGGATTTTTTCTCCTTCAGTCATGGCTTCCAGTTCGTGATAAGAGCCATTAACGCTAATCATCACTTTTCCTTTGCCATTTTTATGTTCGGGAATACTCAAATACACGTCGGCCGTTTTATTTAACGTATGCTGAATGTTAAAGCTATTGTTTTGTGCCAGTTTTCTGAGTTGCCTGATGATTACAAAAAACAAGGAAACAAAGCCCGCGCCCACCAAAACAGACAAAACGAACAAAATTACCTTGCTTGAAATGGTGGTGTAAAATGAAATACCTGTCCAGCTAAATCCCAATAAAAAGTGAATTAAATTTCTGAAGGAGAACAACTGAAACGGAGCGTCGGCGCCATCAAGATTGCTGTCGAAATCGGCCTCAATTCCATCGGAGGCATCTGACCCTACGAAGGTCATAATGGCTTGTACGATAAATATAAGGCTCGAAGGAATGGCAACGTACCAAAATGTTTTTAATACAGGGTCAAGGCCATCAAAAAAATCCAACATAGTTAATTCGATTAAGCATTAATGAAGGGTAAATCCGGTTTTCAATACTTTTTAGTTGTACTGAGAAGGCTAATGTATAACATAAGGAGGCAACTTCCACAGCGGTTTTTAATCAAAGTATTTAACAGTTGAGCATTATTGTGTATCCATTTGTTTTTCAGTTCTTAAAACTGAGGCATTCGACTTATTTCTGCATCTGCGTATGGGCGGTCAGATGGAGCTGATGTATTTTCTAAATTTACCGCATGGAAATCAACACCCGCCGCCCGCGCCGTAACCGCCGAACTGAATCGATTCGCGCGATGGTGCAGGAAACACGCCTTCATCCTTCGCAGTTTATTGTTCCCTTTTTTCTGGTTGAGGGTGAAGCGATTCGCGAAGAAATCAGCTCTATGCCGGGTGTGTTTAGATTTTCGCTCGACGAAGCTCTGAAGGAAGCCGCAATCTGTTTGGAGTTAGGACTAACGGCCTTCATTTTATTTCCGGCAATTCCCGAGGGAAAGAAAGACAAATACGCCACTTGGAGCTATCATCCCGAGTGCAGCTATTTAAAAGCCATTGCCGCTTTCAAAGCGCAGTTTCCGCAGTGCACAGTAATTACCGATGTGGCCATGGATCCATACAGCTCCGACGGGCACGACGGTATTTATGAAAACGGACAGATTTTAAACGACCAAACCTTGTCGGTTCTAGGTAAAATGGCGGTGGCTCAGGCACAAGCCGGTGCCGACATTCTCGGCCCGAGCGACATGATGGATGGCCGTGTTGGCTATCTGCGAAAAGCCTTAGATGAAGCCGGTTTTACCCAGGTTGGCATCATGAGTTACACGGCAAAGTATGCCTCCTGCTTTTATGGGCCCTTCCGCGATGCCCTTGATTCTGCACCCAAGCATGGGAACAAGCTAAGCTATCAAATGCACCCGGCCAACCGACGCGAGGCCATGCTGGAAGCGCAATTGGATGAGGAAGAAGCGGCCGATTTCCTGATGGTGAAACCCGCCCTGGCCTACCTCGACATCATTTCCGATTTAAAGCAGCACTCTGTGTTGCCCATTGTAGCCTACAACGTGAGTGGCGAATATGCCATGGTAAAAGCGGCTGCGGCGCGAGGCTGGCTCGATGAAAAGAGGGCCGTGGAGGAAATCCTAACCTCCATTAAAAGAGCCGGAGCCGATATCATCATCAGTTATTTCGCGAAGGACTTTTTCTCACACAAAGCCTGATTAGGTCCACTGCGGAGCTAAATAATGATCGGTGCAAAAAAGCACCTGTTCTAAAATACCTTCCGTAAGATCGGGGTAAGCCATGTGAATTGAACGCCCCTCGTCGAGCCATCCCCGCAACGCGGAAACCGTGCTTAAATCGAATTTTTGAGCAGTACTCACACCCATTTGCGACAGCGCTGCTGCATTGCATAATTGTTCGTATTGACCGCGAATGGGAACCACAAAGAGCTTTTTGCCAAGAAACAAGGCTTCGGCCGGCGATTCGAAGCCTGCGCCGCAGAGCAAACCGGCTGAGCTTGATAGGCTCTGCTGAAATTCCTTGTGGTTGGCAGGTATGAGGCGAATATTGGCCGCAGGGGCGGATGACCTTAGCGCCTTGGTAGAGAAAACTTCCCATTTTTGCTTCGGAAGCGCCGATAAAACCTGCACCAGTAAAGCATCAGACACTGCCGGTAAATATACTGTGATGTGATGGCCGTTTGTGGGGATGATATTTCTTATTTCCTTGCGGATAACCGGTGTGTAGATGTAGTCGTCGTAATTGTCGAAATGAAAAGCTGCAGCATAGTTGCAAGGCGCATATTTCCTGAGTACATATTCTGAAAATACCGATTTCTTTTCGGGCTTGGGTACATGTTTACTCCACAAGGCCGCCTGATGCGAAAGCGAAATGCAAGGTACATTTCTCCACCAGCCCGCCCAGGCAGAGATTAGCTCAAAGTCGTTGATGATTAAATCGTATTGCTGAACCGGAAGTGCGAGTATTTCTTTCACCAAACCAGAAAATCGAACCTCTCCCAAAGTGCCGCTAACATCGATGTTTCCCTTTTTCCCATATTTAAAACTCAAGCCCCGACTCTCGTATTTAACCGGAAAAGGCAATTTTAAATTGGAATTAGAACCACTGATAAATACATCAATATCGGCCATTTTCTGGAGAATCGGCACAATCTCACAGGCGCGGCTTATGTGTCCGTTGCCAGTTCCTTGTATGGCATAAAGTACTTTCATGGTTATTTTGTTCCGGTATTTAATACGGCAAATACATGACTTAATTCCGTTTGTGTCGGATAAAGAACGCGTTTGGGCAGTGGTGCATCGCCCGATTTCTGCATGTTTTTGTATTCAAATACTTTCCATACTCCATTGGAATATTCCAAAGCGGTTAGGTTTTCCACCCAATCGCCGCTATTTAAATAGTGTACCGATTGGCCATCCACCTCCACAATTCGATTGGCCGGTTGATGGATATGTCCGCACACTACATAGTCATAACCCTGTTCTACCGCATGTTTTGCGGCTATTTCTTCAAAGTCGCTGATGTATTTTACGGCCTTTTTAACTCCGGCCTTTATTTTTTTGGAGACCGATACTTTTTCACGTCCCATTTTTACCAGCATCCAATTCACAGCGCGGTTTAACAATATAAGATAGTCGTAACTTTTTCCGGCCAATTTCGCCAACCATTTGGAAGTATTTACCGATAAATCAAATACATCACCATGGAAAATCCAGGCTTTTTTTCCGTCTATTTCTAAAATGAGCTTATCGGCCAGGTGAAAATTGCCCAAATGCACTTCTGAGAATTTTCGCAGCATTTCGTCGTGGTTTCCAGACAAATAATAAACTACGGTACCATCGGTCATCAGGCGCATCACTTCCATCACCACCTGATGATGTGCAGCAGGCCAATACCGCTTCGAAAATTGCCATCCATCGATAATGTCGCCATTTAATATGAGAATACGTGGCCGAATTGATTTGAGGTATCTGACCAATTCGCGGGCATGACAACCATAAGTGCCAAGGTGTACATCCGAAATCACAACAACATCAGGGCTGCGTAAAGGAATTGTATAAGCCTCCATTCATTTAATTTTTTATAAATTTCCAGCCTCGATGTTAAATTCAGGTAAATCCCTTTTCAGCATTCTATTAAGGGTGAATTACAGAATTGATTATTTTTTCACAATCAAAACCATACTCTTTTTGATTTTCTCAGTGTTTACTGCATTTTCAAATAAACGAATTGTTAAGTTGTTGAATTTTCCACAATGTATTGTTGGTTCCATTCTGCTTATTTCTTCCTGTTCAGCTCCGAATTCGTTTTCAGATGGTCGTTATCAGGACATTCTTGAAAGCACCGATCGGCGCGATTCCTCTTCATTGATTTTGTATTTACAAGACGATGATAGCGACAAGCGAATTCGAGCCGCGAAAGGCTTTGCCTCGTTCGTTGATTCAACGCTGTTTCCGCGGTTGATGGCGGCTTACATTCGCGAGCCAAACGCCGAAGTTCGAACACACCTGCTCTTTGCCATGGGGCAGAATGCCTCGGTACTTGGCATGGAAGCCCTTCAGTCCGGCATCAAGAAGCTGCCGCAAGACGATGAGCTCCTGGCCTTAGCCATTGCAGCCGGAAAGTGTCGCAATGAAGCATTCTTTCTTCGGCTGGCGGCTGATTCCAAGAATGAAGAGGCCATGGTAGAAGGTTTGTTTTATCTCGCACGGAGTCGACGAAGCTTATCCAAACCTTTGATGGATGCCTGTTGGAAGACGTTGCGCAATGACGATAGGCTCTCTTTCTGGGCAGCACAAGCTCTGCTCAGGGGTAAAGCCATCACTCCCGACTCTTTGAGCGTGTTGCAGAATCTATATCAGCAGTCTACAAATCTTGCCAATCAGTTGAGCCTTTTACCTTTGATTGCTCAGGCGGGAAGTGCCGGTATTCAGCTGTTAACAGATACCTACAACCGTTCTGGAAATGCCGATTATCGCATTCGGCTGGCTTGCCTGTCATTGCCCGACTCCTCTGCAATTCCTCTGCTATTAAATGCGCTTTCCGACAATAACCAACATGTGCGTAACCGTGCGCTGGAGCGGCTTTCTGAATTTAATCTGCTTAATTATCTGAGAAGTCTCGAAATGGCTTTTCAGCGTGAAGCGGATCTGTTTTTAAAAGTCCGCATCGCGGGATTATTACTCGCCAATCATTCCAATCCATCGATAAAATCAGGGTATCGTACTCAGCTGATTGCAGAGTTCCGAAAAACGAACGATGAATATCTAAAAGGTGCAGTGCTCAAGGCCTTGGGCAATGATGTAGAATCAATCGGATTTTTGGAAGAGGAATTATTTACTACACCCAGCATTCTTCTCCGCGAATTCGCTTTTGAGGCCTTGCTTGCCATACGACGGTCGCCGCGGTTTGATACCTACAGTGCTTGGTGGAAGGGCATTTCAAGCCAAAGTTTAGCCGATCATTATCAGTCGATTTTTCGGTATGCTATCGAAACTGCCGATGTGAGCATGGTGAGCCTGGCCGCGTCGTTCTTACGAGAAAGTAACATTCTCCAAGCCTATGATAACAAACAGGTGGTTAACTTTCCTGATATTGGGTTTATGGAGAAATCCCTCAATAAATTGGTTTTGCCCAGAGATATTGAGGCCTATGGCGAATTGTTGAAGACCATCTCGCACTATAAAAATCTCAAGGAGCCCAGTTCTGTCAAGGCGGAATGGAACAACCCCATACGTTGGGAACTGTTGGAGCGCATTCCCCGAAATCAACAGGTGGAAATTCGCACAGTTAAAGGAAGTATCCGCGTAGAATTGTGGATTGAAGAGGCCCCGGCTACAGTGGCCTGGTTTGTAAACCTGGTCCAAACAGGGTTTTATCATCAAAAAAGGTTACACAGAGTCGTTCCCGGCTTTGTTATTCAAGACGGTTGCCCTCGCGGGGATGGCTTTGGCAGTACGCCTGAAACAATTCGTAGTGAATTTTCGGCCCGCAATTTCGACGAAGGCGTGCTTGGTATGGCCAGCGCAGGTCCCGATACAGAGTCGTGCCAATGGTTTATAACGCACACAGCTACGCCTCATTTGAATGGTCGATACACAGCCTTTGGCAAGGTGGTTTCAGGGATGGATGTAGTGCATGCCTTGCAGTATGGCGATGCAATTCACGAAATGGTGTTGGTTCCCTAAACAAACCCAAAACACACAACGATTGGCCGTAATTCAGCGATTAATTCAAAACCTCCTGAGCAAGCTCGCGACCGCTCGTTTTTGAAACAAAACCTTATTTTGGATTTATTGGGACACAGCAGAAATTACCGCGAAAAACAGGGCATTTACTTCGGTAATTTATCGAGAACGATGAGTTTTTCGAGGGTAAACGTGCCGCTATCCTGAGCCTTCAGGAAAAAATCAAATTCATAAGTTTTATACGCCGGATTGCTCACTTTCACCTGATAATTCCTGTTTCCTTCAAGGGTGATGAAATACTGTCCGTTTTCATCAGAAGAAATCGGTGTTTGTTTACCGCTATCTCGATCAATAACAAGCATTTCTGTCTCAATTATTTCTCCTGCGTTAGAATCGATCACTTTGCCTGAAAAAATAGAAATGGGAGGGCCTTTCGGTACAACTACTGCGCTCTGAGCCGCGTTTTCGTCGGCTTGCTTTTTCAAGGCACTAAAGTCAATTTCCCAAATATCCAAATCGCCGCTTCCTCCTTCACGGTTGGAGCTAAACCAAGCTGTACGGCCATCTGTACTCATACTGAAAAATCGCTCATCACCCAAGGTATTGATAGGGTAGCCCAAATTTTCGGGTTCTGACCATTTGCCATTATCGAGTGTTGTTTTGAAAATGTCGTATCCACCAAGGGCTTTGGGACTGTTAGATGCGTAATACAACGTTTTTCCATCGGGGTGCACAAACACGCCAATCTGGTCGTATTCGTCGTTAATTACGGGCCCGAGGTTAACCGCTTTTCCCCAGCTATTCTTGCCTTCTCGCTTACACATATATATGTCGCCCATACCAAACCCTCCTTTGGGGCGTTCAGAAACGAAATAAAGGGTTTTCCCGTCGGGACTTACGCAAGCCGAGCTTTCGAAATAAGAGGTGTTTACATCGCCTTCGAGCGGTTTGGCTTCGCCCCATTTTCCGGTACGGCTTAGCTTAGAAACTAAGATTTCTCCACTTCCCCGGTATCCTAGATTTCGATACACATAAATCTGATTGCCATCGGGCGAAATGTTCATATTCGCATCGTGAGTCTCCGTGTTTAGCCTTCCCGGAACGGGTTCAGGATCGCCCCATTTTCCCGACAAAGAATCCTTCAAAGCGATGTAAATATCTTCGTAAAATTTGCCATCGTCGGGATCTTGTAATTTGCCTGTGCTTTCGGGGCGACGACTGGTGAAAATGAGTTTTTTCCCATCGGCAGAAACGGATGGATTGTATTCGGGATATTCAGAATTGATTTTATCGCTTACATTGAAAATACTAACGTTTACCGGGTTTTTCATCATTTGGATGGCATTTTTACACTGAAGTATAAATGCGGCGGCTTCTTCGGAACTATCCTCTTTCTTGGGGTTCTTCTCCAGGAAGATTTGATAATTCTTGATAGATTCCTCTAAACTTCCAGTGGCTTGCAGGGTTTGGCCGAGCAGAAAGTACTTTTCAGGGTCTTCGTTTGGATTGAGGCGAATTGACCGGTTCAGACGATCAATGGCTTCCTCGTAGTTTTTCAACTGGAAATGGCATTCTCCCGACATAAAATAGAGCTCGGCAGTTGTGCTGTCCGACTTCTCTAAATCGCGGATTACCTTCATTGCAGTGTAATAATCGCCACCCATAATCAGGTTTTTCACCCTGATGAGTTGCACCTTGCTGGTACCGTTGTCGAACACCTCGGCTTTTGTAGCCGTAGATAAAGCAGTGCACAACAGCAGCGCATACATCAAATAATTCTTCATGCGGATTTGAATGCCTTTGGTCGAATTAAAAGTAGGGAAAACGTATCAAACTCCCGTCAAAGGGTACTGATTCGCTGTAAAAATGTTTCCAGTCCTTTCCGTTTGTCGGCATCGAGCGTGTAAGAAATATTCGTGCTCAGGTAGGTTTTTAAGTCGTAATGAGCCGGGTAATGCGTATGAATTTCCAATGCCGCTGTTTCGGCCCGATCAACGCCCCATTGAAGGGCCACTAGGAATTCTTCCAGTGATTGATTACTCACCGATTCGGCAGCGACCCATACGGCGAAAACAAATGGTAAGCCCGTGTGTAGCTCCCATTCAAGCGATAAATCGTAGGTATATTCGAAACGCTGTAAGGCATCAAATGCTCTGTCGCCAATCACCACTGCCGCTGTTTCGCCCTCTACATCATCCAGGTAGTTCTCATGGGCCGGGTAAAATTCCGGCTCAATCTTCCAGTAATCCCTGCAGAGCAGGCGACACAATTGTACCGATGTGCGCGACTGGTAATCCAGCGCTATCCGTCTGATGTCTTTCAGAGGACTTTTGCTTACCAACAAGACAGATCGAACAGCTCCCACCGCGCCTATGCAGGTTTCTCCAACAATCCGAAACCCTTCCAGTTGCGGTAAAACAGCCACAGGCACCAGGCCAACATCGGCGCGGCCTTCTAAGAGCGCTGCGGCACAGGCAGAAGGGTAATAGGCGTCGAACCGGAAATCAGGCGATTGCAGCAACCCACGCTCCCTAAGGCCATACATAAATGGCGTTGTATTCAAGTAAGACACAAGGGCTACGCGAACCATGCGGCAAAAATAAGGGCTTTTTTTAATAATTGATGTTGAAACTTTAGTTTACTTTGCGAACGATTTCAAACCGAACAATAAAGTGAAAAACACTGCTGTTTGTCCTGAACTCCCCTTGGGTAGAAGAATGGCCATGATTGTTAAGCTCTATCAAAACGCTGTAAAGCAGCGGATCAGTAAGCCGTCGGTTGGGCGCAACCACGCTGTGTTGGTGTACCTTTCACGGAAGCCCGAAGCCCTCAGCCAGCAGGAATTGGTTGAGAATCTTGGAATCGACAAGGCCACCATGGTTCGTGTGCTGGATGAACTCTTCGCTGAAGGCTTCATTAATCGTCAGGCCCATCCGCACGACAGGCGTTCGCATCAAGTTGTGCTCACCGAAATTGGCAAGGCTCAGCTCCCGTTCATCTGCGAAGCGGTCGACTCTGTTACCCGCCAAATGATGCAGGGCCTTTCCGAAAACGAAGAACTACAATTCGCGCAGAGCTTGGAAAAAATTCAGGCAAACCTGCTTCAGGAATTCAATGAATACAAACCCATTTAAGTATTTGTCCACATGAAAAAATGGTTGATTGGTGTAGCTGTTTTAGCCCTGCTTATTGGGGCTAAGCTGATTTTTTTTCCGGGTAAAGCCGGCGCTTCTAAAGCCGGACCAAAGTCTAAGGGTCCTACCCCGGTACAAGTATATGTGGTTAGGCCTGAGCCTCTTAACCGAATTATCCAAAGTCCGGGTGTATTGCTGGCCAGCGAAAGAGTCGACCTCATGCCGGAAGCCTCGGGGCGCATCGTGAGCATAGCCTTTGGTGAAGGAAAGCGCGTAAAGAAAGGACAATTGCTGGTGAAACTGAACGATGCCGACCTCCAGGCTCAGCTCAAACGAATTCAGTTACAGGAAGCATTACAATCTTCTCGTACCGAGCGCTTAAGGCAGCTGGCCGCCGTGAAGGGCGTTTCGGCGGAGGAACTTGAAATTGCCGAGAATACGCTGGCCACGCTTCATGCCGATGAGGAACTTTTGATGGCGCAAATCAGGAAGACCGAAATTAGAGCGCCCTTTGATGGAACCATCGGAATCAGGGCTGTAAGCGAAGGAGCCTGGGTGGGCCCGGGGACGCGAATTGCCACTTTGGTAGAAGATCAGGGACTAAAGCTTGCCTTTTCTATTGCCTCGCGCTACGCCGAACGCATTGCTGAGGGTACCCAGTTGAAATTCCGCCAAACCGGCGATACCACCCTTTATCTGGCCCAAGTGTATGCCCGTGAGGCTCAGGCCTCTGAGGGTTCCCGAATGATTGCCTACCAGGCCACCGTTAGCGCGCCAAAGGCTTCATTACTTCCGGGAAAGGCCGTTGAAGTAAGCATTCCGCTTAGTTCCCGCTCCGATGCACTGATGATTCCCACACAGTGTATCGTGCCCGTGTTAAAAGGGCAAAAAGTATATGTGGTGCGCAATGGTAAAGCCGACGAAGTGCAGGTTTCGACCGATTACCGAACCGCTACCATGGTTGAGGTTACGCAAGGCCTGCAGCCCGGCGACAGTGTAGTAACCACCGGGCTACTTTCGCTGCGAAAAGGCGGCGAAGTAAAAGTGATACCAACCCCAAAACCAAAATCTTAACATGGCCAGTTTATCCACCATCAGCATACAGCGCCCGGTGCTGGCCATCGTGATGAACCTATTGATTGTTCTATTTGGGGCCATTGGATACACCTTCCTGGGCGTGAGGGAATTTCCTTCTATCGACCCGCCCATTATTACAGTGCGCACCTCTTACACTGGGGCAAATCCCGATGTTATTGAAAGCCAGATTACTGAGCCGCTCGAAAAAGCCATCAATGGAATTGAAGGAATTCGAAGCATCTCTTCGGCATCGAACCTCGGAAGCTCGGTGATTACGGTTGAGTTTAATCTCGGCACAAACCTCGAAGCTGCGGCCAACGACGTTCGCGACAAGGTATCGCAGGCAGTAAGAAGCCTCCCACAAGACATTGATGGATTGCCAACGGTAACCAAGTCGGATGCGAATTCTGATGCCATCATTTCGATGACGGTGCAGAGCAATACCCGCAACCAAATGGAGGTGAGCGATTATGCCGAAAATGTTCTGGGAGAGCGTATTCAAACCATTCCAGGCGTGAGTTCGCTTCAAATCTGGGGGCAGAAACGCTTTGCCATGCGCATTTGGCTCGACCCGCAAAGGATGGCTGAAAAAAACGTTACACTTCAGGACGTACGACAGGCTCTCTTGCTGGAGAATGTAGAGCTTCCCGGAGGTAAACTGGCCGGCGACAATACCGAGCTAAGCGTTCGAACCACCGGAAGATTGAAAACCGAAGCCGATTTCAACCGTTTGGTCATCCGCCGGAACGGCGCCGCCCTACTGCGACTCGAAGACATTGGCGAGGCCCGGCTTGGTCCCGAAAATGAGGAAACACTCCTGCGGCAAAGTGGCGTGCCGATGGTGGCCATTGCGCTCATTCCTCAGCCCGGCGCCAATTACCTCGACATTGCCAACGAATTTTACAAGCGCCTTGAAGAAATCAAAAAGGATCTTCCCGAAGATTTTAGCCTCGATATTGCGCTCGACAACACCAAGTTTATCCGCCAAAGCGTAGAGGAGGTGGCCGAAACCCTGATCATTGCTATTGTATTGGTGGTGCTCATTATTTACTTGTTTTTTAGGAGTTGGACGATTGCATTTCGGCCGCTTATCGACATTCCCGTGTCGCTGATTGGTGCCTTTTTTATCATGTATCTGATGGATTACTCCATCAATGTGCTTACCCTTTTGGCCATTGTTTTGGCTACAGGTCTTGTTGTAGATGACGGTATTGTAGTAACGGAGAACATCTTCCGCAAGCGGGAAGAGGGCATGAGTCCGATGCAGGCCGCCATTACCGGCAGCAACGAAATTTTCTTCGCGGTAATTTCCACTTCGGTTACCCTGATAGCTGTGTTTATGCCCGTTATCTTTCTGGAAGGCTTTGTTGGAAGGCTTTTTAGGGAGTTTGGTGTGGTGCTGGCCGGCGCAGTAGCCATCTCCGCCTTCGTTTCGCTAAGCTTAACACCCATGCTCAATGCGAGGCTTACCGGGCGCAGCGAAGGACACAGTCGTTTTTACACCCTAACAGAGCCGTTTTTCCGAAACATGGAAATGGGGTACAGGCGCTTACTTGAGCGCTTTATGCGCAAACGCTACCGTGCAGTGATTATCGTTTTGCTCACCATCGTTTTGGGAGCCTTCATTTTTCCAAAGATTCCTTCCGAATTGGCTCCACTCGACGATCGGAGCTGGATGCGTTTTCAAATTACCGCGCCAGAAGGGGCTTCGTTTGAGTATACCGACGATTTTCTGCAAAGAATTGCCGCGCTGGTAGAGGATTCGGTACCCGAAAAGCGGGTTTTGCTCACCGTTAGTGCTCCCGGATTTGCAGGTTCTGGTGCCGTTAACACCGGATTCATCCGCCTAATGTTAGCCAGTCCGGAAGAACGCACACGAAGCCAACAGGAAATTGCCGAATACCTTCAGAAAAAGGTTGGTGCCTTCCCGCAGGGACGTGCATTTGTGATTCAGCAGCAAACCATCTCGGCCGGTGGATTCGGTGGTTTGCCTGTACAATTCGTAATTCAGGCTCCGAACTTCGATAAGCTCAAAGAAGTGTTACCCCGCTTTTTAGAAGAGGTGAATGCTTCGCAGGTGCTTCAAGGTGTTGATGTGAATTTAAAGTTCAACAAACCGGAACTGGGAATCACGATAAACCGCGATTTGGCTGCCGAACTTGGTGTTTCGGTTCAAGACATCGCGCAAACTTTGCAACTGGCCTACAGTGGCGGCCGATTGGCATACTTTACCATGCAAGGAAAGCAGTATCAGGTTATTGGTCAGGCCGACCGGGCAAACCGCGACGAGCCAACCGATTTAAAGGCGCTTCAGGTGCGGACTGCTTCAGGAGAAATGGTACCGCTCGAACAGTTTGTTCGGGTTGAGGAGTTGAGCAGTCCACCTCAATTGTACCACTACAACCGATATCAAAGTGCCACCGTTTCTGCCGCGCTTGCTCCCGGAAGAACTATCGGTGAGGGCATTGCGGTGATGCGGGCTGCCGCGGTCAAAGTGCTCGACGAAACCTTCTCTACCTCTTTAACCGGAGCCTCCCGCGATTTTGCCGAAAGCTCATCCAACATTCTTTTTGCCTTCCTTTTAGCGCTGTTGCTGATTTACCTCGTTCTCGCCGCGCAATTTGAAAGCTTCCGGGATCCATTAGTAATCATGGTAACTGTTCCGTTGGCTCTGGCGGGAGCCATTTTCAGCCTTTGGTATTTCAATCAAACCAACAACATTTTCAGTCAAATCGGAATCATCATGTTGGTGGGGCTGGTGACCAAAAACGGGATTTTAATTGTGGAGTTTGCCAATCAGTTACAGCAAAAGGGTTTAGCCAAGATGGAGGCGGCAAAAGAAGCTGCGGTCGCTCGATTGAGGCCTATCTTAATGACCTCGTTGGCAACAGCTCTTGGCGCCGTTCCGATTGCTCTTGCCTTGGGCGCCGGTGCCAAAAGCCGCATGGGAATGGGTATCGTAATCATTGGCGGTTTAATGTTCTCGCTGATTCTCACCCTTTTCGTAATACCAGCCATTTATACTTACCTCTCTTCCACGAAAAATAAAGTACAGTCATGAAAAATTGGATAGCAGTTGCAATGCTTTCATTGCTTTCTCTGTCTTTACCGGCGCAAATGATGCGGGCAGAGGAAGCGGTTGCTGAGGCGCTTAAGAACAGTTTCGACATTCAGCTGGCCGACATTTCACGCGATATCACTTCAAGTTCGGCCACCCGTGGTGTTGCCGGACAACTGCCAACCATTACCCTGAATGGAGGGGCTACGTATCAAAACAGCAATATCCGACAGGAATTTTCCAACGGCCTGGAGGTGGTTCGTAATGGTGTGAATGCGAATGTGCTCAATACTTCATTGAACGTTTCATGGATGCTTTTTCAAGGGCGTAGGGTGTATTTTACCTACAATCGACTGAAGCAGGAGGCTGCCGGTGGCGAAATTGCCTATCGACAAGCCATTGAACAGGCGGTATTTAATGTGTTGTCGGCCTATTACCGAACGGTACAGATTCAACAAGAACTTAGAGCCAGAAAGTCGGCACTTGAAACGGCAGAATTGCAGCTAAGCCTGGCGAAACAGCGGCTTGCAATAGGTTCAGGCGATCGCGTACAGGTGCTTCAAACCGAAATCGGAAGAAACCGTTTGCAGTCGGCAGTCATCCAACAAACCCTCAGCCTTGAACAGCAAAAGGCAGAGCTCAACCGCTTGATGCAACGTTCGCCTGAAAGCGCTTTGGAGGTGTCGGAAACGTTTGACTTTAATCTTGAACTCAGTTGGGCTTCTTTACAGGAAGAAGCGGACCGTGAAAACCTGGCACTTTTGTTTTCCCGGAATCGCGAAGGTGTGCAACGAAGCCTTCTTTCTGAACGGAAATCGCTTCGCAGCCCCGGCTTAATGTTCAATGGAGCCTACACCTTGAACCGCAATCAAAGTGATGGAGGTTTCGCCTTGTTTAACTTCGGACAAGGGCCATCGATGGGTTTGGCGCTCACCTGGAACCTGTATGATGGGAAGCGTTTGAAACAGCAGATTTACACCGATCAGCGTTTGCTCGAGCAACAGAAGGTGTTCACCCAACAAATTCAACTCAATACAAGGGCTCAGCTTTGGTCGGCATGGCGCGCTTACACTACTGCCAAGGCATTGCTGGAGTTAGAAGCTTCTAATTTAAGGTCGACCTCCGAAAATTTGAGCCTGGCCAACGAACGTTTTCAGCTGGGGAACTCCGGTATTTTAGAGCTGAAAGACGCACAGCTAAGCTTAGATCAGGCCATTTCGGCTGAGGCCACAGCAGCCTTCACCTTAAAACAAGCCGAGTTAGAGTTGCAAAGGCTTGCCGGAAAGCTGGCGCGTTAATTTAAGGTGAACTCAAATTTAATTTCGCTGGAAATCAGGGCCCAAGAAATTTTCTTCTAAAAAAGTGAAATTCATATTTGGAGCGATTGTGTATGTATCTATATTTGCAACCCCAATCACACGGGAGCATAGCTCAGCTGGTTCAGAGCACCTGCCTTACAAGCAGGGGGTCACAGGTTCGAACCCTGTTGCTCCCACACAAGAAAGCCTCGCAATGCGGGGCTTTTTCATTTTCCAGCACTTCCTTACTTAAGCTACGATTGGCCAGCCCATAGCGAAGCTGCAAATCATTCTTTACCTTCGCCGTACCATGCCCGCACGCAACCTGTTGTATTACCTGTCGAATCAGCATAACCTGATTGTCAAGTTATTGATATTCAGCCTTAGCGTAGGTCTTATTGTTTATGTTTTGCCCAAAGAAGGTCGGTTTCGATACGAATTTGGTTTGGGGAAAACGTGGTTACATAACGATTTGCTCGCTCCTTTTGACTTTGCAATTCAGAAGTCGAAATCTGAACTCGACGCTGAAGCCGCTTCGGTGGAGCGCAACAGCCGAAAATACTATCGCTACGATTATCAGGTTGGAGCTGAAAAAACCGAACAGCTCCCGGCTGAGCTCGATTCGTTTCTGCTGCGCCTCGAACGTATTGGGAAGGAGGAAGGCTTGCTTCGCTCGGGCCTGCGAACGCGAATTTTGAAAGATGTGCCCACCCTGTTGAATGCCTACTACGACCAGGGAATTATTCAACAACTGATCGATACTTCTGCGCGGCAGGCGCTGCTCATTGAGCGCCGAAACGACGTGTTCACCGAAAAAGAATACCGCGATTACCTAACCAAAGAGGAAGTCCTTAATAGTTTAGCTCTTACTCTTTTTGGTACCGAAACCTGGAAAGATGAAGAGCTTCGCCTCTTTTTTGATCGCTTTATCACACCCAACGTGTTTTTCGACGATCAACGCACGCAAGTAGCTTCTCGACAGGCCGTTGCCGATATTTCCGATTCGCGGGGAATGGTAGCACGCGGCGAGAAAATCATCTCAAAAGGAGAGCTTATTACCGCCGAGAAGTACCAAATATTGGTTTCGCTGCGCGATGAGTTCGATGCTCGACTAGGCACACTATCGGTTTCCCGCTTTTGGCTCATCATTGGGCAAACGGTTTTAGTTACCCTATTGCTCGGAATGTTGCTTGTTTTTTTAATCCTTCTCCGAAAAGACCTTTTCGAAGATTCCATCAAGCTCACACTCCTTTTCTCGCTGGTTGCAGCTATGGTGGTGGTTGCGGCATCGCTGAATCGCTTCCCCGCTTTGAGTATTTATGTGCTTCCATTTTGCGTCTTGCCCATCATTATCAGGGCATTTTTCGATACACGGTTGGCCCTTTTTGCCCATCTGCTCACCATGATGATCATCGGTTTTTTGGTGGCTAATCCGTTCGAGTTTCTGCTCATTCAGATTTTGGGTGGGATGGCCTGCATCTTTTCTATTGTAAACCTGAGAAAACGGTCGCGCCTGTTTGTAACCATCACTATTTTGGCCTTTGTGTATTGGGGTACCTATGCATCAATCACACTTATGGTAGAAGGCAACCTTCAGTCGATACGCCTGCAACAACTCATGTGGCTTAGTGGTAGTGCCTCGCTTACGCTGTTTTCGTACCCAATTATTTACCTCTTCGAGAAGGTATTTGGATTCACCTCCGATGTGTCGCTGCTCGAGCTTTCCGATACAAACAATCCCTTGTTAAAGGAACTCGCGCTTAAAGCTCCTGGAACATTTCAGCATTCGCTTCAGGTGGCCAACCTCGCTGAAGCCGCCATTTATCGGATCGGTGGAAACAGCTTGCTGGTTCGTACCGGTGCATTGTACCACGACATCGGAAAAATGGAACTCGCTCGGTACTTTATTGAAAACCAAGCAACGTCTGTAAACCCACACGATGAGCTGGCCTTTGATGAGAGTGCTCGGTTGATTATTTCCCATGTAAAGTTAGGAGTGCAGCTGGGGCGCAGGCATAAGTTACCCGACAAGGTGCTCGACTTCATCCGGACGCACCACGGAACCACGCGGGTACAGTATTTCTATCGGTCGTTTATCAAGAGCTTTCCGCAAGCGGAGGTCGATGAAGCCGCTTTTCGCTACCCCGGACCCATTCCGTTTAGCCGTGAAACTGCTGTTGTGATGATGGCCGATGCCGTTGAAGCTACTTCACGCAGTTTGAAGGAGGTAAACTCAGAAAAGATTGATCAGATGGTCGAGGAGGTCATCAACCGCCAAATCGACGACGGACAGTTTATGAATGCCGACATTACTTTTCGCGACATCACGGCCATCAAGAAAATCTTCAAAAAGATGTTGATGAACATCTACCACGTTCGGATGGAATACCCGAAATGAGGTTTTGAGATTTAAGGCTGTATCAGGATGCCATCCTTCAGCACTACATCGGTTAAATATCCACTGCAAAAGCCCTTAAATGTGGCAGTTTCGCCTGCTTTAAGCGACGAAATACCTTCCGTGTAGCGGGCATCAATCCCGATGGTAATGCCTCCCATCATCGCTTCCGGAAAGGTGAGAAAAACCTGGGTAATGCTATCCGATTTAACCTCGCTGATTTCGCCTGTAACTTCCACAACCTTACCAACATACATCGTGTTTGCCTTGGCTTCGTCGGTCTCAAAGGCTTTGTAAAGGTCGGCGGCTGAAATAGCAATCGCCGGCATGTCTGATGCGTCGGCGTGTTCCTTATTCCACATGTTATACGCTACAATTCCGCCAAAAATTGCTGCGGCTAACATCACTAAACCAATCCACCTGTAGAGTCCTTTGAACATGTTAATTCTGTTTTTTGCTTCACGAAGTTATTGTTATTTTCGGTAGAATTGCAACATAGCGCTTTATGAAGAAGATTCTTATTCTGTGCAGTTTGGTTTGTGGATGGTCTTCCTGCAAGCATGAGCCGGCACCGGCAATAACGGGAACGGTTTGCTTTACCTCAGAAATTTTACCTGTTTTTGTTAGCAATTGCGCCAAATCTGGCTGCCATGATGCCACAGCCGCCGATGGAATACGTCTCGATGGCTATGAGGCAATCTTACAGTCGAAAGATGCCATTGTGCCTTATAACACAGGCAAAAGCGAGGTGATTGAGGCCATTTTAGAAGACGATCCCGACAAGGTTATGCCGCCTCCTGGGCACGCCCCGCTTTCGCAGTTGCAGATCGATCGGATTATAGCCTGGGTAAAAGAAGGAGCGCCCAACACTACAAATTGTGGCAGCACTGGTTGCGACAGCACTCAGTGCACCTACCAGCTTCATGTAAAACCCATTGTTGATGCCCAGTGCGTTGGCTGCCACAGCGGCAACACCCCCTCCGGAAACCTCGACTTAACCACACATGCCTCCCTGGCCGCCATTGCGCTAAGTGGCTCCCTGGCCGGAGTAATCGACCATGCGAACGGGTTTAGTCCAATGCCACCCACACCGCAGCCTATCGACCCATGCCTGCGTGCAGTGCTGAAGAATTGGGCCGCCGCAGGAGCTCCGAACAACTGATCATGCAGTGTACAAACGGCTCAGCTTACTTTATCAGCCTGTTGACGAGCTCGAGTAAACAATCTTTCACTTCCCCCCAAATCCCCTAATGACTAAGTACTAAAGACTCAAGACTACAAAAAAACTCACGCCATTGATGTCATCTCCCTTTCACCATTAAATCCCGTTTTACCGTAAAGTATCATCTCTCTCCCGTGGAGAGAGACAGGAGAGAGAGGTAAATTCAGAGTGAGAGCGATGTACGTCAACGACGAAAATTCTCTTTCAGCCCCAATCTCCGTTTGACCGAGAAGTATCATCTCTCTCCCGCGGAGAGAGACAGAAGAGAGAGGTAAATTCAGAGTGAGAGCGATTTCACTTTCCCCCCAAATCGCCTAAAGACTAAGTACTAAAGACTTAAGACTACAAAAAACTCACACCATTGACGACCTCTCCCTTCCACCATTAAACCCCGTTGTACCGACAAGTATCATCTCTCGCCCGCGGAGAGAGACAGGAGAGAGAGGTGCCTACTTTGTCAGCTCATTAAAAAGCCTCAGATACTCGCTTTTTAGTGCATGAACGGAATACTTTTCCACCACGGTTTTTCGTCCGTTTTCTGCACATTTTCTCCGAAGTTCAGGTTCTTCGATTAGGCGAGAGAGCTTTTCAACCCATTCATCCACTTCGGAGGCCAACATGCCATTTTCTCCATCTTGTATGATCTCGGTATTTACGCCCACAGGCGACATTACCGTTGCGATTCCCAAGGCCATATACTGAAGTCCTTTGAGGCCACATTTTCCTTTCGACCACTCATCATCAGGCAATGGCATAATTCCAATGTCGATGTCGGAGAGCTCTTTCAGTTCATCCTGTTTAATCCAAGGCAAGCCTTTGACTTCTAACTTTTCGTTTTGGTAATTGCCATCCCCAATTACCTTGATTCGAATTCGGTTTCCATACTTTTCCTTCAGTTTCTCCAGCACCGGAACGGCAAAATCAAAATGTTTGATGGTGGTGATTGAGCCACTCCAACCTATGCAAATCGGTGTTCGGTCGCGAAACGGAACCTGCGCATACTCCACCGTATCGATTGTGGTGGGAATAATAACAATGTTTTTGTTGTATTGGCGCGCATAGTCGGCTAAATACTGGTTCCCGGCAAAAATCAAATCCGCAATTTCGATCAGCTTTGCAGTTTTCCCCGGATTTTTTAACCATCCCATTTTTTTATTGGCTTCCGAAATGTCGAGCTTCCAAATGGAGTCGTCGAAATCGAAAATCATCGGAGCCTTGGCTTTACTCAGCTGTCGTTCAAAAAAGGTAGTGCCGGTTAAAAAACCTTCCCTACATACAAAAATGAGGTCATACTTGTTTCGGTTTTGAACGTCGCGAAATCTCTTCCACGCCGAACGAAAAACAATCATGGCCTTGGCAAAGTAATGCCCGGGTTTATAGAAAACTTTATCGTCTTCGGGCGAAATCAGATACGAAACATTACAGTCGTAGCCGTTTTCCTTGAGGAAATCAAGGTACTGTTCGAAACGGAAACGTTGGTTAGGTGCTCTGTCTTTTCGGTGAGCGGTAAGGATTAAAACTTTCTTCACAAGCGGGCAATTAGTCCTCTAACCAAACGGGTGGAAGTTTCTCTGTGATTTCGATGCCTTCAAACTTGCCACTTTTGCGGCTACCGGCGGTTTTGGCCCAGTTGGCCATTTTCTGTAAGCCCTCTTTTAAGGTATAACCACTTTGAATTTTGAATACCTGCTGCACTTTCGAGTGATCGGCGTAAGCATGCATCACTTCGTTGCGCGCTTCAAGGTGCCGAACCTGACCACTCATTCCCATAACCTCACACACCGTATGAGCAAGCTCATTTACCGTGAAATCCTGGTCGGCGCCGATGTTAAACACCTGATTGTAAGCTTCAGGAACATCCACGCAGCGGGCAATGTAAGGCGCCACATCGCCAATGTAACTGAAGGCCCGTGTTTGTTTGCCATCCCCAAAAATGGTCAACGGCTTGTTTTGCATGAGCTGGTTCATGAAAATACCCACCACATTCCGGTATTTATCACCCAAATTTTGGTATTCTCCGTAAACATTGTGCGGACGGAAAATCACGTAGTTCAAACCAAACATTTCGTGGGTGCACCTTAAATCCATCTCAACCGCCAACTTCGAAATACCATACGGATCTTCCGGCTCAGGGAGCATGTCTTCACGCATCGGAAGCTGACCTTTACCATACACTGCAATCGAAGAGGTGAACACGAAACACTTCACCTTGTGCTTTACCGACTCGTTAATCAGGTTTACACTGCCGATGAGGTTGTTGGTGTAGTTAAAGCGTTTTATAAAATGGCTAAGTCCTTCGGCTGCGTAGGCTGCCAAATGGTAAACGTAGTCGAATTTGTGTTGATTAAACAATGACTCGACCAGGGCATGGTCGGTAATGGAGCCTTCAACAAACAGGGCCTTTGCATTCACATTTTCACGGAAACCACCGCTCAAATCATCCAAAACCACCACAGTATGTCCATTGGCAACCAACTCGTTGGTAACGTGGGCTCCAATAAAGCCAGCGCCACCAGTAACTAAAGAAACGGGCATGAGTTTGTATTTAAGACCCCAAAAATACGTATTCTCATAAACGACCAACACCCCATTGCTGAGAATTGACGAAAGGCATCAAGATCCTTTGTAAATCGGGCATTGGAAAGTAATTCAATACTTTGCCCATGATGCCGCCGCTTACTTCAGTTCATTTGAAGAAACCCAGCAAGCGTTTTTTAAGGCCTTATAGAAACATTGTTGGCTTCTTCATTTGGGCGCCTGCCTTCTTCAGCTCAGCCGTTCATTTTGAGCCCATCAACAGGCATCCCGCTCTTCGCCTGTAGGCCCGCCGCTCCGCTTGCGGGCGCTGCCGGCTTCGATCGGTGGCGCAAAGCCCCGGGTGCACTGGATATTTTCATCCACAAAAAAGCCCCGGCATTTACCGAGGCTTTTCGTGGTCCTGGAGGGAGTCGAACCCCCAACCTTCTGATCCGTAGTCAGATGCTCTATCCAATTAAGCTACAGAACCGTTTTGAGGGCGCAAATATAGGGTAATTCTCATTTGCACCAAGCTTTTTTTTAGTGCTTAATGGATTTTTGCACTCAATCCCCGGTCGAGCAATGCAACAGCCTTAGGTTGAAGCTCTTCCCATGTTCCGGTTTTTACAGAGCACTTCCCGGAGTAATGCACAATAAAGGCGCATTGTTCCGCTTGAACCGGCTCATGATCGAGAATTTCCATAAACCAACGAATCACATCGTCGAAGGTGTTCACATCGTCGTTGTAAACCACGAGTTGACGTTGTTCTACGTCGAGCAATAAGGTGTCAAAGTCTTGTTCTTCAGCGTATCGTGTAGAGGAAATCATAGGCAATAAGGCAAATTAAGCACGATTGTTTTTGCGGAGGAATGTACGGCTTTCGTTTCCGTTGATCAATCGGCGAATGTTGGCTTTGTGGGTTAAAATAACAAGTACCGGAATGGTAACTGCAAAAATGATCGAGGCATCGTGGTGTACCTTTTCAACCAGCAGCAGGAAGAGCCCATACCCAACCGAGGCCAGAATAGAGCCCAAAGAAACGTAATGCGTAAGTAGCAAAACCAGCATAAACAAACCCACTCCGCAAAGTGCAGCAATCGGAAACATGCCAAAGGCTACACCCAATAACGTAGCTACACCTTTTCCGCCTCTAAAGCCTGCAAATACCGGGAAAATATGTCCTAACACGGCAAATGCTCCACAGAGTACACGGAAGTTTTCGAATAAAACAGGCGAGTCGAAGCCACCCAGAAACCAAACCGGAAGCATCACGGCGAGCCATCCTTTAAACGAGTCGATAATAAGTACAGGAATGCCAGCACTTTTGCCCAATACCCGAAAAGTATTCGTGGCCCCGGCATTGCCGCTTCCGTGCTCGCGCACATCTGTGCCGTAAAACAGGCGCCCAATCCACACCGCTGTAGGAACAGAACCCAACAGATAGGAAAAAAACAAGAGCACAATGCCTACGGTTATCATAACACAAAAGTAATAAAAGGGTAAACCTTACAAGTCAAGTTCATTGGCAATGTGGGATTTTACCTGTTCAATTTTTCGTAACTGACTTTTAAAGAATTGATTACGAATCTTCTCCGCCATACCGCTGATTTGAATCGATTTGCTACAGAGATTTTCCATCCACCGCTTGTGTTGCTCATTAAATGCTTGATTTCGAGTGCGTATGGCATTAAAGGTATTGTATCCAATAAAGGTGCTGGCCGCATCACCGGAGCGGATGTAGATGGAATTGTTGCCAATCATCAGGTCGCATAAATACAGCGTGTAAGGAATGCCGGTTGACGCACCCTGGAGGTTGATCTTTTGTCCGATTTCGGCTTGGCGTGCAATACGTTGCATCAGTGATTGCAGCTCATCGAGCACTGCCAGCGCGTCATCCGCCCGATCAAAAAATCCGGCATCCCAATAAAACTTCAACTGCTGTAAGGTACTTACCAGGGTTTCTTCGGTCCAGATTTCGGTGGTGTGAATCGCCGCAAAGCGATCATACAGCGATTCGAACAAACTAAAGTCGCTAACGTAAGCTTCCGAAAATTTGCTTTTCTCCACGTCGGGCATGTTCAGGATCGATTTTCTCCAATAAAACAGTTTAAAGGCGGTGAGTTTGGGAAAGCCGAAATGATAAAACAAGGGTATGTCTTCGGCTGCATAATATATGTGTGCATCGCTTTGCTTACTAATCCACTTGAGTTGTTCGCCCAATTGCACGAAGTAAGCCTGAAAGCGCTCCAGCGATTCGTCGAGTTGGTTGAATTGAAAGGTAACCACATCAGGAATCTCGTTGTTGAGGGCCTCCAGCGGAATGCTGTAATGCAGGCAAATGCTCACCGCTTCGTCGAGCGTAAAAGCAGTTTCGGAGCGCAAACGCCTGTATACACCATCATTGCTGAGTTCAAGTAGCTCCGAAAGGTCGCGTGCAAGGTTCACCTGTGCTGGAACCAAGGCTTTGAGCAGATTCACAAACCGCTGCTGTTGTGGAAAAATGTTTTTTGGCATTTATCAGTAATGGGCATTCGTTTGATTTGTAAAAATACGTAAAAAGTTAAAGTGTATAGCGATGATTCCGTAAATGAATGGGAGTATATTCAGTTTTTTGCTGTTTTTGGTAGTATTCATGGTGTATGTCAGAACGGGTTACTGGAATCCGTAATTCAAGGCTTGCTGTTCGGTTCACCTTTGTCTCATCAAAAACAACTCAAAACACGAAACCATGAAAACCTTATTTCAACTCTGTATTTTCGTTCTGCTGATCACTTTTCAAAACAGCGTATTCGCCCAATCCAACAAACCATTGCTCGCAGTGGCCGACATCGACATCAACGAAGTCATGCCCAATGGTTTGAATTACAGTTATCCCGACCTGGTGATGATGGAAATGCTGAAAATTCAGCAATATGAGCTGCTCGATCGTTACGACATGAATTATCTCGCCAAAAAAGAGAAAATCGAAATCGCAGGCTGTTTCTCCCGAATCTGTCTGAACGAAATCGGGAAAGCCCTTCAGGTTCAGAAAGTGCTTACCGGGAGCATTCTCACAGTGGGCGATAACCTCGTAATTACCTTTCGTTTGCTTGATGTTGCAACCGGAAACATCGAAAAAACCCACAGTATTGAGTTCTTAAAACTGCCCACCGAACTGAAAATGATGATTCGAATTACTTTACAGGAAATGTTCGGCTTGCCTATCGATGAAGAGCAGAAAAAGAAACTTACCGTACGCAACGATTACGATGGCTCAGCGAACAATCCCTACAAGCTCCGCCTCCGTTCCGACGGGCCACGCATGGGCTTTACCTATTTCAGTGGTGAGATTGCCAACCGTTTGGCCGAATCGCGCAGCTTAGGTGGTTATGAAGCACAGCCCTTGATGTTCCAGTTTGGATACCAATTCGAGAAGCAATATTTGAATGAAGGGAATTTCCAAGCGCTGTTCGAGTTCATTCCTATGATGACCGGACTTGATCAAGGCCTGTTTATACCTTCGATTACAATTATGAATGGCTTGAGAAACAACAAGAATGGTTGGGAATTCGCCTTCGGACCCACCTTTTCAGTGGTGCAGGAAGCCAAGGGGTTTTATGCGCCGGGCTCAGAACGTTGGACCTTGAAAACACAAGTGGATTCTTTACCCGATAACGTTGAGGTGATTTCACGCCTCGATTCGCGTGGCGATCCTTCCATCCAAACCGGATTTGTATTTGCCGCCGGTAAAACTTTTAAATCGGGGAAATTAAATATACCACTCAATGTGTATGTTATTCCAAACAACAAAGGACTTCGTTTTGGCCTCTCTGTTGGGTTTAATGCCAAGGAACGTTACGCCTACAGGCCGTAATTTTTCAACCTTTTATTTGAAAGCCCATTGGTTAATTCCGGTGGGCTTTTTATTTGCGCTGTCGCACCCGTAAATTGGTCAACCCTTTTATTGTTCTATTCATTATTATTTTTTTTACTGTACACTTCGTGTGGATGAATTTCGGCATTCATAGATTTAAAGCCTCATATTTCTGAAGCATACCTATTGAATATGCTTTCGAATGAAGAACTCAACTTCACAACTGTTTTTTAAAATATGCTTTTTCTGTATAGAATTTCAATTCAATTCATGAAAAATCAGGTTCATAGCTAATGGTGTTTTAGGAGGTTTAAAAATGATATTTGTTGAATTTTCTCAAGAACATCTGAATGTTTGGGTTTACCGCGATTGGGCCCGCGATAGGAGCAGGGTAGCCCGTGTAAGCAGCAAAAGCGGAGCGTTGCAGATTGCACGACTACCGCGGATAGCGCGAAAAGGACCCCAAAAAACAAGTCGGCAAAGCGACGAAATGCTGCTGAACTGTATATTCGTGCTGTGAAAAAGGTTCTTGTGATTGCCTATTACTGGCCGCCATCGGGTGGGGCAGGAGTGCAACGCTGGCTTAAATTTGTAAAGTATCTCCGTCGATTTGGCTGGGAACCAGTTGTGTATACTGCCGAAAATGCAGAATATCCGATTATTGATGAGAGCCTTGCCGCCGATATTCCTGCGGAATTAACCGTGCTTAAACAGCCTATTTGGGAGCCTTATGGGGCTTACAAGCGGTTGATTGGGCAAAAGAAGGAAGAGCGCGTGGTTTCGGGCTTTTTGCAGGAGAAAGGCCGCCGCACTTTCGCGCAGTCGCTTTCTTTGTGGATTCGCGGAAATATTTTTATTCCAGATGCCCGCCGATTCTGGATTTCACCCTCAGTGCGCTATCTGAAAAATTGGCTACAATCGAACCCTGTAGACGTGCTTGTGTCAACCGGTCCGCCGCACAGTATGCACTTAATTGCCAGAGCATTGCATAAATCGACGGGAATTCCATGGCTGGCTGATTTTCGCGATCCGTGGACAAACATCGATTTTGCGGCTGATTTAAAAATGAGTGGCTATGCCGAACGTCGCAACGCCGCATTGGAAAAGGCCGTGCTCGATGAGGCCGATGTGGTGACTGTGGTGAGTGAATTTATGCGCGAGGAATTTTTAGAGAAAACCAAAACGCCAATTCATGTGATTACAAATGGCTTCGATCCTGATGATTTTGAGGCTATTGCGGAACCCAACCGACATCAATTTGAATTGGTACACACGGGTAGCCTGAACGACCGCAGAAACCAGCCCCATTTGTGGCAGGCAATTGTAGAATTGAGAAAGTCAGATCCGGCATTTGCCAAGGATTTTAGACTGCATTTGGTGGGTAAAAACGATATTTCTATTCGAAATTCGATTGAGGCGGTTGGTTTATCTGAATGCACAGTTTGGACCGACTATTTGCCACACAAAGCCATCAATCGCGTTCAACAATCGGCCGGCGCTTTATTGCTTTCCATTAACAATTATGGTCAGGCAGAACAAGGCTTTTTCTCGCCCAAAGCCACATTAACCGGTAAATTATTTGAATATCTCGCCGCATCAAGACCAATTTTAATGGTGGGCCCAACAGATAGCCAGGCGGCTACAGTAGTGCGCGATGGAGGTGCAGGCCTGGTGTGTGGTTTTGAAGACGTGGAAGGCATGAAAAAAGCCTTAACAGAATTATATTCACGCTGGAAGCGCAATGAACCACTGGGATTTTCTCCAGCAGCACGGCAATTTTCACGCGTTAGTTTAACAGAGAAAATGGCAAAATTGCTGGATTTAATTTCGAATAAATAGGTTGGATAATGCAATATTTTTTAGCAATTAATCCAAAGCTTCCCATGCGGAATCCTGAGGCGACAAAAGCTTTTTATTCAGAGAAACTCGGCTTTACACTCATTGGCGATTATGGTGATTATTTGCTCTTTCAACGTGAAAATGTAGAAATTCATTTTTTCCTTCACCAAACCTTAGTTCCTCAGGAAAACTACGGGCAGGTTTATATTCGTGTTCAAGAAATAGAATCGCTTTATAAGGCCTTTCAAAAGGCTGGAATCGACATTCATCCGAACGCACCTTTGCAGCGAAAACCTTGGGGACAGAGAGAGTTTTCGTTGCTCGATCCGGATTTTAATTTGTTGACTTTTGGGGAAGAAATGCGTGAGGATTGATGGTTTCAATCAATAATTCAGTCCTGATTTTTAATGGAAACTTCTCCTGAATTCTATTTCTGGCCTTCACCGATAAATTATCGAAATCGGCATCAAGCGCATTTTGAATAGTCAAAACCAAGGCTTCGGCATTTTTATTCCGACAAACAAATCCGGCATCACCAATAATTTCCGGTATTGCAAAAACGTCCGAACCGATTGGCACGCATCCACACAACATGGCTTCACAAAGGGCATTGGGCAATCCCTCCGCAATAGAGACCTGCATATAAAATTGATGTGAGGCAAACAGCGATGCAAGCTTATCGTAAGGAACCGCTTCTAAAACCGTAAGATTTTTGGGGAGCTCGTTTAAATTTAAATAATCATTCTTGCACAAAAGGCTAAAACTACAATCCGGAAAGCGTCTGGCCATCTCAATAAACAAGTCTATGCCCTTTCGTTGAAAAACCGGTGGCGCAACAGACGATGCCGCGGTAATAAACGACTTTGGTTTTCGGTAGGCTGAGGTTTTCGGATTAAACAGCGCATCGTCGAACCCATGCGGAATAACCTTGTAGGGTGTTTTGAGCTCAGGAACGAGCGATAAAAAACCCTGATGCCGGGGTTCTGATGGATCGTAGTTGTTTTCGAATTTCGCCAGACTTTGATGGATGGGCAAGAGCTTGTGCGCCCATCTGAAACTCAATCGTGTAGCCGCAGCTAGAATTTTTTTTCTGAAATTCCCATGCTGAATTCCCGGGTAATTGTGGCATTCTGCTCCCAATAAAATCAGGTAGACCTTTTTGCGAAAAAGACGACCCATCAATACCGGCAGCACTGTGTGAAATCCGGCAAACTGACAAACCACGGCCTGCGAATTCGGCAGATGGCGAATCAACTGGAAAAGCTGAACGATTAACGAAATTGGGGTTTTCCAGCGCGGAAGGGGATTGAAAAAAAGTGAAACTACCTCAAAACTCGATTTCAATAGTATTTCATCCTTGCTGATAAACGACGACCGGAAGGCAAAAACATAAATGAGTTTTCTCTTTGTCATGAATTCAGGATACAATTAAATCCTCAATCCAGCTCAGCTTCGACTGTGGAACAAAGAAGCAATTGGGAATATCGCCGCCTTTAAACTCTACAGTATCAGCCTTTCGTAAAGCAGTGTTTCCGGCAATATAGGGTGTGTAGCCAAGTGGATTGAGCAATCCAAACAGGGCATTGGCCATTTCAGGAGAGAAGACCTCACAAACAATTACCGGCTCGAATTTTCGAATAACCTCAATGCCTGCGCCTACAATGAGGTGTTCTGTTTCTTCTGTATCGAGCTTCATCAGGTCGATTTGCTCAATCCTGTGTTCTTTTACAAAATCGCCAAGGGTTTGGGTTTTTACCTTGAAACTCACTGCCGAAGTATCACTTCGGGCTCCCGAAAGATGCCCCGAACCGCCCAAGGTTGCATCGCGAAGGTAGGCGTACTTGGGCGAGTAGGCCGAAACAAAGGTGAGCTCACCGCTTTCTCCCGCCAGGGCAGTGCTAAAACTGAAAATGCACCGTTCCGCGCCGTTGATGCTGATGTTTTCGTTCAAATACCGAAAAGGTCCGGGCGAAGGCTCAAACGCATAGCTTTTCGCTTTTGGATTTACAGCATGAAGTAGCAACGAATACAATCCGGTGTTGGCCCCCACATCAAAGAAAACTGAAATCCGCTCGCCCAATTTTTCAAATACAGGAACGTATTCATACGAGTCGTACCCTTTCCAGAAAATATTCCAGGTTACAAACGAGGTTTGGTTTGTAGCCATTTTCACCGTTTGTCCCTTTTTGATGGTGAAAGACACCACACCGCTGGGGGGCAAAAGGGCCTTTTGAGGCAGCAAGTTTCGGAATGGAAACAGCAGTGCTCTCAGTACTTTGTTTACAAACGGTTGATATATAGTGCGGTATAGTAATGTTTTCATGTTTAGGCTTTGCAAAAATACACGCTCCTATCCATTTACTTCCTTTACATTTGCGAAAAGCGAGAATTTTGGGTGTAATTCAGAAACAAGGTCTTCAAAGCGCGGTAATCACTTATCTGGGCATACTCACCGGATTTGTTAGTTTGCTCATCGTTCAGCCTTTGTTTTTAACACCCGAAGAAATTGGACTAACGCGGGTGCTTTATTCCTTCTCCTTTCTCGTGGCCACATTCATTCCGCTTGGATTTTTGAATATCACCACCCGCTTTTTTCCCAAATTCCGAAATGCAGAGAATAAGCACCATGGTTTTGCGGGTATCCTGTTGCGGTGGACCAGCCTGGGAACATTGGTTGTGCTCCTCTTGCTGGGCATACTAAAGTCGTTTTTTCAGGATTTATACATCAACGAATCGCCGCTTTTTAGCACCTGGTTTTTTCTGGTATTTCCGCTATCTGCCGTCATTGCGTGGATTGCGGTATTAAACAATTACCTGTTTTCGCTCTTCCAACCTATCGTTCCCTCTTTTTTACAAGAGGTATTTGTGAGGCTTGCCTTTGTTGCGTTAATACTTTGCTACACGCATTTCGGCTGGCCGGTCGAATGGCTGGCCTGGGGCTTTGCCGGCACCTATTTTCTGCAATTTGTATTGGTATTGGCCTACACTTTTTGGAGAGGCAAGCCGGGATTCAAGCCCGATGCAAGCCTTTTTACACCCACCTTACGCCGCGAAATGATTCGTTATGGAAGCCTTGTTTTTGCGGCAGGCATCGCTTCAATGGCCATCAAACTGCTCGATACCGTGGTTATCGGTCAGTTTCTGCCGCTAGAACTGGTGGGCATCTACGGAATCGCCGCTTACATCCCGATATTCATCGAAGCTCCTGTAAATGCGCTCGATAAAGTGGCCAATGCCCGTATTGCTCACTCGTGGGAGAAAAACGATTTAGCCAACATCCAAACCATTTATTATCAGTCGGCTCGCGTGCTTTTTGTCGTTGGAGGCTTTCTCTTTTTGGGCGTCACACTCAATGCACAGTCGGCCTTTTCCTGGCTGCCTTCTGAGTATGCCCAGGGTGTTCCCGTACTCGAAATTCTCAGTCTAGCCGCGCTGTTTAACCTGATGACGGGCTCAAACACTGCCATTATTTTCACTTCCGAACGTTTTCATGCCGGCGCGTATGCCTTGGTAGGCGTGGCTTTGGTGAACCTCATTCTACTCTACACGCTCATTCCCGTCTGGGGGCTTACCGGTGCAGCCTGGGCTACCTGTTTAGCGAGTTTGTTGTACAATGCGTTCAAATTCAGCTTTATATGGCTTCGTTTTGGTATGCAGCCTTTCGACCTCAAAACGCTTTGGATAGCATTAAGCATTGCAGCAACTTACTGGATTACGAAATTCATTCCCATCACCGGGCAAGCCCTCTCCGATATCGCCATTCGTTCGATTTCCTTCAGCCTACTTTATGCGCTATTTCTCTGGGCTTCAGGACTTTTGCCCGAGATAAAGTCATTGCTTCAGCGTGGAGCCCGAAGCCCCAACGCCTAATCGTAGCATTTTGAGTTTATTGATTGGGGCGCATGCCTCGCTGAGCTTCCCGGGATGTTGATGCCTTATCGCCGGGCACCGCGTGTTTCGCTGCTAGTCCTCGCAGCGGCGGCAAAACGAGCCGCCCCAGCTGCGAGCTATTTGCTGCACCCGCTTGCGCAAAACCATCGGAGAACCACGAGTTATTCTAAACCCTCGGTGTGCAGGCGTTGCTCAGCGATTTATTCCGCGTTCTTTTTTCCAACAATGGCTCGAATATCTCTATCGAATCGTCCTTTTATCAGCCATGCCACCCCGAAAGTCCAAACGGCTATCAGTTCGAGCCAAAAAACATAAGCAGGCCAATAATCATCTAGGTCAATTTTGGCAATTTTCTCGATGCTAAACATGACAATCAATGCCGCTACCGAGGCCCAAATGATGTACGCAGAGATTTTGTAATACTGCTTTTTAATTGGTGTTTGACTCATTGTGAATTTAGCGAAGCACATATAGCCCAGTAAGCATAAAAACAAACCGGCACTGATTAAATGGATGGCTCCATGAATTGGGTTTTCATGTCCAAACAAATAGCGGTTGGGCTCCATTAACTGAACCGGGCACATGTAGCCATCAGCTTTGGTTGGAACAAGCACCGTGATAAAGATGCACACTGCAGCCATTGTTGTTATGGCATTATCGCTGAGAAATTCACCTTCTTCGCGGGTGTAGCCCTGATAAGTCAGTAAAATCAATCCAAACGCCGATAGAATACTGATGAAAAACACACCCGCAGTGGTGTAATAATAGTGGCTCATGGAGGGTAATAACTCCTCATGATAAAGCAATAACAGCAGCGGCAGCGCAATGCCCAAAATTCCGATGGTTTTTCTCAGTCGATATTGCGAATTGTCGAGTTGTGGGTGTTCTTTCTCTTCTTTTTCCATCATTAAAGGATATTGTTATTTAAATAAAATTTGCGGTACTCTTTCCATCCAAAAATAAAAAATTCATGCTAAAAACCACAGCTTTGAATATCTTCCACTTAACGGCTCAACTGTTTGAGAGCGGCTTTTGAACGACTAATATTTCCCCGAGTTTCCCTTACGAGGAGCATCCGATTTATACATTTCCTCGCGAAGAGTTTCAATACCAATAATCCTGTTCGGCAGAAATTGTGTTTCCACCTGTTAATCTCGTTAAACGTAATTTCCAGCTGATTTCGCAATTCTAAAGATGTAACACAACGCGATACCGCCTAATCATGCGATAAATCTCAATACTCAAGACTCGTCGACACAGTTGAAACGTCAGCTCCAACTTTGTGTGAAAAACGCAGCACCTTGCACACTCAAAAAAACAAGGTTCAATCTTTTTTAGGCAAAGTTACTCAGTCTCAAGACTAAATACTAAATACTAAGGACTTAGTAATTAACTCTCCGCTCTTTTCCCCACCGTTTTTATTTGGATAATGTCGACTAAAAACGCGAAGGCCATCGAGAAATAAATATAACCTTTCGGAATCTCCAGGTGTAATCCTTCGGCCATCAGCGATACGCCAATCATCATCAAAAAGCAAAGCGCCAAAATTTTAAACGATGGATGCTTCTTTATAAAATCGCTAATTGGTTTTGAGGCAATCAACATAATCAGAACAGTCACAATAACTGCGGTATACATCACCCAAAGTTCCTGAACCATGCCAACTGCGGTAATAATGGAGTCGATTGAAAACACCAAATCCAAAATAATTACCTCCGAAAGTAACCGTCCGAATGTAGCTTGTTTAGCCGGTATATCTGGATTTTCCTCGGCTTTTTCGGTTTTGTGGTAAATTTCCTTGGTGCTTTTGTAAATCAAAAATAGACCACCCAAAAGTAAGATTAACCCTTTCCCGGTAATGGCGGTTTCTGCGACATTGAACAGTACCATATCGAGCTTTAACACCCACGAAATGGCAGCAAGTAAAATCAATCGCATCACCATGGCCAAACCAATACCCCAATACCTGAGCTTATTGCGTTGACTTTCAGGGAGTTTATCTGAAAGTATTGAGATAAATATGATGTTGTCAATACCCAGAATTACCTCAAGGGCAATTAGTGAAATCAAGGGAACGATGGCTTCGGTCATGGTTATTCGTTATAATTGATAATTGAGGCTGCAAAATAACCTTAAGTTTTGCCTTAAACCGATGGCCTAAAACGGGATTTTATCCCAAGTTGAGCCTTAAAATGCCCGTTCTACTCCAATTAACCATCGGAATTGCAGGTAATCGGGCGAAACAAAAGGTGTTCGGTTCAAAAACAGGGGAACATCGAAACGTAAGGTGAGTGGTTTTTCCTCCGCAAAGCGGCCCCAGCTTTTGATTGTTAGCGCTGCGCCGGTTCCCGCACTGGCTCTGATTTCGGCCATTCTTAAAGCTTCACCCGGTAAACTGCTGTTAAGCACGCCTGCATCGCCAAACAAATAGAGGTCTAAGTCGAACCAGCGGCGCAAAAGCCTTGATTTAAAGCCCAGATATTCATCGAACTCCAACTCGGCATTAAACGAAACGCCGGTATTCCCGCGATAACCGAGCACCACCGTTCCATCATTCAACGTTTCAGGGGCCAAATACCCGGCATAACCGCGAACATTGAGTCCACCTCCAAAATGAAAACGATTCACATCCTGACCGAAACCATTGAAATCTTGTGGGAAAAATGCCGCCGAACGCACGAACTTGTTCTCCATCATTTCTTCAGGATTAGCTCCGGCAAGGTAAAGCGCCGATTCAGGAGCCACGTCTTTTCCACTTCCGTATTGGGCAAACAGTCGGGTGCGGAATACCAGTTTGTGCAGGTAGTTTTCGTTGATGGCTTCCAGGAAAATCTGGCTGTAATCGTAGTCGGAGCCCGGTGCGGTTGTTTTCAAACCTAAATGCAGCCGACCCTCACCACGGCGGTATTCGTATTGGTGACGAACGCCTGCATTCCAGGTCACGTTTGAGCGCCCCGGATTCCAGCCGCTACGATCCATGAGATAGTTGAGGTCGGTACTATCGCTGCGTTCCATCCACTTCACAAAGGTGTAAAAGGTTGAACGCTCGCTTCGGCTGTCCATTTCCCACCCCAAACGCCCAAGCAACAAGCCGTCGAGGTAACGCGCCTGCGAAACCAATCGGCTTTTCCGCACAAAGCGATGGGTTGAGGTTGTGTAGCCGGCATTTACCGAGAAAGGATTGTACCCGTTGAATTTGTATTCAAAATTGCGTTCCACCTTGCCAATTCCGGTATTGAGCCAAAACGTGAAATGGAAGATGTGCTTCGACTTCATGTAATTGCCATTGAGATGAATCCCAAGCTTTCCTCCATCGTAATAGTTATACCAGAGGTCGGGCCGAACAAAGAGCTCATAGTTTTTCCAGTCGGAGGGGTTGCTCACTCTGGAATCGAGCTTAATGGTGCGAGGAACCTTCAAACGGTTGTTGAGCATGTTCACGTCGGCCAAACGGGCTGTGGTATCAATCACTACGTCTTGCAGTTTATCTTGTAGCGTAATTTCAGCCGTGTAGCTCGGGTTTAACTTGCCCCAGCCAATCCATCGGGGAAGTACAGTGGCCGGCGTTGATTTTTCAAACCACCCGTTTGGAATATGAAAGTCATATCGCTTGCCACTCACATCGTACACAGCCAAGTCAATGGGCATTTGCATTTCTCCTTCCCGGTGGAGGCGTATCCGATACTTTCCTTCGCCAAGGTGCTTCACCTTACCAATACCGTAATCGATGGTTTTGGAAGTTTCGAGCCATTGGTCGAAAAACCAGTTTAAGTCGGCCTTGGTGTATTGAATTATTGAGTTTCGGAAATCTTCAGGATACGGATGGGCCATCTTCCACTGGTTGAAATAGTGCTTCATGGCCTCGCTAAAGAGTGAATCGCCCAAAACATATTGCAAATTGTAAAGCATCGTGGCTGTTTTGTAGTACACCTGGCCATAGCCGCCGCCATGTCGAAGCGTGCCACCAAAATCATCAGAGTGGGTATTGAGCGTCGTTTCGTCGCCCTTTACCGCGTCGCGTAAGTAGCCGTAGTATGCCCGAGCGTAGCGCGGCTCCTCTTTTATGCTGTGTTTTTCGGTGTAGGCGTTTGCGTATTTCCCTTTGACCACAAAAGGGCCATCAATTTTTTCGAGTGCCCAGGCAGTGAGTAACTGCGTAAAGCCTTCGTCCATAAAGGCGCGGTAGGTTTCGTTGCTGCCTACCATGCCGAAAAACCAATTGTGCCCGACTTCGTGGGCCAACAAACCGCGATAGCCCGGGTCTGCGCCTCCATCAAGGGTGAGCATGGGGTATTCCATGCCATCGCGGGCGTCGGCCACCACCATTTTGTTGTACACATACATGCCGAAGTCGCGCGAGTAGGTTTCGATAATCTTGGCGGTGTAGTCGGCGGCGTTTTGCCATCTTGCCGCGTGCGGCTCCTGTGCCACAGAAACGATGCGGATACCATTCCAAAAAGCTTCTCCAAAGCGGTAGGTGGGGTCGGCTGTCCAGGCAAAGTCGTGCACGTTAATGGCCCTAAACCTCCAGGTTTTTCTTTTTTTAGGGTTGTAAGGTGTGATGACTGAAGGCTTTTCTTCCCAGGGCTTGTTGGCAAAATTGCGGATGTCGAGTTTCGCCCTCAAGGTGTCGGGCAGAACCTCATCGCGATTGGCGAGGGCACCGGTGGCTTCAACTACGTAGTTATCGGCGAAGGTGAGTTCGACCTCATACGTGCCGAAGTTTCCGTAAAATTCTTTGCCCAAGTGCTGGTCGGTATTCCAACCGAATTTCCGGTCGTAAACAGCCATACGCGGGTACCAGTGAACGCCATCAAAATGCTTGTAGCCGTAAGCCCCAAACTCTTTCATGCGTCGCCGAACATTGCCCCGGTAATCGAAGTATGTTTTAAAATCCAAGGTGATACTTACCTGCTTGCCCGGCAGCAGGGGCTTGGGTAAAAACACTTTTAAAATGGTGTTTTCCAACTCGGTTTTTACCTCGAGGTCATCCACCTTTAGGTTAGAAACTACAGTACCTAGTTTTTGCGACTCGTACGGACCATACCGAACCGGATAATCGTTGGCCCTGTGGAGCATATCGCAGTATGATTCGGGCTGAAAGGCATTTTGGTACAGGTGAAAAAACACGAAGCTCAGCGTGTCGGGCGAATTGTTGGTGTAAATGAGTTTCTGAGTTGCCGTAACAATGTCGCTTACCTCGTCGATGTTGGCTTTGATTTCGTAATGCACATCTTGTTGCCAGTATCCGGGAAAAGGAAGGCGGTTTTTCCAGTATTCTGGGTTGTTCTTGCTTTCATAAATCACGCTGAGCTGCTGTTGTTCGCGCTCGGTAATGCCCTGGTATGTCTGCGCTGTGGCCGAAAGCTGCAGCAGGAAAAGGAAAAATAGTAGGATTAAATTCCGCATAGCAAATGAAGGGACGCCGAAAATACAGAAAATCAACGCTGTTTCGATGCGTTTTCGCGATGTTGACGTTTTAGGTGCGTTACTACGGCATTGTACTCATGTCCGGCCAAAATGAGCAAGGCGGCTACATTGATGAGCACCAAAACAGCGATGAGCGCGCCCACCGAGCCGTAGACGGTGTTCCAGGTGGAAAAGTTATTCACGAAATAGCCAAAGGCCGGCAATAAAAGAAGCAGCAACACACTCACTACGAGGGCACCGGGCGAGAAAAAGTTTGGACGAATGGCCTTAACCGGACCAAAGTAGTAGAGCATCGCTGTGGAGAGCAGAATCACAAAATACACCACGGCCCATTTGCCAAAACTGATTAAACCACGGTTCACTGCTGCGCTAATCCAGCCGTGGTCGATAAAGTAGTCGAGTAGGAAGGTGGCCACCAACACCGCTGCAATGGCTGCAACGAGGAGAATGACCAAGAGAAACGTGAGCATGAGCGAAAGGAGCTGCACTCTCCAGATGGAGCGGTTTTCGTCGGCAAAGGAAAGGGCATTAAACGACTGAATAAGCGATGTAGTGCCGTTTGTGGCGTAAAACAGGGCCAACAAGAAACCAAACGAGAGCAGTCCGCCGCGTTGAATCGAAATAATATCGCGCAAGGTGCTTTCGATGGCCAAATAGGTGTAGGTGGGCAGCACATCTTCGAGCGCTTCGAGAAGCAGCACATCAAAATGAGGAATGGGCAGGTAGGCGGTGAGTGTAAAAAGGAAGATGACGGTTGGGAAAAGCGCCATGAAGAAGGAGAACGACACGGCTGCGGCGCGCATGGTGATGCGTGAAGACGACAGACTATTGCGGAATTGGGCAATTACGGTAAACACCGGAATGCCTTGCAGGCCGGGCAATGTGAGCTGCTCCAGCTTTCGGTAGAGGGCGTGCGAACGGATATTTTGCCAAAATTCCTGCATCATTGTCAACAGGCTTTTAGGCTGAGGTCGAGGCTTTTAACCTGATGTGTGAGAGCCCCCACGCTAATAAATTGTACGCCGGTTTCGGCATACTCGCGCAGGTTGTCTTCGCGGATGCCACCAGAGGCCTCAGTTTCGTACTGTTTTCCAATGAGAGGGAGCGCTTCGCGGATGGCTTCAGGACTAAAGTTATCGAGCATGATGCGGTGTACGCCGCCGTGATTGACGATTTGTTCCACGTCGCTCAGGCTTCGGGCTTCGATCTCTATTTTTAGCGATTTGCCTGTAAGCTTAAGGTATTCGTGCGTTTTTTGGATGGCTGGAACGATGCCTCCGGCGTAGTCGATGTGATTGTCTTTGAGCATAATCATATCGTAGAGCCCCATGCGGTGGTTGTGTCCGCCGCCATGAACCACGGCCATTTTCTCGAGGATACGCATGCCTGGGGCTGTTTTTCGCGTGTCGAGCAGTTGTGCAGGTGTACCGTGAATAAGCGCGACCAGCTTTTGGGTTTGGGTGGCAATGCCGCTCATGCGCTGCATTATGTTGAGTATGAGGCGCTCGGCGGCGAGTATGGAGCGGGCGGGCCCTTCGATGAAGAAAGCGATATCGCCGGGTTGAATGGGCTGGCCGTCGTGAATTTTCACATCCAGCTTGAGGTTTGGGTCGATGTAGGCGGCCACGCGTTTGGCGATTTCAACACCGCTGAGAACGCCGGCTTGCTTTACGAGCAGTTTAGCCTTGCTTGGTTGGTTTTCGGGAATACAGGCCAGGCTACTGTGATCGCCATCGCCAAGGTCTTCCTTTACGGCCAGCGCAATGAGTTGTTCAATCAAATGGTTGGCCGCGGCGAGGGTTTCAGGTTTCGTATTCAATGGACAGTTGCTGGATGAATTGTTGGTTTCCGATTTTTCGGATGAGGAAGTAAATCCTGAACTTTTGCTTGTGTGTGCTCAGGTAAGTTCCGATTCCGTAAGGATTTGTAGCAGTGGGCGGAGATCGGTGCCGAAGTACGAATGAAACCGGTGGATGTTTGGCGAAAAAACCGCGAATCACCTGTTCGGCTTGGGCGCGGCTGTACATTTCTTGTTTTCCGGTAACGGTAAGATCGATTGAGTTGCCGAAGAAACGGGCGAGCTCGCGGGCACTGCCGATGCGTATAGACGCGGCAATGTCGGCACTGATGTCGCGTGGGGCTGCGCTCAGCTGTAAGGGAAGAATCAGTAAGAGGGTCAGAAATAACTTCATGACGATGCGCAGGCCGCCCGCAAAAATAGAGCCAAGGCTTCGATTTACTGAACTATAATTCAGGCTAATTTTTAGGATTTCTATCGATGCCCGGCAGCCATGCGATGATGGATGTTGGGGTGATTGAAGGGTTTGCGCCAGCGACAGCAGCCGGCAGCCCCCGAAAGCGGAGCGAATCGGGGCTACAGGCGAATGGCGCGGTGCCTGAACGAACGGCCTCGGTTACAGGGAGGCTCCAGTAAGGCAGGCGCCCCAAAAAAAGGGGTCGACATGCATGCCTTGATTTCCGTTCTTTGCAGGGTGAAAGTGCGGTTAATTCAGATTGGAAAAACGACCGAAGCCTATCTGCAGGAGGGCATTGGCGTGTATGAGAAGCGCATGAGGCCGTTTGTGGGCTTTGAAACAGAGACGATTCCGGTGTTGCGCGACAACCAGCATTTGCGGCGCGAGCAGGTGAAAGAGAAGGAGGGCGAGCTAATTTTGGCGCGGCTAAAGCCGGATGACATTCTGGTTTTGCTGGACGAGCGCGGTAAACGTTTTGATTCTGAAGGTTTTGCACGCTTTCTTGAAAAACAGTTTGTGCATTCGGGAAGGAGCTTGTGTTTTGTAATTGGCGGGGCTTTTGGATTTTCGGCCGAAGTGTATGCGCGGGCTCAGCATCAGGTGGCATTGTCGGAGATGACATTTAGCCATCAGCTTGTGCGCCTGATTTTTATGGAACAGCTGTATCGGGCGCTCACCATTTTAAACAACCACCCTTATCACCATTCTTAGGACTTTTCCTCAAGTTGCTGATAGATTGTGCGGTAGCGTTTTACCCCTTCCTGTAGCGAATACCAGCGTTCTGCGCATTGGCTGTTTCGGCTGCGATCGGCCTGAAGCACGGTATCGAGCTTTTCCAGTGCTTTCTGATAGTGTTGGGTAGAAAATTCTTCGATAACGAGCCCATTTCCGCCATCGGCGAGGATTCGGTCAACATCGCCAACGCCGGCATTGACCACCAGCGGGATTCCGGCCGCCATGAGTTCGCCCATTTTGGTTGGCGAGGAGGCTTTTTTGGAGTAGCTGGGTTTGATGAAAAAGATGGAAAGATGGCTGAGTGCGGCAATGGCAGGCACATCGTTGCGTTGGGCTGAAATGATGCGCAGCGAGTCGGTTGGAATGTCTGCTTTAAGGGCCTGGCTGCGAATGTGTTCGGGCTTATCGGGTGTGATGATAAGAAACAGGGCTTCGGGCTTGATTTTGAGGAGTTCACGGAAAAAATCGAGCATTTCCGGGAGCATGTACCAGGTGCCCAGTGAGCCGAGGTAGGAGAGCACGAAATTGTTGGGTGAAATGTTGAGTTGTTCGACCCAGCGTTGTTTCTGCGCTTCGCCGGAGCGGTAATGGTCCAGATCGGCGCAACACGGAATTACGGTGATGGGTACATGATGCATTCCGGGCCAACTGTGAATTTCGTGAGCGGCGTTGTGGGTGAGCGAGACAACGGCATCGGCTTCAAGGAGAAATTCCTTTTCCTTGCGTTTAAAAAAGCGGTAGATCGTTCTAAAAATGGGGTTGCTCAGTTTCCAGATGTTGCCATCGATGCGCTCATCGGCCCAGAAACCGCGCATGTCGAAGAGAAAGCGGGTTCCCGTTTTACGTTTCATGGCCAGTCCAACCAGGGCCGAAATGTAGCTACGGCAATGGATGAGTTGAATTTGGTGCTGCTCGATCAGGCGTTTTGCGCTGCGTTGCATCTTCCAAAGGTCGAGCAGAGTGGAGAGCACAGGCGGTTTTGCGGTGTAGGGCAGAGGGTGCCAGTGAATGTTCGATTGGCTGAGCAGGGTGTGGATGCGCTCTCTGTGTTGAGTGTAGCGCTCGGGTTTTTCGAACGAAATTAACCAGATTTCGTGCTTCGCCGCGGCAAGTCCCTGCAAATAGGGTATAACCTGCGACTGCCCGAGCGGGTCGGTCATTCCATCATAGGAGAGATAAAGAACCTTCACAATCTGCCTGATTTTGGTTTCCTTTGCATACGTGCCAAAAGTAGCATAGAAAAGAGATTGTTGTATGGAAGAACCCTTGTATTCGGGGATTGACTTTGTGATGCTGCCCTTTTATGTGGCCATTATTTTCTTTTTTGCGCGGAGGGTACAGAATCTGAACCAGGATAGTAATCCGCTGTACAAATATTATACGCGGGGCTTGATGGCAAAAATTCTCGCGGGTTTTTTGGTGTGTTTGATTTATATTTTCTATTACGGTGGTGGCGATACGATTGGTTATTTTGTTTCGTCGCGACTGGTTTCGAAAATGTTATTTGTAGATCCGGAGGTTTATTTTTCGGTGATGGCCGGAAATTTAACCATCGAGAATCTCAATGTTTACTATACAAAGGGCTTGTGTTGTCCGGATTATTATCGTGATGCACAATCGTTTGCCGTGGTTCGTTTCGCGAGTCCGTTTATTCTGTTATCAGGGTATAATTTTTTTGCGGCGACAGCACTTTTTGCCTGGGTTTCTTATTCTGGTATTTGGCGGATGTTTATGTTGTTTTGCCGATTGTTTCCGAGCATTAGTGGTAAAATAGCCACTTCAATTTTGTTTATTCCATCGGTCATGTTTTGGGGTTCGGCGATTCTCAAAGACACCATTACATTTTCGTCGCTGTGTTGGGTTACTGTTTCGGTTTATCATCTTTTTATAAAACCTGAGCGCCGGATTAGTCATGCCATTTCGTTAGCCATTGCTGTATACCTGATTATTAGTATTAAGCCTTATATTTTCGTGGCCATTTTACCCGGAGCTACAATTTGGGTTTTGTATAACCGGATTAGTGCGATTTCGAATCCAATTATTCGTTTGTCGGTTGCCCCTGTAATTTTACTGATTGGTTTGGGTATTTCCACACTGTTGTTTTCGACTTTCAGCGAGTCGCTTGGCGATTATGGTTCGGTAGACAAAGCGTTGAACAAAGCGGTAGTAACGAAAAACGACTTAACCCGAGATGCTTACGGGCAGAACTCCTTTGACATTGGAGAAATCGATGGCAGCGTTTCCGGGCTTTTGGTAAAGTTTCCGGAGGCTTATATGGCCGGAATGTTCCGTCCGTATTTATGGGACGTTACCAATCCGGTTATGCTCATGTCGGCCCTGGAGAATTCGTTCTTGTTACTCATGTTCATTCGATTGCTGTTGCGCTCTGGTCCTGGGTTTTTTATACGGGTTTTCAGTAATCCGGTGCTCATTTTTTGCTTTGTATTTACGCTCTTTTTTGCCTTTGCGCTGGGGATTACCACCGCCAATTTTGGAGCTTTGGTTCGGTATAAAATTCCGGCAATTCCATTTTTTTTGTTAATGATTTATATTATGGATTCGGGCAAGGACAAAGCCATTAACCTCGAAGAGTCTGAATCTGAAAGCCAAACAACCTCGTATGAAGTGGTCGAAACAAAATAGGATATTACTTTTCCTTTCTTTTTTGGAAGGGGGCTCGCTGATGGCTGCAGAGTTAATTAGCGCGCGTATGTTAGCGCCAACCTTTGGCTCTTCGATATTTGTTTGGGCTTCGGTTTTGGGCGTTACCTTGGGTGCATTGGCGCTGGGTTATTACCAGGGCGGTGTTTTTTCGCAATTCGAAAAGCGCGATAAGATTTTGCTCAGTACGCTCATTGTATCGGGAATTCTGCTCATTTTGATGCCATTTACTGCGCAGTGGGTTTTGAATTTCGCCCATGTTTTTCCCTTCCGTCAAGCGGTAATTATTGCAGCGGTTATTATTATTCTTCCACCGGTTACCGGTATGGGCATGGTTTCGCCTTTAATGGTAGCCAGTTTGGATCACTCCATTGAATCGGCCGGACGACGTGCCGGTTTGGTGTATACCGTATCTACTACGGGAGGCATTGTGTTCACTTTTTTGTTTGGCTTTTACATTTTACCGGAATTCGGACTTATTCTGCCTTCGATGATTACCGGTTTTGTGCTTGGAATCATTCCGGCATATTTGATTTTTCGACACGGGTGGATAAAACCGGGAATTTTGGGGGCGGTATTTATTGCCGGATTGCTGTATCACCAGTGGCAAACCGGACTTCGGAACGAGCGTATCGAAGTGTTGTACCAGGCAGAAGGAATTTTGGGCCAGGTGATGGTGGCCGAGATTCCTGTGGAACGGGAAGGTTTGGTACAGAAAGAAAGGACGCTGTTTGTGAACAGGATTATTCAGACCTCCTACAATCCTCAAAACGAGAAGTTTAATGATTTCGATTACTTTCATGCTGCCGCGGATGTGTTTAGTGCTTTTCCCAAGGAATCGAACGTATTGATTTTGGGTTTAGGGGGAGGTGTACTGGCTCAAGATGCGGTAAAGAAAGGCTTTCTTGTAGATGCGGTAGAGCTAGACCAGCGCATCATTGATGTTTCAAAAACCTATTTCGGTTTAGATACAGCCGTGAATGTCATTCGTGATGATGCTCGCCGATACATCAATGAATGCAACAAGAGCTACGACATTATACTGTTTGATTTATTTCGGGGTGAAGAAACGCCCGCCCATGTATTTACCGCTGAGAGCCTTGCCAAAACAAGAAGTATACTCAAACCCGGGGGCCTTGTTATCATAAATGCCAATGGTTATTATAAAGGACAAATTGGGAAAGGCACGCGATCGTTATACAAAACAATCAGAGCGCTCGGCTTGTATGTTGAGTTATACCCAACCGATAGCCTCGAAGAAAAAAGTAATATGATTTATCTGGCCTCCAATTCAAGAGATACGTTCGACGAATTGTTGCCCAATTACATGCAGGAACAATTTATTCATTCCGACAGCATCGACATTGAAGACGCTATTATTTTAACCGACCGTCGTCCGGTATTAGACCATCTGAACGAACAAGCCACCCGACGCTGGCGTTCAGCCTATTTGGCCTACAATAAAACGTTTTATCAGAATTTACACATTCCCATGTTTAATTAGGGCTTACTAAAAAACACTCAATAGTTTTATTACCAACCCTTTAGTCCCTGTTTGGACAAGGCTTAATGCAGGAGTTTTAGTCAGGTATTTTAAAACTCTTGCACACCTGAATTCATGAAGCTCAATTTTTCGTGCGCCGGAAATGCAGTATTGGGTTTATTGTGAGTGTTCCGCATTGTTTGGTTACAAATGCACCTTTTAGCCTACGCTCACAACACGTCTAACTTTTCAAGAAGAGATTAGTTTCCATTATAGAAATGAATCTTATGTTGCTTCCGAAACACGCTTAAGCCTGCATATCGAGATTTGCTTTTTCGAGGCATTTATGGAGAATTACTATTTGCCAGATTCTGTTGTAGTAATAGTTTCTTCCTGACTGAAATGCGGAAATGTATTCGTGTAAAACCTTGTAATCAATCAAACCAAAACGCTCGCACATTTCTTTGGAAGTATAATTCGTCATTAAACTTTGGAGTTCTCCTTTCATCCAGCGTTCGAGCGGAATACTGAAGCCCCACTTAGGGCGGTCGAAAATGGAGGCCGGCACGTACTGAAATAGAATTTTCTTCAATAAGTACTTGGCTTGCCCTTGTCTAATTTTTAAACTAGAGTCAAGGTTTAGAGCGAATTCCACAATCCGGTAGTCGAGTAGGGGAACCCTTGTTTCGAGGGAGAATTGCATGGTGGCTCGATCTACTTTTACCAGTAGATCATCTTTCAGGTAATACCGTAAATCGAATAAGGCCTGTTTTTCCATGGCATTCAGCTGCCTTGGCAAGGTGTTGAGGTGCGCCGACTCCTTGAAAGAAAGTGTACCTGAATCTTGTATGGTCATCAGTTTACGCCGTTCCGCCATGCTGAAATAATAGCCCTCCTGGGAGAAAATGTGCGACATTTTCATGGATGCATTGGGATAGTGAAACAGCTCGGCAGCACGTTTCATGCGGTTGTCTGCCATTACACTGAGTGCTAAGCCAAGGGGCTTTCGGAGCAATTGCATCCATGGGTTCGATAGCCGTTTAGCCCATTGGTAGGATCCATAGCCTAGAAATAGCTCGTCGCCGCCATCACCCGAAAGGGTCATTGTTACCTCTTTTCGGGCCATTTGCGAAACAAGCATGGTTGGTATGGCCGAAGAGTCGGCAAAAGGCTCATCGTAAGCATCCACCATTTTGTCGACCAATTCAAGGGCATCTTCCTCGCTAACGATGAACTCATGGTGCTGCGTTTTGAGGTGTTTGGCCACCTGAGCAGCGAATTGCGACTCGTTAAACTTCGATTCTTTGAATCCGATTGAGAAGGTATTTACCGGTTTTTCGCTGAGGCTCTGTGCAATTGAAGTTACCACCGAGGAGTCGATTCCACCGGAGAGAAAGGTTCCAAATGGCACGTCGCTGATCATTCGGTAGGCTACCGAGCTTCGCAACAACTCATGAAGCGTTTCTTCGGCTTTGGATTCGTCGCGCAGAATCTCCGCTTTCACCTGCTGTTCGGGTTGCCAGTAGCTCTCCAAACGCATGTTTCCGCCTTCAAATACGGCATAGGAGCCCGCCGGGAATTTTTGTACTTCGCGCGCTATGCTGAGTGGCTCGGGAATGTAGCCCAAGTGCAGATAGTCTAAAACAGCGTGTCGGTTAAGGCTTAGCTTTATTTTGGGACGTAAAGCCAAAATGCCTTTGAGCTCCGAACTGAAAGCGATGTTTCGCCCTTCCCGCCAAGTGTAAATGGGCTTAATACCCATCCTGTCGCGGTAAAGCACTAGTCTTTTTTTCGCCGGTTCGTAGATAGCAAAGGCGAACATGCCGTTGAGCTTGTGCACAAACTGCTCACCAAGTCTGAGGTAGGCTTCAAGGATGACTTCAGTGTCGGAAGTGGTACGCGTTTTTATTCCTAACTCCGCTGCAATTTCGCGGTAATTGTAAACCTCGCCATTGTAAACGATACACGCTGAGCCATCGGCCGACCAAAAAGGCTGGTTGGCCGATTCCGACAAATCGAGAATGCTCAAGCGGCGATGACCCAGTCCGCAAAACTCGTCGTTAAAATAACCGCCTGCATCAGGGCCACGGTGCGTTTGCACGTCGGTCATCTGCCGCAAATCTCCCGCGGTGAACAGTGAATCTTGTTGGAAATAACCCGCAATGCCGCACATACCTTACTGTTCTGCGCTACGTGTTTGTTTCCAGCTGATGAACAACATCAAGGCAACCAGAAGTAAAATGATACTGCTAGAGGCGTAGCTGATGGTTTCGGTTTGTTTGTACAGTTTGGGTTCGAAGCGGAATTCGATGCTGTGCTTGCCGGCCGGCAGTTTCATGCCCCGCAGCACATAGTTGCATCGGAAATGTGGACTTAAGTTGCCGTCTACGTAGGCGTTCCAGCCCTTTGCATAGAAGATTTCAGAGAATACGGCTATTTGTGGGCTCGACGACTCAAACGTGTATTTCAACAAGTTCGGTGCGTACGATTCCAGGCGGATGACTCCCTCGCCGCTGGCTGTAGATTGGGCTGTTACCTGATCGCTAAACCGTTTGTCGACGATGGCCTCTTCGGCCGGATTGAAGCTTTTACCCAGGGCCTGAATTTCTTCATCGGCGCTATTCACCTGCCTGATGCTCTTCACCAGCCATGCGTTACCCAAAGCTGCCGGATTGGTTAGTGGCGCGGCTTGTTCGTTGTAAATGATATACCGGGTATTCAGCATATTCAGTACATCGAGGTTGGCCATGGCGGCTCTGAACATCGAATCGGTGAGGCCTCCACGCAGCAGCCCTGCCACTTGCTGCATTTCGTCGGAGATTTCAAACTCAATTAACTCCTGATAGCGCTCCAGCTTTACCGCAGAGTAGCCGCCCACCGATTTGTGGAAAAACGAGGTGGCTGCATCGTTAAAGGTACTTGTGCTCAAATTCAACACGCGGTAATTGGTGTTGGCCAAAAGTCCGCGGTAACGGTATTTGTTTTCATCGGCCGCGGCATTTCCGCTCTTTCTGCGGTTTTTACGGTTGAGTCCTTCGCGCTTATACTCCTCAATTTTGGCGGTTAGTCCAGGTGTTTTTTGGGTTTCTAGGGTGTAGATGGCTTCATCGGCAGCCGATGGTTCGTAAGGAATCTCGGCCTTGCTGTTGGGCACAAAGTCTTTCTTGTTCACATACCGTTTGTTCACCGAGAACAAGTCGCCAACTACGGCAATGATAAGTATTGCCGTGAGTATCATGGGGTTGAAACGGAAGCGCTGGTAGGCGAAAACCGCGGCAGCGCCAAGACTGATAAGGAGGAAGCTTCGCAATGCATCGGCGCGGAAGATGGAAATCCTTACCTCTTCCATGTTTCCGATAAATCCTTCAATCCAGGTTTGAGAAGCCGCCTTATCGAAGCCGCTTTGCCCCAACATGCGCATGAGCTGGTCTTGAATTCCGGGGTTGAGGTAATCGAAACTGAAAAAGGTATCGGGTAAAAGGTAAAACAACAGCGAAAGTCCACCAGTAGCCGCAAAAGCAGAAGGTAAAAGCCACTTTTTTTCGCTCAATACTTCTGGTTTCTTCAGCACTTCGTTGAGGCCCAATACTGCCATCAAAGGAATTAGAAAATCGGTAATGATCAGGGTCATTTTCACCGCCCTGAACTTGTTGTATCCGGGGAAGTTCTCCAGCATGAAAACTGAGAAAGCCTCAAAATTCTTTCCCCACGAAAGCAGAATGGCCAAAAACATCGAAGCCAAAATGGCCCAACGAAGCGGCCCTTGCACCAGTAAGAAGCCTAAAACACAAAGGAACACTACAATGGCTCCGGCATAAAATGGACCTGTGGTTGATGTTTCTGCCCAATACTGAGGCATTTGCGCCATGATATCTCGGTATTGATCATCGGCTTTTTTCAAGGCTTCTTTTTGGTCGCCCAATCCGAGGTTGCTGGCCCCGCCGTAAATGTTGGGAATCATGTAGGAGAAGGTTTCTCCAACGCCGTAAGAGTAGTCGAGCGCATAGTCCTTATCGAGTCCGTCGCCATCGGGTTTTTCGCGAATGGTAAGCTCCGATTTCCCGCGAATTGAGTCCTTTCCATAATCGTAAATGGTGTACAGCGACGAAATATTGGAAGCAACGGCAAGCATGGCTGCGATTGTCAATGCTCCAACAGCCTTTCCGAATGACGGAAGATTTTTCTGTCTGAACGCCTCAACCAGGTAGGCAATTACGATAAACAGAATGATGAAACCGAGGTAATATGTGATTTGAAAGTGCGACGATTTGATTTGCAGACTGAGAAACAAGGCTGTAAATACGCTTCCGACAAGCCATCGCCCGTTAAGGGCCATTAACACCCCGGCTAAAACCCAAGGCATCCAGGAGATGGCATCGACTTTCGACATGTGGCCGGCCTCCATGATGAGCAAGTTGTAGCTCGTGAAGCAATAGGCTGCGGCGCCAAGCACTGCGAGCGAGGGGCGCACTTTGAGGCTGAGCAGTAGTATGTAAAGGCCCAGCATGAGTACAAACATGGAATCTGCGGGGCGTGGCAAACCCAGTTTAATGGCACTTCCTACGTAGCCAATCAGGTTGCCATGATAAACCACTGAGATTACATACCCTGGCATTCCGCCAAACATGGCATTGGTCCAGATGGCCTCTTCGCCTGTTTTTTCGCGGTAATCGGCCAATTCGTTCGACATGCCTTTGTGCTGCTCGATGTCGTCCATGCGAAGGCTCTTGTTGTCGAGCAACTCAGGGAAATACGAAAAAATGAGCAATAGGAAAATGGCCACAGCGGCCAGGTGGGGGAGTAGCGTTGAGAGCGGAAATTTACGCATGAGGTCTTAAAAAATCGGGCTAAAGATAGCAATTATCGATGCCCGGCCTCGTGCCGAATAAATGAGCTAGGAAGAACGGTGTAAGGCTTACTTCACCTCTACGTAATCGACGAATTCAGAATCGTCGTTGCGGCGCGGACTCCCATCGGGATTTTCGATGCGCACCTCACCTTCGCGCCGCGGTGGAGCTTGTGGTCGGGTGTATGAGCCTTGTCCTTGCATCGACTGCACAGCCTTGTTGAACATGTATCTTCCGATGAGTGGGAGCACAAGTCGGAAAAAGACGCGAAATAAAACGTAAATCAACAAGAGGATGAGCAGAACGCGCATGACTAAATTTTCGGGTCAAAATTACAAATTCCCGACCGTTTGCCAAGGCCTGCCGCTTTGTCATACACATTGCGTTTTTCGGTGTAAGGATTTTTTCAAAACAATTCGCTGCACAATTCATTCTTTATCTATGTTTGAAAATCTAATTTGGATCGGATGGGACGGATACACACCTTACTTTACACGACACTTTTACTTCTTTTTACTGCCAAAGCTTCTACAGGGCAGCAACATCATCCACACTTTTTCGACGGTCAGCTATATGTGAAATTCAAAAATCACATTCAGCTTCCTATTGCTAAAAATACCGACGTTGTTGAGCTTGAGGCCTTGCCCGAGCTAAAGCGTTTGGCCGAGGTGTATGGCATTACCCGCGTTAGAGCCTCCTTTTATTTTGCCCGTCAAACCGAGCTGCGGCAAACCCTCAGGGTTTATTTTCAAAACGCGCAGCAAACCGAAGAGCTCATACGTACCCTTGAAAAATGGTCGGTGGTTGATTATGCCGAGCGGGTTCCATTGCACAAAACCAGTTTAACGCCCAACGATTTGGGGGCCAACAACACCAGCAATACCGGTCAATGGTATCTGCACCGCATCAATGCTCAGGCCGCGTGGGACATTGCCACCGGAAGCAGCACCATTCGTGTAGCTGTTGTGGATGACGCGGTACAAACAACGCATCCCGACCTGAACGATGTTTGTGTTCCCGGGCGCGATGTGAGCGACAACGACAATAATCCCAATCCGCCCGACAATACCTTTAGTCACGGTACACACGTGGCCGGAATCGTTGGTGCAGAAACCAACAATGGAACCGGCATTGCTTCTATTGGTTTTGGAATCAGCATCATTCCTGTAAAGGCCACCAACGAAGTAGAGTTTATCACTGATGGCTACGAAGGGGTAACCTGGGCGATTAACAACGGGGCCGACGTGATTAACATGTCGTGGGGTGGCTCGGGCGGCAGCCAAACCGGGCAAAACATTATGAATGCCGGCAACACGGCCGGTGTGGTTTTGGTGGCAGCCGCCGGAAACGACGATGTAAGCACGGTGTTTTATCCGGCCGGTTTTAATCACGTAATTTCAGTAGCCTCCACCGCCAGCAGCGATGCCAAGTCGTCGTTCAGCAACTTTGGAACGTGGATCGACATTGCCTCGCCCGGAAGTGCCATCCGCAGCACGCTGCCCAGCAACACGTACGGCGTTCAGAGTGGTACTTCAATGGCATCGCCGCTTGTTGCAGGCCTTTGCGGCTTAATGCTGTCGGTAAACCCCAATCTGAGTCCTGCCGAAGTGTTGGAATGCCTTCAGATTACGGCAACCAACATCAATGGCCAGAACAGCAATTATATTGGTCAGCTTGGGGCCGGGCGCATCAATGCCCAGGCGGCTCTCGAATGCGCCAGTGCCAGCGTGTTAACCTTCGATGCTTCCCTTCAGGCCATCACCGCGCCCAGCGGATCTACCTGCAATACCGGCCTTACACCGGCGGTAACGTTTAGAAATACGGGGCAAAATGCCATCACCTCGCTGGTATTTCTCCCAACGCTCGATGGCGTGAGCCTTCCGGCTTTTACGTGGACCGGCAATCTCCAGCCTCAAAACTCACTCAACATTACACTTCCGGCCATCACCACAGGCATTGGAGCACATACATTAACCATCTGCACCTCTACGATGAATGGCAATCAGCCCGATTTATTCGGCGCCAACAATTGCCGGACGGTGAATTTTACAGTGGTATCGCCAATCGGAACCCCATTGCCCTTTACGGAAAACTTTGAGTCGGGGGGCTTTACAACCAACGGATGGACCGTTCAGAACCCAGACAATAGCCTGAGCTGGGAGGTCATCAACACCCAAGGTACTGCACCGGGAAATACCTCGGCCCGCGTTCCCTTTTTTAGTTACACAGCTACCGGCGAGCGGGATGGCCTTATTTCCAGAACCTTGAATTTTAGCGGATACTCAGCTATCACGATGAGTTTCGAGCACGCTTACCGACGTTACGAAGCCGGCCAAACCGATTCGTTAATTGTGAGTGTATCTACCGACTGCGGCAGCACCTACTCCCGCGTTTTCAGTGGTGGCGAAAGCGGTCAGGGGAGCTTTGCCACACAGACCATTTCGACCACCGACTTTTTGCCGGCCAGCTCTAACGATTGGTGCATGGGCACGGTGGGCTCCGATTGCGTTACACTCGACCTCACACCCTTTGCCGGAGCTTCGGGCGTACGGGTGAAGTTTGAGTCGTTTAACAATTACGGCAACAATCTGTATATCGATAACATCAACATTACCGGTGTTGTAAATGGAGCGCCTCCGGCAGCCGACTTTGCCTTGAGTCAAACCACTCCCGTGTGTGCCGGTACGCCTGTGCTGTTTACCAACCTGAGCAGCAACCTGCCTGATAGCTACACCTGGACATTCGAAGGAGGAACGCCAGCAACTTCTACCCAGCTAAACCCAACGATAGTGTACAGCACGCCTGGAACCTATTCGGTAAGTCTTTTGGCCGGTAATGCTTTTGGAACCGACACCGAAATCCGCAATGGGTTTGTTACCGTTATTGCCTCTCCTAATTTAACGGTAAGTGCTAGTCCCAGTGCTATTTGCGCCGGACAATCGGCGACACTTTCCGCAAGTGGGGCCCTCGAGTATGAGTGGTCGCCGGTATTGGCTGTTTCCGACATTTTTGGCGAATCGATTATTGTTGCGCCTCCAACAAGCACCGTTTATACCGTTACCGGTGTGAATGAGGCGGGTTGTGAGTCCTCGGCTCAGGTTTCGGTGCAGATTAACCCGGTTCCGGCAAGTCCGGTAATTACCCAAAACAGCAACGGAGCGCTTGAGGTAGCTCCATTCGCGGGCAATATTCAGTGGTTTCTCAATGGTGAGGCTGTGGTCGGTGCCAATAGTGCCGAATTTGTTCCATCGGCCGAAGGCAATTACACAGTTACTTTCACCAATGCGCAAGGCTGTACGTCTACATCATTGGCTTACAACTTCAATCCGTCGAACATCATCGAAGGTTTAAATAAGGGCTTCAGCCTCTTCCCGAATCCATCGAAAGGCCATGTTCGCCTGGCGGCCGGCAATTTTTGGCAAGGCTATCGCCTGATGACTGCCGAGGGTAAACTGGTAGAAACCGGTATGCTTCAAGGAGCTGCTGAACTCAACTGGAATCTTAGCGCAGGAATGTACTTTGTGCAGCTTTTCGCGGCAGAGGCGGTGCGAACTGAGCGCGTGATTGTTATTCCTTAAGGCGTATTTGTTAGGTATAGGTCGTCTCAATTTAGGTATGTGTAAAACCAATTGATTGTTTTCAGCGCAACCAACAGAGTCTTTCAGCGCGTCATGTGATTTAAACAAAGAAATCAGATGCGCCTCAAGTACTTTTCCGTTTCAATAAAAATGGAGGGCATAACCGCTGCGAATTAATAATTTCGCCGCCATGAAACTCCTCCGGCCGGCTGCCGCCTTTGAACTGCCGCTACTGCTGGCGATCGTCTTGCTAAGCCGCCTGCTGTTTCTTTCGCCCGGCTATGGGAGCGAAGACGATAGCTGGGGGCTCATCCTCAATGCCCGCGAAATGTGGGCAACAGGGAAATACAGCTTTTCGCGCCTGCCTGGACACCCAGTGCAGGAGTATGTGCTGTATTGTTTGCCCGAGGGCCTTCTCAACCCCTGGTTTTGCAACTTTTTATCGGCCTTGTTGAGTACTGCGGCAGCAGGGTTTTTCTACGCCCTGCTCAAGCACTTCCAAGCGGCCCGCCCCTTTTTGTGGACCCTCGTTTTTGCCTGTGTGCCAATGGTTTGGATTTCGGGCACCTACACCATCGACTACAGCTGGGGGCTCTGCTTTCAGCTGGGAGCCTTTTGGGCAGTGCTCCGGCGACGCCTTTTGCCCGCCGCTGTTTGCCTGGGACTCGCAGCCGGGTGCCGCATGCCCGCCGGAGCATTTGGGCTCGTACTCTTGCCCTTTCTCTACGAAGGCAATCTCAAAACCTGGATTTTCCGCGCACTCCGTTTGGGCTTGCCTGCAATTCTGATTGCTGTGCTTTGTTACACGCCCGCGCTGCTCCGATACGGTTCCGCATTTTTTGACTTTTACACCCTGCCTTATCCATCCATCGCCAAAACAGCCTACAAAGCTACATTTGGCTTGTGGGGCTTTTCGGGTACGCTGGCCCTCCTGCTTTTCCCGATTGCCTGGCGAAACGCTACAATTCCACCTGCACTTAGCCAGGCCACAGCGCTCTGTTTACTGGTGTTTGGACTCGGGTTTATCGTCTATCCGCACAAATCGGCCTTTTTACTGCCCGTAGTGCCCATGATCATCCTGGTTTTTGCAGTGAGTACGCACCGTTTTGCCAGCCGTTACGCTCCACTGCTCTTTCTGCTGGCCCCCGTTTACCTTGGACTCAATTTCAGCGACCCGGAGCGCGGTGCCACGCCAAGTATGTTATCTATTCCCTTCAGGGCCGGAAACGAAACACTCTTTGTTGATTTGCTGCAAGGGCCATTGGTCATGGAGCAGTCGAGGCGTGAAAACCGACTTCGTTACTGTCAGGCGGCCCTCGAGCGTTGCGAAACATTGCCCAACAATGCGGTGGTGCTCTGTGGCTGGTGGACCAACCAGATGCGCGAGCTGGCCTTGCCTCAGCGCCATTTTGCAGAGCTCCGCTTCGATGAGTTCCTCAGCCCACGGCAGTTAATGCAATACCATAGTGCCAACCGGCCCGTATTTTACCTCGACGAAATCGATAGGGTAAACGACGAGCGCTATGGAATGGTGTTTACCGCCCAATGGGCCAAGGCTTTAGACGAGAATTAGGCAGGTTTGCCTGGTGTTTTGCTTTTTGGCGCCGGGCTGATGGCTGTAAGGCGAGGTCTTAGGGCAAGCGAAAGAAATGGAGCACTGCGAGAACCTGAGGTTTTGGTGGGTATGGGGCTGAAAAAGGATTTATCGGCGAGGGCGGGAGTCATCCACACAACTTAGGCGCACTCAAAACACTCAATAATTTTAAGCATAACACTTTAGTCTCTGTTTGGATGAGGCATAATGCAAGGGATTTCAGTCAGGCTTTCGAAAATGATGCGCCCCTGAACTCATGCAGCTCAATTTTTCGTTCGCCAGAAACGCAGCATCTGCTTCGTTGTCCGCGGCTTGCAGCACTGAAAATACAGCTTTGAGTTTTCGATTCGCGACTGCTTTTGCATTTTTCCGAATCCAATCGATCCTCGCTATCGGCTCAAATACAAATTTCTTTCTTCGTAAAGTTTGAGGAAGAGTTCGTCCTGCAGGTTTTCGATAAACTGGATGGCTTCGCCGGTCGATTTCATTTCAGGGCCCAGTTCTTTGTTCACGCCCGGGAACTTATCGAACGAGAAAACCGGGATTTTAATGGCAAAGCCGTGTTTTCTAGGCGCAAATTTAAAGTCATCCAACTTGTTGGCCCCCAACATAACCTTGGTGGCGTAGTTTACATAGGGCTCGTCGTAGGCCTTGCAAATAAAGGGTACAGTGCGCGATGCCCTTGGATTGGCTTCGATTACATATACCACCTCGTTTTTCACGGCAAACTGGATGTTTAGCAATCCAACCGTATTCATAGCCAGGGCAATAGTGCGGGTATGCTCTTCGATTTGGCGGATTACCTTTTCGCTCAGGCTAAAGGGTGGAAGGGTGGCGTTGGAGTCGCCGGAGTGAATGCCTGCCGGTTCGATGTGCTCCATGATGCCGATAATGTATACATTTTCGCCATCGCAAATCGAGTCGCTTTCGGCTTCCACGGCATTGTCGAGAAAATGGTCGAGCAGCACCTTATTGCCCGGAATGTCTTTGAGCAAATCGATGACGTGGGCTTCCAGTTCTTCTTCGTTGATGACGATTTTCATGTTGTGGCCACCCAGCACGTAACTTGGCCTTACCAACAGGGGGAACCCAAGTTCTTTCGCCAAATCCGAAGCCTGGTCGGCGTGCTCGATAACTCCGAATTTGGGGTAGGGAATGTTGTAATCGCGCAGCAGAGTAGAGAAGGAGCCGCGGTCTTCGGCCAAATCGAGGCTTTTGTAGGAGGTGCCTATGATTTTAATGCCGTATCGGTCGAGCTTCTCCGCCAGCTTCAAGGCTGTTTGTCCGCCCAGCTGAACGATCACACCTTCAGGCTTTTCGTGGAGGATAATGTCGTAGATATGCTCCCAAAACACGGGCTCGAAATAGAGCTTATCGGCAATGTCGGGGTCGGTCGAAACTGTTTCAGGATTGCAGTTAATCATGATGGTTTCGTAGCCGCATTCCTTGGCCGCCAAAACTCCGTGAACACAGCTGTAATCGAACTCAATGCCTTGCCCGATGCGGTTTGGCCCGGAGCCCAGCACCACAATTTTCTTACGGTCGCTCACTTCGCTTTCGTTTTCTTCTTCGAAGGTGGAGTAGTAATAGGCCGTTTGGGCAGGAAACTCAGCTGCACAGGTATCTACGAGTTTATATACCCGGTTGATACCAAAATCCTGTCGTTTTTTAAATACCTCACTTTCCAAACAACGGAGCAAATGCGCAATTTGTCGGTCGGCAAACCCTTTACGCTTGGCTTCATACATCAGGTCGCGGGGAATCGAGTCTATGGTGTAGCGTTCGATAAGGCGTTCGAGGTTTACCAGGTCTTCGATTTGGGTGAGGAACCAGGGGTCGATGCGGGTGAGCTTCTGTATGGTTTTAAAGGGGATTCCGAGCACGAAGGCATCGCGGATATGGAATAGGCGGTTCCAGCTTGGGTTTTTGAGGCTATCGACAACGGCGTCGGGGTTTCTAAGGTCTTTGCCGTCGGCGCCAAGTCCGTTGCGACTCACCTCTAAGCTTTGACAGGCTTTTTGGAGGGCTTCCTGAAAGCTGCGACCGATGCCCATCACTTCGCCTACTGATTTCATTTGCAAGCCCAGCGTTTTGTCGGCATTCTTGAACTTGTTGAAGTTCCAGCGCGGAATTTTAACGATGACGTAGTCGAGTGTAGGTTCGAAAAACGCGGTGGTGGTTCCGGTTACCGGGTTCATAAGTTCATCGAGGTGGTAACCGATGGCCAGCTTGGCCGCGATCTTCGCAATCGGGTAGCCTGTAGCCTTAGAGGCGAGGGCAGAGGAGCGGCTCACGCGCGGATTAATTTCGATGGCAATAATGTCTTCGGTATCGGGGTCGAGGGCAAACTGCACATTGCAGCCGCCGGCAAAGTTGCCGATAGAGCGCATGAGCTTGATGGCCATGTCGCGCATGCGTTGGAATGCGGTATCGCTGAGGGTCATGGCCGGAGCCACGGTAATCGAGTCGCCGGTGTGGATGCCCATCGGGTCGAAGTTCTCGATCGAGCAAATGATGATTACATTGTCGTTCGCATCACGCAGCAGTTCGAGCTCGAATTCTTTCCAGCCGAACAAGGCCTTCTCGATCAGTACTTCGTGAATGGGCGAGGCGTGCAGGCCGCGGTTGAGCAGTTCGTCGAAGTCTTCTTTGCGGTGCACGAAGGCCCCACCGGTTCCGCCAAGTGTGTAAGATGGACGTATAACTAATGGATAGCCAATGCGTTGAGCAATTTCCTTTCCTTCCAGAAACGAGTTGGCCACTTGCGAAGGCGGTACGCCCACACCGAGGTCGACGCAGAGCTGGCGGAATTCCTCGCGGTTTTCGGTTTTCTCGATGGCGTCGATATCCACGCCTATGATGCGGACTCCATATTTTTTCCAAACGCCCATTTCGTCGGCCTTTTTGCAGAGGTTCAGGGCTGTTTGTCCGCCCATGGTAGGCAGCACCGCGTCGATTTTCCGTTCCTCGAGAATTTTCACAATCGAGGCCACGGTGAGCGGCAGCAGGTACACATGGTCGGCCGAGACCTTGTCGGTCATAATTGTGGCCGGGTTGCTGTTGATGAGCGAGACCTCAATGCCTTCGTCGCGCAGCGAGCGTGCGGCCTGAGAGCCAGAGTAATCGAATTCGCAGGCCTGGCCTATAATAATGGGACCGCTGCCAATGATGAGAACGGAGCGGATGGAGGAGTTTTTGGGCATGTTTCCGGGGCTAACCGGAGCGCAAAAGTAGCAGAATGCCGCAAGCCTCGCGCGGTGTTGTTGGTAATTTTTGAAAACCTTTTGCGTATTTTTTTGGGGGCCTGAACCGGGCTTTTCGCGCTGCACGGCAGCCAGCTCCAATCCCTGGCCCGACTTCGTTTCAGGCAGGACACATCGTAAACAGTAAAGCTTCGTATGAGCCCCAAGCAACAAAACGGGAGCTCATGATTAAGTTGAGCACCCTGTTTTCCCTGGCTTTGCGCAAATTTCCCGCACCCTCTAATTCTGGCTAAATCAAGAGTGTGTAGAGGTTTATTTTTGCAAAACAATTGGTAATTGTGGATGACTGTTGTTATGCGGTCGGCTTTCTTACCTTCCGCTGCTCATAATCATTTAAAAGTTTATCTAATATTTCTATTTTTTCATTTTCAAGGGGTTCGGTTTGACAAAGCTGATCAATCATTATAGTAATGTCGTAATATTGGCTGTCGGTCGTGATTTTTCCTTTCTCAATTATCTTGTCGATACGTTGGAAATAAGATTTAAAAATATCAATGTCATACTTGGTTTTGTCTTGCAGATACTTGTTGAATTTTAAGTCACCTGTTTCTATTTGCATTTCTGTCAGGTCACGAAACCATTGTTTTAACCTTGTCAGTCTTCCCTTTTGGTAATTTTCTTCTGTTTGTACTTTAATTTGAAGCCTCCCCCCAAAATAGCTACGTTTTAAACTGCTAACTTTGAAAAGCGTATGCGAAAGACAAAATTCACCGAGACACAGATCATTGCGATGCTGGCTCAGTATGAAAAAGGAGT
>JAIXUS010000039.1 GCA_027483445.1 Bacteroidota bacterium | reverse complement strand
GGTCATTACTGAATAATGCCTTTAGGTACTGTTGTGACTCTGGAAAATAAACAGGACCGGGCTTCCTCTCTCCCAACATAGCCATAATGCTTGTCTAGACGAAAGCCTGATTCCAATCCCGCTTAGGTAATTAAGTTTTTATCAAAGATATGAGACAGGAGAGAGAGGTAAATTCAGAGCGAGAGCGATTCTCAGTAATTGATGGTAGCTTCCTTTTACTTAAAAACCCCGTTGTACCGTAAAGTGTCATCTCTCTCCCGCGGAGAGAGGTAAATTCAGAGCGAGAGCGATTCTCAGTAATTGATGACAGCTTCCTTTTACTTAAAAACCCCGTTGTACCGTAAAGTGTCGTCTCTCTCCCGCGGAGAGAGATAAGTGAGAGAGGTCTCACCTTAACCAATTGAAACGAAACCCCTTTTGCATCTCACGCAAAACTTGCGGCAAATCTGCCCGAATCTATGCGTAACGCGCAAAAGACCCAGAGCGTCAACGGTTGTAGTATTGCACTACAGATACAGTGCAACATGATTCCTGAAAGCCTGCTACAGTTTATTTGGAAGAACCAACTCTTTTCTTCCAAACAACTGCGGCTGGCTGGAGGGGATCCGTTGGAAGTGCTGCATACCGGAACACTGAATAATCATGCCGGACCAGATTTTCAGGAGGCGCGAATCCGTGTCAATGGCACGCTTTGGGCCGGAAACATTGAGGTTCATGTGAAGGCCTCCGATTGGAAGAGGCATAAGCACCATACCGACCCAGCTTACCGAAATGTAGTATTGCATGTGGTTTGGGAAGATGATGAACGCATACTCGACCCTTCAGGGAATGCGCTTCCCGTATTCGACCTTAAACACTACGTTTCCTTGCCGGTGTTGGAAACCTACCGCCAGCTTGAGTTGGCCTCTCAACCCATTGCCTGCCGCGGAGAACCTTACAGCGAGAATGCGCATACACGGGCATGGCTCGACAGAATGCTCGTTGAACGACTCCAATCGAGAAGTCCCGAAGTGCAACGCATTCTTGAAAGATGTCGGTTCGATTGGGAAGAAGCCGCCTACGTATACCTCGGACGTGCTTTTGGTTTTCGCGTCAACGCCGATCCTTTTCAACAGCTTGCTCTTTCGGTACCGCTTAAGGTTGTTCAGCAATGCAAATCGTCGGTATTCAAGCTCGAAGCCCTCTTTTTAGGTCAAAGCGGATTGGTCGATGAATCGGTGCAAGACGAGTATCCGAGGGCTTTGTATAGCGAGTATCGCTACCTGCAGAAGGTGTATCGTTTAAAATCTATGGAACGGTACGTATGGAAGAAGGCCAGAATGCGTCCGATGAATTTTCCAACCATTCGTATTGTTCAGTTTGCCCATGTATTGGGCGGTAAAATCGATTTTCGGGCTATGCTTGAGGAACCACCTCATACAGAGCGGTTCATGCAATGGCTGGATGTGCAGCCCTCGGCGTACTGGAATACCCACTTTAGTCCCGACCAACCATCGGTGGCCTTAGAAAAGCATCTTGGCCGAGAGGCCCAGTATCGAATATTGGTGAATGCCATCGCGCCATTTCTGCTGTGTTTTGCACAGTCGAGGGCACAGGAGCATTTAAGAGAACAGGTGCTCGACCTGTTTGAGAGCCTTCCGGCTGAAGACAATCGCGACTTGCGACAGTGGAAGGCTTGGGGAATTACACCCCGGAATGCAGCCGAAGCACAGAGCTTAATCGGCTTGTTTCGCTCATATTGCGAGAAGGGACGTTGCCTGGAATGTGGCCTGGGTTGGCAATTGCTCAGGAATGCGCGCTGAAACAACAGTGCGTATGCCAATCTGAACGGCAGCCCAATTAGTTCATGCGATATGGAACCACCATGCGGAATTCCGGAATGCCCACCTTGAAACGTTCGCCATCGGCCAGGCGCTCGAATGTGTAAGCTCCCGACATTTTACCCAGCTCCGATTTTAGGTTGCAAGCTGATTCATATTCATAAACTTCGCCGGGACGGAGCACAGGCTGTTGGCCAACAACTCCGGCACCTTCAACTTCTCTCGATTCTGAAACAGAATCAAAAATGTTCCAGTGGCGACGCAACAACTGTACATCGTAGTCAGAAGTGTTCTCAATTCTGATTTTATAGGTAAACAGATAGTACATCTTTGCGGGATCAGAGTACAAATCCTGAAACTTGGTTTCGATGCTCACCTTAATTCCTGAAGTAACTTGTGTGTTCATAGCGAAGCGTTTTGTTGATGCAATGTTAGAGAGAAATATTGCATCGGAACAAATAGTGCTCTTTCGTATCGCTTAACTGGCGCGGGATTTAGAGGCTTTGTGTGTTTAAACTAGATTTAGGTTTACAAATATGCATAAAATCTTACATATAAAATACAGCGCTTTAAGATTTTATTGGTTCGTCATCGAATTGATGCGAGAGTACCCGATTAACTCATCAAAGTCGTTTGTGTTGGCCCTATAATACAAGAGAATCGTGTAATCGTTGTTGGTCATGAAGTGACTTCCTTCGAGCAGTTTAAGGTCGGCCGGACCCTTTTCAGTGGGGGCAGAAGCGTACCAGTAGTTGTAAATTCCTTGCTTAAGTAAGATGCGAGCCGTATACATCTTTGAGGTGTATCTGTAATTGAGCCGATACTCCTCTTTTAATTGCCAGTCGGTGAACGCACCAAACAAATAAAGGTTACGGTCTTTGAAAACTGTTTCAAACGGTAGCCTGAATTCAACCATAGCGTAGTCGGCATCAACCTCAGGATCACTCCCTTCCTGATTTCTGATAAAGAATTTACCATTGGCTTCGGGAAGGTTTTGGTACTCCGAAAAGGTCCGAACAGGATCGTTTAACAGCACAACTTCAATAGGTGTGGAGTCACGATTAATGCGCCGAACACGGTCTGAGTTCATCCGCAAACTGCGAATATCTGCCCAGCGAAATTCGTTTACTCCCGGGAAACAATTTGAGCCATCATCGTAATCGTAATTCAATCGTGTTTGGTTTATCGAGAAAGGCTTCAGACTGATTGCATTGTCCCAACGCCCGTTTTGTTGAATCACCAAACGGGTATTCGTGGCCGGGTTTACCATAGGTAGCTTCGAGATATCAGCTGCCGCATCAATTTCCTGGTGAGTATCCCGAAATTCCATCAGCGCCGGCCGCCGCACATTCGCGCCCAGCCCAACTTTCTTTTGGTAAATCAACACACGCCTCGTCAGTACAAGGTTCTCCGGGTCATTGTCTTCATAAACCTTCAGCAAATAGTTCCCACTGATGAGAATCTTCATGTTCTCGTTCGGAAATACCAAATCGTAATGCAGGTAATTCTGAAACGTATTGAATGAATACCGAAAGTCCTGCACGAAATCCTGCTGCAATCCCTGAATTACCCGGGTCGGCATAAGTCCCGATGGTGTCCAGTCGGCATTACAATGCGTAAGGCTGTAATACAACTGCCGCTGTTCAGTGTCGAGATCGTCGAATTGTAGATGCAATTGATCGCCACTGCCCAATTCAAGGGCCGCAGGAGAGCCTTCAACACCCCGTAAATTCAGCATCACCGTTTTGATCGTTGGCCTGTAAATGCAATCGTTGTATTCAAGGCTACCTTGACCTGATATCAACAAGGGAAAAAAGAGCAGAAAAAGAAGTGCAAGCCGCATAAATGGGATTTTTGACAAATATCGATAAACTAAACCTTTGCCCTTTATGGGGCGGGGCGAATAAGGTTTTCTGGAATTGAGGCAAGATCAAAACCGGTCGACGAGCCACCTGGATATATTTGCACCATGGATATTATTGAATCGATTGCCCGAACTACGGCCATCCAAAAACAGCAAGTGAAGGCCGTACTCGATTTATTTGATGAGGGTTGTACCATTCCATTTATCGCCCGATACCGTAAAGAACGCACCGGAATGCTCGACGAAGAGCAAATTCTGGCCATTCGGGAAGAGAAATCACGAATCGACAAGCTTGAAGAGCGTCGCGCTTCTGTTCTCGGTTCGCTCAACGAAAGAAATTTGCTCACTTCAGCCCTCGATCAGGCCATCCGCGGAGCGCAAACCATTACCGACCTCGAAGACATCTACCTCCCTTTTCGACCGAAAAAAAAGACCCGTGCTTCTATGGCCCGTGAACTGGGGCTTGAGCCTTTGGCCAAAATGCTGATGGCCCAGGGACCCCAAGATCCTCATCGCTTAGCTACGCCTTTTGTGGCCAACAATGTGGGCTCAGTAGAGGCTGCACTGCAAGGTGCAAAAGACATTATTGCCGAATGGGTGGCCGATAATCCTGACCTTAGAAAGTCGCTCAGGAGCCGCTTTGAAAAATTCGCCGAGTTTCACTCCAAGCTGGTGAAAACCAAGGAGGAAGAGGCTCAGAAGTACCGCGATTATTTCGATTACCGTGAGCCGGCAAGCCGTGTGCCCTCGCACCGCTTTATGGCCGTAATGCGTGGCCACAGAGAAGGATTTCTGAGGGTTTCGGCCGAGCCTGATGAGGAACGCTCACTGCAACTCATCGAACGGATGTTTTTGAAAAATCAAGGCGATTGCGCCCTCGAGGTTAAGCAAGCTCTGCGCGATGCGTATAAAAGACTCATCGTACCGTCGCTGGAAAATGAATTGCTGCAATCCTTAGAAGAAAAGGCCGCCAATGGTGCGGTTCGGATTTTTGCCGCAAACCTCCGTCAACTGCTTATGGCTGCTCCGCTCGGAGAAAAAAGGGTGCTGGGCATTGATCCCGGTTTTAGAACTGGTTGCAAATTGGTTTGCCTCGATGCCCATGGAAAACTCCTGCACAATGAAACAATTTTTCCGCATCCTCCTCAAAATCAGGATAAACAGGCGATGTCCAAGCTTAGTCAGCTCATCGAAACCTACAAAATCGAGGCGGTAGCCATTGGAAATGGAACAGCCGGACGTGAAACGGAGACTTTACTTACCCGAATGCGGCTTCCGGCGCAGGTTAAGGTTTTTGTGGTATCGGAAAGTGGAGCTTCCATTTACTCGGCCTCCAAGACAGCCCGCGAGGAGTTTCCGCAGTTCGATGTAACGGTGCGTGGCGCCGTGAGCATTGGGCGTAGGCTTCAGGACCCGCTTGCCGAGCTTGTGAAAATTGAACCCTCAGCCGTTGGGGTAGGCCAATACCAGCACGACCTTGACGCCTCCCTGCTCAATGACCAGTTGGCCGATGTGGTTCGTTCCTGTGTGAATCAGGTGGGCGTAAATGTGAATACAGCTTCGGTGCATCTGCTTGCCTATGTTTCAGGCTTAAGTCAGGCCACGGCTGCAAAAATTATCGAACAGCGGAATCAGAACGGAGCATTCGGAAGCCGTTCTGAGCTTTTGGCTATACCGCGTTTGGGGAAGAAGACTTTTGAGCAGTGCGCTGGATTTTTAAGAATTCCTGAGGCCAAACACCCGCTCGACAACAGCGCCGTGCACCCCGAACGCTACAGTCTGGTGGAAAAAATGGCAAAAGACGCAGGAGTGCCGCTCAATGAGCTCGTTAGCCGAAAAGATATTAAGGCCTTGATCGACTTAAACCGTTACGTAAGCGACGAAATTGGGCTTCCTACCCTTACCGATATTCTAACCGAATTGGAGAAACCCGGCCGGGATCCACGAAAAAACGCAGCCGTGTTAGAATTCGACCCCAACATTCGTAAACCCGAAGACCTTATTCCGGGAATGATTTTGCCCGGTATTGTTACTAACATCACGGCCTTTGGCGCTTTTGTCGATGTGGGTGTTAAGCAGGATGGCCTCGTGCACATCTCGCAGCTGTCGGATCAGTTTGTGTCTGACCCCTTGCTGGTGGTCAAATTGCATCAGCACGTGAAGGTTCGGGTTGTGGAGGTTGATCTTCCCCGTAAGCGGATTTCACTTTCGATGAAAAACCTCGAAAAACAAGGATGAGCAGAGGAAGAACCAGCAACACCGAAACCCTTGCGGCGAGTCGGTTATCGGGAATTGAATACAGAGCTACAAGTCCGTGGTGAATGAGGGCAAAGGCGATAAATAGCAGGCCACTGTAGCGAGCTGCGCCTAAACGGCGGATGACCAACAGCATGACAGAAGCCAAGAATCCTAACACGAGGGCAATACCGTACATTATATTTAACAGATCGGCCGGAAAAAAACGGTTCCACAAATTCTGTTCAGCGGCCTTTTTGTGCAGAGGCAAGAGTAAATTCAAGATGTGCTCTGTATTTGTTCCGGGTACATAAACGCCCACAATCCAGTTGTGGTGCATACACTGGTAGGTGAAATCGTTCAGTACATGATTCCAATGAATTTGCATGGCTTCTGGCGTCGAGCGGATGCCTTGGTTTATTTGTTCTAAGGCTTTCCAGCCATCGCGAATTCCGCCTACGGCGTGGATGGCTCCATTGGACGACCATAGAAAGGTGTTAAAGTCTTTTGGAATCGAGTCTTTTAAATGGCAAAGGGGGATTTGTTCATTGGGGCAATTTTGCTCCAAGTAAGACTGCAAAGCTCCGGTGTGCGCAAATTTAGCGGCCTGGAATCCAGATCCGGCCGGACTCATGGTAAGGCGTTTCACCTTGCCATAATTCGCACCGAGCAGAACAACCAGTAAAACGAGAGCCGGAATAGCCAAGGCGCGTATGGTCATCAGGCTTTGCCGCCAACTTTTTGCCCTTAGCCATTGAAACAGTGCTCCAACAGCGAAGAACGGTAAAAGCGCATTGTGACTCATTCCCATAAAGGCCATAACCCACAAGGCTTTGCTACTGAGGCGATCGGGCGAATAAATCCAAACACACATCAGCAAAAGGAAAGCGGTGCAGAACACATCGGGCATAATTTGGCTGCTGAGGCGGGCAATGGGCGTGAGAACACTCCAAATGGCAGCAATGGCCAATAATGTAGGTCTTTTGTGCAAATCAAACAGACGAAGAAATTCCTCCAGACTCCAAGCCAGCAAAAACGATTGGGCCACCACTGTTCCCATGAGCAGGAGCATTCCGGAGCTCAGCAAGATAAACAGTCCATAAAACGGCGGCCGGGAAAGCGAGGAGGAAAGCCGCAAGCCTGTATAGATGTAATCGCCGCTGTCGTAATCGTAAAAGGGCGAAAGGTTGAGCAAGGCAGGCAGAGCAAAGCAAAGAGCAACCGGCCAAAGCCTGAATACAAACGACCTTAGTTCAGTCAGCATGCCGCAAAATACGGAAACACCCGTGGGTAGCATCAACAATTCTTAAATTTGCGTGTTAGGTCTCATTGTGGAAAACAACGACATCATCAATCCGATCGATCCCGATAAGGTAGCCCAAAATCCGGGGCTGTTGCCTTACGCTCACAATCTTTCTTCCGGGGTAATTCGTCCCGAAGACATGGGTAAAGTGAAAAGTTATGCTTTACAAGCCATGGAGCAGCAAACCGATATGCAGCTCAAGCAGATTCAGGAGCAAATTCAACTGCTTTACAATCAAGCTCAAGAAATTAAATCGCGCACCGATATTTCAGTTTGGATTTATCAGGCCGATATGGGTTTCGATCCGATTGTGGGACATACTTATCATCTATATGAAAAGGAAGATGGCCGCCATTTTTTATCGATGGTATCGCCCACAGAATGGGGAAGGAGCAAAAAATTTCGCCGTTTTGTGGCCACAGTAAAACTACTTGCCGACCACACCTGGGATATTCTGAAAAAGGGAGAAGAGCCGCAGGGGTAGTTTACACACAACTGAAGAAGGCCTTCAATACCCCAAACTCTCCCAGAAAAAAACAATTTTAATCTACTTGTAAGATTTCCGGACAAGACTCTACAAATCGATCATCATCCTATTTTTGCGTTCATCATAATCTCATATCTTGTGAGATGTTGAAATGTATTTTTGCTCTCGATGAAAAAGTATTGGATTTTCCAAATCACTGGTTGGACGTTCAGCATCGAAATTGTCAATTTTAGAACCCGTGTGAATTATAATTAATATTCAATTGCGGTTGCATGTTGTTCAGCCTATCAGATATGTGGCTTCATTTAATTTAGATATCAATCATCAGTTATGTCTGTTTATTCGATTTTGAAGCAATAATATTACTTAAGAAAGGCGACCCAATTGCAAACCAATCCACCATTCGAAATCAAAGTACAAGACCATGTTTGCCTTCCATTTAGATGCTAGTTGGTCTTTCAGTTCTTCTCTAAATTGCTCCAAAAGAGCAACTTTGGCATTTTTTCTAAGGTCATTCCAATGGATAAAGTTATTCACAATCCGTCTAATTAAAAATGCTTCATACTCAAACAAAGCGCCTTCATTGCTCAATTGTTTACGAAGATAATTCGCATTGTATTTAACATTTTCGATGTTGTTTAGAAAAACATCACATAATAATGACAAAATGCGCGAGAAGGCATAAATATCGGTGCCGTTACTTTTGCTTTCACTAAAATTCATTTTTAAAAACCACTTATTAGCATCCGAATAATACCCAGTAATAAAAAATGTTTTAGCGATATCAAAACTCAGGTATTTCAATGCGTTTCCATCGGCGAGAATTTCATTATTCTTAATAAAATCGATTGCTTCGTATACTAATTTCAATGCCTTTTCATAATTATTTTCACGTTGGAGAGCAATCAGTTGATATTCATATAAAATTCCCTGAGCTACTTTGCGTATTTCGGGCTCGTTGATGCGAATTGTATTTGCTTTTAATTCGCTTACAAGCGATTGGAATTCATTTTTTTTAAATCCTCCTAGAATTAGCGAAGATAATCGAGCCGAAATTGCACGAAGATAAATTTGAGCGAAGCTTCGTGTGACCTCAGGATGAGTAGAAATTAATCGATGCATTTTTACTGCCGACTTGTAACAGCTATCGTTTTCGCCTAGAGATGCATGATAGAGAAACTTGAAGTGGTAAAAGTAAAGCAGAGCACTTAAAGAGATAGCTTTAGCCGGGTTGTTTATGAGCCTATTCTTTGAAAACCGATCAAAGAGTCTCAGTTGTTTGCTATTTCTCACAAAACTGTTTTGACTTAAAATAGCAGATAATTCGTTGAGCAATTGTTTGTATTCTAGTAAATTTTGGCTTTTGGCATGGCAAAGTTGTTGTTCATTAAGTACTGAATTGGTGTCTATTTGTGGTTGATAGCGAGCGAGCAACACTTTTTTCTGAAGCAATTGAATCTCAAATAAAAAATCTTCATTAATCCGGGCTTGTTTGATATGGTTTTGGATTCGCTTATATGCAAGAGCATATAGACCTTTTTCGATGAGGATATCGATTTCGACAAGTGAATTATGCAGCCACAATTTGGTGTCACGAAACTGACGTTGGGAGTCGAGTATGAGTTGAAACAAATAATGTTTTTTTACTTCGAGATGTGTCTGAAAATTATAAGCTGAAATCTTTTTTTGGAGTAGCTCGCGGTTGTACTCAGGCATGCCATTGAGCTCATCGAACATGTGCAGATAATCGTTTTGATCTTGTTTTCTTCCCTTAGCAAATCGCTTAAAGAAACGCTTTTCGGTAGGTGTAAGCGAATGAATGAGCGTGTGCAGGTTGTCGCCTTTTATCTTATTCATACAGGTAGTTTTGTTTGCCTTAAATATAGGAAAGTATTAATCACTTTAACATAAAAAACAAAGGGTATATGAGATATAATAATTACCAAAAAAAAACAAAAACCTTACTGCTTTTGCACTGAAATTTACTGCTAAATAGATACAAGCACTAGCTATGTTAACGTCCCTTAATGCATTGAAGAGGTTTGTCGTTTTTTCTTGCCTCTTATCGGCAAGTCACGGATCGCTTTGGGCAACAGTCTTTACAGTAACAAACACCGCCGACAGTGGGCCAGGTACATTCAGGCAGGCCATCACCAGCGCCAATGCAGACGTTAATTTTCCACACACGATTAACTTTAATCTTCCAGTAGGAACTACCATCACTTTAGGCGAAACCGCTCTGCCAGAAATTATGCGTACAATGGTGATAGATGCCACCACCACCTCCGGTTGGACATCCAATGCCATAGGCATAACCCTCGATGCAACGAACAATTCGGCTAATCAGATTTTGCATATCGTAAATGTGCCGAACGTAGAAATTTATGGTCTACAAATTATTGGTGGTTTGGCCACAAGTTTTGGAATTTTGATAAACGGTGATAATGCAGACGGTTTCAAGATTGGGGCTATAAACAAAAGAAACTTTATAAACAGAGCAGCCAATACCATCATTAAAGTAATTAGTGCTGATAATGGATTTATTCAAAACAACTATTTAGGGTGTGATGTCACCGGTTCTTTTGGATACTATGGCGAACCTATCACTTTTCCACCTAACTCAGGAAGTGGTTTATGGCTTACCGATGGTGCTGATGGAAATACGATTGGTGGTGCGCAGGTAGGTCAAGGAAATCTTATTGCCGGCGGAACTGGGCTGGGAATCCTAGTGGGGCTTAACAATGATCCAACTCCCGGAGGATTAAGCGGATGCTCAGGCAATGTTTTTTATGGGAATAGGGTAGGAGGTTTGGAAACACTTCAGTTTTATTATATCGCTTTTTGGATAGAAGGAAACTCTGACAACAACATCATAGGTGGCGTGGAACCCGGCCAGGCAAATGATTTGTCGTATTCTTCCAACGGATTTTCGGGCGATGGAAATGGACCTCAAGTAATTCGCATCCTCGGTGCAGAAGCACAGGGTAATACCATACGTGGCAATATTATGACCTGCGGACTTGGAACTGGAATAGGACTTCTAACTCCAGGGGCCAATAATAATCAGTCTGCTCCCGTGATTAATGATTTTAATTCAACTTCAAATATTTTATCAGGAACCTCAAATACCCCGGGGGCAACAATAGATGTTTATATAGGTAGCGATTGCAATGGAAATCAAACAGATCAAATAAAGAGTGAGGCCTATCTCGCAAGCACACTGGTTGATGCAAACGGAAACTGGAGTGTTGATCTATCTCCTTTTGCATGCTTAGCTAATAACAAGTTTGTTACTGCAACTGCTACGCATCCCATTAACGGCAGCACAGGGCCATTCTCTCACGGTTTTCTTGTTTCTGCTACCGTTTTTGGAAACGGATTACCTACAGCCTCATTTACGTATATTCAATCCAATGAGTATGTGATTGAATTTAACAATACCTCTACTCCGGGTTGCACCTATTTATGGGATTTTGGAGCAGGTTTTACCAGTACCGAGGCTAACCCTAGTCATGATTTTTTGTACGATAATACTTGGCCTGTGCAGTTAATTGTAACCAACGACTGTGGCTCCGACACACTAGATACAACTGTGGTTGTAATAAAAACCAGTATAGCTGATATTCAAACATCAAACCTTAGCATTTCGGAACAAACAGGGACTTTGACAATAAAGTCCAATAACCCATTTGAAAAAGGAACGCTTCTCACTTTAAACAACCTTTCGGGCCAATTATTAGATAATAAAATCCAAGGAGCAAGCAATCAAACTTGCATACAACTTTCAACACAACAACTATCCGCAGGAATCTATTTCATTACCCTTCAAAGCTCATCAAACCAGGTAACCCTTAAATGGTTAAAAACAACTAATTATTGATAACGTCTCACCCAAATACCATGCGTCTTTATACTTCATTTTTTAGAAAAGCCATTTTGTTTCTTTGTTTAGTCTGTTGTTGTAGTGATATTATGGGAGTAAACTATACAGTTAACTTTACATCAGATCTTGGTACAGGTTCGGGAACAACTGGCTCGCTTAGGTACTGCATGAATACAGCGAATGCAATAGCAGGTTCTCACACAATTAACTTTTCAGGATTAGCTGCCTGCAATTTTTTCCTAATTCAATTAGATGGTAAGGTGCTCAATATAATAGGGACATTAACCTTGGTGAAACAACAAATATAGAATGGTAGAAGGAATTTGTTTTTATTTTGGTTTAGGATGTTCTAAGGAGCAGCATTTCAACAATATCAGCAAAGTCAATGCAGACTTCCACTAAAATCAATACTACGAAAATGTTAAAATCTACACATCGAATCTTTGCTGTTTTTTATTCGAAGAACTTCGTTAAAATATTCGGCATATCGGTGATTTTGGCGTTCTTGCCTTCCTCGTTTTTCGCACAACTCCAAAACAACAACTGGACATTTGGCAACGGTTGCCGAGTGAACTTTAATGGCCCTGTACCCAATGGTGCGCTCAATTCGTTTCTATCTAGCGCTGAACAATGTGCTTCGGTTTCTAATCCCGAAACAGGCAGTTTGCTGTTTTATTCGGATGGGCTAACCGTGTGGGGCTCAAACAATCAGCCCATGCCCAACGGAACCGGACTTGTTGGTGGGCTTTTCAAGTCGTCGAGTCAGGGTCCAGTGATTGTTCCATTTCCCGAAAATTCTGATAAATATTTCATTTTTACCATTGATGAACTGGAGTTTGATACGTATACCGGTTTGCATTATTCGGTGGTGGATATGACCCTCAATGGCGGCCTTGGCGATATTGAAAACGCCAATAAGAACATCCTGTTAACCCAGGATTCTCTTACCGAAAAAATTACCGTTATCCGCAGCGAAGCCATCCGAGGCTATTGGGTAATTGTACATCGTATGACCAACAATGAATTCCTCGCATACAAAGTTACCGGCTGCGAAGTGAGCTCTACTCCCGTAGTAAGTGCTGTGGGTTCTCCCTTGGTCATTCCTGCCAATAATTTAAACGACCGTTTTGCCGGTTATGGTTCAATGAAGGCAAATCCCGAAGGGACCCGCATCGGAATGCCAATTGATGGTACAACCAAGATTGAGTTTTTTGATTTCGATTTAATTACGGGTGTGTTGTCTAATCCAATCTCGGTAGAGGTTACCGATAATACGGTTAATCCGACTCCTGATTTACCCATCCGAAAATACGGATGCTGCTTTTCGCCCGACGGCAGCAAGTTTTACTTTTCCAATACCATTTCGGTGTATCAGCTCGATTTGAGTGTTTATGATTCTGCGACAATTGCGTCTTCAAATACATTAATCGGCACGCCAGCCAATGCTACGTTTCAGGTAGAACAGGGGCCAAACGGAAGGCTTTATGTAGCCACAGCTGGCAATGCGCTGGCGGCCATCAATTCTCCGAACAACGCAGGTCTAGCATGCGGATTCGAAGAAAATGCAGTGTCCTTAAACGGTTTGTGCTTACTTGGTTTGCCGGCACAAGTTCCCGATCGCAATTTTTTACCGCCACCAATCAGTTTTGACTACGATTGCCTCACGCTTGAAATCAATGCTTCGGTGCTTGGTGTAGTAGACCAAACCGTAAGCTGGAATTTTGGAGTGCCCAATGGCGCTCAAATTGGAAATCCGGTTTCGTTTACTTACGGCGATTCGGGTGCGGTTACGATAACGGCCGCCTTAGATAATGCCTGTTATGTTTTTTCGAGCGATACATCCATTTTTATAGAAGATTGTTCGTGCTTAACAGAAATACAGCAAGAGGCAAGCACAATTAATGTAGGCGACACGCTGCAACTTAATGCCGTTGTTGCCGAATCCTATTCTTGGACTCCGACGCAGGGTCTCAGTTGCACCGACTGTTCTAATCCGCTGGCATCGCCCACAGAAACGATCACTTACATTGTTACTGGGAGTAATGCCAGCGGTTGCGTTTCATCGGACACAATAACCATTACTGTAAATACAGAAATCGATATTGAGTGTAACGAATTGTTTGTCCCGAGTATCTTTTCGCCCAACGGAAAAGGTCCGCAGGCCAACGAAACGTATTGCGTATTCAGCGATTGTGTAGAGCAGTTCAAGCTTTCAATTTTCAACCGTTGGGGCGAAAAGATTTTTGAATCGGAGGATATTTCAAAATGTTGGGACGGGACCTTTAAAGGAAGCGAAGCGTCATCAGGCTCATATGCCTTCAATCTATATATCAAAAAAGCAGATGAAACCATTGTCTCAAAATCTGGGACTATTACGTTGGTTCGCTAAAAATATTCTCATTGTATGCATCATCGTTCAACACCTATAAAGTTCACCCTTAAGTTCCTTTGCATATGTACATTAAGTCTTTTATTTGGTGATGCTTATTGTCAGAAACAAGCCAATGTTTGGCATTTGGGCAACAACCGTTCAATAGACTTCAGTAGTGGCGAGCCGGTTGAAATTCCAGGTAGTGCGATTTCTGCTTATGAAGGATGTGCGTCGTATTGCGACTCGCTGGGTAATATACTATTCTATAGCAACGGTGGTGGTTATGAAACATTTGGTCCCACTGGAAATATTTGGAATGCAGCCAATCAGTCAATCTATGATATGCAAGGTATCGAAGGCGGCGGTTACAGTGCCATGCAATCGTCGGTTTTTAT
>JAIXUS010000009.1 GCA_027483445.1 Bacteroidota bacterium | reverse complement strand
TCGTTGGATTGGGACTTGAAAAACCAGGTTGGTATCAATATCGCCAGCGGTGTATACATCATTCATGTGGAAGTGCCGGGAGTAGGCGAGAAGGTAGTGAAGTGGTTCGGTGTAATGCGCCCAATTGACCTTGACTCGTTTTAAACTAACCAAGCAGCAAACCCTTTGTTGGATGGCCTAATTTCAATGAACAGGCGAATCGGGCAACAAGTAATTTTGTTTTTTCAGGTAGCTTGTTTACTTTAGCAGCTGCAAACGGAAAGACTCTTCGGCCTGAAGAGTCTTTCCGTTTTATTGTCATTAATACTCCTAATTGTTCAGCATATGTCGAACATCACTTATCTCACCGAAGAGGGTTTTAAGAAGCTTCAACAAGAATTAGATCACCTGCGTAGCGTGGAGCGCCCTTCAATTTCTGCTCAAATTGCCGAGGCCCGCGACAAAGGCGACCTCTCCGAGAATGCCGAATACGACGCCGCGAAAGAAGCACAAGGGCTTCTCGAAATGAAGATTGCCAAGTTGGAAGACCTTGTGGCAAATTCCAGAATAATCGATGAATCTAAGCTTGATACTTCTAAAGTTTTGATTCTCACAAAGGTGCGTATCCGAAATCTTCTGAATAAGGCCGAGATGAGCTACACCCTCGTTGCTGAAAACGAAGCCGATCTAAAGTCAGGAAAGATTTCTATCAGCTCGCCGATTGCCAAGGCATTGCTCGGTAAAAAAGTGGGCGATCAGGTGGAAGTACAAGTGCCATCGGGGAAAGTAAATCTTGAGATTCTGGAAATCGGACGTTAAGCATGGCCAATAGCTTGTTTTCTAAAATTGTTGCGCGGGAAATTCCTGCCCATATTGTTGCTGAAAACGAACATTGTTTGGCATTTCTGGATGTTTTTCCTCTGGCGGAAGGACATACGCTGGTTGTTCCCAAAACGGAAGTGGATTACCTTTTCGATCTGGATGATGATCATTATGAGGAACTTATGGTCTTTTCGCGAAAAGTGGCTAAGGCCATTCATGCCGCAGTGCCTTGCCGAAAAGTGGGTTTATCGGTGGTTGGTTTGGAGGTGCCGCACGCCCATGTTCACCTGATTCCGCTTCAAACCATTGGCGATATGAATTTCGCCAAAGAAAAACAGCGCGCCAACGATAGTCAGTTGGCCGAAGTGGCCTTGCGCATTCAACACTATCTTTAGGCTTATTGCTTAACCCTGTCGGGATGGCTGGCTACAAAGGCTTGCCATCCCGATACTTTTTTAGCCTTTCCGGTACCTGTTTTTTGGGGAGCTGCCGATTGTAAACTTTGCTTAGTGGTTTGAAAATAGTGGCATACCGCTGCGGCCAGGCCATCTGTGGCATCCATGTATTGGGGCATTTCCTCGTCTCGAAGGTTCAATATACGCTGAAGCATCAACGAAACCTGCTCCTTGCTGGCCGCTCCACGGCCCGTAATGCTTTGTTTAATAGAACGCGGAGAGTATTCAGCTACAGGGATATCGCGGTGTAAAGCCGCCGCCAAGGCAACACCCTGCGCGCGACCAAGCTTAAGCATTGATTGCACATTTTTCCCAAAGAATGGAGCTTCAGCCGCTAGCTCATCCGGTTTCCAGCGATCAATCAGGCGCGAGGTAAACTCAAAAATCTCCCTGAGACGAATGGCTTGCTCGTCTTGTCCCTTCATTTTGAGCACACCCATATCAAGAAGCTGAATGTTCTTCCCCTCCACACGAATAACTCCAAAGCCCATGATATTGGTTCCCGGGTCAATCCCCAGAATAATTCGCTCTTTGCTCATTCAGGTGCAAAGTAAGGCGGAATTCTGCTACATTTCGCTGTGCTTCCCTTCTTCATACCTTTATTGGTAGCCTATTATCTCTTTTGGCCCCGAAAACGCCCTGATCTAAGTCGTTTTTCGAGGGAGCATGAGCCCATGGCTGTAGTCATTCCACTTCGCAATGAGGATGAGCATCTCGGCCAATTATTCAGCGCATTGTCGGCGCTTCAATTAGATATAAACGACGAGATTATTTTGGTCGACGATGCCTCAACGAATGCCCTCAATCTGGAGAATCAGCCTGCTTTGAAGGCGAAGGTCATCCGCCGTGAGGCGGCCAAAGGCTCTAAAAAACAAGCCTTAACGTTAGGAATCAATGCCAGCACGGCACCCTGGGTTTTATGCAGCGATGCCGACTGCACTCACGACCCACTTTGGGTTGAAACATTACGGAAATGCCTGATTCCCGGTTTGCGAATGTTGGTTGGTCCGGTTTTAACAAAACAAGAGGCCCAAAACGGTTGGCTCAATGCCATAACCGTTTACGAAAGTGCCTGTTTATGGGGCATTTCCAAGCAGGCTATCCGTTGGAATACCCCCATTTTGTGTTCCGGCGCAAATTTGTGTTTCAGAAAGTCAGATTGGGAAGATTTAGGAGGCTATTCCTCTCATTTAGAGCACCCTTCGGGGGATGACGTGCTGCTTCTCCGCGCATTTTACGATGCTTCGCCAGAGGGTATCGAATACTGTGATATTCCTGAGGCTGTGGTGCTTACTGAAGCCCCTAAAACCTGGGACGATTGGTACCGGCAAAGGAAGCGGTGGGCTTCTAAAACCGCACATGTGCAAGGATGGGCTCAAACCCTCCAGGCTTTATTTGTGCTGCTTTGGATGTTGGCTCCCTTAATTTTATTGTTTTGGAATCCCTATGCACTGGTTGTTTTATGGGTGTTGGAGGTCATCTGGATTCAAGATGAATCTGTTCGGTTAAAGCAGGAATTCTCATTGCTGAAATACATCGTATTTAGGTTAGTTTACCCGCTTTTTTTGGTTAAGCTGCTGTGGGTTAAAAAACAACCATGGAAGCCTTAGCTGCCGTGGTTTGTTTAATTTTACGCTTCCCGAATCATGCAAACTTCTCAACAAACCAGCTGGATTCAGCCTCCGCTCAGCCTTCCACAAATACTGGAGAATTTTATCGACGGACAGCATCGGCCTGCCGTAGAGCTAAAAACACTTGATTTGTATCATCCGGCCAGCGGACGGCAATATGGCACCCTTCCCGAAAGTACGGCTTCTGATGTTCAACTTGCAGTGGAGGCCGCACACCGTGCCTTTCCGGCCTGGGCGGCACTTACACCACAAGCCCGTTCGTCTATTCTGCTTCGGTTGGCCGATGTGATGGAAGCCAACCTTGAGCTGTTGGCTCAGGCTGAATCGTTCGACAATGGCAAGCCTGTTCATGTGGCGCGAACCGTCGATATTCCGCGTTCCATAAGTAACATTCGTTTTTTTGCAACGGCCATTTTACACACTTCTCAGGAAGCACACGACAGCGGAAATGGAGTGCTAAACTATACATTACGTCAGCCTCTGGGTGTGGTGGCCTGCATCTCACCTTGGAATTTGCCGCTTTATTTGTTCACCTGGAAGATTGCACCTGCACTCGCAGCTGGGAATACCGTGGTTGGCAAACCATCTGAAATCACTCCACTCACGGCTTATCTCTTTTCCAAATTATGCCTCGAAGCCGGACTTCCATCGGGTGTTTTGAACATTTTACATGGTTCCGGGGCTTCTGTTGGAACTCCCTTGGTTGGGCATCCTCAAATAAAAGCAGTTTCATTTACCGGTGGAACCGCAACCGGTGCGCGGATCGCCTCCATTGCCGCTCCGCAGTTTAAAAAAATGTCGCTTGAGCTGGGCGGGAAGAACCCGACCCTTGTTTTTGCCGATTGCGATTTCGAAACAACCGTGAAAGAAGTTGCACGTGCCGCCTTTTCTAACCAAGGACAGATATGCCTGTGTGGCTCGCGAATATTGGTCGAAAGGACTATTTATGAGCGTTTTCGTGAGGCCTTTGTGGCACGGGTGGCCAGTTTGAAAGTTGGCGATCCGCAAAACGCCGATACAGCCATCGGAGCATTGGTCTCGAAGGCGCACCAAGCGAAGGTTCTTGGTTACATCGACTTGGCACGTGCCGAAGGTGGAAACCTACTTTGCGGTGGAGAAGTGATTCATCCTGAAGGTCTTGAAGATGGCTATTTTATTTCGCCTGCCGTTTTCGAAGGCCTTGATCCATGGTGCCGGACCAACCAGGAAGAAATTTTCGGACCGGTGGTAACGCTTTTCCCATTCGACACCGACGACGAAGCAATACACTATGCCAATGGTACACAGTATGGCCTGGCTGCCTCGGTGTGGACGAGCAATTTGGGCCGCGCGCACAAAGTAGCCGGAGCTTTGGAAAGCGGTATTGTGTGGATTAACTGCTGGATGCTGCGTGATTTACGAACGCCATTTGGGGGTGTTAAATCGAGTGGGGTCGGGCGGGAAGGCGGCTGGGAAGCCCTACGATTTTTTACCGAAGCCAAGAATGTTTGCATTCAATTCTAAGCGGATTGCTCTTTAAGTTTCTTATAAAGAGCGATTTATGGCCGTGTCATTTCTTTGTCATTTCCGTTATTTAGAATTTGTCCAAATAAAATTAAGGCTGTAGTTTTGTCGCCATCCAAAAACAAAAAGCCCATGAAGAAAATTTATTTGTCGGCAATTTTTCTTGCATTCGTATTGAGTGCCTGCAACAAGGAAGATGAGGTCATAAAGCCCGAATTGCCCATACCTTCGGAATACAATTCAGAAAGCTTTACAAGCAATGCCGCCACCGAGCTCGCTTTACGTTCGCGCATGGCCGCAGTAGCCAACAAGGCAAAGACAGTTCGCACCGCCGGAGTTTCAGTTACCCGTCAAGAGCTTTTAGACTTGTACACGGCGGCTTCACCTTCAGTACAAGGGGTCATCACCAATTATTTTAACACTGTACTCACTGCTCCAGCGGGGTATTTTCAAATTATTGAGGACGCCAGCGCGGGTGGAACTTATGTACCGGGGCCGCCACAAGGCCAAGGCGGTTTCCTCGAAAACCGTGTATTCGACGAGTACGGCATTGAGCCCGATGAGATCATCGACAAAGGCATGTACGCATCTGTGTTGTACAATTATGCCACAACGTTTATGACACCGTCGATTCAGCCTGCGGATGTAGATAAACTGGTAGCCTTGTTTGGGGCTAACCCAACTTTCCCCAACTCGGGCAGCGCAAACGTTGCTCAACCTGATGTGATGATGGCCAATTATGCGGCGCGTCGCGACAAAAATGATGGCAACGGAATTTATTCGAAGTTTAAGCGCTCGGCCATCGCTCTGCGCCAGTATGCAGAAGCCGGGTCTCTGTATTCGGCCGAACGTGATGTAGCTTTGCAAGCGGTTAAGAAATACTGGGAACTTGCCAGCGCCGCCACGGTGATTAACTATTTGCACGGGGCAATCGCAAAATTTGTGTTGAGTAATCCGACCAATGCCGATTATGCCTCGGGGCTGCACTCGTACTCAGAAGGCGTTGGGTTTATTTGGGGCTGGAAAACGATTTCACAGTCGCACAAGATGATTACCGACGCGCAGATTGACGAGATTCTTAACTTGATGAATGCCCCAGCCAACGGAACACCAAGCACTTACACCTTTATAACCGATCCGGTAAATCAGGTGCCGAAATTGATCACGGCCATCGAACGTTTGCAGCAGATTTATGGATTTACCGATTCGGAAATTGAAGATTTCAAGAAAAACTGGGTTGTTGAACAAGGTCGATAATTGCTTGCCATGAAAAAATCCGGAATTATTCTCTTTTGCCTTTTGGCTGTTTTGATGGGTGTGGTAGCGTGTAAAAAAGACGAACCGGAAGAAACTAAACCGGGCTTCGATCGGGTGGCCATGCTCACTGAATACCGAGATCGGTTTATTCTTCCGGCCTATCAGGCTGCATTGTCGAAGTCGACAAGCCTACGCGATGCTGTACAAGCCTTTATAAACGCTCCGTCGACTGAGCAATTGAGCTCATTGCGCTTGGCATGGATTGATGCCGCGGTAACCTGGCAGCAAGCCTGTATGTACAATTTCGGTCCGGCCGGCGAGTCAGGAATCACGAAGTCTTTGCAGGAAGAGCTGGCGACCTTCCCGGTTAGCGAGTCGAAACTAAATTCCATTTTAAGCACAGGAACGTGGAATACCAACGATTTCAACCGAGACGCCCGCGGGTTTTACGCCATTGAATACTTGATTTTCGACCCGCTTTCGGATGACCAAACCGTGGTAGAACGATTTGATTCACAAACACGGCGCGACTTTTTGCTGGCCTTGTGCAATGATGTTCGTAACAGGATTGCTACGGTTCAGAATGCATGGTCGTCGTATGGCTCTGAATTCATCAACAATTCTGGCACCGATGCCGGAAGTTCGGTGGCTTTGTTGTACAACGAATTTGTAAAAAGCTATGAGGCCATCAAGAATTTTAAGTTTGGATTACCGCTCGGTTTACGTCCGGGTCAAACTACTGTGGCTCCCGAATTACTTGAAGCCCGATACAGTAAAATTTCGTTCCGCTTGGCCAAAACCCATTACAACCACATTGTAAATCTGTACCGTGGTGTTGATGAGAGTAAGAGTTTCAAAGGGTACCTCAAAACGGTTACTGGAGGTGAAGCCCTGGTAACCGAAACGGAAGCTCAACTGCAGGTTTTGGCAAGTCAGTTTAATGCGTTGGATGAAAATCTCGATATGGCCGACCGTATCGCAAACAACCCACAAGCATTGATTGATTTACACACCGAACTTCAGAAAAATACCAAAAACTTCAAAAGCGATATGTCTTCACTGCTCGGTATAGCAATTACATTTACCAGTGGCGATGGCGATTAATCTGATGATCGTAAAATAGTGCCTGTTTCTTTTTGGAAAAAGCTTGAGCAACCCATTTCTGCAGCTCCATTTGTGAGTTTCAGGATAGTTTTTGGGTTGCTCATGGCTTTTTCGGCCTTACGCTTTGTGTATTTGGGCTGGATTGAAGAGCATTATATTGAGCCTGTTTTTCATTTTTCCTATTACGGCTTTTCGTGGGTTAAACCACTTGATGTTGCAGGCATGTATCTCGTTCACGCTCTCATGTTTGTGAGCGCTTTGGGCGTTGCAACAGGGAGATTTTATCGAATTTCTGCAATTGTATTATTTCTGACTTTTTCCTACACTGAATTAATTGATTTAACCTATTATTTAAATCACTATTATTTTGTAAGCCTCATTTGTTTATGGCTTGTTTTTATGCCTGAGCCAGATGCTCAGTTTCGAATGCCCAGGTGGTGCAGGTTTATTATCATATTTCAACTCACAATTGTTTACTGTTATGCTGGGTGGGCAAAGCTAAACAGCGACTGGCTCTTGGAAGCCTTGCCCTTGCGAATTTGGCTACCGGCACACGACAATTTACAAGTTATTGGTCCGCTGCTGGTTTATCCCGAAACAGCCTATTTATTTAGTTGGTTTGGGATGCTGTACGATTGTTTTGTTGTATTTTTTCTTTTCTACAGCCCAACACGTCCTTTCGCCTATTTTACGGTAATTGTTTTTCATGTGCTCACCGGACTGTTATTTCAAATTGGTGTATTCCCACTAGTGATGATTGGTTCTACACTAATTTTTTTCTCAATTAAATGGCATGAGCGCAATTTAGCCATACTTCGAAATTTAAGAATTTTTAAATTTATTTTTAAACTCGATTATCAGCATAGCAGTTTACCCAACAGCCCTCAGATTGGTCCCTTATTGAAAGGGTTTTTAGTTATTTATATTGTATTTCAGCTGATTTTTCCTTGGCGTTATTTATTGTATCCTGGAAATTTATTTTGGACAGAAGAAGGCTATCGATTTTCGTGGAGGGTAATGCTGGTAGAAAAAGCAGGCGATGCTACATTTTATGTGAAAGATGGCGTAACGGGACGTGAAGGAATTGTGTATAATCGCGAGTTTTTAAATATCCATCAGGAAAAGCAAATGTCTTTCCAGCCCGACATGATCTTACAATTTGCCCATTTTTTAGGCAAACACTACAGCCTCAATGGTGTGCAAAAGCCCCAGGTAAGGGCAGAAGTGTATGTAACGATGAATGCACGGAAGGCTCAATTGCTGATCGATCCACATGTTGACTTGATGCAGGTGAAAGACACCTGGGCTCATAAATCATGGATTTTACCGTATTCGCCATGATGCTTTGCCTGAGATTTATCCACCTTGTTTTGTGTTTCTTGCCTGTTGTGCTCTTCGCTCAGAAGTCGACGGTAAGTGGCTTGGTAATCGACGATCAGGGCGTAGGCATTTCGGGAGCTACTGTGCTTATTGTGCAGTCGAACCAGGTGGGGCGAACCGATACCGAAGGTTTTTATCAGATTCGTAATGTGCCGCGGGGCAAGTACAAGATTGTTTGCTTGGCCGCTGGTAAGCGGATGGCTGAGGTTTGGGTAGAGGTAGATTCCCTGAAGACTGGAGTTCAGTTTAAGATGGAGGCCCTAAAAGCAGATCTCAATGCTGTGGAAATCATGCAACAAAGTGAAGAGCAATTTGGCCTAACGCGCCTGCGCTCTGTGCACGATTTTGCTATTTATGAAGGGAAAAAATCGGAAGTTGTGATGCTCTCGGAACAAAAAGCCAATCTGGCCACCAACAATCCGAGGCAGGTATATTCACGGGTTACGGGTTTGAACATTTGGGAAAGCGATGGTGCCGGACTTCAGTTGGGAATTGGAGGTCGAGGTTTGAACCCGAATAGAACGGCAAGCTTTAACGTTCGGCAAAATGGATACGATATTTCGGCCGATGCCTTGGGCTATCCAGAATCGTATTATACGCCTCCAACTGAGGCTTTAGAAAGCATTGAAATTGTTCGTGGAGCAGCCTCACTTCAATATGGAACCCAATTTGGCGGTATGCTGAATTTCCGGTTTAAACGAGGAGCCTTGCACACTCCATTCGAATTGGTAAGTCGCCAAACCTACGGCTCCTGGGGCTTTTTCAATAGCTTTAACAGTGTAGGCGGAACCACCTTGAAGGGGAAATTAAATTATTACGGGTTTTTTCAATATAAACGTGGAAATGGATACCGCGTTAACTCAGGTTTTGAGCAAGTAAATGCGTTTTTATCGGTACATTACGACATTAGTGAGCGTTGGAAGCTTCAGGCCGACGTTACGAAAATGCAGTATTTGGCTCAGCAAGCCGGCGGTTTAACCGATAAAACCTTTGAGCAAGACCCAAGGCAGAGCTTCAGAAGTCGAAATTGGTTTCAGGTAGATTGGAATTTGATGTCATTGCAGCTTAGCCATAAAATTAATGCATCAACCGAATTTAACATTCGCAGTTTTGGATTGATGGCCAGCCGCAGCTCTGTTGGAAATCTAGAACGCATTAATGTGGCCGATTTGGGAGGAAATCGGACGTTGATTGAGGGTGTGTTTGAAAATATTGGTACCGAGGCGCGTATGCTCCACCGTTATTCGGTTGGAAAACAAATGCAGGTTTTAGCGCTCGGAGTGCGCGCTTATCGTGGAAATACAATCGCAAGACAAGGCTTCGGATCGGCCGGAAGCGACCCCGATTTTCGGTATATCAACAACGAAGAACCTGAAAATTCTGACTACCGATTTCCAAACACCAATATTGCGGTATTTGCTGAACACATCATTCGTATCGGTTCTCGATTTTCGATAACTCCCGGCCTGCGCGCTGAATACATCGAAACCGCTGCTACCGGATACTTTAAATCATACGTATTTGATGCGGCGGGGAATGTAATTACGCAAAGCAGAACAGATGAAAATACCCGGAGAATTCGACGTTTTGTTTTAGCTGGAGTTGGTCTCAGCTATAAGTTTGGCAATGGACAGGAATTGTACGGTAATATTTCTCAGAACTATAGGGCGATTAATTTCTCCGATTTGCGGATTGTAAATCCCAATTTTATTGTTGATCCCAATATTCAAGATGAAGAAGGGTTTACCGGCGATTTAGGGTTAAGAGGAAATGTAAAAGGGCGATTGAATTATGAATTAACCGCGTTCTACATTGCATACAAAGGCAAGATTGGACAAATTTTGAAAACAGGTCAGCCTCCTTTGTTTAACAATGTACGCTACCGTGGAAATATTTCTGATGCCCGCAATATTGGATTGGAATCATTTGTAGAATATCAAATTTTGCGCACTGATTCAGCACGGAGAAAGCTCATGTTAAATGCTTTTGTAAATACTGCCTTTGTAGATGCGCGATATATCAATACCGACGACAATTCCATTTTAAATCGGTTTGTGGAGATGGTGCCACGATTCATTTTTCGGACAGGCTTAGACTTTCGGTTTCGGCGGTGGAATTTCCATGCTTTATACGCCTTTACAGGCGAGCATTTTTCGGATGCAACCAATGCTGTGTTAACAGCTACAGCGGTTGAAGGGCTGATTCCTTCATACCAAGTCGTAGATGCCGGTGTGGGATATTCATTTAGACGTTGGAGTTTACAATTAAATTGTAACAATGTATTGAATGAGCAATATTTCACGCGCCGTGCGGAGTCCTATCCGGGGCCTGGAATTATTCCAGCCGACGGGCGCTCAATTTTTGTTACCCTTCAATTTAAACTCTAATTCTTCCAAAGTTTTTCAGTTAAATTTTCCGATTGAATAACGGATATGATATTGGGTCTTATGAAAATCTGAGATGCTACAAAGCCCATTAGCTCTCGCATTTGACCCAGCAACTTGTGGTAACTGAGCGCCAGTGGTTGTAGCGGATACCCCGAAAAACAGAGTGAGTGTGAACGTATGAGTGAAGAAAGAGCGAGTGGTGGAGAGTGAGGTGAAGGGAACCCAAGGGCGGCTCTGTTTTGAGGAGTAGCAGCGGAAAACGCGGTGCCCGGCGAGGTTGTTTCATCTTAACGTGATGCTTAGCGAGGCAGGCGCCCAAATAATCAATAAACTGGGAATTTTAATGTGGAAGATTTTATTGCCTTTTTTAAATGCTATTTTATGAAATGCGTCCCCAGTTTTTGTGTTTTTGTTCTAGATGCATCAAGCGTTGAGCGATATTTTTATTTTCGGGTTTTTCTAAATCAGGGTCATTTTCGAGAACTTTATATGCCACTTCGCGGCACCAGCCAACGAGTCCGGCATCTCGACTAAGATCGGCCAGTTTTAAATCGAGGCTTCCACTTTGTTGAGTGCCTTGTAAATCGCCGGGTCCACGCAGTCGTAAATCAACCTCAGCAATTCGAAATCCATCGTTGGTTTCGCACATGGTTTTCAATCTAGTTCTGGCGTCTGCACTGAGTTTGAAGCCTGTCATTAAAATACAATACGATTGTTCTGCACCTCTTCCAACGCGCCCACGAAGCTGATGCAATTGCGAAAGTCCGAATCGTTCGGCACTTTCAATCACCATAACAGAAGCGTTTGGAACGTTAACGCCAACTTCGATAACGGTTGTAGCGACCATGATTAGTGTTTCGCGCTTCACAAATCTTTGCATTTCGAATTCTTTATCGTCGGGTTTTAAGCGGCCATGCACAATACTAATTTGATATTGAGGCGCGGGAAACCAACTTAGTAAATGCTCATATCCTTCGAAAAGGTTACGGTAATCGAGCTGTTCGCTTTCTTCAATGAGCGGATAAACAATATAAATTTGTCGGCCGAGGGCAATTTCTGTTTTTATAAAATTAAGCACTTCCGGCCTTTGGCCTTCATATCGGTGAACGGTGCGTATGGGTTTTCGCCCCGGAGGAAGTTCATCAATTACCGAAACATCAAGGTCGCCATACAAGGTCATGGCCAGCGTTCGTGGTATTGGCGTGGCGCTCATAATCAGCACATGCGGTGGAAGCGTATTTTTAGCCCAAAGCCTCGCTCTTTGGGCCACACCAAAGCGGTGTTGTTCGTCGATTACGACAAATCCTAAATTGGAAAATTTTACCTTATCTTCGAGCAGAGCGTGTGTTCCAACGAGAATAGAAAGGTTTCCAGACTCCAAGTCGGCATGAATTTTTCGTCGCTTTTTTTGACCCACCGATCCTGTAAGCAATTCGATAGAAATACCAATGCTTTCGGCGTATGCTGATAGCGAATAATAATGTTGTTGAGCGAGGATTTCGGTTGGAGCCATAAGGCAAGCCTGGTAACCATTTCCAATGGCAATGAGCATGCTTAAGAAGGCTACAATTGTTTTCCCGCTTCCCACGTCGCCTTGCACCAATCGATTCATTTGAATTGGCTTGGCCACGTCGTTTCGAATTTCTTTAATTACTCTTTTCTGGGCCTGTGTTAGTGGAAATGGGAGATGTTTTTCATAAAATTCCATAAATGGATGACCGACTTTTGATAGCGGAAATCCTTTTATTTGCTGCTTGTTGACGAGATTTTGACGAATTAATCGAATTTGCAGAAAGAATAATTCATCGAATTTTAGCCTTTTTTCGGCCTGTTGTTGTTGTTCGATGGTGGTCGGGAAATGTATGCCCCAGAGCGCATCTTCGAGCCGAATGAGTTGATGCTCTGAGATAAGCTCATCGGAAAGGCTCTCCGGAACGCGCCCTTTTATGTACTGCAATACTTGTTTAATCATTAAGCTGAGGCCTTTACTATCGAGTTGGCTTTTCTTCATGCGATCGGTGCTGCTGTAAACCGCTTGCATGCGTGAGGCCTGAGCCAGTTTTTCTGGGAAAAACACTTCTATTTCCGGATGTGCAATATTCCAGTTTCCGTTGAATAGCATGGGTTTCCCAAATACAAGATATTCTTTTCCGTTTTGAAGCTTTTCGTGTAAGAATTTATAACCCTGAAACCACACTAGTTCAATGGCGCCGGCTGCATCGCGGAGCTGCGCACTCATTCGTTGTTTTTTACCCTCTCCAATCAGTTTGATGTTTTGCAGTTTTCCGACCAATTGAATGAGTGGTAATTCTTCGCTGAGCTCGCTACTCAGGTATACGCGTGTGCGATCGATATACCGAAATGGATACCATTGAAGCAGATCCAAGACCGTCTCGATGCCTGCTTCTTTTTGCAGGATGGCTATCTTTTTAGGAATTAGCCCGGGTACCTGAGTAAGTGGAAGGTGAAGGTATTGCACTCGGTAAAAATACCGAAAGCCTTAGTTTTCTGATGCAGTGCAACTCACACAATTGAGACCATCGGGACCCATTTGGAAAATTTCCCGCTCAAGTTCTTCTCCAACAAGGTTTTGAATGTTTGGAATGTCACCAAAAATTTCACGGGTCCCTTGGGCAAAACTCAAGTGCATTCCTTCGGCCAGATAAATTACAAATTGAGCTTCCTGCGCTCTCCATTGTGCCTGGTTTTTTAAGCGAAAATGTGGGTTCACAAACAGTGTATTTCCGTCCTGTTTGAGGTAGGTAATGACCTCCGAAGCTGTTCGGATGGCTGCTTTTTTATCCTTGCCCCGGGCCATCTTTTCTACCGTAATTCGGCTCTCAGAGGGTTTTTCCGCTTTTCTAACGTCTATCGAAACGGTACCCGTTAAAAAGGGTTCGTCGTCATTTAAATAGACTTTCCATTCATCGAGGTTGGCGAAATTTTTCAAATTGTAAGCACTTTCAGGCACCAACGAAAGCATGAGTGTATCGTTTTGCGCCGGTGGTATAAAAGTAACCGGCTCAATTATTTTACCGCTGTTTTTATATTCACTCAGGCCAAGTGCTGCTGAAATAACGGCCATAAATAATCCGATTATAAACAGGCTCCCGTTTATAGTAGCCGGCCAAGGGCTTAGAAAACCGGTTGGACTAATTAATCGCGTGCCTCCAAGAATAAGTCCCAGAATAGGCGCAAATGTGAGCATTCCAAGGCCAATTAGAAAAAACTGTAAATGGTTTTTATTGGCGAAGAAAATGGCTGCAAACGTTGGAAATGAGAATTCCCCATGGGTGTTATCATTACTGAAGGTAGCTTGACCACCCGAGAATACTACGGTTAGCCATGCAAGTAGCAATACGGCTCCAAGAAAAATCAGGAATACACCAAGCGATTTTCCTATGATTTTAAAAATGGTACTGAAAAATTTTCCAATGGATTGAAAGAGCTCATTAAGCGTTCCTTCCGCATTTTTCATTCCTGATCGCGCCTGTTGGCCGAGGTTACCGCTTTTTTTTTGAAGGCGGTTCATTTCTTCACGGATGTTTTTTTCTATGGAAGAAATGGTCACCGGTTCGCCCTTCATTTGAAGTTTATCGGCTGTGGTCTCCGCTTTGGGCAATACAATGGCTAGAATGATGTATAAAAGAAGTCCGGTGCCTCCAAAGATTATTGCGCAAGTAAATCCCAACCGAAACCACACCGGATCTACATTGAAGTAATATCCAAGACCTGCGCATACACCGGCTCCTCCATACATTCCTTCATCGGGCACTCTAAACAATCTCTTCGTTGTTGAAGATGTGTTTTCATTCGAGTTTTCCTGCTTATTCTGTTGATTTTCCTCTTCTGGAGCCTCGTTGTAGATTTCTGGTTCGCCTAAAATTTCAATTACTTCCTTTACATCGCTTACCAAAATTACCTGGCGGAGCTTGAGTTTTTCCTGAAATAACTCCGCAATTCTGCGCTCAATATCACCTACAATTTCTTCGCTCCCTTCGGTATTTTTAAAGGTAGCCCTGATTTTTGCAATGTATTGGCTTAACATTTCATATGCGTTCTCTTCGAGGTTAAAGAGAAGGCCGCTGAGGTTAATACTGATGGTCTTATTCATGGTCGGTTTGAGGAATTGGTGAGTTCAACAGATCGGACGAGTTCGTCCCAGGAATCTTTAAGTTCTTTCAGAAATTGCTCGCCTTGTTGGGTGAGGCTGTAGTATTTTCTGGGCGGTCCGGAGCTGCTCTCTTCCCAACGATACTGTAATAGTCCGGCGTTTTTTAGCCTGGTAAGCAGCGGGTAAAGTGTTCCTTCCACGACAATCAGCCGGGCTTCCTTCAGTCGTAAGATGATGTCGGTTGTATATGCGTCACCATTCGATAGCACTGAAAGAATGCAGAACTCTAAAACGCCTTTGCGCATCTGGGCCTTGGTGTTTTCTAATTGCATGCTGCAAACATAGAACTATATTTTAACATGGTACTATGTAAAACAAGGTACTGAATGTAAAAATATTTTAAGGGTCACAAAATCAATGCAATAAAAATTATATGGTTTGCGGTTGTGCCCTGCGGGATGACTTCACGGTAACCTGAGCCTCGAGTGAGGATGTCGTCTTTCAGTGTAACGAAAAAATTACGTTCAAGAGCTGCCTTGCCGAGCCTAAGCAACTCCCGTTTAAATGCACTATTTAGTGAATAGATATGTGCGTTGTGAATGAGAGCAATGGCGGGTCGGTAGGGTAGTGGGCGATAATCAGATTCTCGCTTTCACTTTTTGAAATTGATTCAGATTTACCGCAGTGTACCGACTTTGTAATTGTAGAATAGGTTTTTTATCAAAACCCGTATCCAAGGCTAAGCACCGGCAAAATCAAATAGGAAGCAGAGCTTTCCCTGAATTTAACCGGATTTAAGGTATTGTTTGGTGAATTAAAGGATGGGAATTCCGCGCCAATCTGATCGAAGGCACCAAAGCTGTAACCCAAGATTAATCCATATTCGAGAAACAATACATTGGATTGTGATTTTGTAAGTCTTACTTGACCGCCATACCTTACATATAAATCGACTACTGATGATCTCGATGCCACATTAACATTGGTCGGTGGCAGAAAGCTGTCAATCTTTGATTGGTCAAATACTCCAGTGTAATTGTAATTTCTGAGCATCATTCCGCCTCCAATGTATCCGCTATCGAAATATCCCGTTTCCATAGGGTGATAGCGCAACTCCAATCCGTAGCTGAGGGTGTTATCGGCTTGAATGCTTCTGAGACTACTCTCATTCATTGACTTAAAGTCTTCATACAGAACTCCATCGAGAAAGTCTCCAAAGCTTAATCCACAGGTTGCCCTTATGCTAAACAAGTCGCCGAGAACCCGCTCATAACCCAACAGTGCGTTGCCTCTGACCAACCAGCTTAGGTCGAGGCCTACTGCATTCTTTAAATATTGAGTCTTTTTACTTTGCGTTTTTTTTTCGATAGGCGCATTTTCTGATGGAGGACGCACAATGATTTGGGCATTCAAACCAATCGTAAAAGACAGAATAATGGTCAGGATGTAAAATCTATTCTTCATTCTCATACTTTCGCAGCACGCAAGATACTTATGTTTCGATTACTGCTTCTCACCTTTCTAACAATTTTTTCTACTTCGCTGAATTCTCAAAATGAGCTCCGTTGGAGTGCATTTCAAACGATGCCCGACGACAACGGGCCCATCATTGGGGGAAATTCAGAGAACTACTTTTCAATTGTAACTGAGAATTATGTGAATTATTTAACGGCTTATTCTGCCGAGGATTTTTCAGTGCTTTGGCACCGGGAACTCACCCTTGGTCCCAAAGCCCGGGTTGGTGCGAAGGGTAAAACTTTCGACTTCGAAGCCATGCGCAAGCGAAAAGACAATACAAAGTATCGCGATTACAGCCTGGAACGCTTCTATATCTTGAAAGATTCACTCTATGTATTCTATAAGATTAAGGACACTAAAACCCGCGACAAAAAATTATATGCTCAGATTTTTGATCTTGAGTCCACCGCACTTACCGCCGCAATCGAAATCAATACGGAATCTGATAAACTTGACTTAGAGGTACTCACGCTATCGAACGACTCCACTAAACTATTTCAACTCCGAAAGCCCAAGCAAGATAAATCTGAAAGTCACATTTACCAGTTGAAGATATGGGACAGAGAAATCAATGAAAAAGTTTCGGTCGAAATAGAATTGCCATACAAGGGCCGCGAATTCAGTGTTTATGATATAAGCCTTAGCGAAAGTAATAATTTGCACATGCTTGCACGAATTAATATTCCGAGGTCTGAGCGTGGACCTGATGATCCTTCATTTTATTATACCATTGTTACCATTAATCCGGCTTCAGGAGAATCGAATACATTCGATGTGAAGTTAAGTAACCTTTTTGTTCGTGATGTAAGTCTTCGTTTTGACCAACAGGGCAACGCGTTTTGTGTCGGGATTTATTCAGACAAGCGAAATTTATCAAATATCACCGGCACCTTTTACTTCAAAATTGATGTGAATACCGGTGCGGTGAGCGCTGAAAGTGTTCAGGATTTTCAGGCCGAGATTATTAAAATGCTGAATAACTCTAATTCTGAACGAAGACGTAACTCTGAAATTCGGGCCAACATAGAAGTTAAGGAAATTGTAACACGACCAGATGGTGGCAGTTACATTCTTTTTGAAGAGGAATACGTACAGGTCGTTACGACATCAAATCCCAATGGTGGTACAACAACCACGCGGTATTACCACAATAATGACATTCTTTTGATGAACATTGATGAGTCAGGAAAAATTCTTTGGCAAACCGTATTTCCCAAGCAACAGGTTTCGACCAATGATGGAGGCCGGTTGAATTCTTTTGCGGCAAGAATGTACAAAGACAAGCTGTACATTCTGTTTAACGACGATAAAGAAAATGCAGATACTCCCGATTTTAAAAATAACATTTACCCTCAAACCACCAAAAACACCATGCCTGTTGCCATGGTCGTAAACAATGATGGTGTGTCTGAAAAAATTCCATTGTTGGCTAAGTCGGAATTGACGCGTGATTACGATATCAAGTTCAACAATTCAAAAGATTTGGGCACGAATCGTTCTTCACTCATCGCCTTCCGCGCCAGCAAAGGCTGTTGCTCTATGCTGAAAAAGGGGGCATCCGATTATAAAGTTGGAGTTGTGGTGCTGGAATAAACCCTATTGAGTTCGAATGCCTTAATGCTGTAGACTTATTTTTGAGTTCGTATGCACTCTATCTTCTTTTCGAAAAGCGCCTTTTCAATATCGTTTAGGTGTTTTTCTAAAATTATTTCTGAGGCTTCCGCTGAACTACCATAAATACGGTATCCTGTATACAAAGCCAAAAGTGAACCACTCAGAGGCAACTGGCCAATCAGGCCCGCGGTAAGTATAGCCGGTGGACTTAAATAAAGTAGTCCGCTCGTTAACGCTTTAATCGGTTTTTTGATGCGTAAATATTGAATAGGTAAGACCTTACTTGAATTTATGGGTTCGGTAACATTCGTTGTGTCCATCGAGATACAATGCCTCTTGTCTTCACTCATCATCTGGTATTCTTTCCTGGTGAGATAAATCTCGTTGTAGATGTCTTTTAATTTACCGGTTAACTGATCGGTTTCGCTTTTCTTCCATTGTATAGCCTCGGTATAATTTTCCTGGTTAAACCAAAAAATGGGCAATATGGCGTGCATTTCTTGTTTCGTTTCCGAAGACAATTGCACATCATCTAATCTTTTTAACGATTCTTTTGCCGTTGCACCTAAACCTTCCTTAAAACAAGCCTTAAAAAATCGCCACTCAGCCTCAGCCTTTGTAGAATCATTCTCCGCTTGAACTATGGCAAGTCGGCAGAGCAATACTGAATCTTTTTGCCATCCATTATTCAATGGCTCTGGTAAATGAGGTTTAGTCCTGCCTTTATTTATTTTTCGGTTTTCTTCTTCCCAGATGGCTTTAATTAAAGCGATTTTCCGGTCGCGTTTTTCTTTTTTCAACGATTTCATTGTACCGTAAATTCCACTTAACCACCATAATCCACTAACGCTCAAAGCCGTTTGACCAACAGCCGATTGTAAACCATACCGGTAAATGCTCTCGGCTGTAATAATTCCGAAAAAACTCTGTACAACCACACTACTCTGAGCCTGCCGGTTATAGCCACAATAGGCCTTTCCTAATCCCGGAATGGTTGAAAGTAATCCGGCAAGCAAAATTGATTTTCTCTTTACATGCTGATATTTTTTGTATCTCAACTGCACCTTATCACTGTATGCACTTAAATCCATATTGCTTTTTGTAAATAGCGCTAAATAATTTGAATACTCTTTTTTATCTTGAAGCACATTAATATTTCCAATGGCCAAACCGCTGGTAAGGTGGTAATCTTCTACACGGTGGATTACTCTTTGCATTGAATCCAATGATTCTAATATCTGTGCTGATTTTGTATAATTTGCAACTTTGTAAAATGAAATCGCCCGTTCAGCCTGCCAGGCCGCATTGGTGTCGTTTTTAAAATGCTCAGTGAAACGAAGTCGGATTGCCTCGTCATGCGGACGGTTCAGATGTTCAAGCATTTTTTGATTCAACGAGTCGGACGGGCCCAGTAAGGCAAGACTAATACTCCACTGCAGGATCATATATCTTCCCGGTTTTACTGTCGCGCAAATGATCGCTATGCTCTATTTCTGCCTCATGATTGCAGCGTAACAGCCGGTCACACCCCAACAAAAGTCCTGTCCAAAAGCCTTGGTTTCGAATCGATTCTGCCATAAATCTAGAGCATTCCGGACTAAACCTACAGCTGCTGCCCAGGTTTCCGGAGGCTGTTTTTTTATAAAGCTCTAGCATGAGTAAAGCGGAGGTTTCCAACGGAGCAGCCGGTCGCAAATCGCCCTTTTCCCAAAGGCTCTGTGGTGCTTTTATTGTTGAAGCCTGAGCATTTTCAACGGCTTTTTGCTGACTAAACGCCTGAAGACACTGTAAGGTCATCCATAAAAAAGCAATAAAACGCATGCGGTAAATTTACCGCAATCAATCGGGCAAACAATCACCTTCAATCAACGAAAGCGAAGAATCAAATAGCCCTCTCCAACTGCCGCCCGAAACACGGCAATCTTCATCAGGACCAATATTGGGCGTTAACCTGCCATCGGCCCTGTCGTAAGCTTTAGTTGCCAATACTTCAATATTCCCATTGGCTTGCAACCGTAAGGGTTCCGGCTCATTGTCCTTCAGGCGTAATGTGTTTGTTTTTCCATTGTCGAGTCGACATCCCACGAACGTGGCCTTTTCGATATTTCCGGTTTGTGGATTGATGCGGGCCAAAAACAAAATTTTAGGCCCCCCTCCGGTTCCATAACTCTCCTGGAAACTACCTTGAGTAGCCCTGAAATCAGTGTTTCCACCTGTACAGGTAAAAGCAACATACAAATGCTGTGCATTGGCTACCAGAGCGGCCGCCCTGGAATCATCAGGGCTTCGGTCATAGTATTTCGACCAAACAATGCCCTCATTTTCCAAGCACAGTACATAAGCGTCCTGGTTTTGTGAAAGCTGCGTAAATCCTGCAACGTAGGTTTTACTTCCGACACTGAAGCTCTTTTCCGAGCTTGAATTCCGGCTAATATTTTCCTGCACCGGCTTGTTGGGTTGCAAAATTTCAGGTCCGGGAAAACTCTCTTTTTTACAGGAGCTGAGCACAATTGCGCTGCTCCACAAAACAAAGTACAACTTCATAGTTTTTATTTACTGATTCAGGCCTTCTCAGTTTCAGCAGAGCATTCGGATTTCTTACATACCGTTATACCTTTGCGGCATGGCCAAAATTGGGAGTTCTCTTCATGAAGCCGCAGCATTTCTGCAACATACAGTTGTGGCCATTCCTACCGAAACGGTGTATGGATTGGCCGGTAATGCGCTTGATCCTATGCGTGTGGCCGAAATATTTAAGGTTAAAAACCGCCCTTTTTTCGACCCGCTTATTGTTCATGTGGCTTCCTATGCTCAGCTTTCAACGCTGATTACCGATTTTCCGGAACCTTTAAAAAAGCTCGCTGATGCCTTCTGGCCCGGCCCGCTAACCTTGTTGCTTCCACGTTCTGGAATTGTACCCGACATCACATGCAGTGGTTTGCCTGAGGCGGCTTTCCGAATGCCCGCGCATCCACTCGTGCAGGAATTACTCAGCCTCCTCGATTTTCCACTCGCAGCACCCAGCGCAAACCCTTTTGGGTATGTGAGCCCTACCAAGGCCGAACATGTGCAAGCTCAACTTGGTGCATTAATTCCTTATATTTTAGATGGAGGCCCCTGTCGAGTTGGCCTCGAAAGCACCATCGTAGGGTTGATCGCCCGAAAGCCCACCATTTTTAGGCTTGGAGGCCTTTCTCAAGAAGCCATTGAGCAAATGATTGGTCCGGTCGATGTTCAAATTAACCAAAGCTCCGACCCACGAGCTCCGGGAATGTTAAAATCGCATTATTCGCCCCGAAAGCCAATGTTAACAGGCAATTTGGATTTACTTTTACAGCGCTACGCGGATGACAATCCGGTTTTGTTGGTTTTTCACGAATATCGAAGTGATTTTCCAAGGGAACGCCAACTTCAATTAAGCATTGATGGCAGCGACAGCTCAGCGGCAGCAAGGCTTTTCGATATATTACGACAAGCCGACGACTTTCCGGCTAACCGCATCTTGGCCGAATACGCACCCGAATTCGGTTTAGGTAAAGCCATCAACGACCGCCTAAGAAGAGCTTCCAATTTCTCATAATCTCCATTGAGCTCAAAACTGGGTTTAGGGATTTGCTCCATAAGTCTTGCTGTTCGACTCATAGTTTATGATTATACTTAACTTTATCCAATGGTAATTCGATTCATCACTTTTGCTGTTTTTCTGCTTGCGACCGTGGCCGGATGGTCTCAGAAACCCTATAAACACTGCGGTGCTGACATGGTACAGCAACAATTTCGTAGGAAGAATACACACTTCGATGAAGCATTTTTTTCATCCACTGAAAAAGCACGGTCCTCGGTAAAAAGAAGTACCGAAGTTTGCACAGTGCAAGTGGTGGTGCATATTCTGGAAGGCCCCCTCGATGATTTTATAAGCAATGCGCAAGTCCAACAGGAAATAAATCGTTTGAATTTTGCATTCAGTCACCAAAACCCGGATACAAACGATATTCGTTCTGTTTTTGATGGTATTACAGGAGAATCGGCGAATATTCATTTTGTGTTAGCCAATGTTGACCCCGAAGGAAATCCAAGCAATGGAATTTTGAGAATTGAAACCGACTTGCTTGGTTTTGGAGAAGTTTCTAGTATTTTATCTGAAGCTGTTAAAGAAACGGCATTCGGGGGGAGCGATCCATGGGACGTTTCGCGGTACCTCAATATTTGGGTTTGTAACACAGCCGATGCGAGCGGAGCGCCAATTGTTGCCGGTTATGCAACGCCTCCACCAAATCTTCCGAATTGGCCTGATTTCGACCCCTCAGAATTAATTGATGGGGTGGTCGTTCAAACAGAGTTTTTTGGTTCCCAAATCTCGCAAGCTCAAAAGGTGCTCATTCATGAAGTCGGGCATTACTTTGGCTTACGGCACATTTGGGGCGACGATATAGACTGCTTCGGCAATGATGGCATTGACGATACTCCTGCTATGGCCGACAACTCCGCATTTGAATGCCCCGTTCAAAATACTTGTATTGACAATATTTTCGGGCAGGACCTTCCTGATATGTTCGAAAATTACATGGACTACAGTTTCCCGGATTGTCAGGTGAGTTTCACTAACGAACAAGCCTCATTCATGTCGTGGGTCATTGCGAATGCGCGACCCAACCTGTGCTTTGGTTCTACGGTTGGTGTTCAAAAACCTTCAGCATTCAATTTTACAATTCAACCAAATCCAGCCCGGTCACAATTGTATATCGAAACTCAAAAAAACATCAAATATTCCATTTGGGATGTGTCAGGTAAATGCCATCTTACCGGTGAAGGAATACAGCCGGTTGTAGATCTAAATTCCTTGCCGGCCGGCGTTTATCTGCTAAAGTGCACCTATAACAATCAATCTTCTGCTCAGCGTTTCGTCCGCATTCCATAAGGCACACTCAGCTTTGCTCTCCTGACGATAAATGCGCTACAATATTGGGTCTCTCACCGATAAACTTACACTTATCGCATGATGTTAAACAACGCACAAGCGTGTTAATTCGCAGCTTTATCATTTGCCCTCAAAAATTCGCGCCGATAAATTCAGCCATTCCAGGGCCGTTCCACTCAGCAATCGAACTTTCTCTTGTTCCGAAAAATCCAGCGAGCGAATCAAGCTTCCGGGTACATCTTCGCCCAGCGGAAAAGGGTAATCAGACCCTAAAGCAACACGCTCAACTCCTGCAAAATTGACTAAGTATTTCAACGCATTCGGGTCGTGCACCAAAGAGTCGAAATACAAGCGATGAAGGTATTTATCGGGCGAGTTGGGATTGTCAACAGCTACCAAATCGGGCCTGCAATCAAAGCCATGTTTTAAACGCCCCAGTGTGAAAGGAAATGATCCTCCACCATGGGCAAAAGCCACGCGCAGCCTCGGTAAACGTTCTAAAACTCCACCGAAAATCAGTGAGGCAATTGCTCTGGCCGTTTCGCCCGGCATACCTACTAACCACGGTAACCAGTATTTTTGCATGTCTTTTTCACCCATCATTTCCCAGGGGTGAATAAACACCGCGGCCCCTAATTCCTGCGCCGCTTCGAAGATTTCAAAAAAATCCGGCTCATTTAAATTCCGCTGATTTACATTAGAACCAATCTGAACACCGGCCATTCCCAGCTCCTTCATACACCGCTCTAATTCCCGAATAGCCAGCTTGGGCGATTGCATTGGAATGGTGCCTAAACCAATAAATCTTTTTGGATATTGAGCTACAATTCCGGCAATATGGTCATTTAAAAACTCCGAAACAGAAAGGGCATCCTCGGCCTTGGCCCAGTAAGAAAACATCACCGGAACCGTGCTCAATACCTGAACATGTACTCCATGCACACTGCATTCGTTCATCCTCACCTGAGGGTCCCAACAATTGTCCTGAACTTCCCGAAAAAAATGGTCGTCACGCATCATCCGCGCACAACAAGGCTTGTGATGCTCTAAATGAATGAAACCGCCGTACCCAAACCGCTCTTTGAAGTTGGGAATGTGCTCCGGTAAAATGTGCGTATGAATGTCGATTGTAAGCATGCCCTTTGTAGGTTTTTAGCGGATTTACGCTGTAAACTCCCTTTTTAAAAACAATTGCGCCGGCAAGCAATTAAACGGCAGCCACAGGTGCTTGCATCACCGTTCCGCAGTGCTTACAGGTACGTAAATCTTCATTGGCATAAAATGCATTCATCACCGGAGGCAGGTTTTTCACAATGTCGGCCACATGCAGCTGTTCTTCATGCAATTTATTCCCGCAGTTTTCACAAAACCAAAGAAACGAATCCAAAACCGATTTCGGTCGGGTCAGTTCTATTACTAAACCTACAGTATTGGCTGGCCTTTGAGGCGAATGAGGCGTTTTTCCGGGAAGCATAAAAATATCGCCTTCACGAATTGGAATATCCACCGGCCGGCCATCTTCAATAATCTTTAACACCATGTCGCCCTCCAGCTGGAAATAAAATTCCTCAGTCTCATTGTAATGATAATCCTTGCGGTTGTTCGGGCCTCCAACCACCATCACAATAATGTCATCTGCCGCCTTGTAAACAGATTGGTTGCCCACCGGCGGTTTCAGAAGATGTCGGTTCTCATCAATCCATTTGCGGAAATTAAAAGGGCGTTGGATGGCCATAAGCGTTAATTTTGCGCCAATTTATAAAAACCCCGCGGTATGGTGTGGCAACTCGAAGGTAAAAGTGCATTGGTGTGTGGAAGCACCGCCGGCATTGGTAAAGCAACGGCAATTGAACTGGCTAAATTAGGCGCCCGTATTACATTGATGGCCCGAAACGAAGCCAAACTTCAACAGGTCGTTTCCGAATTGAAGGCCATTGCCGATCTTCCCCACGACTACATTGTGGTCGATTTCAATGACCATACTCAGGTCGAAGCCGCCATTCAAAACTACCTCTCCTCAAAGCCCGCCTTCCACATTTTAGTCAACAACAACGGCGGGCCTCCTGCCGGACCTATTCTCGATGCCCGTCCAGAGAGCTTCCTGCTGGCCTTCGAACAACACCTGCTCTGCAATCAAGTGCTGGTGCAATCGGTGTTTCCGGGCATGAAAAACGCCGGTTATGGTCGCATCATCAACATCATTTCTACCTCGGTAAAACAACCCTTGCATGGACTCGGAGTGTCGAACACAATCCGCGCTGCTGTAGGAAACTGGGCCAAAACACTGGCAAACGAAGTGGCTAAATTCGGCATCACAGTAAACAACGTACTTCCGGGCGCAACACTCACTGGCCGCCTCGAACAAATCATCGAAAACAAAGCCACTAAAAACAGCCGAACCAACCGCGAAATCGAGGCCGAGATGCTCGCCGAAATCCCCGCAGCACGCTTCGCCAAACCCGAAGAAATCGCCTGGGCCGTTTGCTACCTCGCCTCTCCGGCCGCCGCGTACGTCAATGGCATCAATGTGCCCGTCGATGGCGGTCGCACCGGCAACCTCTAAAACCTGTTTTCAGGGTTGTTTTTCTGTTGGCTGCCTGGCCTTGCCCGCACATGAGACTGTTGGCCATCCAATTCATTCAACCACAAAACTACCATTTGAATTTCGCTTTCTCCCGGCAAGGCCACCGGGCTTTTCATTGCAAGTCCTCACACATTCCGCTGCGCTTCATGTGCTCCGGGCTTTCCATTACAATCCCTGGCAGAACTTCCGTGTAAGACCTTGTTGAACAGCATATTTGGATTAAAAAATTATAATCTCTACAACTGCACTACACCGTGAAAACTACTGTTTTCAACACTAGTTTTGCGCGGAACAATTAAATGTAATTCATCATGCGTTACCCTCTACAATTGCTCATCGGATTACTTCTAGTCACCCTCTCAGTCAACACTTACGCTCAGGCCGATTTTCAGCTGAGTGGAAACGGCGGTCAGGCCGAATTAGGCAACGATTGTTATCGCCTCACGCAAGCCCAAAACGGGCAGTTTGGCTCCATGTGGTTTCGCCGGAAAGCCGACCTAAACCAAGAGTTCGACCTCAGTGCTACACTTAATTTTGGAACCGTTGATGGCAATGGTGCCGATGGTATCGTATTCGCTTTTCAAAACCTATGTTCCAGCGCAGGTGTTGGTGGCGGTGGCATTGGTATCCAAGGTGTTACGCCTTCTATTTTCGTCGAATTCGACACTTACCGCAATACCGAATTCAGCGATCCCACCAACGACCACATCGCCATTCTCCGCGATGGTCAGGTAAACCATAATTCAGGCGCATCACTTGTGGCGCCGGTTTGCGCACTATCAAACTGTGGAAACATCGAAAACGGAACCAGCTTCCTCGTACGCATCCATTGGCAACCGACTCTTCAAAAACTCGATGTGTATTTCAACAACGAACTGCGGACATCCTACACCGGCAACGTTATCGCCAATATCTTTGGTGGGAATCCCTACGTTTACTGGGGCTTCACCTCCGCAACAGGCGGTTTCAACAACCAGCATACGGTGTGCATCGAAAGTTTCAACAACAACATCATCCAACTCGAAGACGCCACCATCTGCGCCGGTGGAAGCTATCAGGCCAACTTACCCGGTGGCACCGACTACGCCTGGACGCCCAACACCTTTATCAGCAATACCAATATTTCCAACCCTGTCCTCAACCCGCCAACTACAACAACCTACATTGTTTCTATAACCGATGCCTGCGACAATGTGCAAACCGATTCCATTACCGTTACAGTGAATCCGCTGCCTAATGTAGCGCTCAATCTCGGCGCCTCGAGCTCCGTTTGCGCAGGAACTGCGGCCTTTAACCTCAGTGGTGGAACGCCCTCAGGAGGCTCCTATTCGGGCACTGGTGTTACTTCCGGGGCATTTAATCCAACAACCGCCGGAGTGGGCACATTTCCAATCACCTACACCTTCACCAATAGCAATGGCTGCACCAATAGCGCCACAACCAATCTCACGGTGAATGCAAACCCCACTGTAACCTTTAATGCCATCGCACCGCTGTGCGCCAATGCCCAACCGGTGAGCCTGAGTGGTAGTCCGGCCGGAGGAACGTTTAGCGGAACGGGTGTTTCGGGCAACACATTCAACCCTGTTGGACTTAGCGGAAATGTCAACCTCAGCTATACGGTTACCAATCCTCAAGGCTGCACAGGCTCAGCGTCACAAACAGCCGTAGTTAATCCAACGCCCGATGCACAAATCCAAACCCCGCAAGGCACAGTACTCTGTGGAGGTGGATCTGTTACGTTAAACGTTGCTAATCAGGCGGGTATTCAATATGAGTGGAGCCGGAACAATGTTGTAATTAGTGCGCTTGCCGCCGGAAACAACAGCTTCAGCGCCACCCAGGCCGGCTCTTATACGGTGAGGGCAGTTGCTTCAAATGGTTGTCAACGCATCTCTTCGGCTGTAGTCATCACCACCGGAACCAACCCAACAGCCAGCATTTCTGCAGCTCAAACGGCCATTTGTCCGGGTGCCTCTACAGTCATCAGCTTAAACGCAACAGGCGCAGCACAGGTAGTTTGGCAACTCAATGGCAGTACGCTCACCGGGCAGTCGGCCAATACGCTCAATGCCACCGCTGCCGGAGCCTACACAGCACAGGTGAGTTCGTCCGACGGTTGCACCGTTTCTTCTAATTCCTTGAATATTTCGCTATCGCCAGGTGCTCCGGCCAATATTACCGCAGCGTCCAGTGCTTTTTGCCCTAATACCGACCAAATCGCCCTTCAGTGCACCAATACTCCGGGCGCTACTTACACCTGGTTTTTTAACGGAGCCCAACAATCGGCTACCGGCGCCGGATTTAGCGCAACCGCTGCGGGTAACTACTTTGTCATTACCACTTTGGGTACCTGTTCCGACACTTCCAATACGCTTACATTAACCAATGGCGCTGTGCCCTCAGTAAGCATATCAGCCACAAGCACAAGTATTTGCGAAGGCTCCTCAACCACCATCAATGCAACGGGCTCCAACCTGGGCAGCTTCAACTGGCAACTCAACGGCAGCAACACCGGAGGCAATACTGCAGCCCTCAATGCCAGTGTAGCCGGCACTTACAGTGTGATTGTTACCAGCGCAGATGGCTGCCAGGCCGGCTCAAACAGCCTGAGCCTTGCTGTAATTCCCGCACCTGCTGCAAGTCTTTCAGCATCAGGCACATTCTTTTGTCCGGGCGGAAATCCTATTGTGCTCACCGCCAACACACTCAGCGGCGCAACCTATCAGTTTTTACTCAACGGAAATCCGGTTGGTCAGGCCGGTAGCACCAACACGTTCACCGTTGAGCAAGGCGGAAATTACAGTGTTACCGTTAATGAAGGAACCTGCAGCAGCACCTCTTCATCCATTAACATTTCCCAAGGCAGCCTTCCCGGAAACGCCGGAAACATCTTCGGAAACAGCGATTTCTGTCCGGGCGAGCAACTCGATTTCTCCATATTTAGCGTTTCAGGGGCAACTTCATACCTCTGGTCGGTTAGCCCGGCCAATGCGGGAACCATTCACTTTGGTCAAGGTACCAACGAGATTCTGTTCGATGCCCTTAACCAAAGCTTTACCCTCACCGTTACCCCTCAAAATCAGTGTGGTAGTGGGCAATCGACTACCGAATCTGTAGCGGTCGACAATGGTCAGTTTTGTAATTTCTTCGAGGTGGTCATTGGAGCCTTCCCAACACTTACCTGCACCGGAAATACAGTTACATTCTACAACTACAGCGACGGCCAGTCGTTTTTGGGTGGAACGCCCCAGTGGAATTTTGGCGCCGGAGCAACGCCGGCAACAGCTACGGGCAACGGGCCTTTCAATGTAACCTACTCCAGCGCAGGTTTGAAAAATGTAAGCCTTGCCTATGTCGACAATTTCGGATTTGAGCTTGGCGGGGCAGAATACATCGAATTTATCAATGTAAGCAGCGGTGTTCAGGTTCCGGTAATTACCGGAAATGCACAATTGGCAGGCTGTTCAGGTGTTACCGAAACGTATTCGGTGGGTGCAGGCACGCCGGGGCACACTTACACGTGGACTGCTCCCGGAAATGCCAGCATCAGCAGCGGTCAAGGAAGCCCAACGGTGCAGATTACCTTTAATGGAACCGCCGGAAACATTACTGTTGTAGAAACAGACCTCGCCGGATGCTCATCAACCGCAGCGCAGTTTTCTGTAGAATGTCCAACGAGTATTGATGGCCTCGAAAATTGGCCATTGATTCTATTCCCAAATCCGGCCGGAAATTTTATTCAATTGCAAGGAACATTGCCTTCAGGTCCAGTATTGATGAGCATTGTAGATATACGCGGTGCTGTAGTAAGTCGTGAAATGCAACAATGGAATGGTACTCTAAATGAGGCTCACCCCATCTCAATTTCACACTTGCCTAAAGGACTATATTTCCTTCAAATTCAACACGAAAAAGGCCTGGAAAACCTACGATTTATCAAACAATAATCTGAAAATAATTTCAACAACGCCGGGAGCTGTAATGGTCTTCCGGCGTTTTTTTTGGCTGCCTGGCCCTTGCAACCTTAATCATAATCCATTTGAACGTCAACCGTAATACCTTCGGTTAATCAAGATTTAGTTTCTCCTGGCAAGGGCCACCGGGCTTTTCATTGCAAGTCCTCACACATTCCGCTGCGCTTCATGTGTTGCGGGCTTTCCATTGCAATCCCTGGCAGAAGAGCACCAATTTCATACCCTACCTGTGCGATTTACTCCAGGCCTTCACTCGAATTCCTTACTTTTGCCGCCCATTTCAACATTATGATCACCGTCGACAACCTGGCCGTGGAGTTTACCGGCAAAACCCTCTTCAGCGGCATTTCTTTCGCCATCAATCCCAACGATAAAATTGCATTGATGGGAAAAAATGGGGCCGGTAAATCGACCCTCATGAAGATCATTGCCGGCGAACAAAGGGCTACCCGCGGCGCTGTTAGAGCTCCAAAGGAAGCGGTGATTGCATACCTGCCTCAGCATTTGCTCACCGAAGACGACACCACTGTGTTTGCCGAGGCTGCCAAGGCCTTTCAACATGTGTTCGACATGCGTGAGGAAATGGAGCGCCTCAACAAGGAGCTCGAAACCCGCACCGATTACGAGAGCAAGGAATACATGAGCATCATTGAGCGGGTTTCGGATTTGGGCGAAAAGTATTATGCCCTCGAGGAGGTAAATTACGATGCCGAAGTGGAAAAAGCGCTGAAGGGATTGGGTTTTAAGCAAGAAGATTTGTACCGCCCTACCAGCGAATTTAGCGGTGGATGGCGGATGCGTATTGAACTGGCCAAAATCCTCCTCAAAAAGCCCGACCTCATTCTGCTCGATGAGCCCACCAACCACATTGACATCGAATCGGTGATTTGGCTGGAAGATTTTCTGGTGAATAAAGCCAACGCCGTATTGGTAATCTCGCACGACAAAGCCTTCATCGACAACATTACCAACCGCACCATCGAAATTACCATGGGGCGGATGTATGATTACAAAGCCAATTACTCGCATTATCTGCAATTGCGCGAGGAACGCCGTGCGCATCAGCTCAAAGCCTGGCAGGAACAACAAAAGGAAATTGCCGACCACATGGCCTTTATCGAGCGCTTCCGGGGAACCTATTCCAAAACCAACCAGGTGAATTCCCGTGAGCGCATGTTGGAGAAAATCGTTCCAATTGAGATTGATGAAATTGACACATCAGCCCTCAAGCTGCGTTTCCCGCCGGCGCCGCGTTCGGGTGAGCATCCGGTAACGGTGCACGAAGTGTCGAAGAAATATGGAGAGCAAGTGGTGTTTCACAAGGCCAACATGTCGATTACCCGCGGCGAGAAGGTGGCTTTTGTTGGACGAAATGGTGAAGGGAAATCGACCATGATTAAAGCCATTCTGGGCGAAGTGGAGGTAGATGGTCAGGTTTCGTTGGGGCACAACGTGAAGGTAGGCTACTTTGCCCAAAATCAGGCGGCATTGCTCGACCCGGAGCTTACCGTATTCGAAACGGTTGATCAGGTGGCGGTGGGCGACATTCGCACGCAGATTAAGAACATGCTGGGGCGGTTCATGTTTAGCGGCGATGACATCAACAAGAAAGTGGCCGTATTGTCGGGAGGCGAGCGCACCCGTTTGGCCATGGTGAAATTGCTGCTTGAGCCTGTAAACCTCCTTATTCTCGATGAGCCCACCAATCACCTCGACCTTAAATCGAAAGATGTATTGAAAGAAGCCCTGCTTGATTTTGAAGGCACACTCATTTTGGTGTCGCACGACCGGGCCTTTTTGATGGGATTAGCCAAAAAGGTGTTTGAATTCAAGAACCAACGTGTGATTGAGCATCTTGAAACCATTGATGAATTCCTTGAAAGAAACAGAATTAAGAGTATTGCCGAGTTGAATCTCAACCGGTAGTGCTATTGCGCGAGCGATTGAAGCGGATACCCCGCAAAACAGAGCGAGTGCGAGAGTGAGCGCGGGTTCTGTTTGAGGAGTAGCAGCGAAAAGCGCGGTGCCCGGCGATTTAACTCCAGCCATACGGCAAGCTCAGCGAGGCAGGCGCCCAAAAATGAACAAGCCAAACAATTATGAGGGTATTTGAGTGTTGTGTCTCCTTAGACCGAAACGCCGAAGAAATACCCCACTGCGCCTGAAATACCCATGGCCAATGTTCCCCAAACCATGATACGCAAGGCCGCTCGAACGGGCGGCGAACCGCCAAGTCTTGCCGATGCAACCCCAAGCAGCATCAGAAATAGTGTAGTTGAGGCGTACAAGGTCGTTTCGACCCATGTGAGGGGCGACAAACCGGCAATCAGGCAGGGCATTACGCCGCCTGCGGTGAATGCTGCCCCGGAAGCCAGCGCGGCTTGCAAAGGGTTGGCCTGATTGATTTCGTTGATGCCCAGTTCATCGCGTACGTGGGCTCCCAAGGCATCCGCCTCGGTAAGTTCCTTCGCGACAAGTTTAGCGGTTTCTGGCTTTAGTCCGCGGCGTTCATAAATCAAAGCCAGCAGTTCCATTTCGGCTTCGGGCGTGTCTTGCAGTTCTTTTTCTTCACGTTGGATGTCGGCCTTTTCCATGTCGGTTTGTGAACTTACCGATACGTACTCGCCGGCGGCCATGGATAGTGCACCACCCACCAATCCGGCCAGCGAAGCCAAAACAATGGCATCTCGACCGGCTCCTGAAGCCGCAACGCCGATGGCCAGCGCTGAAATCGACAAAATACCGTCGTTGGCGCCCAAAACTGCCGCTCTCAGCCAATTGCTTCGGTGGATGTAATGGGTATCGAGGTAATTATCGATGGTGGTTGGGGTGGTTTTTTTCATGAATGGCGATTTTTGCGCTTGCTTGCTAAATCAACGCTTCGGCATACCTCCCAAAATTATCCAAAATCGCCTGCCAACCCTGGCGTTGCATCTCTTCCTGATTCATGGTTTCGGCTTCAAAATCGACACTTACCCTAGTTTGGGTTTCCGAGATCGCTTCAAAAACTACGGTAGCTTTTCTTCCATCACCCATGGTATACGCCAATTTTTGATGATGAATCACCTCGTCATATACCGCTTCAAAGTCGAACCCGAAGCTACCATCTTTGGCCTCCATTCGGGCTACGTAGCGCCCACCCGGCCTTAAATCATTGCTCGCCGAAGGACAGCACCAGTCGTCGCTGGCGAAATTCCAACCGGTAATATGTTCGGGTGATGTATAGGCACCCCAGACTTTGTCTACGGGAGCATTAACTTGTGTTTCGGTGTGAATGATCATTGCGTTGGTTTTTGGGTTCGGCGAAATTAGAACTTCCTGACGAATTCATGCTTTCACAAAGCGTCGGTCAATTCGGCCGCCATTGACTAGACGGTTATTAATTAATCGGACACTCTTTACCAAGAGCTCAACTATCGATCTCCACGGCTCTTTTACTACCTTTGCCACACCATGAGCGAAACCATCAAACACGAGTGCGGAATAGTACTCATCCGCCTGCTCAAACCCCTCGATTATTACCGCCAGAAATACGGATCCGCACGTTACGCCCTGAACAAACTGAATCTCCTCATGGAGAAACAGCACAATCGCGGGCAGGATGGGGCGGGTGTTGCCTGCATCAAATTTGATGTGCCACCCGGTCATCGCTACATTGGCCGGTATCGCTCAAATGCCGCACAGCCGCTCAAAGACATCTTCGAAAAGCTCAACTCCTACTACGAAGAAATGCGGCGCGATAACCCGGAGAAGTTCAAAGACACCGAGTATCTCAAAGCCAACCACCCTTTCATCGGCGAATTGCTCATGGGGCACTTGCGCTACGGCACCTTTGGGAAAAACAGCATCGAAAACTGCCACCCTTTCCTTCGCCAAAACAACTGGATGAGCAGAAACCTCGTGGTGGCCGGAAATTTCAACCTTACCAATGTCGACGAGCAATTTAATCAGCTCATCGAGCTGGGGCAGCACCCCAAAGAAATGGCCGATACCGTTACGGTTCTCGAAAAGATTGGTCATTTCCTCGATAATGAAAACGAGCGTCTCTTTCGCGAATTCAAACGCCAGGGACACGACAATGCCGAAATTTCCCGGCTCATTGCCCGCGATTTAGATGTGGCCGAAATCCTACGTCAGGCTTCTAAACGATTTGATGGAGGCTACGTAATAACAGGAATGATTGGTCATGGCGATGCTTTTGTAGTGCGCGATCCGAATGGAATCAGGCCTTGCTTTTACTTGCAAAACGATGAGGTGGTTGTAGCTACATCAGAACGTCCGGTGCTTCAAACGGCCTTCAACATTCCGCTGGAGGAAATCCGTGAATTGCCGCCGGGCTCCGCGCTCATTATCAAAAAGGATGGCCGTGTTGCCGAAGAAGTAATCCGCGAACCCAAAGAACGCCTCTCCTGCTCTTTTGAACGCATCTATTTCTCGCGTGGCTCCGATGCCGACATCTACCGCGAGCGCAAAGCACTTGGAAAAAACCTCAGCAAACAAATACTCGAAGCCATCAATTACGACATCGACAATACGGTGTTTTCCTACATTCCCAACACAGCCGAAACTGCTTTCTTCGGGCTTGTTCATGGAATGAATCAGTGGTTGAACGAAGAGAAAAACCGACAAATTACCGCCTTGAATGGGACGCTCGATGCCGATGTGGTTAACCGAATCCTCAGCCGTAGCGTCCGAACCGAGAAAATCGCCATCAAAGACGCCAAGATTCGCACCTTCATTACCGACGATTTGCACCGCGACGAAATGGTGGCGCATGTGTACGATGTAACCTATGGCATTGTTCGAAAAGATATTGATACACTGGTGATTATCGACGATTCCATCGTGCGCGGCACCACACTAAAGCAGAGTATTTTACGAATCCTCGACCGCTTGGGCCCCAAGAAAATCATCATTGTTTCTTCGGCTCCTCAAATTCGTTACCCCGACTGTTACGGTATCGATATGGCCAAGCTCGGCGATTTTATTGCCTTTCAGGCTGCCGTCGACCTCCACCGCGAGCGGGGAACCGAATATGTGATTGATGAGGTGTATGAGCAATGCATCGCACAAGACAGCTACCCCAAAGAAGAAATCCGCAATGTGGTGCAGAACATCTACAAGCATTTTACCGATGAGGAGATTTCTGATCGCATTGCCAAACTGGTCACCCCGGCCGATATCCATGCTGAGGTTGCTGTGATTTATCAAAAGCTGGAAAGCCTCCATGAAGCTTGTCCAAACCACCGTGGCGATTGGTATTTCTCGGGCAATTACCCGACTCCGGGCGGCAATAAAGTGGTGAATCGCGCCTTTATCAACTTTTACAACAAGGTGAACGAGCGGGCGTATTGATTACAAACCGATGCCCCTGAGTATTTTCGGGCCTTTGGTTCTGTCTATCGGCTTCAGCCGAAAGCCTCCAAAGATTCTAAACCAGCTAAAATTGTTGTCGACCCATAGGTCGGCGTCCCGGGTACCTGCAAAACTCAAGCTGTGAAACGAGATTCCGCTGAACCAACGGTCGGCGTTATAGCCTAAAATGAGCCTGAATTCTGTCGCTGCTGCTGCGCTCTGACGAAAGGTCCTCACCAATAAATCTTCAGGTCGGTAAAAGCCGCTTTCAAAGGCAATACCGGGCAATAAGTACAAGGTTAAAAACCAGGGTTTGTAAGGAGAAACAAAGGTGTGTATGTACCCTGCATGGATGGTAAAGGTGCTTTGACGCACCGAAACAGCCCGGTTAATCGGCGAATACTCATTGTACAATCCAATCGGAATCATGGTTTGATTGGTGTCGCTGTCGATGAGATTTAAACGATACGAAGCTCCCGCAACAAAGCTCCCAGCACTTTTTTCCTGGCGGTCGAGCTGCCAAAGTGCTGCACGGTATGAGAATTTGTCGGGCCGAAAACAATAAAGCACATTAGAAAACAAGGTGAAACTGCTGATGTCGGGCCGATGGGGTAGGGGCATGCCACTTACCCAGAGACTGTCGGAAATTTGCGGATTGGTTTGTGAATACCCTTGATAAAATTGGATGAAATTGGTGTTCCAAATTCTTCGGCCGTTAAAACTGAAACGCAGGTTAAACTGCTCTGTTTCGCCCTGAAACCGCGACTGGCCTACCGGCATTGAGAACAAACCTAACGATAAACTAATCCAACGGTAATCGAATGAGGCAATGAAATTGGTTCGGGTATTGGGCTCGTAGCGCACAAACAAAGATTCATTGGCCGGATTTACCAAACTGATTTGCTGCCTTCTCCGCGCAAACTCAAACGTAAAATGAGGCTGATCTTTGAACCGAATAAAATACACCGGTTTTTCGGGCTCATTGGCCAATGTGTCTGACGGTCCTGCAATTCCGGTCAAACATAAAAAAACACCCGGAAGAATGCTCAATATCATTTTCCGGGTGCTACATTTCATAGTGCAGGAACGCTACGAATAGACTTTTCTTGTTTAGTGGGTGATGCCCACACGAACCACCTGCTGCTCTTTACCATTGGAAACAGTCAGGAGATACATTCCGGAGGCCAGCGAAGCCGTGTTTACCTCCATCAGATTACCAGAAGCGTATTGCTGCATCAACACCTGCTTGCCACTTAAGTCATTGAGCACAATGATCACTTGAGCTTGTGTATCGCGGAAACCGGTGCGGATAAACAACTTTTCCTGAGCTGGATTCGGGAACACGATAAAGGCATCCGGCGAAGCCGCATTTACATCAATTGTAGTTACCGTAAACGGCGCCGATGTTGAAGTACAGCCTCCTTGCGTAACACTTACTGTATAATTTCCAACTGCTGTTGGATTGTGCTGAGGACCCGTAGCGCCACTGATGGCTGTTCCATTTAAAAACCACTGTATCGAACCACCGTTGGTGCTCGTGCTGAGCACTCCGTTGTTATTGCTGATTTGCGGTACCGCTGGCTGATTGCTCACTACCACCGCATTGTTCTGAGTTTGGGTGGCTGTTTGCCCTGCACAAGAGCCTGTTACAACCAAAGTGGCATTGTAAGTTCCGGCAGAAGAGTAGGTAACGGTTGGGTTTACTGCGGTGCTGCTCGATGGATTTCCACCGGGGAACGTCCATTGGTAACCCACGGCAGCAGTGGCTGTTGAAGTAAACGTTATGGTATTGCCCGAGCAAATTGTTCCATCCGAAATGTTGAAGCTCGATGTTGGCGGTGCGGCCTCCATCCATGCACTAATGGCATGTGATACAGAGATTCCCCAACTGGCCTCTTCGGTGTATTCATGCCAGGTGCCATCTTCAAATTGCTCAAAGGCCGTATTGGGTGTCGATTGGCCATCCTCATTGGTGTACAAAGCCAAAATAACGCCACTGGCAGGGTTGATCACCACACCCAGATAAAACGCACCGCTCACCGTAACCGGATTGGCAAACTGAACTTGTAGATACGCAGCATTCGTTACGCTATTTACCACCGTAGCCATGGGCACAGTCGTGCTGGCCAAAATGCTGCCCGGAAGCCCTCCGGTGCCATTATCGTCGTATAAACGGAAGGTAACATTGTAGGAGCCCAATCCATTCAAATCGGCATCAGCAAACTTGAAGAAGCCACCTCGCACCCGTGTAAACGGCGAAACCGCGGTGAACTTGTCAACCTTCGCAGAGTCATTGTAAGTATTGGTTCCCGACACATACCCAATCTCTTGACTTCCATACACCGCCTCAGTTCCCGGCAATGGGAAACGCAAAGTGTCGTTACAAGCCGATGGCGGTGGTGGCGGAGTGCTGTTGCAAACATTCGAACTTAACAATGAAGCACGGGCTCCACCCGGCGCAAAAAAGGAGCGCATTCGGGTCTTTTGGCCATTGGTGAACATCGTCGCACAAGCGTCCGACATGTAGTCCATGTAGTTCATGAACATGTCGCCGTTCGGTCCATTGCTGCAAGAAATCTGTGGGAAATTTGGGCAGCCTACCGACTCATCAGCCTGGTTTGGCGTATCTGAAATTTCGTCGGTTCCACTGCAGGAGTTCCCGTCGTCGCCCCAAATATGGTACAAGCCCAGCCAGTGACCCACTTCATGGGTTGCGGTTCGGCCAAGGTTGTACGCGCCTCCAAAATTGTTTGCCGGCGGGCGACCCACCGAAGTGTAGGTGAGCACAACGCCGTCGGTATTGGCCGGACCGCCCGGAAATTGCGCATAACCCAATAAACTATTGCCTAAATCGGCCACCCAAATATTAAGGTAATTCGCTCTTGGCCAGGCATTTCGTCCACCCGAACTGGTGAACTTTACATTGTCGTTGGTGTTGAATGAGCTAACATTGGTTTGTGTGCGTGTAATGCCGGTGGTTGGGTTTCCGCTGGGGTCTACGGTTGCAAGGCAAAATTCAATTTCCACGTCCGCTGCGATGCCCTGAAAAACAGATGGCGTCGTATTGAAGTTCGAGTTGAGCTTTCGAAAATCATCGTTCAACACATCAATCTGCGACAGCAGCTGTGCATCTGAAATGTTCTCCGTGGCATTCTGATACACCACATGGAAAACCACAGGAATCGTATACACAACGCGGTTCACGTCGTGTTCCGATTGCGTACTTTCAAAGTGTTGAATGTGTTGGTTTATAACCTCGCGCATCAGCTGATATTCACTGTCGTTTTGCAACAGCCTTTGATGCACATCCATAGTGCCGCAGCGGTGCGACTGTGCATGGGAAACACTAGTGGCAGTAAGGACTGCCAATACGAGTAGAAATTTTTTCATGTGATGGTTTGTCGCCAAATAAGGCGGCTAATTTAGCCAAATCCTTCATGTTGCTCAATCCGAAACCTAAGCCTTTCCTTACAAGTTGATGTTGATAAACCCAGTTAGTGTTGGCGCTTAATTCACCACCCATTCTGGCCATTTGCTTTTGGGCGCCTGCCTCGCTGAGCATTACGGTGTACCGAGGCTGCATCGCCGGGCACCGCGTGTTCCGCTCATAGTCCTCAGCCAGTTGCTCTCTCCAGCCCACTCTCCCTCTCGCTCTCGCACTGTCTTCCGGGCTATCCGCTGCACCCGCTGGCGCTTTCATTGGCCGGCACAGCGTAATTACCCCAGGCCTTTGAGCCACTAAACCGAGTGCACCCAAAAAAACGAACAGTGCAAACAGTGCATAACCCTCATTGGGTTTTTGGTGCAAAATTTTGAGCTTGAGAACATTTGGAAATTTCGTGGTGAACTGATAACTTTCTGTCACCAAACCCAACCGGCGTTTATGCGCGAACCGTTAGGTGTAATTTTAACTGACATCATAGACAGAGATGAAAATATACAGTAAGTCACGCTTCAAAGACGAAAAAACAGACCGAGACTATTTTGAAAATTGGGTATCACAATTAGAAAATGAAAACGGTAGAAAATATGAGCGATATGAAATCGAAACTTCAATTGGAAAAACAGTGGTTTGGGGAATTCACACAAAAGAAGAATACTCAGACACATTAGTGATTTTCCCAGGAGCAAGAACCACTTCATTGATTTGGGACTTTGATAAAGGTCTTGACAACTTAAATCATAAAATGAGAATTTTTATGATAGAAACCAATGGACTTCCAAATTTAAGTGACGGTGCAACACCAGACATTAAATCCTTAGATTATGGAATATGGGCAACCGAAATTTTCGACAAACTAAATATTGGAAATGCTTTTATTGCTGGAGCATCATTTGGTGGACTTATTTGTATGAAATTGGGAATAGTAAGCCCACAAAGAATAAAGGCAGCTTTTTTACTAAACCCAGGTTGCCTACAACCCTTTTCCCTGACTCTTAAAAATCTGTATTTTAATCTTCTTCCAATAATAAAACCGACCAAAATAAATGTGTCCAAATTTCTTGATAAAGCAGTTTTCTCCAAACCTAATCATAAGCTATCTGAATTTTCAGAAAAAATGCTTGTTGACTATGAGGTTTTCGCAATAAGCCGCTATAAAGACAAGACGCAAAAACCATATTATATGGACAGACAACTTGAAGAAGTTAAAGTAGATACTTATTTACTTGTTGGTGACAAAGACCTTTTATTTCCTTATCAAAAATCAGTAGATAATGCCAAAAGACAGATTAAGACACTGAAAGAGACCAAAATATTCAACAACGTAGGACACGGAATTGAAACTTATGATAAAGCGTTAAATTACTTGGGCGCGACAATAAAAAACTACCACTAAAAGCGGTTACCGCATTTTCCCTTCACACCCCAATTCTCCCAAGCCTATTCTTTGGGCACAGGTACGGATATTAGGGTGATATAGCTGCCGGTTGAATCGCGGTAATAATAATTTAAGGTTACTTCGTGCTTGCGAAAGAATTCCATTTGAGGATTGCTTCGGGCCTGCTCGAGAATAATTGGACGGAGCGCCTCTTTAAAGGCGGAAGTATCAATATCGCTGGCTACTACATTGATGAGGGTGTAATTGTATTGCAGCACTTTTCCCGGTAAAACAACTGTATTGTCGAGGCGTGTTTCGGAGTCGACCAAAATGGGGCAGGCTTTGTTGATCTCGTTAGAGACTACGCCAAGCTGCTTATCGACCAATATACCAGAATTTAAAAACCGATTGGTTCCCCAATAAACTCCCAAAGAGAACAATACACCGCCCAAGATCGCCACGATGGTCGATCCTTTCAACCGTGCCTTTTTCTGAACCTTCGGTGCTTCAACCTGCGGCTCCTCAACAACGGGCTTGGGTAAGGCATAACCACAGGCTGAACAATACCTGGCGCTGCTGCTATTAGACGTATTACACTGAGTACAGATAACTAAGCTCATGGAACGAAATGATGGATTAAAGCGTTAAAGTAGGGCCTACTGAAAAAGTCAGAAATGCATCAGATGCAAGGCGACAAGGCGAAGCTGTATATGAATACTGCGAGCCGCGGGCAACGTAGCAGATGATGTATTTCTGGCTAACGAAGTAAATTAGAT
>JAIXUS010000080.1 GCA_027483445.1 Bacteroidota bacterium | reverse complement strand
CGCTGGTTCTCCAACATCATTTGATGTTTATTTTGGAACAAATCCAACCCCTGGAATTGTATCGCAAGGACAGGCTGGTACTTCGTTCGACCCAGGCGCTCTGGTTGCAGGTACTACATATTACTATCAGATTGTTCCGGTGAATTCTGTTGGTGCAGCCACTGGTTGTCCGATTCGTTCATTTACAACTGAATCTGTAAATCAAGGAATTTTGATGCAGAACGGAACAATTACTACTTGCTCTGATTTGTTTTTTGATTCAGGCGGGGCAAACGGGAATTATGGTGTGAACGAGTCGTTTACATTAACCTTATTGCCATCAACACCAAATAGTTTTGTTAGTGTAACCTTCACCTCATTTAGTTCTGAACTCAATGTGGATGGCTTAAGCATTTTCGCTTCTGGAAATTCTTCGGTTCCAGTTCCACCAATAATTCTTTCTGGAGCTAATGTGCAAGTGCCATTTACTGTTACATCAACTGCACCTGATGGTTCTTTGACATTTGTGTTCAATTCAGATGGTCAAACGACGGGAGCTGGTTGGGAAGCAACGGTTACTTGTATTGTTGGCGATGACACTCCAGGTTGTGCCGGAAATTTATCTCCTGCAAACCAAACTACCCAGGTTTCTTTGAACCCAACTTTATCTTGGACACCGGGTATCGGGAATACTGAATTTTACGATGTTTATTTTGGAACCGACGGACTCAACTTGGATTTAGTTGAACAAGGGTTCACATCTACATCTTATTCACCCGGTCAATTAAGCCCAGGGACAACCTACTTCTGGCAAATCGTTCCAGGAAATAGCAATGGGTCTGCCCAGGGTTGTGTGGTTTCTAGTTTTACAACAACCAACAGTACAGATGTACTGATGACCACCGATTCAGTTACGGCATGTACTGGTAACTTCTTCGATTCCGGCGGCGCTACTTTACCTTATGGTGCGAATGAACAGTCGGTGTTAACGATCTTCCCAAGCACATCTGGTTCATTTGTATCTGTAAACTTTACTGAATTTGAGCTTGAGGATTTCTCAGATATTCTTGCTATTGTGAATGGTTCTGATCCGAACGACTTCTCTCAGGTTGTTGGATTCTTTACAGGAACTGGCTCTCCCGGAACAATCACTTCTACTGCAGCTGATGGAGCATTGACCTTTGTTTTTGTTTCTGATCAGGCTAATTCTGGAGCTCAAGGCTGGGCTGCCACAGTAAGTTGTGAAGCTGCTCCTGAGGTTCCATCATGTGTAACGGCTTTGACGCCGGCGAATAACGCTACTGAAGTATCTGAAAACACAAGTCTTTCATGGAATGCTGCTACCGGCAACCCTACGAATTACCAAGTGTTTTTTGGAACAGATCAGCAAAACTTAGCTTTGCTGGAGACCGTTACAGGAACTTCAGTTTCTCCTGGTTTGTTGAACAATGCAACAACCTATTTTTGGCAAGTAGTGCCGACCAACAGTGAAGGAAGCGCTACTGGCTGTCCTATTTTTAGCTTTACGACTTCTGCAGTTGACGACTCAACAATTTGGGATGTGATTGTAAATAGTAATGTTCACAACACACTGGAATCTTTAGTCGTTTTAGCCGAATTAGATGGAGCTCTTGCCGGTCCAGGCCCATTAACTGTATTTGCACCGACTGATGCTGCATTCCAATTGCTTCCTCAAGCAGTTGTTGATGCGCTCGTTGCAGACCCAACAGGTGCTTTGGCTCAGGTACTTCTTTATCACGTAGTAGCGGGTCAGAACTTAAGTACTTCTTTAAGTGATGGTCAGCAAATTGTGACTCTTAACACAGGAACCGTAACAGTTTCGATTAATGGGTCAGATATTTTCATCAATGATGCTCAGGTCGTAATTGCCGACATTTTAGCCGATAACGGTGTTGTACACGTAATTGATGCTGTACTTGTTCCACCAGCAGAAGAAGACTCAACAGTTTGGGATGTGATTGTAAACAGCAATGTTCACAACACACTAGAGACCTTAGTTGAGTTGGCTGGCTTGGATGATGAATTGCAAGGAGCAGGACCATTCACGGTATTTGCGCCAACTGATGCTGCATTCCAATTGCTTCCTCAAGCAGTTGTTGATGCGCTCGTTGCAGATCCAACAGGAGCTTTGGCTCAGGTACTTCTTTATCACGTAGTAGCAGGTCAGAACTTGAGCACATCATTAAGTGATGGTCAGCAAATTGTGACTCTCAACACAGGAACCGTAACAGTAACCATAAACGGTTCAGATATTTTCATCAATGATGCTCAAGTGATTATTGCCGATATTTTGGCTGATAACGGTGTTGTGCACGTAATCAATGCTGTTTTGGTTCCCGAAGAAGAGCCAGTGGATGACATTGTGATGCAAAACGGCGTAATCAATACCTGCTCTGCAAACTTCTTTGATTCAGGTGGAGCTGATGGTGATTACGAAAATGATGAGAATTTTGTATTGACAATTTGTCCTGATCAGGCCAATAGTGCCATTCAGGTAACCTTTAATGAATTTGATGTAGAGAACAGCTTTTTTAATCCTGCTGCTCCTTTTGATTGGTTGTCGATTTACAATGGTACAGGCACTACTGGGGAAGCTTTCACTAGTCCTGAAAGTGGGAATGAGCGCTTCTCTGGAACCACTAATCCTGGAACTTTTGTTTCATCGGCTGAAGATGGTTGTTTAACCTTTGAATTTATTTCAGATGACATTGTAGCTCTTCCTGGTTGGTCTGCATCCATTGTGTGTGTTAGCACCACTAGCTTACCTGAGTGCGCAACATCTTTAGTTCCTCAAAATAATGCAACCAATGTTTCTTCTTCTTCAGCGCTGCTTTCTTGGGAAGCTCCTTCAGGTATAGTGACTGGTTATAATGTGTTTTTTGGAACTAGCTGTTCGAATTTGACTCTGGTGAGTGAGAACCAGTCATCAACCGAATTTAACCCTGGTTTATTGGAGTTGGGCACAACTTACGCTTGGAGTGTTGTTCCTGTTAATGCCAATGGTGCCGCAGAAGATTGCGCATGTAACACCTTCACTACAAGCGAAAACACCGATTTAGTAATATCCAATGATACTGTAACCACATGCGGAGCTAACTTCTTCGATAGTGGTGGAATCAATGGTGATTATTCTACTGAAGAGGAATTCGTACTCACGATTAACCCAAGTGAGCCTAACAGTGCTGTTCAGGTTGTATTCAATAGCTTCAACATTGAAGAAGATTTTGATTTCCTTTCAATCTTTAATGGTAGCTCAACAGCAGCACCTCTTATTGATGAATTTACAGGAGAGCCATCAGTACCATTTACTGTGGTTTCAACTGCTGCTGATGGGTCTCTTACTTTCGCATTTACCTCGGACGAATCAGTTACATTAGAGGGTTGGGAAGCTGTGATTTCATGTGTATCTACTTCAGAGGCCCCAGTATGTGCCCAAGATTTCTTCCCTGCTGATTTGGCAACTGATGTTGCTTTTAATGCAACTCTTAACTGGTCGTCAGGGGGTGGAATTGTTACCGGTTATGATGTGTTCTTTGGAACTGATGAGAATAATCTCGAATTAGTTTCTGAAGGTCAAACTGGTACTTCCTTTAATCCAGGAACACTGGAATTGAATACAACTTATTTCTGGCAGGTTATTCCTTTAAATGAAAACGGTTCGGCCGAAGATTGCCAAGTGCTTTCATTTACCACACAGGAGAATGCAGAGTTCGTAATATTCAATGGAGAGGTTACGCTCTGCGAAGGAACCCTATTTGATACAGGTGGCGCAGACGGTGATTATGAGCTTAATGAGGAGATTACCTTGACCATCTTCCCGTCTACACCCGGCTCTTTTGTTCAGTTAGACTTTACGTCTTTTGCAACAGAAGAAGAATTTGATTTCCTTGATATCTTCAATGGAAACTCTAATAATGCTCCACTGCTGATTTCCGCAACCGGTGCAACCGCTCCTGCTACAGTCGTTTCTACAGCGGTAGACGGAAGCCTTACACTTACATTCTCTTCTGATGTTTCTGTGGTTGATGCCGGTTTTGAAATTGCAATTAGCTGTGCCACTCCGACTGAAGCTCCAGGATGCGCAACTAACTTCAGTCCTGCTGATTTGGCCGTTGATGTATCATTGAATGCTGAATTGAGCTGGTCTTTGGGTGATGGAGGTTCTGCATCAGGGTACAATGTGTTCTTCGGTACTGCTCCTGACCAACTTGAATTGGTTGGTGATGGTATTGCTGCTACCGAATTTAGTCCAGATCTCGATGAAAATACCACCTACTTCTGGCAAGTTGTTCCATTTAACTTAATTGGTTCAGCTGAAGGCTGTCCGGTACTTTCGTTTACCACAGGTGGAGCTCTGGATGTGAACATGTTCACTGGCACGGTAACTACATGTAACGCCAATTTCTTCGATTCTGCCGGACCAGATGCAGATTACGCAAGTAGCGAGAATTTTACTCTGACATTCCTTCCTGAACAAGCCAATGCTTCTATTCAGGTTGTGTTTAATGCCTTCAATACTGAAGCTAGTTTTGATGGTCTGTATGTGTATGATGGTCCTGATACCAACTCTCCTCTTATTGCTTCAGCAAATGGACCTGGATTCGTTCCAGGTGGCTTAGCTGGATCATACTGGGGAACTGTAATTCCTGGTCCTTTCACATCTACCCATCCAACTGGAGCATTAACTTTTGTCTTCATTTCTGACGGTTCTGTAATTCGTCCAGGTTGGAATGCTACAGTTTCTTGTATTGATGCTTCTGTTCCTCCGGGATGCCCGATCGTTACTGCCCCAGCTAATGGAGCTACTGATTTAAGTCCAACAACCACAGTGTTTACTTGGACTCCAGGTGAAGGTGTTTCACAATCATATGATGTATTCTTTGGTTTAGATTGCGATAACTTGGTGTTGGTATCCGATAACCAAACAGCTACTTCATTCAATCCTGGTCAATTGGATCTCAACTCGTCTTATGCATGGCAAGTTGTTGCAAACAATGCTAACGGCCAGTCTGCAGATTGTGGTTGCAATACCTTTACAACAGGAGGTACGGTTGATATCATCATGAGCAATGCTACAATTAGCACTTGTGATGCAAACTTCTACGATTCGGGCGGATTAACAGGTAGTTATGCGAATGGCGAAAACTTCACCTTAACCATAACACCCGATCAGCCGAACTCTGCAATTCAAGTATTTTTCAATGCGTTCAATACAGAAACTAGTTTCGATGGTTTGTATGTTTATGACGGTCCAGATATCAATTCTCCTCAAATTGCTTCCGCTAATGGCGCTGGTTTTGTGCCAGGTGGTTTACCTGGTTCATTTTGGGGAACAACTTCACCTGGTCCATTCACATCTACACACCCTTCTGGAGCCCTCACTTTTGTGTTCCGCTCAGATGGATCAGTAATCCGTCCGGGTTGGGAAGCAACTGTTAACTGTGTTTCAACTACAGAAGTTCCTTCATGCGCTACAATAACAGCAGGTCCTGCTGATGGTGATACTGGAGTATGTATAAACGAGGCCGTTGTATCGTGGACACCTTCACCTGGTTCACCTGCAACAGGGTACGATGTTTACTTTGAGATCGACGGCTCTGGTTTTGTGCTTCTTGCAGACAATCAAACCACTTTGACTTTCGATCCAGGTTTGCTTCAGCCAAACACTTCGTATGCTTACATCATTGTGCCTACGAATGCGAACGGTGATGCTATTGGTTGCGATACCATTAACTTCACTACTGGTACATGCTTGGATTACTGTGATGCTGGCGCTACGATTTGTGAAGAGTTTATCTCAAATGTTCAGGCTGGAGACATCAATAATGCATCTGATTGTGGTTTGGTTGGAGGTTATTCTGATTACACTGCATTGAGTACCGCAGTGTTTATCGGAACTGCAACAGCCATTACTGTTACAAACGGTAACCCGTTTGCAGGAAATCAGTTGGGCATTTGGGTTGACTGGAATCAAGATGGAGACTTTGGTGATGCCAATGAAACCTTAACTGTTTTGGGGACACCTGGTGTAGGTCCTTATGGTGCCAACATCATTCCGCCGGCTGACGCTCTTCCTGGAGCTACCAGAATGCGTATTCGTTTGACATTTACCGGTATTGTTGACCCATGCGGTACAACAACATTTGGTGAAGTTGAAGACTACACAATCATTGTGAACGATCCTTTGGATTGTCCTTTCCCGAACAATATCACATTTAGCGAGACCTCGACTGATGCGACAATCGTTACATGGGATGCTGTAGACGGTGCTACTGAGTACCTAGTTCGTTACCGTGCTGCTGATGAGCCTGAAACTGTAGCCACTTGGTCTAACCCAATTTCAGTATTGCCTCCGGATAACTTCACGTTCTTCTTAGACTTGCAGACTTGTACGGATTACATCGTTCAAATTGCTGCTCCATGTCCTGATGGAACTGATACCGTGTTCTCAACCAATGCAGTATTCCAAACCCGTTGTATTGTTTGCGAGCCAGACTTTATCACTGAACTTGAACCTTGCGGTCAAGATTTAAATGGCGGATGTAATTCAACACCTCCTTCGTTCGAAGCAATTGCTTGCGGTCAGACTATTTGCGGAACCAGCTTTATGAATACTGCTACCCGCGATACTGATTGGTTTGAACTTGAAGTAACCAACCAAGGTGTATATACAGTTAATGTTTTGGCTGAGTTTGATGGTACCGTGTTCTTCGCAGACGCTACCGATTGTGCCAACCTGACGATTGTTTCTCAAGGTACTTTCTCGGCAGCAGAACCGTTTACATTGGCTACTTCACTTGCACCTGGCACTTACTCAATTATCTTACTCCCAGCATTTGAGCAACCAGTGTTCGATTGTAACGGCTTTAACGCTTACACACTTGAGCTTTCAGGTGGAGAAACTCAAATTGCTCCAGTAGCTGATGTATGTGTTACTTCTGATCCAATCACTTTGTTTGCTGTGCCTTCGGGAGGAACATGGTCTGGTGAAGGAATCATCGATGAAGATGCCGGAACATTTGACCCCTCTGAAACTGGTGTAGGTTCTTTTGAAATCACTTACAACGCGACTTCAAACGGATGTGCTAGCAGTGCAACGATTACCATCAATGTAATTGAGGCTCCAGCTGCTGACTTTGTTGGCTTAGCTGCTACTTACTGCCCTGCTGATGCTGATGTTCAGCTTACTGGAATTCCAGCTGGTGGTGTATTCACAATTGATACTCCAAACAACAATGGAATTGCTGGTAACGTATTCAGCCCATCTACTGTAGGAGCTGGTAGTTATGCAATCACCTACACAGTGAATACTGGAGGTTCATGCGCATCAACAATTACTCAGAATGTAACGGTAAATACTGCCCCTACAGTTAACTTCAGTCTTGCTGACTCAACCTGCAGTCAGGATGATGTTATCACCTTGAGCGCATCTCCGGCCGGTGGTGTATTCTCAGGTGCTGGTGTGACCGGATCAACTTTTGACCCTGCTCAAGCCGGCGTAGGTGCTGTAACTGTGACTTACACTTATACTGAAGCTGGTCAAACTTGTCCTGGTGTAGCTACGCAAACTATTCAAGTGAATGCCGCACCGGTTGTAACCTTAAGTGGACTTGGTACAGCATACTGCTTGAATTCTGAGCTTGTAACTCTTGTAGGTACACCTAGTTTGGGAACATTCTCCGGTCCTGGTGTTACTGGTAACGTGTTTGATGCTGCTGCTGCTGGATTAGGACAGCACACCATTCGCTATGAGTTTGATAATGGAACTTGCGTTGGCTTCGATGAAGTGATTGTTACAGTTTCTGAAAATCTTAGCGTAACAACGAACGTTCCGAACTCGATCTGTTCTGATGCTGATCCAATCGTATTGACATCTACTCCTTCAGGTGCAATCTTCAGTGGACCTGGTGTTGTTGGAGGTACATTTAGCCCAGCCGTTGCGGGTGTTGGAACACACACGATTACTGCAACACTTGTAAGTGGTTCATGTGTAGCTACAAGCACTCAAACCATTACTGTGAATCCGGCACCAGTGGCTAGCTTCAACTACAGTGCTAACGGTGCTAACGTAGTGTTTGTGAACTCTTCGGTAAACGCTACTTCGTTTAACTGGAACTTTGGCGACAACACAACATCAACAGCTGTGAATCCAACGCACACCTACACAACCAACGGTGCTTATACCATTACATTGGTTGCTTCGAGTGCGGGTTGCGGTACTGATACTTTCTCGGTAGATCTTGAATTGTCAGTAGGTATTGGCAGCATCGAAGGTGTGGATATGATTCAATTGTATCCAAACCCAACTCACGGTGATGTAAATCTTGCCTTCTTCTCACGTAAAGCTCAAACTTTCGAAGTACGCATCACTGATGCTACCGGTCGTTTGATTCGCAGTGAGAACCTGAACAATTACGCAGGTCAGTTTAACAAGGTTTACGACATCAGCGACCTCGCTCGTGGTATGTACAACTTCAGCATTTCATCTGATAAAGGTGCTGTTACATTCCGTGTAGTTCGTCACTAAACTTTCGATAGTACTATAACGAGAGAAGGCGCCTCCTTGTGGGGCGCCTTCTTTTTTTTGGTACCTGCCGAAAGCACCAAAAGCTTTAGTGAGATCGTGAGGTGATTAATCTGCCATTTATCGCGACATGGTTATAGTAATCTACTTGCGTTGGCCTAGTAGATATTTAATATCTCGTAGGGCAGAAAGCCATCATCAGCTTTGGCTTCTTACATTGCACTTGTTAGATTTTTGAACTCAACAGGGAATTTGAATTGCGTTGAAGAAATCTATTTTCACATGAGGTTTTGTTTGGAATAGAGGTTTTCGAGTGGTTTACGGGTTTTGCGCCAGCGGCTGTAGCGGATACCCCGAGCCGCGCGGCCAGTGTTGGTGAATGTGTGTTGGCGGCCGCAAGCGGGGAGGAGTATGAGCGAAAGACGCGGTGCCCTGCACGAAAAGCGGATTAAACCGATGGCTTGAGTAGGGCAGGCGCCCAAATACTTAGGGCTTACTGAAAAATACTCAATGCTTTTATTTATAGCAGCTTAGCCCCGGTTTGAATAAGGCTTAATGCAAAGGTTTTGAGTTCTCCTTTTGGAAATCTATTCTCACTTGAATTCATGGAATTCAGTTTTTCGTTAGCCAGAAATGCAGCATCTGCTTTGTTGCCTGTGGCTCGCATCTGCCGCATTGCTCAATTTTCAGTATGCCTTACTTAGAATATGCCCGCAGTATTTGGGTTTGGGGAAGTTTATTGGCATCCAAAACAAAAAAGCCGATACTTGCTGGGAAGCATCGGCTTTTCTGGGGAAATGAGAGATTAGAGCTCAGCAATCGCTGTTTTCAATGCATTTGTGATTTCTGAAATGGCTCCAATTCCTTCGATTGGGATATACTTTCCTTGGTTGGCGTAATAATCGGCCAAAGGAGCTGTTTTCTGGTTGTATTCGGTGATGCGTTTGCGGATAATGCTTTCGTCTTGATCGTCGCTTCTTCCCGAATCTTTTCCTCTGTTTAGCAGTCGCTTAACCAGCTCTTCTTCGGAAACAACGAGCGCCAACATGGCCGAAATCGACGTATCCTTTTCGCTCAATAGGGTATCGAGTGCCTTTGCTTGTTCGACAGTTCGCGGAAAGCCATCGAAGATGAAGCCTTTAGCCTGCTGATTTTGTTCTAACTTATTGCGTATCATGCCAATTACCACAGAATCGGGAACGAGCAGACCTTGATCCATCAGTTGTTTTGCTTCCATGCCTAGCGGTGTTCCGGCTGCAATTTCAGCCCTCAGCAAGTCGCCTGTAGACAAATGAATGAGCGAGTACTCCTGAACCAAAAATGCAGATTGGGTACCTTTTCCAGCGCCAGGGGGGCCGAACAAAACAAGATTCAACATGGATTATGATTTTAATTGGTAAATGTGGGGCAAATTACGGCCCTGGCCGTCCAAATCGAGGCCATAGCCAACAACAAAGGCATCGGGAATTACAAAACCCGGGTAATCAACATTCACGGGTACCTGATGCTTCTCAGGTTTAACCAGAAGTGCACAAACTCTAATAGATGCGGGCTCTTCGACCTGTAGTTGTCGGAGGAGTTCCTTTAAGGTAATGCCCGTGTCTACAATATCTTCGATGAGTAAAATGTGTTTTCCGGCCATGTTATCGCCGAGACCCATAACCGTTTTAACCTGTCCGGTTGTTTCGGTGCCTGAATACGACGAAACTCTGATGAAATTGAGATTACAAGGAATGTCGAGTTTGCGAAGCAGGTCGGCAGTAAACATAAATGCGCCGTTGAGCACACTTACTATTACAAGCTCAGTATTTCTGTATTGCTCCTGAATTTCAGCTGCCAGCTCACGAATACGAGTTTGTATTTGGGTTTCATCCAAATAAATCCTGAATACACGTTCCCCGAAGCTGATTTCCTGCTTTGTCATCCACGCAAAAGTAAGAATCCACAGCAAATGCGCTGAAAAAAAGATGCGTATCAACTGTTCGTTGATAAAGTATCTCATTTATGTTGGATGACGAAAAGTACTTAACAATGAATGCATGTTAGCCTTGGCATGGTATATTTGGAGCATGACTAAGGCATTGGACTTACCCGTTATCGGCATTTTAGGAGGAGGGCAACTGGGAAGAATGTTTATTCAGAATGCGTTGCGCTACAATGTGGAGATTCATGTTTTAGATCCTGATGCCTCAGCTCCTTGCGCTCAGATTGCCAGTAGATTCGTACAGGGTGCTTTTTCCGATTACGATACAGTAATGGAGTTTGGACGAATGGTAGATGTACTCACGATTGAAATTGAGCATGTGAACACCGAGGCCTTGTACGATTTGCAGAAGGAAGGCGTTCAGGTTTTTCCCCAGCCGGAAGTGCTGAGCATGATTCAGCACAAGGGGCGTCAGAAGGAGTTTTATCAGTCGCACGGAATTCCAACCTCAGCCTTTGTGCATATAAATTCGCGTGCCGACTTGGAGGCTTTAGACGCATCATGGTTTCCCTGCTTTCAAAAGCTATTTACCTCAGGCTACGACGGAAAAGGCGTAGTGAAACTTGAGTCGATTGCCGATATCGATCAAGCATTTGATGCTCCCTCGGTTATTGAGAAGTGCGTAGACCTCGAGCAGGAATTCGCAGTTATTGTTTCAGGACATGCCTCAGGTGAACTTGCTGTTTTTCCTGTGGTTGACATGATATTTCACCCTGTGGCCAATCTTGTTGAGTTTTTATCTTCACCCTCGGCCTTGCCCGAATCGGTTCAACAAACGGGCATAAATCTGGCCAGGCAGATTGCACAGCTTACCGGGATTCGTGGGCTTTTGGCCGTTGAATTTTTTCTCGATCGGGATGGCAAAGTTTGGGTAAATGAGATGGCACCCCGGCCACATAATTCAGGTCATCATACCATTCAGGGTAACCTTACCAGTCAGTTTGAGCAGCATTTTCGCGCTATTTGTGGATGGTCGCCAGGAAGCACAGAGGCGATTCGTCATTCGGTAATGCTGAATCTGTTGGGCGAGCCGGGCTACGAAGGTATTGCACGTTATGAAGGCTTGAAAGAGGTGTCTGCTTGGGAAGGTGTTAACGTTCAATTGTATGGTAAACGCTACACCAAGCCTTTTCGGAAGATGGGGCATGTTACCGTACTTGCCGGTGATACAGAAAAAGCTATGGAATATGCCCGAAGGGTACAAAAAACACTTAAAGTGATTTCTTAAGATGAATCCAATTGTTGGAGTAATAATGGGCAGTAGTTCTGATTTACCGGTAATGCAGCCTGCTTTAGACATTCTGGAGCAATTCCAGGTGCCCTTTGAAGTGCATGTGGTATCGGCGCACCGAACCCCAGAACGAATGGTGGCTTATGCCAAAACAGCCGCTGCTCGAGGACTAAAAGTGATTGTTGCAGGGGCAGGAGGCGCTGCGCACCTTCCCGGAATGGTGGCCTCGCTTACACGTTTGCCGGTAATTGGTGTTCCAGTAAAATCGAGCAATTCTATTGATGGCTGGGATTCTATTCTGTCGATTCTTCAAATGCCTTCGGGAATTCCTGTAGCCACAGTTGCGCTCAATGGTGCGGCCAATGCAGGCATATTAGCAGCCAGGGTAATTGGTGCCTTTGATGAAGCTCTAGGTTTGCGTTTGGAAGCTTATCAGGCTTCGCTGAGCCAAAAGGTGATGGATTCGGCGCATTTACCAGAAATTAAGCCTTACCAATTTAGAAAGAACAGTTCTTTCGAAGCCTAAGGCCTTAGATTTTACTGAATTCAAACGGCGGCTGAAAAAATTAACCTACGCATTTCAACACAGTCGCGTAAATTCACACACGAAAGCTAACTTGAGGCTGCATGAGAAAATTGTCCCTATTTCTCCTATTGTTTTGGAATTTAGCACTATATGCCGGTGGTGAGAACCGTCCGATCGGTGCACGCGCCGCCGGTTTAGGTCAAGCAGCCATAACATTAACCGACGTTTGGTCGGCCCACCACAATCAGGCTGGTCTGGGTTATATCCGCCGTTTTTCAGCGGGTGCGTATTATGAAAGCCGTTTTTTGGTGCCCGAACTCGGGTTGAGTGGACTGGCCGTAGCGATGCCCGTAGGGAAAGGTTCATTGGGTTTGAGCATTCGTAATTTTGGGTATCAGCTTTATCAGGAGAACAAAATCGGTTTGGGTTATGGCCGCCGCTTTGGCGATCAACTGTCGATTGGCATGCAGCTGAATATGCACACGGTTACCTTTCAAGAGCCTTATGGAAGTACTATCGCGATAAGTGCTGAGGTAGGGGCTCAATATCGCGTTGGAAAAGCAGTAACGCTTGCTGCTCATGTGTTTAACCCAACCCAAACGCGGCTTGCTGAGTTCGACAATGAGCGGATACCTTCGGCCATTCGCTTTGGAGCGCAATACCGATTTTCTCCTAAAGTTTTTGTAGTTGGTGAGGTTGAAAGCACTTTGTATACAAAACCTTCGATGCGTGCAGGATTTGAATACCGGCCGGTAGAAGCCCTTTATGTAAGAGCAGGCTTAGCCGGAAACCCATTCAACAGCTCCTTTGGTTTTGGTGTTCGTTGGAAGCGATTGCAAATGGATTTCGCCGGGACCTTTCATCAGGTGCTCGGCTTCACACCCCGATTTTCGCTCACTTTTCAGCCCGGCGAGGAATGAGGTTATTGTGGTTACTCGCGCTTCTTTTTGCTCCTTTGGCCGTATTTACACAGCCCGAGCGGCAGAGTATTGACCCCAGAACAGATAACTTCATTGAGCGAAAAATCGAGACGCTTGCCGAGAATTCCAGCGAAGAAATCGACTTTACCACCGTATTTGAGAACCTCACTTTTTTCCGCGACAACCCGCTCGATTTGAACTTTGCTACACAAGAAGAACTTCAGCAGCTCTTCATTCTTTCTGATTTTCAGATTGCTGCCTTGTTGAAGTATCGTGAGCAGTTTGGCAAATTTTTATCTATGTATGAAGTACAAGCCGTGCCTGGCTTTGATTTGCCCACCATCTATATGATTTTGCCTTTTGTGAAGGTGGAGCGCAATCTAAACAGGTTGAACATTTCGGTGCGCGACATATTCAAGTATGCCAATCAGGAGGCTGTTTTTCGCGTTTCCCAGAACATAGAGCAGCAGCGCGGCTTTGCCGATATCGATTCTGCAGAGCTGGCCGAAAATCCCAACTCACGGTTCCTGGGTAGCCCCCAGCGCTTGTTTGCACGCTATCGTTTCCGTTACGGTACCTACGTTTCGGCCGGAATTACCGCTGAAAAGGACGCCGGTGAAGAGTTTTTCAGAGGGTCTCAACGCCAAGGCTTTGATTTTTACTCTGCTCACTTTGCCCTAAGGAATATTGGTAAACTAAAGGCCCTCAACATTGGCGATTTTCAAGCTCAATTTGGGCAAGGGCTTACCTTATGGACCGGCTTCGGCTTCGGAAAAACTGCCGATGCCATGAATGTGAAGCGATCGGCTTTGGGACTGCGGCCCTATACCTCCATCAACGAAAATCTTTTCCTCCGCGGAGCGGGTGCAACCTTTGAATTGGGAAAATTTGAACTCACCGCCTTTGCCTCCCGGAAACGCATTAATTCTAATGCTACGGGAATCGACTCGATTAGTCAGGACATTCAGGCCTTTTCTAACTTCAACTTGAGTGGATTTCACCGCACACCGGGCGAACTGCTCGACAAGGCAAATTTGCAGGAAGATGCAGCCGGGACACATATTGCATTCAAGCGGCGTAATCTCAATGTGGGCTTAACGTATGCGTATTTCCGATACAGCGCGGCTTTGAACCGAAGCAATGACCCGCACAATTTGTTCGAGTTTAAGGGCGCCGAAAACAGCAACCTTGGCATTGATTTCAACTGGGTTTTTCGAAATGTGAATCTATTCGGTGAGGTAGCCCGAAGTGCCAATGGAGGCATGGCCGGTACCTTTGGAGCCATCGCCAGCCTCGATCCTCGTCTCAGTTTTTCGTTGTTACACCGGCGCTTTGGGCGCGACTATCAAGTGATTTATTCGGCCGCAATTGCCGAGGGCTCCAGGGCTATCAACGAAACAGGAACACTCATTGGAATGGTTGCCCGGCCTTACAAAGGCGTTAGTGTTTCGGCCTATTACGACCATTGGACCTACCCTTGGCTGCGCTATTTGGTTGATGCACCTTCAAAAGGTTACGACGGCTTGGTGCAAATCACCTACACCCCATCCAAAACAATGGAAATGTATGTGCGCTACCGCGATCGAATCCGTGCGCGAAATACCACTTCCGATATGGACGAAATCATCGATTTCCCCCTTGAGCAACGCCAGCAAAACACCCGATTCGACATCATCTACAAGATTTCCCCTTCTTTCAAACTCCGAAACAGAGCCGAGTACGTGGTCTTTGCCTCTCCCGGTGAGCCTGCCGAACTTGGGTATGTGGTTTTGCAAGACGTCATCTACAAGCCCATGGCCGTTCCTGTTTCATTCTCCATGCGCTATGCCTTGTTTCGCACCGATGGATTCAATCCTCGGATTTTCGCCTATGAAAACGATATGTTATACTCATTTTCGATTCCGGCCTATTTCAACAAAGGCTCACGGGCATACATCAATCTCGAATACAATCTCGGCCGCAACATCGATAT
>JAIXUS010000081.1 GCA_027483445.1 Bacteroidota bacterium | reverse complement strand
GCAAGGTTGATCCTGCCCGAGGTGGCGAGATCAGGAACCAGATGTCTTCTTCTTGCAATAAGGCGTCTACGGAAGATGTCATCACGCAACCATAGAATAATTGAGAGACCAGAGAAAGGTCAAAAGTGCAGGTTTGGATCGGCAATGTGGCTTATTGTGCTTTGCTAGATCCTTGCAGGTGTTCTACCTTGGCCGACTTAAGCACCGAATTAGCCCTTGTCGTTCAGATCTCGCAAAAAGACAATGACTCTGCGACTTCGATGCCCCGTCTTCAATTCAACTTTGACTAGCCTCTGCTCTGGACCTCCCGTCGCCTTGCCAACTTATAAGTCGCCTTGCCAACTTATAACAAGTTATAGCGAAGGTACTGCTCAAAAATGGGCATGTCATTGCGCAGCTTGCCGCCGAAAAGCCGTTCAAACCCATTGGGTGAGAAGAGCCCATTTGGACTTCTGCCTTGATACATCCCTATTTTTAAAAAGTGCTCAAATGGGCTCATCCGCATTGCCTCAAAGTCCCTCCAGGCCGAACGGTAATGGTCTGGGTCAAAGAGCGGGTGCGGACGACGTTCCTCGCTCATGCCATACTTCAAAAAGTGGATGTAAGCAGGGGTCTTTGACGCCTTCACATCTGGATAGACCGATGTGTAATATTTTGCATCAAACAGCGGGTGAGGTTGGCGGTTCTCTTTCAAGCCATATGTCAAGAAGTGTTCAAAGGCCTTCATTCCGCTGTGTTTGACGTCCGTGTATCGCTCAAAATAGTATTCCGGATCAAAAAGAGCATTGGGCTGGTAGTCTGCCGCCAAACCGACTTTCATGAAATGTGCCATCGGCGATAAGCCACTCAGCAAAACCTCTGGGTACATTTCTTCATAAAACTTGCTATCAAACAAGGCAGTTCCAGTGCGACCTTCGCTCAGTCCGAACTCTAGGTAATGAAGCAGAGGATTGGCACCTGATTCAGCAACATCCTGATATTGTTCCAGATAGTATTCTGGATCAAATAGGACATGTGGTGCACGCAATTCATTTAGACCTTTCAAAAAGAAATGGGCTGTGGCACCGGATTTATGGGCTGCGACATCAGGATAGGTGTCAAGATAAAATCCTGTATCAAAGAATGGATTGGGGCTTCTCTGCTCTTTTAGGCCACGGGTTATGAAGTGCCAGAAACCTGGAACCCCACTGGCTGCGACGTCGGCGTATCTTGCCAAATAATATGTTGCATCGAACATCGGCGACGGCGAATTGTTTTGGGAAATGCCGAACCTGCTGAAATGCAGAAGCGGATTCTGGGCTTCAGATCCGCTCAAACCATAGCGTGACGAATACCAATCGGGATTAAACCACGGGCCGATTTTTTGTTGGAGCCATTTCCTATGAATAATTGTGAGCCTAAATTTAGGACTCAGGCTAAAGGGAGCTGTTGTTGGAAGATCGGGGATCCCGTATGGACGGATTATCCTAGGTTTACATTGTCCGATGCTGCTTGATCGTAAAGAAGCTATGGCGTTTGAAATAGGTGCCACATTAATGGGAGTTTCGTCTGGCAACGCTACCGCATCGGGGGCGGATGAGTTCCGGGAGGCAGTCCCAATTGGTTCTATAGGCTCATCTGTTTTAGCCGAGACCGAGTCGGAACCCATAGACCCCATCTCGAGGACAGATTTGATTTGGTTCTTGGCATCTAATTCTGAACCTTCAACTATTAAACTGGCCTGCCAGTTGCGCTCTTCAATTAATGATTCTGCATTTTTCTGAATCTCAACTGGGGTTTGCTTTAGCTCATCAACTGTCCGTGCCAGTGACTGTTCTGAATCTTTGAGGTCGCGAACAGTCTGCTCCAGGTCCCGTATATGGCGATAAGCTCGCAACATTCGTTGCTCTAGGATGTCCACATAGTCGGAATTGAATGGTTGCACATTTTCGTGGGACCCACCCAGTGTTTCTTCTCTACTTTTTGAATCCTGGTCAAACGCAGATGGGCCCTGCGTTTGCGCGTAATTCACTGATGTCTGTCTATTGATTGGCCTGCGTTGCAGAGGTGTCGCTGCCCCTTGTCGCTTTGACCGGATAAATGACGGTTCTTCCTGATAAGTTTCTGTCAGATTGCTCATCATGTTATCTCGAATAGCCGCGACTACCCGAAGGTCTGAAGGCGTTGGATCCCTCAAACTAAACGATTTCTGCACCTGCCAATTCAATTTCTCAATAGGAGGAGGCGAAATGGATGTCTCTGTCTCAAAAGTAGCCTGACTGTTCCCTAGTTTAGGCTTAGTGTCTTTATTGCTCGTCGAGTCTCTTGACGCCGGTGGGGCGGAGACTTTTATCTTGCCCCTTGCTTCTAGCAAGCTAGTATATAGTTCTAGGTAAAGTGGAGCGATTTTGCTGCTGTCATGATCACAAGCTGTTGCGCGTGCAGCGTGCCGCATCTCGTCAAATGTTGATGCGAAAACACCTTCCTTTAACGATCTCGCGAGTCCAAAGGCCCCAGTTTCAACAGGATATAGCCACCCATTGATGCGGTCTGCCACCATTTCACCGTTCCCTCCCGCAGTGCTGGCAAGAACAGGCAAACCACAAGCCATTGTTTCCAAAATGACGTTTGAGTAATTTTCTTCTAATGCACATTGAATCGCAAAATCTGCTGCTGCGAGGACATCGCGCATTTGTTTATCATTCTCGAGTGTACCTGTTGCAATTACCCGAACGCCAGGCACCTCAAGGCCGTCGCCATTGAAGCCAACACACAACAAGGTGAGTTTCTTACCATCTAGATCGCCGCATCGATTTAAATCTTCCAAAGCGTCAAGTAGGACTGAATAGCCTTTCCGTTGTTCCTCAAAATTCTGCGAGATGACGACGGCTACGAGCTCGTCTTGCATTAGGCCTAGTCGCGTCCGTAAAGCAACTCGCTCTTCGGAATCCGCCGGAGTGAATCGATTCACATCAATTGTGTTTGGAAGCGCTTCAACGCGAGCGTTCCTAAATACTGAACTTTTCGAAGCTTCACCAGCAAGCCATTTGCTCGGTGCGGTGACCGTCATGTCTTTTCGGTTCAGCATGAACCTTTTTGCTTCCATCCAATCGGTGCTAAGCCGCGTTCCCTCGCCGATAATCTGGGGGCAATCATGGCATGATGAAGTATAGCGATCGCATCCGGCGCTATAGTGACATCCCCCAGTAAACGGCCACATATCATGGAGAGTCCAAATAACAGCGGCTCCTTGATCGAGTAGCGCACGGACAGTGAAGGGATGAACGAAGCCCACCACCCAATGAAAGTTGTGAACGTCAAAAGAACTCAACTGGGGTGACTCCAGCACATTCACACCCAGGTAGTCAGCCGAGAAGAGCGTGTTTGAAATCGAAGTACGATGGTCCTCATTGACGAGCTTTGACATCCTTTTCAGAATCGCTTGTTCTGGGCAGTTGTCCATAGACTTGGGCGGGGCAACTTGGATGCAGAATCCGTAGTTGGAAGGGTTGTCCAAAGAAGCGACCCAGCTATCGGCGCCACATGCCCGTAAAGCATTGTTCAAATTAATCATTGCCCGGCCAGCCCCCCCGCCGAGCGACGTCGAATAGTGAACGATTCTCATCGGATATCCCCCAAACGGCAAACCTCAGACTTTTTGAATGACACAGAGCCCCCTATAAACTTTGACACTGCGGACTGATTGCTGGCGAAATGAAGCCCAGTCTGGCATTTTTGCATAATCGAAGCTGTAATTGACCTCTTGCCACCAACTTCCACGATGCTCAGATCTCAAACTTACATCGTCAATCAAGTCAGCAAAACCAGCATCCCGATCCACCCAATTGCAGAGTGATATATAGGAACCTCCTGGCCGTAATCTACTGAACCCAATATCGAAGAGTCGCCTGATTTCGCTTTCGGAGTGATTTCCATTCTCGATGATAACGTCAAATTCGGTCCAGTTCTGAATCGCGTGTAGCAGGCTTTCACTCGAACCAAAATCCGCATGTGTGACACCATCATATATACCGGCAGGTACATCGTGCCCACCAGCGGCATCATAGAGCAATCTCAAACTCATATTTGGTACTAACGCTTGGAGAAACTCGCCATACTTCTCAAATCCATTCGAAACCTCAAGTATGGTGCCTTGACCAAATCGTACAGATTCCAATGACTCCTTCAGTGCAGGAATAAAATTATGGAACAGGCTGCTCCATTGCTTCGCCGAGTTCTGGGCGAGAGATTCTAATTGTTCGAGTTCCGATTGATAATCAATCGGGGCCGCTTCAACAAAAGAATTACTACTTATAATGCTAAAATAGCCGTCTGGTCTACTTATAGAAGGGGAGTGGTGAAAAGTCATTGAAGGTATCGATGTCGCCAAATTCTCCACCGAAGGAAAGACAGACTGCCCACCAGCAATCGGGTTACGCAATCCAACAAGTCTTTGTGCGAATGCGCCGGCACCATTTTCCTTACAATAGTTCTGGGAGGCCTTTAGCGCCGCTCCTGTTGAACTTTCGCGGTCGTTCAGAGCACCGCAAAGCGCATCAAAAACCGCCCCGCCATTGAATTCCGAAGCCAGTGAGACTGGTAGCCCAGCCTCCTCGGCCTCTCTGCCCATAAAGGACCCGCTGGTTGCGATAATTGGTCTGCCGTAAACTATAGCCTCCCAAGTTACGCCGGAAGATTTTTCGAAATAGTGCTCTGGATCATATGCAACCACAATCAGAGAAGAATTACGCAAAAGCTTCGCGTAGCTCTCACCATCCAAGAATGACCGATGAACAGCTAAAGAAAAGCCCTCATTTAACAGCTGATCGGTTAGTCGGGCCACGTCGGCTTGCGCCTCAGGAACTTCATCACCAACATAATGCAGTGCAAATTTCACGTTTTTAAGTCGAGGGGTTTTTAGAATTCGAGTCAGCAATTCCGGTAAGTTCTCAAAGCCTTTGTCATTTTTGGCCTCACCGGCATAAAGCAACACATAAGCGTCTTTCTCCGGTGGTATGGCATCGGAAAAGGTATCAACAAAAAAGTTCGGCCATTTCTCAACCTTTACATCGTACAGCCGAGCAAGCCAGTCGTAGGCCCGCTTTTGTTGCTCTGAGGCGCAAACAAGCAGGTAGCTTGACGAATCAAGGTGTGAAAAAATTTCGAACGCAGAGCGGGTTAGGATGCCGTTGGCAGTCTCAACGTAACGTTTCCCGATCAAGGGGACGGCTCCAGGCTCCAACATAAAATTGAGAACTAAACGCTGCTCTGGCTTTGGATTCCGCTCCGCTGCCCACATGGCTACGGCCAGAGTCATGACCGGTGTCAATGTGGGGAAAATTACATCAGCTGTGCTTCCCAATAGAGGATCTAGTTCGGCAAGCTCTTTTGCCAAACGGCGCGCAAGGTCCAACTTGAACTCCAAGCGAGCATTTGGTGGGCCTCCGATAATATTGGTCTCGTCAGCAGCTTCATAAGGACTAGAGTTAAAGTGGCCCCTAAAACTCCGAAATTCATGACCGTTCTTAAATTGCTTTCCACCGATCACTTCAACCTGACTGCCTGCGTGTGCAAGCGCAGTTTCTAGCCGCTTTGCTACGCTGAACATGTGGCCGCGAAATTCGCGCAAAGCTGGATCGACTATATAGGCGCGAGGCTCAGAGACGTTCGTTTCCAAAGGGGCCTTTGCAACTGCGCATCTCACCTCAGCAACGCGAGGTCTATAACGGGAACTATGGGGCACAAGGGTGAAGAGACGGGATGAGCCTGTTCGCAAATGAGCTGGAATTCTGAACCGCTGCGGGGTTGCGGGCCGTCTCGACACCGGGCTCACATAAGTTGCAATTTTCTGCCCATCACAAAAAAGATCATAGGAAATAGGTCGACTGCTGTTGGCACAAGTCACGTCTACAATCGCTGAACCTTCAAACTCTCGAATGTCTACTTTCGGGGGCGGAACGGAATGTGAGAAGGTGGCTGTCAATGGCTTGCTGAGAAGTAATGAGCCATCCTCTCGACGAACATTGATTTGCCGTACGCTACCCTCTGGAAACTGATCGCCAAGAACGAAATGAAATTGATAATTGTCGTGGTCTGAGCCGGGACCTGTCACTCCGTTTATTGCGGTCGTTGCTATGGCAGATTCGTCGATCAATAAGGTCAATGCGCCGCCTCGGTTCGCCGCGTCGCTACCAGAAATTTCCCACGTTCTCGTTTCCGAATCAAACTCAATTAGTGGGTTAACCCAACTCTTGCCGCTCATTTTCGCCCCGCGCTGAAGACCTAGCAAACCTCGGAATCTCTCAGGGTTCCTAGATGCTGTCGGTTATAAGTGCAATGGGCCACCTCATCGTCGCCACCATGCCATTGGGGTGGTTTTGACGCATAGACTGATCAGTTAAGCCGCCCTAGTAAACGCCTCCTGACGCCGACATGGATCGGTGAGTCTGGGGATCGTGTTTTGGACTGGCCAATTGCCCTTCCACAATGAAAGCAAGGTTGTTCTCGATTGCTTTTGCGTGGGATTGCAAGCGCGTCCATAGCATGCACTGTGCGCAGCCGAAGTTAGCTCGACGGGACGAAGCCTTATAATGGAGGGGGAAAGTGATTTTACAGGCTTTGTTCCTTGTGGGGTGATATTTGACGTTCATCGACCCTTAATTGAGCTTTCTTCCGCTCATGATCCGAGCCGAGCCAATTGCTCACGGATGTATCGACACCTCTGAAGCACTCGCGTTATACACGCCCAACAGGCAGGCTATTGCGATTAGCTGGTGCACTATTGAGGACCATTTGATGAGTAGACCACATGCAATTGCATTTTTCATTTGGCGTCGTGCGGAATTGACGGCCGAGGTGTTTCAGCGAATCCGGGAAGTGCAACCAAAGCATCTAATCGTAATCGCCGATGGACCGAAGAGTGGCGATGGAAAGATGGCAAGGGAGTGCGAAGCGACGCGTTTGGTTACAGAAGCCGTCGACTGGGACTGTGTTGTGCACCGCGACTATGCTCCATTGAACATAGGGCTTCAGGCCCGCATTGAGACTGGGCTAGATTTTGTATTCGAGCATGTGGATCGCGCCATTATTTTAGAAGACGATTGTGTGCCCGATGTTTCCTTTTTTCCTTATTGCGAAGAGCTGCTTGAGCGGTACAAGAATGATGATCGAATTGCCTGTATTGCGGGCGATAATTCGATGAATGCCCCAATTCCTAGCGGCGCCAATTATGGGTTTAGCCGCTATACGATGATCTGGGGCTGGGCCACATGGCGACGGGCGTGGAACCGGCATGATCCTGACTTGGGATATTGGCCGGCGGCACGCGATTCTGGCATGTTGGAACGGCAATTCAGATCAAAGGACGCCAGTAATTATTGGACCGCTATTTTTAATAAGCAGCTGGAAAAGGGTCACAACACGTGGGATTATGGTTTGACCTTAAGCTGCTGGAAAAATCGTATGGTTTCGATCGTCCCTGATCGTAACATGGTCAGGAATACAGGCTTTGGAGAGGGGGCGACGCATACTCACGATCCGGATGATCCAAGATCAAATGTAGCCGCCTCTGCGATGACATTTCCTCTGGTGCATCCGAGCACAGAAGCAATCAACACGGACCAATTGGATGCGCACATCGAGTTGAAGGTGTTTAGCGGTGATAAATATGCCTATGGGCAAAGTTATGAAGGTGTTGAATTCAATCGAATTCGGCATGGCTTTGGGGGGTATTTAGATAAAGTCGAGCCAGTTCCTGAGGTCGCCCACGCTTATGTAAATTATATGCTTGCGCATCCGAACCAATTTGAGGACCTTACCTTGCTCGATGAGACTTCGTGTGCGGAGGCACTCAAGCGGCTTTGGGAGCGGGTATCCTTATAATTTGAGGGGAAGATTTTGAGCGAGCGTCACGTTCCGCCAGATTCATAGAGCCCTCAGTCAGTTTTTGCATGTTTTGTTCGGCGAGTTGGATCGGTTACAACCGCTAGAGGCCGCGCCAGCGTGGGCGGAGCAGCTACTGTAACAATCATCCCGTAGATTGATGTTCAGACATCGTAGTCCAAAGATGCAAACCGCCAAGCTGCGCCCCTCGATTTTGCTGAAGGTTGCTTCATTAGGCGATTAAACCTGCAAATAAACCAGTTTTGAGGAAGCTCAAAAAACTCACAATTACAAAATTCGCCTGTGAGGGCGTATCTTAAGGTGTATTTGTTACAGCGGGATTTTGATGCTCTTAGATTTTAGTTGCGATAAACAAATGAGCCATAGATAAAACGTCTGCTTCGCTGTATCCATTTGCTTTAAGCTCATCTATGATTCCCCGATACTCTTCTGGAAACTGTTCACCTTGAAGCTCGTTACGTTGGATTTGGATATTATCTAAGCGTGCACACGAGTCGGTATACACTTCGGCTCGTACTTGGTTCATGTTGCCTAACGTCATTAGATGCCGAATTTGGCTCTCGCTGATGTTGATTTGATCCACTCCTGACGCCTGTCGCTCTGCTACCATATCTACAATTTCGTCAACGCTAAAACGCAAATGGATCCAAGGCTCAAAATTCATGACTGTGCCCCAATGGGGACCTTCCCGATGGCACCAGAGAGGTGCGGCGATTGTATAGATTTTCCCGCCAGACTTTGTCACTCTTGCGATCTCTTCAAACGCCGCAGCAACATTTGGGACATGCTCAATAGTTGCGTATGAAAACACAAAATCAAAAGTCTGATCTGCAAACGGCATTTGCTCAACGGAATCTTTCACGTAACGCACACGCTCATGCGAAAAATCACCGCCAATTTCGGTCAATATATCGAGCCCGACGACCTCCGCTGCACCAAAATCGATAAATGGTCTACAATCGCGACCTTTATTGCAACCTACGACCAACACTCGCTTACCTGTTATATCAAAATCCAGTAGGCTTTGGTTGAAGTGATACATGAAATAATCTGGTTCATGGCCTGACAGTGCATCAACCATACCTTGCTCACGCTTAATGTTCCAATCTGTGCGTACCATTGGGTTTTCAGGCCTTCTATTCAAAAATGCTTGGGACAGAGGATTGCACGATAAACTGTGTAATTACGATCTCGATTTTTTTCAATGCACTTTAAGAGTACAACCGATGCCTAGTAGCATAATTCAAATCTAAATTCAGAGGTTTGGCTATCAATTTGCCGGTCGAACTTGGATCGAGTTGTCAGCCATACCCTGCCATATGAAAGTAAAAGAGCGGCTTTGTCGACTTGGGATTGAAGCCAACAACTAGGCGCTTTGTCACATAAGTACAAGGCAGAAAAAGTAACCGCCTACCATTGGTGGCGGAAGTAAGTTCGTGATTGAGTTCTGAGGCTGATGATTGTCGGACTTTTACATCGACTAAAGTATGCGGTTTTTTTAATGGTGTTCATGCGTAACCTGCCTTCCAACAGGAAAACAGCAAGGCGTTGAAATGCCCATATGTGCTCTTGGCATTGGTGAAACAAAAAAGCTGTGGTTCACGCGGCAATCAAAGGGTACATGGCAGCTTCTATCAGTTCTTGACCGCAGTTTATGCGAGCCCATTTGGTGATGCAGTCAGCTGACTCAAAAAGTCTCACAACCTGAGAAGTTGACTCTCTCAGTTCATAATTCGACCGAGTTATAGGCTTCGACCGGAACGTGCCGCAGACTTGTTGACAGCGGTGAGTGATTTGCTGTTTAGGTCTGGGGTCGATTAAAGGAATAAAGCGGTGGCAATTACAGACGTTTCTGATTTGCGGTGCGTTCATTGCAATGGGGCTACTTTAGCGGTGACACCGATAGCCGATAGTGATCGAATGATTAAGCATGGCGCAATCATATGCCAATCATGCTTCAGCGCTACAGATATAATCTATGATGTTCCATTCCTTGGCGGTTATGACGGTCAAGATTTTATTGGACTTATTGAAGTCGTTGCAACAGCTGAGATGAATATTGGAGGTATTTCTACTGAGACTGCCCGTTTGCTTCATCAGTTGCTTAAGGAATATCATGAAGCACCTGATAAGGCACATTGGATTGAGAATCATCCAAATGAGATGGTGAGGGCATCTTGGTTTTCATATCGCTACCATGATTTCATTCAGTCCCACAGCATCCTTATCAATGAAAATTTATCTGGAAAAAAAATCCTAAATGTAGGGGCTGGGACAGGGGCAGATTCCGTACCCCTATTGGATGCTGGCGCACAGGTCACCTGCATAGATTATTCTCCTACTTTAGTCGGAAACGGTGCCAAGAATCTACCAAATGCGCGTTGGTTTGGTGGGTTTGCGCACGTTTTGCCCTTTCAAGACGAAAGCTTTGATGTGGTCAGCGCTAACGCAGCGCTCCACCATTTCCGATCGGTGCCCGAAGCGCTTCGCGAAATGTTGCGCGTTTTGAGGCCGGGTGGATTCTTGTTTACCACTGGCGACCCATTCCGACCGGATCTTTCGGATGATAATTTGGAATTTGCCGTGTTTAACCGCCATGAAGCAGTGCTTTCAGGCGTTAATGAGGGAATATTCAAATTCGGAGACCTTTGGGACACGTTACGTGAGTTCCAACAATACATTGACATAGCTTTCCTCGTAGACGTTGCGAACGTCGGAGAGTTAGAGGGTACCTCCGGTATTGGTGCCGAAGTATTCAATGATTGTTGGGTGCCATGCTGGGATCAAAATATCGAAGTGTTGCGCCGCAGCTCTGGTTCGATAGGGTGTGTCGTTAAGAAGAAAGCACACATTGATATTCCAGCCGCTACCCAAGGCCCCTTTGTGTTGCCGGCAGGCATTCTAGCGTCGTGGCTAACCAACCAAGACGAGGCATTCTCCCGCCTTATGGGATGGGCTGTGCCAGAGCTAATCGACCTGCCCTTTCCTGGGACACAACAGTCTTGGTTTGAGCTCTTGAATGGTTGGATGGCACCTGAGGAGCCATTCACAAGCCGAACTGGCTTTAAGCGTGCACGTTGGTTGCTCCGCACAGGCTCGGCAAAGGCTATCGAATTTGATATCCGCACCGTTGTTATCGGCGAGCGCGAAATGGATGTGCTAATCGACGGCAAGCCGATTAGCCGCTCTTTGATCTCGGGTGAGACAAGCCGTTTGCGCGTTGAACTGCCCGAGTCGCAATCCCAGAATCCGCGATTGTTTGAACTTCGATTCACCGATCAGTCGGACCATCCAAATGGATTTGATGGAAACTGCTTTGAAGTATTCAATAGGGTCCTCAGTGATTAGGTTAACCTCTAGCTGGTATGGATATCTGGCTCTAAGTCGTTAATTGAGCCATGATCAGTTCATGGGCACCGGTCGAACCCTGAACATTGCCAATTCCGAACCAGTTACAGCCCAGATTCTGAATAGCGGTCGAAACAAGGTGAGAACCAGGGGTCTTGCACATCGTGGGTGTTCCATCGGGTCTGAAACGTCTCAATCTCAGCGGCCCGACGCTTTAACTTTGCGATATCGATGTCTGCCCCACGCGAACTGCTCTCGTCATGGATTAAGACTGCATCGCCGCGATAAAGCGTTTGATATCCCATGCCGTTCAGCCGCAGGCAGAAATCAATATCATTGAGCGTGACTTGCAAATCTGCCTCATCAAAGCCGCCAGCTTCATGATAGAGGG
>JAIXUS010000003.1 GCA_027483445.1 Bacteroidota bacterium | reverse complement strand
GATTAATCTGCCGGAAGTCTTGCTGCTGTTGGAAAAGAATGTTCGGCGAAATTTTAGCCGGGTCGTTGAAACGGGTCTTACGGCCTAGTGGAATTACCGCGCCTGTGTGGCCTGTGATTTTTAGAGGTAAGCGACTTGATGGCACCAAAAAGCTTTGGTCGGGCTGCGTAAGATGATGGAATGCAAAACCAACGAAGAATTTGTCGGAATAACCGATAATACCCGCGCTGAAATCGGGGAATGAAACAGAATTCGGTCCGAAAACCTCTTGTGTATTATATATGAATCCGTAACGGGAGTCAATCTGGTCGCCAAAGGTTAGCTTAGTCCAATCGAGGCGTCGGTTGGTAAATGTGGCTTGGAAGCCTGCCTTGATTGAGAAGTATCGGTTAACCGGAAGGTGATACGAATAAATACCGCTCACACTTGTTGTGATGAGGGTGCCTTCGCCGGCCACGTCGTTAGTTGCAATTACGCCTAAACCACCATTAATCCCGTCGAAGTGCTGATCCCATGAGGCACTGTAGGTAACAAAGTTTCCGGGTATTGCCGGCCATTGATTCCTGTAATTGAGTACAAAACGGGAACATCGCACCGATCCGGCAAAGGCCGGATTCAGATAAAGCGGATTGGCGTAGAACTGCGTGAACTGCGGATCCTGCGCTTTCAGTGAACTTGCCGACACAATGCAAAGCATCAGCAATGGAATAAACCTCTTTAACATCGACACGAATTTATACAATTAAACGCTCCCTGCAAATGTGGTGTTTCATTGGGTAAAAATACCAATTGATGCAATAATGTAAGATAGACCTCGTTTTTTGCCACGTGAGCAAATGTAATAGAAATTCTACCCGTTCAAACGCAAACATCTTTACTTAAATTGTTTTTCCTAAAAAGATTGCTTGTGTTGGGATGTTCTGACAGTCGGAACACAACACAACCAAATTACGTTCTATCTTTAACCCATTCGCACAAAGAATGAAAAACAGAATTCTGTATATCACACTTTTTCTTGCTGTTCAGCAACTTATGATTAATGCGCAATCGCATACCATAAGCAGAACATTACGTTGGACTGGCGTTAAAGAAATAAGCATTTCTAAATACAATAAACTGAAGTTGCCACATTTCGATGGAGCAGTTTATCTTGATGAACCGGCCAAAGCGCCGTGGTTTAGTGAGACTGTACCCGTGAAGTCATCCGGCGATAGCCCCAGTTACACTTTTGAAAAGGCACAATGGCAGCCTCTTTCCGCACAGGAAGCAGAGCTTCTGAAAGGAATTAGTTTTGGTGCCTCGCCTGTTGTGCGTGCACATATTATATATGAGCGTGGAAAACCTCAATTGGAATTAAATATTTTGCCCATCAGAAGTAACCAAGGTACAATTGAAAAATTAACCAGTTTTGAGCTTGCCGTTCGATGGCAAGCAACCAATAACGTTCTGCGGAAAAGTCGATCTTCTTCAACCACCGAATCGGTTTTGGCCGGTGGATCGTTTGTAAAAGTAGGGGTAACGGCTTCGGGAGTCTATCAAATACCTCGGGCCATGCTGGCCACAATGGGTATGAATGTGGGTATAAACCCCAAAAACCTTAGGGTGTATGGAAATGGAGGCGCTATGCTGCCTGAAAGAAACAATGTGTTTTACCCCGACGACTTAATCGAAAATGCGATAGTAGTTTCTGGAGAGTCTGACAATTCGTTCGACGAAGGAGATTACATTTTATTTTATGCTCATGGACCAACTGTATGGACTTACGACGCGACACGCGAACTTTTCCGGCAGCAACGCAATATTTATTCTGATACGGCCTGGTACTTCATTACTGCCGATAAGGGCCCCGGGAAGCGTATTTCACCGCAGGCACAATCTGATTTGCCTGTGACTGTTACAGCAGCAACTTTCGACGATTATGCCTTTATTGAAAACGATGAGGAGAATTTTTTGGCTTCCGGTCGGCGTTGGTTTGGAAATCGAATGGAGGTTATCAATTCGCACAGTTTTACAGTATCTATGTCGAACCTTGCTTCCGGGCCTCATAAACTGGCCAGCAGGCTTGCTAACCGTGGCAGTTCCGCATCTAACTTCTCGGTGTCGGTAAACGGACAAACCTTTTCGCAGCCGGTGAACTCCTCCGATTTAAATTATCTTTCACCGTATGTTACTGAAAATGAAAGTCTTTTCAATTTTAGCACCTCAAGTTCATCCATTAATGTTTCGGTTGCAAAACCCTCCAACAATTCAATTGGTTGGATTGATTACCTCACCTTTAATTTCAAACGAAATCTCATCATGGATGGCTCCTGGATGGATTTCAGAAACCGTGAATTAACGGAACAGGGAGCAGTTATTGAGTATTCGCTGGGCAATGCAAACTCTTCCATCCGGATTTGGGAGGTTACCAATTTGTATGACATTCGTGAGCAGAATGCGACATTGAATGGCTCCAGTTTACGTTTTAAAGTGAACTCAGACACATTACGCGAGTTTGTGGCTGTGAATGTGAATGGAAGCTTCTTACAACCGATTGCCGGTGGGCTCGTAGCCAATCAGAATTTGCATGGTTTGGCCCAACCCGATATGATCATCGTTGCACCGCGAGCGCTTTTAAGTCAGGCAAATACGTTGGCGAATCTCCACCGAAACTACGATGGTTTGGATGTAATCGTGGCGGAGGTGAACCAAATTTACAATGAGTTTTCGTCGGGCAAGCAAGACATTGCCGGTATTCGAAATTTCGTTCGCATGTTCTATGAGCGTGCGGAAGGGAATACCGAAGAAATGCCAAGGTATCTGCTCATGATGGGTGATGGCACTTTCCGACCCAAGCGGATTGGCGAGAACGGCTGGACTCAGCTGCCGACCTATGAAAGCGTAGAATCTATAAACCCAATAGGCTCTTATGGGTCAGACGATTTCTTTGGATTACTAGACCCAACAGAAGGCGCAAGTATCCATTCTTCTGGAGCAGGAGCCCTTGATATTTCCATTGGTCGATTGCCGGTGTCGAATGTTGATGAGGCCAATGCTATGCTCTACAAAATTGAGTATTACATGACCAGCCAGTCGACCATGAACGATTGGAGAAACCGCATTTGCTTTGTGGCCGACGACGAAGACAACAACACTCACCTTGAACAACAAGAATTGGTTTCGGCCGTGGTTGCTCAAAAATTCCCGGTATACAATATCGATAAGGTTTATCTCGATGCATACCCGCAGGAGAGCGGGGCAGGAGGCCAGCGTTACCCTTTGGTTAACCTTGAAATTGACAATGAAATGGAGCGTGGTGTGCTCATGATGAATTATGCCGGGCATGGCGGTGAGGAGGGGCTTGCATTGGAGCGTGTAATCACAATACCCGACATTGAGGGCTACGAAAACCTGCAAAACATGCCCTTGTTTTTAACGGCAACCTGCGAATTCAGCCGTTTTGACAATCCCGACTTTACTTCGGCCGGCGAATATTTGGTTGTAAACCCTCAAGGTGGAGCCATTGCCGCATTTACGACAACCCGACTCACCTTTTCAACGTCCAATCAAGCGCTGAACCGCAATGTGATGGACACCCTGTTTTCAAAGGTGAATGGTGGTTTTCAGCGGATGGGTGATATTTTAAGGGCCGGAAAAAATAAGACCGGCTCCTCGGCCAATAACCGGAGTTTTGCGCTCATGGGCGATCCTGCCTTGATGTTGGCTTACCCGAAGCAAGAGGTTTTTACCTCTTCAATTAATGGAAAAAATCCAGCGGCTTTTCCGGATACAATTTCTGCGTTGGAGCTGGTTACAATCACCGGATTTGTAAGCGCTGATGGGGTGAATCCAGATGCAAGCTTTAATGGAGTAGTTGTTCCAACAGTATTCGATAAACCAACTACTCTTTTCACAATCGGAAACGATATTGGAAGCGGAGGCTCAGCAGCTGTTCCTTTTCAGCTTCAACAGAATATTATCTTCCGTGGTCCTGCTTCTGTTGTGAATGGCCAATTCTCCTTTAGCTTCGTTGTGCCTCAAGACATTCAACTCCAGAATGGATTTGGAAAGATTAGCTATTATGCCCGAAAAACAGGCTCGTTAACAGATGCACACGGATATCTGAATAACCTTTTGGTAGGCGGGTTTAGCGCCAATCCAACAACCGACGATGAAGGGCCAACCGTGCGTCTTTTCATGAATAACGAACAATTTGTAAGTGGCGGTATCACCGACGAGAGCCCTACGCTCTTGGCTTTTGTGGAAGATGATATTGGGATTAACACAGTGGGTACCGGCATTGGTCACGACATTACTGCCGTATTGGATGGAAACTCCAGCAACCCATACATTCTCAATGATTTTTATGAGCCTGAACTCGATAACTTCCGAAAGGGAACGGTTCGCTATCCCTTTAGGGAGCTCAGTGTTGGGCCGCATACGATCACGTTCAAAGTATGGGACGTTGCCAACAACTCATCAACAGCCTCCATCGATTTTGTTGTCGTTGAAAATGAGGAGATGGCCATCAACCATGTTTTGAATTACCCAAATCCATTTACCACAAACACTCAGTTTTTCTTTGAGTCGAACCAGCCGGGAGTTCCGCTCACTGTTGAAATTCAGGTGTTTACTGTTTCAGGGAAAATGGTAAAAAACATCGAAACTGTGGTTCAAACATCCGGTTATCGTTCTGAGCCTATTTCTTGGAACGGGCGTGATGACTATGGCGATAAAATTGGCAGAGGTGTCTATGTTTACCGCTTGAAGGTAACCACCCCGGATGGCAAGACCGCTGAAAAGTTTGAAAAACTGGTTATTCTAAACTAATTGGATGTGATATTCTTGAAGAATTTGCAAAAACATCGCATTCAAATCTTCGTAATCCTCAACGGTAATCACTAACTACTATATTTGTCCACTGATTCAGATGTCCTCTATGTTTAATTCTCCCCAACTGACTCGCCTTGGCCTGGCTACATTATTTCTTGCAACAGGTTTTCAAGCGAAAAGTCAGATAACCGTAGACGAGCTCGACGGAACCATTAATACAATTACCACCGCCGTTCCGTTGTTGATGATCTCTCCAGATTCCCGTGCTGGTGCTCTTGGCGACGCAGGAGGGGCTTTGTCGCCTGATGCGAACTCGATTCATTGGGGAGCCGCGAAACTGGCTAATATTGAAGGGAACTCCGGTATTTCTTTGTCGTACATCCCCTGGTTACGTCAGTTGGTGCCTGATATCAATCTGGGTTACCTCTCCTGGTATAAGAAAATGAAAAAGCGTCAGACCATTGGTGGGTCTCTTCGCTACTTCTCATTAGGGAATATCATTTTTACAGACGTAATCGGTAACGTAACCGGCCAGTTTAACCCTAACGAATTTGCCATCGACTTTGCGTATGCCCGTCGTTTCAGCGACCGTTGGAGTGGTGGTTTGGCCTTGCGTTACATCTTCTCAAACCTCACCGGTGGTATTGATGTTCAAGGAACCCCCAGCTTTCCGGGGCAGTCTGTTGCCGCCGACATTTCTGCCTACTATGTAAATCCCGATTTGAAATTGGGCGGTAAGAAATCAACGTATGCCTTTGCCGTAGCGATGACCAATCTTGGCGCTAAGATTTCCTACACCAAGTCGGCCGACCGCGATTTCATTCCGATGAATTTGCGTTTGGGACAAAGTTTAAAAATGAAGGTGGATGACTACAACGCTTTCACATTTGTGCTCGACTTTAACAAACTGATGGTTCCTACACCTCCGGTGCGCGATGCAGATAACAATGGAGCTATTATTGCCGGGCGAGAGAACAACGTATCCATTGTTTCCGGTATGCTTCAGTCGTTTTATGATGCACCGGGTGTGCTTGAGGCTGATGGGTCGCGCAATGTATTAAAGGAGGAACTGCGCGAAATCAACATTTGCGGAGGTGTTGAGTACAATTACAATAATTTGTTTTCGGTGCGTACCGGTTATTTTCACGAACACGCGACCAAGGGTAACCGTCGCTATTTCACCCTGGGAGCCGGTGTTAAGTTTAACGTTTTCGCACTCGATTTGGCCTATCTGATTCCAACACAACAGCGCAATCCACTCGAAAACACCATTCGTTTTACCCTACAGTTCGACTTCGGCGCGTTCAAGGAGCAAAACGACAAGTAATGAAGTCCATTCGAGTTGGTCAAGGTGTTGATATTCACCAGCTTGTAGAAGGGCGAAAAATGATTCTTGGTGGGGTTCATTTACCTCACGATAAAGGTCCTTTAGGCCATTCAGATGCCGATGTGCTCATTCATGCCATCTGTGATGCCTTGCTAGGGGCAGCTGCTTTGGGCGACATAGGTTACCATTTCCCCGATACTTCTTCGGAGTTTAAAGACATCGACTCGGGCATTCTTCTTCGGCAAGTGTGTGATTTGCTGAGCACTAAGGGCTGGAAGATTGGAAACGTTGATTCGACACTTATCTTAGAGAAGCCGAAAATAAAGCCACATATTCCGGCAATGCAGGAGCGTCTTAGTGCATTGATGGGAATTGATTCTGATGCAATTTCCATTAAGGCAACGACCAACGAAAAAATGGGTTATGTAGGCCGTGGTGAGGGCGTTTTGGCCTTTGCCTCCTGCCTCATTTTTAAGGATTGATTTACCAGGTTCGCCTTTGATGAAGGCTCAGTTCTTCATCGTGTAAATCAAAGTTGTCGGTTTTTAAAGAGGATGGTGCAGTGTAAATCGGGATTTCTACCCTTACAACGCTTAATTACTTTGAGCGTCTTGGTGTAAGCCCTATTTTAGCCCAATGCAATTGTTAACGATACGTGCAGAAATTGAGGAGTACAATCATTTTTCGGAATTGCCTGATGATGAGCAGTCTTTAATTTCCTTGGCCCAGGAAGCATCCAAGAATGCCTATGCTCCTTATTCAGGTTTCAGGGTTGGGGCAGCAGTGCTTCTGGCCGATGGCACACTGGTGAAGGGAAACAATCAGGAAAATGTTGCTTACCCGTCGGGCTTATGTGCCGAACGTACTGCTTTGTTTTGGGCCGGGGCCAATTATCCCGGCGTAGCCGTGAAGAAACTAGCGATTTATGCCTACTCTCTCGATTTTGAAGTAGTAGATCCGGTTTACCCTTGTGGCGCTTGCAGGCAGGTAATGTCGGAATACGAGCGCCTCAGTTCGGGGCCTATTCGCATATTGATGAGTGCAGCCGGCGGAAAGGTACATGCGGTTAACGGATTGATAAATATTCTGCCCGTTGCTTTCAATGCCGACAATCTCAAGCGCTGATTATCGAAAGTTTCGCAACCAACTTCCATATTTGATGTTTTGTAATAAATTTGCCCACCCTCAATAAAAAAGCATAACATGGCAAAAGCCCAGTTTTCAAAGGAGCAGTACCTGAAGTGGTACGAAGAGATGCTGCTGTGGCGGCGGTTTGAAGAAAAAGCAAGTCAGTTGTACATCCAACAAAAAATCAGGGGATTCTGTCACCTTTACATTGGACAAGAAGCCGTTGTGGCCGGAGCGATGAGCGTAATTCGCGACGATGATAACATGATTTCGGCCTACCGCGATCACGTGCATCCCATCGCCAAAGGAGTCCATCCTAACGCCATTATGGCTGAGCTCATGGCAAAAATTACCGGTTGCTCCAAAGGGAAAGGAGGCTCAATGCACATGTTCTCTGCGGAGCATCGTTTTTTTGGTGGTCATGGTATCGTGGGCGGCCAGATTCCTCTCGGAGCGGGTATCGCCTTTGCCGATAAGTATAATGGCAACGACCGTGTTACCTTGTGTTACATGGGCGATGGCGCAGTTCGTCAGGGTGCTTTGCATGAGGCCTTCAATATGGCTATGCTCTGGAAACTTCCGGTGGTATTCATCATTGAGAACAACCAATACGCCATGGGTACTTCGGTAGAACGAACTACCAATGTAACCGAATTGCATAAAATCGGACTCTCGTACGAAATGCCCAGTAAGCCAGTAGATGGCATGAGCGTAGAAGCTGTACATGAAGCCACAGAGTGGGCTGTAAACCACGCCCGCAGCGGTGAAGGGCCGGTTCTGCTTGAAATTAAAACCTACCGTTACCGCGGTCACTCCATGTCGGATCCCGGAAAGTACCGCACCAAAGAAGAGGTTGAAGAGTACAAAAAGCTCGATCCGATTGAACAGGTGCTCAACACGTTGAAGAAAAAGAAGTGGATTACTGAGGCTGAAATAGAGGCCATCGACGAGCGTATCAAGGCGATTGTGGAAGAGTCGGTTCGTTTTGCTGAAGAGTCGCCATACCCGGATGCCGAAGAGCTGTACCGTGACGTGTACGTTCAGAATGATTATCCTTACATTGTTGAATAACTCATTGAAAAGAAAGCGGAGAAATGGCTGAAATTGTAAAAATGCCGAAGTTGAGCGATACCATGACCGAAGGTGTGGTGTCGAAGTGGCACAAGAAAGTGGGCGATAAGGTGAAGTCGGGAGATTTGCTTGCCGAAATTGAAACCGATAAAGCCACCATGGATTTCGAATCCTTTCAGGATGGTGTTCTGCTCTACATTGGAGTTGAAGAAGGGAAGGGCGCTGCCGTAGATTCTATATTGGCCATTTTAGGCAAGGAAGGTGAAGAGTACAAGTCGCTTTTAAATGCGGCACCTGCTTCGGTTCCTGCTGAAGCTGCTGCCCCTGCCGCTGCTCCTGTTGCGCCTCCTGCCCCTGTGGTATCCACACCGGCTCCTGTTGCGGCTCCCGCTCCGACATTGTCTAACGACAACCGCCTGAAAGCATCCCCATTGGCCAGGAAAATTGCTTCTGAGATGGGAATTGATCTGCTGGCTGTTAGTGGTAGCGGAGATGGTGGGCGTATCGTAAAGCGCGATGTCGAAAACTTCAGTCCATCCGCCCCGGCGGCCAAAGTGCCCGCTTTTTTACCTGCAGGGCAGGAAAGCTTTACCGAAGTGCCGGTAACTCAAATGCGGAAGGTGATTGCTCGCCGACTGGCCGAAAGCAAATTCAGCGCACCGCATTTCTACCTTACGGTTGAGATTGATATGGGCAATGCCATTGCGGCTCGCACTGCTATCAATGCAACCGGTGATGTGAAGGTTTCGTTTAACGATTTTGTGGTGAAGGCGTCTGCAATGGCCTTGCGTAAACACCCGACCATCAATTCAGCCTGGTTAGGCGATAAAATCCGGGTGAACCACCATGTGCATATTGGTGTTGCAATTTCGGTCGAAGACGGATTGCTCGTTCCTGTGGTGCGTTTTGCCGATCAGAAAGGACTTCAGCAGATTTCAGCCGAGGTGAAAGACTACGCAGGACGTGCTAAGACCAAAAAACTCCAGCCTGCCGATTGGGAGGGTAATACCTTTACAATTAGCAATTTGGGGATGTTCGATATTGATGAGTTTACCGCCATTATCAATCCTCCTGATGCTTGCATTCTCGCGGTTGGTAGCATACAGCAAAAACCTGTAGTGAAGAACGGAGCTGTGGTTCCCGGAAACGTCATGAAGGTAACCCTGAGCTGCGATCACCGTGTGGTAGATGGCGTGGCAGGTGCGGAGTTCTTGAAAACACTCAAGTCGTACCTCGAAAACCCGGTAATGATGTTGGTTTAAACAGCATTGTCTTAAACATAAAAGCCCCGGTTCGCATCTGCTGACCGGGGCTTTTTTTATGACGTTTGGTTAGAACAAACCGTTGATTTCGGCGTCGATGCGATTGATAATTTCGCCAAGGTGCTCGGGGTTTTCAGAGAATTTGTTCTCATCTACATCGATAATGAGCAGTTTACCATGGTTGTAATTTGAAATCCAAGCTTCGTAGCGCTCATTGAGGCGACGCAGGTAATCGAGGCGGATGGAATTTTCATACTCCCTGCCTCTCTTTTGAATCTGACTTACCAACGTAGGTACAGAAGCGCGGAGGTAGATTAACAAATCGGGCGGAGCAATAAAACTCGCCATGAGGTTAAACAAGGTGAAGTAATTTTCAAAATCGCGGGTTGTCATCAAGCCCATCGAATGCAAGTTGGGCGCGAAGATGTAGGCATCTTCATAAATCGTACGGTCTTGGATGACCTTTTTACCGCTTTTGTGGATTTCGTTGACCTGATTGAAGCGATTGTTGAGGAAGTAAATCTGCAAATTGAACGACCAACGCTGCATATCTTCGTAAAAATCGTTCAAATAGGGGTTGTCATCGGCATCCTCAAAATGAGGGACCCAGTTATAATGCTTTGCCAGTAAAGAGGTTAGCGTGGTTTTTCCTGATCCGATGTTTCCGGCGATGGCTACGTGCATAAAACTGTATTTAGCCGCCTAAAATACACAGCTTCCTGAATACAGAAAAATGCAAATCACATTTCCTGAAAACCTTATGAATTCTGGAAAAGCAAGGTGGAAATATGGTCCTCGGCAAACACTTCACGGGCAATTTCCTGGAGTTCATCGGCCTGAATCCGGTCGATCCGGCTGCAAATCTCCTGAAACGAGTCCACTTTATCGAAAAGCAGGAAGGTTTTCGCATAGCCCAACATGAGCGACTGGTTGCTTTCCTGTGCTATGGCGATCTGTCCTTTTAACTGCGTTTTGGCTTTGTGCAATTGCAGGGTGCTGAGAGGAATGTCGCGAAGCTTGCGCAACTCCTTTCTCACCAGCTCTTCGCAACGTTCAACCGTGTCGGGTTCGGTACCGAGGTAAACCGACCACAGTCCGGTGTCGCTGTAAATGGCGTAGGAGGAGTCGATGTGGTAGGTAAAGCCGTATTTCTCGCGGATCGAGAGGTTGAGCCTTGAACTCATTCCTGGTCCGCCCAGGAGGTTATTGAGTAAAATCATCGCGCTACGGCGCTCATCGCGTACACCAAAAGCCGGAGCCCCCATCATGAGGTGGGCTTGGTGGTTTCGGCGTTTGCGCTTCTCCTGAAATACCGGATTGGATTTTGGAGCCTGGCGTTGGAATTCCCGGGTGTTTGTAGGGATTTGGGCAAGGTATTTCTCGCAAAGCCGCTGCAAGGTGGAGGCCTTTACCTGACCAACCACCGAAAACACCATTTCATTGGTATTCCAGGTGCGCTCCATAAACTTACGAATGGCCCGGGTATCGAAGCTTCGCAGGTGCTTCGGGGTTCCAAGAATGTCGTGCCCCAGCGAATGGTTGGCGTACATCAACTCCTCGAAACGGTCGTTTATCTCGTCAGAAGGACTGTCTTTGTAAGAGTTAATCTCATCTACAATCACCGATTTTTCCTTGGCAATTTCTTTTTCGGGAAACACTGAGTGGAAGGCAATGTCGCAGAGCAGTTCGAGCGCTCGTTCGAGATGAGCGTTGGTAAAGCTGGCATACAGGCAGGTTTCTTCCTTGGTGGTGTAGGCGTTAATTTCTCCGCCCACATCTTCCATGCGTGTGAGAATATGGAAGGCTTTTCGGTGGGTAGTGCCTTTGAATACGCAGTGCTCAATGAAATGGGCGATGCCGTGCTCCTGTTCCTGTTCATCGCGGCTACCCGCATTAATGTAAAGTCCACAGTGGGTAACGTCGGCGTTTACCGGCAGATGGATTACCCGAATGCCATTGCTCAGGCTAAAGAAACGAGGCTCATTCAGGGTCATAATTACGGGTTGAGGTTATTTACGATACGCTGAACTCGTCCAACAATCCGGTTGTCGAGCATTACTTTAATGCCTCTGGAGTGGTAACTTTTGGAGGTAAGTATCCAACGGATTCGGCCGCGTGTGAGCGCTCCCGTTCGTTGGTCGCGTTTGGTAACAACGTCTACTTCCATACCTAGCTGAAGCCTATCGCGGTAGCACGCATCCATTCCGATTCAGGGTTTGCAGTTGCATGAACTAGCTTCGGGTGAGGTAATGGCGATTGCCCTCGTGCTGAGCCCTTCCGAGCGGAATTTCATCTTCATTTTCTTCCCGGAGCGGACTTTTCCTTCAATCACGTATTCGGGTTTTTCTTTTCCACGTATGTCGCTCTCTTCGAAGAGCACGTCGGCCTCCTCGTCGGCTAAAATGCTGGCTACATCCTGATTTTCAAGTTTTAGGCATTCCAACTCGCAGCGAAGGCGGGCCGAAATCTGGATTGGATTTTCGCGCAAGGCCTCCATCACACGGTCGGAGGGCAGCCAGGCCGGAAAAGAACGACCTCTGATGAGTATGGCATATACAAAGACGCTTCCTAGTAAAATCCCAAAAATGAACAGGGCTAAACGGCGGGCAAAAGGCATGATTAATCGAAGCGAAGGTGTTTAACGGTTAAACCATTGTTAATCAACTCATGCAGCGATTGAATACCGATTCTAAGATGGTCGTCGACGTATTGTTTTGTGACCACTGTATCGGACCGTTCGGTTTTCACGCCGCTGGGAATCATCGGTTGATCAGACACTAACAATAAGGCTCCAGTGGGAATTTTGTTGTAAAACCCAACACTAAAAATGGTGGCCGTTTCCATGTCGATCGCCATGGCTCTGATTCGACGCAGGTATTTCTTAAAGTCGTTGTCGTGTTCCCAAACCCTACGGTTGGTTGTGTACACAGTGCCCGTCCAATAGTCTTTGTCGAAATTGCGAATGGTGGTTGAAACTGCCTTTTGAAGCGAGAAGGCCGGCAGGGCGGGCACTTCGGGCGGGAAATAGTCGTTCGAGGTGCCATCCCCGCGAATAGCGGCAATGGGTAAAATAAGATCGCCCACGTTGTTTTTACGTTTGAGGCCTCCACATTTACCTAAAAACAATACTGCTTTGGGTTGGATGGCCGATAGCAAATCCATGATGGTTGCGGAGTTCGGACTGCCCATGCCGAAGTTGATAATGGAAATTCCGTTGGCCGTAGCTACCTGCATAGGGCGCTCTTTCCCTACTACAGGCACTTGATGGATTTCGGCAAATTTCTCCACATAGTTGCTGAAGTTGGTCAGGAGGATATATTTGCCAAAGCCTTCCAGTTCCAGGCCGGTGTACCGTGGCAGCCAGTTTTTTACAATTTCATCTTTGCTTTTCATGTCAGATTCGGCATTTTCGTTCCCGGAATTGATTTTTCCCCTGGCGGAGTTGCGGCTGAGAAATACTCCGCAAAGAACGGAAATTTACGACGTTTTCCGCAAGCGATGGGTGTTTCTAAGTCCCGAAGAATGGGTACGTCAACATGTGTTACATTATCTCCGCGATCAGTTGAAGTATCCGGCCAACAAAATTGCCGTTGAGCACAGCTTATTGGTTAACCGCAAGGCCAACCGCACCGATATTCTTGTTTTCGATGCGCAGTTCGAGCCCTGGATGATTGTTGAGTGCAAAGAACCGGGCGTGAAGCTGAGCAAGAAAACCTTCGAACAGGCAGGGCGCTATAATTTGGTGCTAAAGGCTCCATTTCTGGCCATTACCAACGGTTTAAGCCTTGTGGCGGCAAAGATTACCGAAACCGAAACCGGATTTTTACCGCAAATGCCGGAGTATCCGCTGTAGTCATCACCACCAGCCTTTACGCCTAAACCAGATGAGCATACCCGTAGCAATGGCAATCATGCCAATCCACGTGAGTGGGTAACCGTATGGATGATGCAATTCGGGCATAAACTCGAAATTCATCCCGTAAACCCCTACAATAAATGTGAGGGGAATAAAAATGGTGGCAATGATGGTGAGGGTTTTCATCACCATGTTCATCTTGTTGGAAAGAGAACTGAGGTAGATGTCCATCATGCTCGACGATATGTCGCGGTAGGTTTCAAGGGTTTCGATAACCTGAATACTGTGGTCGTAAACATCGCGTAAATACACGTTTACATTTCCATTGAGATTCCCGGTGCCTTCCTTGCTGAGCTGCCCAACCACTTCGCGAAGGGGCCAGATAAACTTGCGGAGGTAAATCAATTCGCGTTTGGCATGATGCAGCTCTCGAAGGTCATCTTGTTGTGGATTGCTGAGGAGTTTTACTTCGAGCGACTCAAGGTTATCGCCAATTTTTTCCAGCACCACAAAGTATTGATCTACAAGGGTATCGAGAATAGAGTATAACAAATAGGAAGGGCCCGAACCACAGAGTTTTTGGTTCCCTTTGCGGATGCGTTCGCGAATGGGGTCGAAGAGGTCGCCTTCGTCTTCGATAAAGGTTATCAACACATCACCTTTGAGCACCACCGAAAGTTGCTCGCTGCGGAGCGAGGCGCTTTGGTCATCGTAGGTAATCATTTTCAGCACGAGGTAGGTGAAATCGGGGTATTCATCGAGCTTTGGCCTTTGTGAGGTGTGAACGATGTCTTCCTGCACAAGAGGGTGAATGCCATACCGTTGCGACAATTCGCGAATCAGCGTGGTGTCGTGAATCCCGGTAACATGTAGCCACCGGCTGCCATTGGCTTCATGGAGTTCGCTTGACTGGGTGAGTTTGTTGCGCTCTTGAAAGCCCGATTCGGAGTAGTCGATTACATCGAACCAGGGCTGAAATCCGCGGCTTTCGCCAACGTAGGCTACAGTGGCAGGGGCGAGACCCGCTTTTCGTCCCAGCTTAGGCCGGGAGATTCCGATCATGCTGCTCACCAGACTCCGGCTCTTTTTCATGGCGGTATGAAATTACGCGTTGTGGAAATGGAATACTCACACCTTCCTGATCGAACCGTTTTTTAATCGTTACATTCAAATCGGTGTGCATATCAAAGGCATTGGCATTGTTGGCAGCGCAAGGATAAGCCCTGAACCGCATTTCTGATTCGCCAAATCCGATGAGTCTGACAGGTACTTTTGGACTTCCGTTTTGGAGTTCTTCTGCGGTGCGAGTGTCGATGCAGAGCGGGTGTTTCTCGCATTCTTCCTGCATGATTTTCATCACCATGTCGATGTCGCAAGTGTAATCCACACTAAAATCGACATAGCGCCTCACCATTTCGTCGTAAAGGTTAAAGTTGATGATTGTTTCGCTGCTGATTTTGGAGTTGGGAATAACAATTCGCTTGTTTTCGTAATTGCGGATGACCGTATGGCGCAGGGTGATGTCCTCCACAACTCCTGTGAGATTCGTGCCCACCTCAATGGTATCGCCCACTTTGAAGGGACGGCTGATGACCATGAAAACACCGCTGATGATGTTTGAAAATGCCGCCTGCGAGGCAAAACCGATGATGGCCGCGATAATACCGGCGCCGGCAAAGAGTGAGACGGCAAGCGTTCGGAAGCGGGGAATAGAATAAATGATGAGAATGGTAGCCAGGATGTAAATTACGGCGGTAACAACATGTTTAAAGAATACGTAGCGCGTTTGGTCGAGGTTGAGCATGGCCGCACTCCGGCGCGTAAACCGTCCGATAAAAAACCGAAGCGCTCGTTCGAGCATTACGGCCACCACAATAATCAGGGTGATTTTTAGAATCAGATTGGCAGTAGTGCCTGCCTCAGCCCAGGAAATCATGCCGTAAAAATAAGGGCTATTTCTTCTTTTTACGGCTTAATTCAAAGCTCCCGTAAGTGATATTGCCATCGGGCTGGCGAAGCTCGTAATCGTATTTCCCCTCCGGAAGTCCACTCCCATCGAAATCGTTGCTGTAATTGGCAGAGCTGTAAACCGATTTCCCGCTGCGGTCGAAAATCTTTAAGGTCGAATAGCGCTTCAGGTTCAGGATGGTAAATACGTCGTTAAAGCCATCGCCGTTGGGTGTGAGTAGGGTAGGGAAGATGAGTTTTCCCTGCGTTTCGGTAAACTGCACGTTGTTGACCACCGGCTCGGTGCTTGTTTGGGGTAGGGCTTCTTCGGTGCATGGACCTAAATAGAACTCGTCGAGCAGCAGGTAGCTCACCCGCAGAAAGGCCTGTTTTTGTGCAGGCTTTTTCATGGTAGAGGCGTCGTTTCTGAAGTTGCCCAGGCTCAGGAAACGTTCGTTGCCTTGGGCGGTAAAGCCAATTTCGTAGTCGGTCCAACGGGTTGAATCGTCGAACAGCTGATACTTTTTCGTGCGCAGCTGCGGGTTTACCGGTGCAACGTTCCAATCATTCACCCGGAGTGTGTCGCTCGAAAAGTAAAAGCCCAGATCATCGGTGAAAATCCACGATTCGGTGGCAGGCGCAGCCTTGAAACGAAGGCAATAGGCTTTTCCGGCTTCGAGGGTTTGGGTGAGCTTTACTTGCAGGTATTCGCGGAATTCAGGGTTATCCGCATCATACAAGATAATTCCGCAGTAGTTTTTCCCGTGTGCCGGGGCTTTATTGCCATAATTGTGGGCCGACCCTGAAATCAAATCGGGACTGCCTACACCGGCCGGAAACCAGGGCTCAGCCTGTTCGATGTTTCCGGGAAACCTTGACTTGAGCGGCTTTCGGGTATTTTCAAAGCCGCCGTTTGGAATGAGATTTTGTCCCGACACATCGTTTAAACTGCCGAAGAGCAACACGAAACACCAAATTCTCATGCCTCTTCCCGCGGTTTGAGTTTGGCTTTACGAATGCAATCGTCTGCTTTTATTTTCAGCCAGTTGAGGTCGGCAGCCGGCCGAGTGTTTTGGATTTCATCAAACAATGCCCAACTCATTTCATTTTTGCCCAGTTTCACCTTCATGAGCTTGTTGAGCAATAATATGAAGTTGTGGTAGGTTTCGCGTTGCAGGTCTGAAATGAACTTGTTTCTTCTCAGGTAAATTTTAAATGCATCTACCAGTGAGAAGAACCCATCGTATTCGTCCATTTCGTAGTACACTTTCATGAGCAGCGATTTGGAGTCGAGGTGATAATATACATCGTTGAATTCTACCCTTAGCAGCATTTTCAGGGCTTTGTCGTATTCTTTCCGGGCAAAGTGCACCCAGGCCATCGAATAGGTGTAGGCGTTTTCAGAAAATTCCGGATTGAGCTTATCGCGGTACTCATCAATAAATTGAGTAACCCATTCGGTTTCGTTGAGGCGGAGCGCCGTAGTAACAATATTCTTGTAATCGGGCTGCGAAACATAATTCCCCTCGTAAATGAGGCCTTTCTCCACCATGGCCTGGTACAGCCTGAAAATATCGGCCAAAGCTTCAGAATCTCCTCTGTTGATGCGCTTTATGCAAAAGTTTTGTGCAAAAACATACATGCCCCGCGCTTCGCGTCGACTAAACAGGTGTTCATGTTTTTTCAGCGCTTCGAGCAAATCCTGGTAGTTATCCAGGTTTTCCGGTTCGGTAAGGGTAATGTGAATGAGGCGATAAATCTGGATGGCCGGAACGTCGTCGAAAATTCCATTGCGCAGATAATTCACCAGCTCGTCAAAGAAACTCAGGTTGTATTCTACCGAAAGAATGTTCCTTCGGTTGATCATCTCGCAATAGTATCTGAAACCCCTAGCCAGGTAGGTGATTTCAAGGTTGTCGATAACCTGCTGCAAGGAGGTGTCGAATGCCCGGTTTCGCTTTTCCGAAGTGTGCTCGTAAGAAAGCTCACTGATGCGGTGCAGGTTAAAGTAATAGTCGCTGTCGCGGAGCTGACTGGCCTCGTTTTTCAGCTTGAGCGCCTCCAGCTCCTGCAGAAAGAATTTATCCTGATTTCGCTTGTTGAACGCCTTGAGTAAATAATAGTGCTGCTGGAAACTGTCGTTTTCAATTTCTTTCTGCATCAAAAACTGCTCAAGAAGCTTTGTTAAATCGCTTTGGAGATACCTGAACTTTTGCTCATCCATCTCTTTTTGCCCATAGTGTTTCTTAATGAACACCTCTTTTTCGAGTTTAGGGCTGTCGAGGTCGTTCTGATAAGCAGAAAGAAAGTTTAGGAACTCAACTAAATTCTGATTTTTATTAAAGTAGTCGGACGCGATAAAAACCTGAAATTCTTTCCATTCCTTGCGGCTTAAGCTACGCAGCAGTTGAAGTAGTTTTCCTCCATGCATTCGGTGTCCAGGTCTTTGGAGCAAAAATAGAGTAATTTGAATGCTGAGCAAGCAGGCCGTTGTGGGGAGATTCGATAAAGCTTCAATTTTTTGTTCTTGTTTAAATTGCACATAATGTGTGTTTTAAGTTCAATTCATGGGTCGCTTTGGGAGATTTTCAATCTGCATATCGCGCGATAAACGGCTCAACATGTCATTTGGAGATTCACAAGAACTCACTTAAATTTGAGTCAAATAAAAATCGGGACCATTATGAAAATCAAGACTACACTTTTATTGTTCCTCGCCCTCGTATTGGGAGGTTCGATTACAGCCCGTTTAGAAGCAAAAGACCTCAACACCTCAGTGTGTTTGATGTGGCCAAAAAGCTTGTCGGTTCCCTTAAACTCCGAAATCCACATGCGTCTGCGTTTCGACGACGGACTTTCGCAAAATATTCGTCCAGACCTTAAACTTACGCCCGCTCACCCTGCCGTTAGCGAAGTGGTTACCCGCTCAGCCAAAGATGGCCGCGTCGATGTCGATATCATCATTCGGGGCGATGTGCTTCAATTAGAGCTGGATCGCTTCCAGAATTCTCCCGACCTTTCTAACCAATCGCTGGTTATTCAGGTATTCGACATCGACATTATCACTGTCGACAACATTTCAGGCGTATTTGAAACCTCATCCGGCAATGGTCAGCACAACGCCCGCATTACCGATGTAAATGTGCTACCAAACTCAGAAGAGGCCGGTTCATCAACCGCGTATGCCGCTGTTGCTCCGGTAATTGCGGCTACCGTTTCTCCGGTGGTACAGTCAACTCAAACAGGGGCCTCTAACACTAGTTTTTCGGCCAGTGCAGCACGCAACACCAACACCTTGCAGTTGTATCCAAACCCGGTGCAGTCTGGCATGGTTACCTTACAAATCGACGGTCAGTTTAGCAAGCAGCACGTGCAAATCTTCAATGCCTTGGGTGCCATTGTTGCCGAAAAAGCCGTTGGAGTAGGCGAGCAGGTTGTTCAGCTCAATACCGACCAGCTCGTGAGTGGCATCTACTTCGTACGTTTTGAGCTCGACGGCAAGCCGCAAGTGCGCAAGCTGCAAGTGAAACGATAAATACACATCATTGATGAAAGCCCTGATTCGAACCGAATTCAGGGCTTTTTTTATTGAATCATGTATCGACGTATCATTAGGACTATCTTTGCGCCGATTTAAGCACCGTGTTTCGAGGCGTTCTGTGTGTAATTCTCTTGTTGCCTTTGGCATCATGCTCTCCGCCGGCTCGGTCGGGCGACAAGCAGTTCCACGACCCTGTGGAGTACAACGATTTTGTAGTTGATCAGCAAAATAACATTCTACGGCGCATTATCAGGCTCAATGAGTTGTACGACAGGGCCGAAGAACAAGCCATCAGGCTACAGTTCGACAGTTTGGTGCTCGAAACAGATGCCTCGCTGGGCAAATTAACCGCACTCACTCCCTTCGATGGCGACTCGGCCGTAAAGGTCGAAGCCGTGAAACTCATGCAGTTTTACCACCGCATTTTTCGGAATGAGTACAAGCGCATCTTAGAGATTTTCCTCAAAGGCGAAACCGCCAGCGATGTCGAAGTCGAAGAAATGAGCCGCATTGTAGAAAAGCTGGGCGAAGACGAAATGCTTCTCCACCAGGCATTGGCCAAAGCCCAGGAGCAATTCGCCCGCAAACACCGATTCGAGTTCGAGCCCATGGTTTCGGTGAAGCACTGATGAATCTGATGGCTGAATGTTGTCTAATTTGACATACTTCCTAATCGTTTCAATCAACTTCCATTATGGTTGCAGTGCTCAGAATCTTGGATTAGAACTTTTTTTTGGGAGAGAAAAACGCCCAACACAAAAAAAAGCCCGTTTGCGAACAAGCGGGCTTGGGGTTAATTTGTTGGCGCTGTGGCTTAAGGCCGTGAAAGCGACTTTAAATGCTTTACGTGCGAGGCTACAGCGGTGCGCAAACGCACGTGTTCGATGTACTGGATGCCATAATCCTGGCAGGCCTGACGGATGATTTTTGAAATTTCGGGGTAGTGTACGTGCGAAATTTTGGGGAAGAGGTGGTGCTCAATCTGAAAATTAAGTCCGCCTACCCACCACGATACAAAGCGGCTGCGGGTAGCAAAGTTGGCGGTGGTTTTTAGCTGGTGTACGGCCCACTCGTCGGGCATTTTTCCGCCCTCGGCCGAAGGGAAGGTGGTTTCTTCTACGGTATGGGCCAGTTGGAAAACGAGGCTGAGCACCAAGCCTGCAAAGAGGGCCAAACTGAGGTAGCCGATCATCCAGGGCAGGAAGCCAAGGCTGGCAATGGGAACAACCACGAAAATCATGAGGTGCACCACTTTAAAGCCCCAGAAGGAGAGGTGGTCGCGCAGGCTCATTTTTTTGAGGGGAATGGATCCGATTTTTCCGGCAAAGTATTTCTTGTAATCGTTGTAGAAAATCCAGAAGATGTACAAGAGCATATAGGCCGCCCAAAAGTACCAATGCTGGTATTTGTGGATTTTGTGAAACTCCTGACTCTTGCAGAGGCGCAGGAATGGACGGGCTTCGATGTCGTCGTCGACACCATCAACGTTGGTGTAAGCGTGATGAATTACGTTATGCTTCATGTTCCACAGGAAAACATTGGCACCCAAGACGTTGAGCGACAGTCCGGCGGCTTTGTTTACCCAGGTGTACTTGCTGAATGAGCCGTGGGCACCGTCGTGCATTACGTTAAAGCCAATGGCAGAGGTTAAGCCACCGAGCACGAGGCATTCTAAAATGGCCAGCCAGGCAACCGGGGTGAAAAATACGAGGTGAATGTAGGTAGCAGTAAAAGCGGCAGTGAGAACGGCTGCTTTGATGTAAAGACGGTAATCGCCGGTGCTCTTTTTGCCGGTGCGTTCAAAATAATCTTGAATTCGCTGCTTGAGCTCCTGATGAAATCCTGCGTGAGCAGTGGAAAATTTGGGTAATGCCATAAATCAACAACACATTTCTTGTGATGCCGCAAGGTAAGGCTAAAACGACTTGGCGCCTTGAGTAGTGGCCGAACTTATGAAAAAATTAACGTGTACAAGTGCTTCCGGTATAAGGAATCCTTTTACCGGTGGGCATTTGCCCATTTCCGCTCCGGTGTTTCAGGCTCCGGGAAAGGCGCAAATCACACCGCCCATCAAGCCGAGGCAGAGCATCCAGTAGCCGGTGTGAATGGCCACGTATTTCCAGCTTTTGCGCTCGAACAGGCTATTGATTCCAATGATGGGCAGGGCGAGCAAAAGCCCCGAAAAACCTCCGTGAAAGGCCCCGTGCTTAAAGGTTCTGAATTCCATTCCATACCGTTGCATGGTGCTGTCGTAAAAGGCACGTACCTCGCTGCCTTCCACCATTAAGTCGGGATTGTTGGCCAGCATGGAATAGAAGTGAAATTGGTGAATCACCAGAAACTGCAGCACAAAAGCGAGGGGAATGCTGAGTAGCACACACAGAATTAGCGTTTTGGTCGTTTGGGCAGGGCCAGGCTTTTCGGGCCCCACACCGGCAACCTGCATCCAGAGGTTTCCAAATACTTTTGGACTGTACCAAACCACTCCAAGCAGGAGCGGAATCAAGGCACTAAGCAATACGACGGGGAAATTGATGTGTAGCATTTGTGTTGGTTTGCATGTTAGGATGAAATGATGGTGTAAATGTGTGTGCATTTTTTGAATTAAGCTCCTGCCATCGCTATAAAAGTACCGAACAAAGGCCTTTCGCTTATTGGCAGAACACGCTCCAAGGCATTGCGGCTCGAATTCAAACGCCCCGGGCAGGAAATGCGCATCTACAAAAAAGCCTCTGAATATTGGCGTATTCAGAGGCTTTTGGGTTGTGGAGCAATTACTTTACAAAGCCACGCTTTTTCATTAGCGCTTTGCTGTTGGCTTCTTTGCCCCGGAAGGCTTTGTAGCCATCGGCGGGGTCGACTGTATTGCCGGCTGAGAATACGTGCTTTTTGAGGCGTTCGGCTACGGCTTTATCGTAAGGACCTCCTGCTTCGGTAAAGGCTTCGTAGGCATCGGCGGTAATTACATCAGACCAGAGGTAGCTGTAATAGCCGGCGGAGTAGCCATCGCCCGAAAAAATATGGGAAAACTGTGGCGTACGGTGGCGCATTACAATTTGTTTGGGCATGCCAAGGGCTGCAAGGGTTTCGCGCTCGAACTTATCGGCATCGATGCCATTGGGGTCGGCGAGGTGCAGCTTCATGTCGATAAGGGCACTCGATAAAAACTCTGTGGTGGCAAAGCCTTCGTTGAAGGTGGAGGCTTTTTCGATTTTATCGACCAAGGCTTGCGGAATGGGTTTTCCGGTTTGGTAGTGAAGGGCAAATCGGGAGAGCACCTCCGGCGTTGAAAGCCAGTGTTCGAGCAGTTGCGAAGGGAACTCCACGTAATCTCTAACCACCGATGTTCCAGACAGCGAGGGATAGGTTACATTCGAAGCCAAGCCATGCAAGGCATGTCCGAACTCGTGAAAAAGGGTGTTGGCATCGTCCCAGGAGATGAGCACCGGTTCGCCGGGTTTGCCTTTAACAAAGTTGGAATTGTTAGATACGATGGTGGTAATTTCTTTTCCGGCGATGCGGCTTTGGTTTCGGTAGGCATTCATCCAGGCGCCGGAGCGTTTTCCATCGCGGGCATAAGGGTCGAAATACCACAAACCGATATGTTTTTTGCTCACTTTGTCTTTCACCTCATACACACTCACATCGGGGTGAAATACCGGAATTCCTTCCAGTAAAGTGAATTCGAAGCCAAACAACTCACCGGCAACCCAGAACATGCCTTCACGGAGCTTTTCCAATTGCAGGTAGGGCTTTACTTCGTTTTGGTCGAGGTCGTAGCGCTCTTTACGCACTTTTTCGGCGTAGTAGCGGTAATCCCAGGGCTCGATAGTGATGTTTGCATTTTCCTTATCGGCCACCTTTTGCATGTCGGCTACTTCTTCGGCCACACGCTCGATGGCGGGTTTCCATACCGACTCCATAAGCTGCATAGCAGTTTCGGGGGTTTTGGCCATGGTATTTTCAAGGCGCCAGTGGGCATGTGTTTTATACCCGAGCAGGCTTGCTCTTTCGGCGCGGAGTTTCAAAATTGAGGTAATGAGGCCGTTGTTGTCCCACTGATCGCCATTGTCGCCCCGGTTCACAAACATTTTCCACACTTTCTCGCGCAGGTCGCGGCGTTGCGAAAAGGTAAGGAAGGGCTCAGCCGATGAGCGGGTATTGGCAATCACCCATTTGCCTTCCTGTTTCTTGGCTTTGGCAATTTGCGCCGCGCCTTCGATGTATGAAGCGGGCATTCCGGCAAGGTCGGACACGTTATCGAGCACGAGGAAAACTTCGCCTTCGTCGTGCAGCAGGTTTTGACTGAATTTGGTGAAGTATCCGGCCAACTCCTGGTTAATTTCAGCGAGGCGTTTTTTGGCGGTGGCATCGAGGCGAGCGCCCGAACGTACGAAATTGCGGTAGTAAACCAAGGCCAGCCTTTGTTCTTCGGCGGTTCTCTTTTTCAAGGCTTCGGAGTTGTACACCGCTTCGATGCGGCGAAACAACTTCTCGTTCTGGTAAATTTTATCGTTGAGGCCTGCCAGCTTTGGCTCCATTTCGGTTTCAACGGTTTGAAATTCCGCATTACTCATGTTTGAGCCCCAGATTTCGTAAATGGTGCGCACTCGTTCGAGGGTTTGTCCGGTTTTTTCGAGAGCAGCAATGGTATTGTCGAAATCGGGAGCGGCCGTGTTGTTAGCAATGGCGTCGATTTCGGCGAGGTTGAGCTCCATGGCTTTTTCAAGCGCGGGCTTAAAATCAGCAATCTTAACCTGATTAAATGGTGGAACCCCACCAAAGGAACCTTTCCAGGGTTCAAGGAGAATGTTTTGTGCGTTCATAACGATTGGGCTAGCCAAAACAATAAACAAAAGGTGTTTCATAAGCAGAGTGAATCTGGGGCAAAATAGGAAATAAATGGAGTCTTAAGTACTGAGTACTTAGTCTAGCCATTGAAAATCCATGCACTGATGAAATTATGAAGCTCAATTTTTCCTTGCCCTCAGCCGGCCTTATTCAGCCATCAGCTTCAAGTGCTTGCATTGCCTCTGCTGCAGTTCTGAATTATCAGTAGGTCCTATGGCTGTGTCTCGTTATGCGGTGGCTTCTTCAACAGCCTGTAAATGAAATATGCCGGAATGAACATCGGTATCAGGAAACCGAGCTTCCTATACGGTGAAAGGCCCCAGGCCACCACTCCAAAAATGAGAATGCCCGATAGAAAACCTATCCAAACGGCATGAAACAGCTTAGACTTTTGTTCTTTTTTCTGGGCCTCGGTGCGTATATGGTCGTTGTTTTCTTGACTGTTGTTGGTTTTCATGATCAAGATGGTTTTACTTTGCCCGCATGGCATCTACAGGGTTTAGCCTGGCGGCTGAGATGGCCGGAGCAATGCCTGAGATTAATCCAATAATTCCTGAAATACCCAATCCGGTTAGAATATTTTTAATGGAAAGGGAAATATTAAAATCCAACGCACCCTTGAGCAGCAATGTGAGCAGGAAAATGAGCAATAGTCCAATCATACCGCCGATGAGCGACAACAAAACCGATTCAAAAAGAAATTGAAGGAGAATAAAATAATTCTTGGCGCCGAGCGACTTTTGAATTCCAATAATATTAATACGCTCGCGTACCGAAACAAACATAATATTGGCAATGCCGAAACCACCAACCAGAATGGAGAAAAAGCCAATAACTCCGCCGGCCACGTTCACCACAGAAATGAGTTGATCAAATCCGTTGGAAATCAGTTTTGTTTCGTTGAGGGCAAAATTGTCGGTTTCTTTGGGAGGCAATCGCCTTAAGCCACGCATAATTCCGGTGAGTTCATCCATCAGCGCAGCGTTACTGATGCCTTCTTTGGCTTTCACTGCAATGTATGGGTTTACGCTTTCGTTGCGAATATCCACCTTGCTGCGGGCGTAGTTGAGCGGAACCATGGAGGAGTTGTCGAGCCCGAGATCGATGATATTTTCGCCTTCTTTCTTGAAAACACCCACCACCTGCACCTTGTCGCCTCTGAGGAAAATGGTTTTACCGATGGGGTTTACTTCTCTAAATAAGTTATCGGCCACTGCAGCACCAATAACCACCACTGGTCGGCCGGCCTTCAGTTCCGACTCGGTGAAATAGCGCCCTTGCTGCAGTTCGAACGATTTGATTTTTTCGTACTGATCAGACACTCCGCTAATCTGCACACCTTCGGCGGTATTCGACTGATACCGAAAGGTAACATTGGCCTGAATTAAAAATGCAGAGGCTTCGGCCAGTTTGCTTCGTTCGCGGATTTCATCCAGCTCCTGCAGCCTTGTTACGGGCCGGCTCATGTATTTCCACCAAGGGTAGTCGGAACCAAATTCCCAGGGCCATTTTTGCACATATACCACGTTGTCGCCCAAAGAAGAAATGCTTTCATCGATGTTGTTTCGAATGGCATCCACCATAGTAAATACCGAAATAATGGCGAAGATGCCAATGGTAATGCCGAGCAACGACAGAAATGTGCGCAACTTGTTGGCCAGCAGTGAGGCTGTGGCAAAATTGAAGCTCTCGGCCAAAAGGCGCAGTACAATCATGGTTTACAAGGCTTTAAGCTCACGGATTACCTGCTTTGGATCTTCGGCCCCAAATACCGCATTTCCGGCCACAAGGGCCTGGGCTCCAGCTTCCAGCAATGCAGCGTAATTTGCCGGTCCTACGCCACCATCTACTTCAATAATTGCCGAACTACCGGCTTGCTCAATCATGGCTCTTAGCTGACGCACTTTGTCGTAAGTGCGGGGTATGAATTTTTGTCCGCCAAATCCCGGATTCACACTCATCACCAAAAACAAATCGGTATCTAACAAGATGTCGCTCAGTACACTTACCGGTGTACCGGGATTAATCGCCACGCCGGCCTTCATGCCTAGCGAACGGATGCTTTGCAGTGTTCGGTGAATGTGCGTGCAGGCTTCCCAATGTACCGTGAGGATATCGGCTCCACTTTTGGCAAACTCCTCCAGGTAGCGTTCGGGTTGAACAATCATCAAGTGAACGTCTAATGGCTTGGTAGCCAGTTTTTTTACATGTTGGAGGATTGGAAATCCAAACGAAATATTGGGGACGAACACACCGTCCATCACATCTACATGAAACCAATCGGCTTCACTTGAATTTACCAATTCAACATCGCGGTAAAGGTGGTTGAAGTCGGCCGAAAGTAATGAAGGTGCAAGTATAGATGGCATAGGGCAAAGGTAGGTAAAGCCGGGGTTTATTGAATACCGATTGGATACCGCATAAAATGATGGTCGTGATACGCAGAACGCTCGTACCACCAACGCAATCGGGCGTCGGGATTGTTTCGAAAAGCCTCATCAGAAGCACACTTCTCTTCGAAAAGTTTTAGCCAATCCGGGTGTTCTTTCGCCAAAGCCTCAGCCAGCGGGGCCATGGCATAGGTTTCGAAATACTCGGTTCTTTCGGTAATATCGGCGAAAAAGCCCCATTGGAAGAATGATTCGGGCGAATCGGGGTGCAGCAGCAGGCAAGCCAAACGACCTAAGGGTTGTTGGGTCGACACTCTCACACTTCCGGCATTGAGTTGATGCCACTCCTCTGTGATCGTTGCGTTTCCAGTCATGCGGAAACGACCCTGAAAGGCCGATTTAGCGGGTTGAATTTGGGTAAACCTGAATGTTTTCAGCAGTATTGAGGTGTCTCGGCTGAGCTCTTTGAGCTGAATGCCATGCTTTTTCAGGCGATCAATCACTTCAATTCGGGCCGCGGGTACAAAAAAGGCCTTAGGAATGGCGAGGCTTCTAACCAGCGAATCCTGTTGCAAAATGGGAATTTTTACGGTGTAAGGCTTGGCATTCCAGGCCGGATATTGGTTGCCGGCCATGGGCGATGACTTTAACGTATACTCAACAGCGCGAAACGCAAGGCTGTCGGCGGCAATGCGCGGGAAGCTCCATTCGAGCGGCACCGTAGCCGGGGTATTTTCACGGTCGAGCCGGCGAAGCGAATCGAGCTGGCGGAAATCCTCAACAACCTTTGTACACAAGGCTTCCATCAGCACCAAGGTGCCACATACACGCTGGCGGAAGGGCTTTAGTGAATGGTTTTCAATCAATAAGGCTGGAATGCCACATGCATCGGCATAGGCGTGGGAGAATCGAGGCGAAAAGGCGTATTGAACAAGTCCGGAGTCGGGCCTGAGTTCGTCTTTCAAGAACACCAGAGGTCCGGGAATATGCCCGTTTTGTTGCAGTTTGTCATCCACAAAGTGGTGTAAATCCTCGTTGAGCCATTTGGAAAGGTGGCCTGAATGTGCCCCTGCGGTCATCCCACCGTAGGTGATATCGTACTGGTAATCAGCGCCGTCGGTAACGTGAATGTCGATGTACAATTCCGGATTCAGTTGGTGCAACAGCGGAATGAGGGCCTGCAACTCGGGGCTATCGAGCTTCATGTAATCGCGGTTGAGGTTCTGATTCAGCGCATTCGACCGCCAGCCTTGCTTTTCAGGTCCGTTTTGATTGATTCGGCTAAAGCTGCTCAGTCGGTCGAGCCCATCGCGGTTTAACGCCGGAACTAGGAGGAAGTCTACCTTCTTTTGCAATTCACGCAGGCGCCCGCTGAGCATTTCCCGAATAAAAATCAGTCCGGCGTCGAGGCCGTCAATTTCGCCCGAATGGATGCCGGCCTGGAAAAGCAGTAGCGGACGATCAGGCGTTCGCCGGCCTTGCAGCAATAACTCAGGGTTTTGGCCTACGGCAATGAGGTGCAGGTCGCGCTGCCCGGCTGTTTTTCCGATTTTCCGATACCGCAGCTGCGGATAGCGGGTCGAGAGGCTGTCGACATAAGATATACACCTTTGGTATTCAGCGCCTTGCTTTCCTTCCGAGCGTTCAAAAGGTGTGGCTGCGGGATGCCTGGCCGGGAGCATCCAGGCTTCACTTTTTCCTTGCCAAGCCGGCTGTGGAGGAAGGTAAACCTGCGCAGTTATTGGGCTTGTGCTGAGCCATGCAATACAAAATAAAGTGAGGTTTATCGGGCATTTGAGCATGTGCAAAGAAAAGATTTTCCTTCGCTGCACTTCCTGTTTTAGTATTCTTAAATCTTTTGCACCTTCGTAGCCCAAAATCCGAATCATGGCCAAACGCATACTCACTTTTCTGCTTTTTCTTGCCTTTTTACCGGCATTTGCCGATGAGGGAATGTGGCTTCCTATGCTGCTTAAAGAGCTGAACGAGAAGGATATGAAAACGATGGGCATGAAAATTTCTGCCGACGACATTTACTCAATCAATCGCTCAAGCATGAAAGATGCAGTAGTGTTGTTTGGAAGAGGCTGCACCGGCGAGCTCATCAGCAATGAGGGTTTGTTGCTTACCAATCATCACTGTGGTTTTGGACAAATACAGGATCACAGTTCGCTCGAAAACGACTACCTCAAACATGGGTTTTGGGCTTCCGACCGCAGCAAGGAGCTTCCCAATCCCGGATTAACGGTGTCGTTTATAATTCGTATGGATGACGTTACGGCTAAAATTATGGAGGGCATGCCCCGTTCGGGGGATGAGGCTGCGCGTGAGGCTCATGTAACGGCGGTTTCGAAGAAGTTAGCCACCGAGGCCATCGCAGGTACGCATTATGAAGCGCAGGTGAAGCCCTTTTACAACGGCAATGAATACTACTTAATCCTGATGGAAGTGTTTCGTGATGTGCGTTTGGTAGGAGCGCCTCCAAGCAGCATTGGTAACTTCGGGAAGGATACCGACAATTGGTCATGGCCTCGTCATACCGGCGATTTTAGCCTGTTTCGGATTTATGCGGGCAAAGACAATAAGCCGGCCGATTATTCGGTCGACAATGTGCCTTTCAAGCCCCGTCATCACTTTCCCATTTATGCCGGTGGAGTAGAGGAGAACGATTTTACCATGGTGTATGGCTTTCCGGCCCGCACCAACGAATACCTCAGTTCGGCGGCGGTCGACCAGCTGGTGAATGTGCTCAACCCGATGAAAGTGGAGCTTCGTGCGCAGCGCCTGGCTATTTTCGACCGCTTCATGAAGGCCGATCGCGACGTGTTTATTCGCTATGCCGACAAATACTCATCGGTGAGCAATTACCACAAGAAGTGGGCTGGAGAAACCCGTGGTTTGAAGCGTGCCCAGGCGGTCGACAAGAAGAAAACGCTCGAAATGCTTTTCGAGAATCGGGTAAACAGCGATCCCAACTTTAGCGCTTACACGGGCTTGCTGCCTTCGCTGTACAAGGCTTACGAAGAGTTGGGCAAAATTCAACCCGAGGTAGATTTGTATGCAGAAGGCATTTTATCAGTCGAGATTTTGCGCTTTGCCAACAGCTTTAAGGCCTTGCTCGAGATTCCGGCTGCCGATTGGTCGTCGGCTACCGGCCAGGATGCCTTGAAGAAGCTGCAGACCATTGCCGACGATTTTTTTAAGAATTATTACGCTCCGCTTGATGTGGAGGTGCTTGCCACCATGATTCCGGCCTATTACACGTTTTCGCGGGAAGACCGGACCCCGGAAGGGTTTCCGGGTTTTACTCCGGGTAGCAGCGAACAGGCCACTTTGGCTGAAGCGAAACGTTTTTTTGAAACCAGCCTTTTCGACAATGCCGATGAGATCAAAAAGGCCCTTGCAGCCGGCGATACCTCTTACCGAAGCATTTGGTTAAACGACCCGGCTTATCGTCTTGCACAGTTTTATTTTGGGCATTATCGCGACGATTTGTTGAAGTCGCTTTCTAAAGTGAATGCCTCGCTAATCCCTCTCAATCGGGCTTACATGAGGGCTTTGAAGCAGGTGGTTCCTGAGAAAAAATATTACCCGGATGCCAACCAGTCGTTGCGTGTAGCCTTCGGAAAGGCAGAGGGTTATTCGCCCGGCGATGCGGCATTTTACCGATGGTACACCACCGCCGATGGCATTTTGGAAAAGCACCAAACAGGAATGGAAGATTATGCCATCGAGCCCCGCCATTTAGAGCTGCTGCGAAAGCGCGATTATGGTCAGTATGCCGATAAAAACGGAGAACTCCGCACCTGCTTTATTGCCTCGAACCATACCACCGGCGGGAATTCAGGGAGCCCTGTGTTAAACGCAAAGGGCCAATTGATAGGAACCAACTTCGACCGGAACTGGCAGGGCACAATGAGCGACGTGTATTACGACATCAATCAGGTGCGAAACATTGTGCTGGATGTCCGTTACACCTTGTGGGTGATTGACAAATACGCGGGAGCTTCGCATTTGTTGAAGGAAATGACGATTGTCAGATAGTTTTTTCAGTGCTTTAAATTCAGCTTAAGTCTAGATCAGGGCATTAGGCCCTAATCATCGTCGTACTTCGGGCCACTCATGCTCATTGGAGGTACTTCAATCCTTCGAGTTTGATATTTCTTGGTACTTTTTGCATGACTAAAAAGTACCACAAAAAGTCTAGGGAAATGCTAAGCTTCCCCGCGCCCTTCCCAACCGTAAGAAAGACTCACAAACTTCGCGTGGGATTTTGTGGTCTTTCTAAGCGGTTTGGAATTCCCGCCTGCGCATGGCCCGCCGCATTTCCCATGGCCGGCGCGCGGCTTCACGGTTCATTTGTATTGTATGAAGTAATTAGGGCTTACTGAACTTAGGATGCTGTAGTGTGTCAAGCTAATAAAGGCTTTCTAAAAAACAGAAATTCAGCTGATTTTCTATACCAGCCAATGAAATTCTGAGCCTTCAGATAATGTCAACACAAGAGGTTGATGAAACAGCAATCAAACCACTTGCACCTAAATCGATTCAAAGAACAATTTAAAGTGCTGGAGAAATATCAATGTGGTTGGGGAAGTAGAACCAGGTTAGGCTCCCATTCTGGTTCGTTTGAGCAAATAAGGCAGGAGAACCTGGGCATAGCCCTGATGAATGTCGGCTTCGATAAAGTCGATGTGATATTGCGCACAGCGCAGTTTTAGCTCCTGAGTGAAGGCCTGAATTTGTTTGGTATATTCTTCTTTCACGGCCGAGGGCTGCATGCGGATTTCTTCGCCACTCTCGAGATCGATAAACTTGTAAGGACGGTTGTCGAATTCAAAATCGAGCTCCTTTTGCTTGTCGACCACATGGAAGAGTAATACTTCATGCTTGGCATGTTTGAGGTGTTGCAAGGCTGAAAAAAGCTGCTCCGTTTCGGTTCCTTCTTCAAACATGTCGGAAAACACCACAATTAAACTTCTTTTGTGCACTGCTTCTGCAAGGGTGTGCAGTACTTGAGCGGCTTTGGTGTGTTTAGGCTTTTCGTCCCAAGGCGTATCGAGGAGTTTCTCCATTTCGGCATAGAGCATCGCCATGTGCACTCCGGCCGAACGTGCCGGTGTGTGGATTTCCAAATCGTCGGAGAACACGCTTATTCCAGTTGCATCACGCTGCTTGTTGAGCATGTAGGTGAGTGCAGCTGCAGCCTTTACCGAAAACTGTAGTTTATTGTCGATGCCTTTCTGTGCGGCATCGAGCGGAAAATACATCGATGAAGACCGATCAATAACAATTTGGCAGCGCAGATTGGTTTCTTCTTCAAAGCGCTTTACATAAAGTTTATCGGTTTTCCCATAAAGCCGCCAATCGATGTATCGGGTTGATTCGCCCTGGTTGTATTGCCTGTATTCGGCAAACTCTACCGAAAAACCATGGAAGGGACTTCTGTGCAATCCGGTAATAAATCCTTCTACTACTTGTCGGGCCATCATTTCAAGATGCCCAAATTGCTGTAGTTCCTGTCGGTTTATTGGCATGGGTGCAAAGTACGGCTATGTGCTGAAACGAAAAAACACAGAATAGGGTATATTCTGTGTTTCTTTTCGGGGTTTGTATCTCAAAGGGCTTAAGCCATGTGCTTGCTGAGCTTTTCGTTGAGTTGGGTTTTTGAAGCCACACCAACGTGCTTGTCTACCATTTTCCCGTCTTTAAAAACAAGCAAAGTCGGTATATTACGGATTCCAAATTGCATTGAAATGTTTGGGTTGCTGTCGACGTCGAGTTTGCCAATAACGGCTTTTCCGTCGAGCTCTTTGGCGAGTTCTTCTACAACGGGGCCAACCATTCTGCAGGGGCCGCACCATTCTGCCCAAAAGTCAACCAATACTGGTTTGTCGGATTTCAATACCAGTTCTTCAAAATTCTGATCGGTGAGTGTTAATGCCATGATGTTTTAAGATTGTCGGTTCTCACTACAAAGATAAGACCAGCGTGAAAAGGTCTGCCATTCCGTCGGCCGAATTGCTAACATAATCTGTGAGAAAGTCATTGCGCTTCGCGGAATCGCTTATTGTTGTTCGGATGCATTCTTTTTTTTCGCTTCTTTGAACGCATTCATGACCCTTGCATAACGCTGCCAAATTTTCTGCCCATGCCCTGGATTTTTCTAATCCTTTTGTGTTTCTATAGTGCTCCCGCACTGATGGCACAATCGGCCGAACCGCGAGAAAAAGTCAATAAACGAGTTGAACCTCTCAAGTTGGAGACTAAGCCTTCCAAGCAAAGCCCGAAAGCTGTTCCTCCGGTTTATACACCCGAACGAATGGGCAATACGGCAACACCACGCAGCAGAGCCGAAAGCGATGACGACCTTCCCTTTACTGCTTCAGCCCAGCTTTCCAGCGGAACTTATTGGCTCAACCAATATACACTCCTTCAAAATCAGTCGCTCGAAACCAATGGATACCTCAATGCCGAAAGTAAATTGCGGCTTCGAGACCTGGTTACACAAAGTGGCGATTACATTGCCGGTACCTTTGAACATACCTACCTACAGCTAAGGCTGAATCGAAATACTCCGGAAGCCGGCAAAATCCTTAATCAGGCGATCCAAAAAGCCGGAAGCTTACAGCCTCTTCTTCAACCAGAGGCAGCCTGGGTATCGGAACGGAAAGGCGAATTGGCCTCTCGCAACAAAGCCGTGCAAGCCATGGCCAAGTCGGGACAAATTACTGACCTTCAAATTCGCATGGCGCAATGGCAGCGCTCCATAGCTCAGGCAGGCTCGCTCATTGTGGTAAACGGCGAACATGACGTATACCCATTGTGGATGACTGCGGAAGGGACTTCTGCTCAGGTGATTTCGCTGGCCATGGTGGAGGACCTTGATTACATCCGGGGAAGCCTAAAACAATGGGACCCCAGCCTGCCTGTTGAGCAGGTGAAAGCATCGGCTGAGGGGCTTCTGGCATTTTTGGCTCAAAAGGCGAAAAAGCCCGTTTATCTTTCACTTTCTATTCGGCCCGAATGGCTGAGTCTGCACATTAATAATTTGTACCCAGTAGGTCCTTTGGCTTTGCTGGGTGGACAAAATGCCGGAACCCTTGCTCAGAACAAACAGTTTTTTTTGCACCCTCAGTTGAGTGCGTATATCTATTCTGCCGCGGCGGCCGAAGACGGAATGCGTGCTTCTCTGGCCAATTTGCTGCCGGCATTGTGGCTGCTTAAAAACAACGATAAGAACCTGAGTAAGGAGGAGCTTGCCACCCTCGAAAAATTGGCCGACCGAATTACTCAATTAACCGGAAAATCAGTTCGATGATGTTGAACACTCTCAGCGATGAGCAGTTGATGGAACGCATCATCGACCGCGACAAACAAGCCTTTGCCACTTTATACGACCGGTACTCCGGCCGTTTGATGGGTTATTTTATGAAAATGCTTTGGAACAACCGCGAGCTGAGTGAGGATCTGCTGCAGGAGCTTTTTCTGAAAATTGCCCGTCAGCCCGAGCTTTTCGATACTTCAAGGAGCTTCAAGCCTTGGGTTTACACAGTTGCCAACAATCTCTGCAAAATGGAATACCGTAAGAACAGCACACGGGGAATCAAAGTAGCGCTCGACAATGCGCCGGAGCTGCGCGACAGTGGTCCGGGAATTACCGAACGCATCGATAAACGGGCTTTCCTAACCAAACTTAAGGAGGTGCTCGAAACCATCAAAGAGCCGCACAAGAGCACCTTTACCCTTCGCTATTTTGAGGAGTTGTCGTTGAAAGAAATCAGCGAAATCCACCAGGTAAGCGAGGGAACTGTGAAGAGCCGCCTGTTTTACACCTTGCGGAAAATTGCCGCTAAACTTCCTCAATTTCAACACTTAACAGCATGAAAAATTCACTCCCTTTTCCCGACGGGTTTGAGCAATGGATGCTTGAAAAAAGCTGGGAACAACTTAATTCTGATGAGTTGAAGTTCCTGGCGGCTGAGGGCATTGATGCCGCTGAATATGCCGCCATTCGAAACATGTTGATCGAGTTGCAACAGTTAGAAGCGGAGCCTGTTTCGCCGCCTTCCGATAAACTTCGGGAACAGTTGCTGGAAGCCTTTGATCGGGGGCCTCAGCGCGAGCGTAAGGTAATTCCGATTGGGATTTGGATTGGTGCATTGGCCACGGCCGCAGCTGCTTTGTTTGCCCTGTTTTTCTGGGTGTTACCGGGTGCCGAAAAGGCGACGCCCGATGTAGCACTGCGTAAAAATGGCCCAGAGTCGGCCCAGCAGTCATCAGATACACAGCAGCCTGCGTTACAAAATGCGCAAACACCGGTTACTCAATCAACAACGCTATCGGAAACTGCCGGCAACCCAGAAAGTCCATCAACCCGTAATCCGGAAGAGGAGCAGAAAACCATGTTCAACGAAGTTTTAATGGAAGATGTGGGTGATCAGTACTCGTCAGACAATCAAGGTGCTGCGCCAACACCGGAAAGGCTTGAACAGGAGGCTACGCTTAGCTCCAATTCTCCGGCGAACGATTTCAACCGTGTTTCTGACGATGCCCCAACGTTGTCTGACTTTCAGGAAAGAGCCGTTGAGTCATCAGGCTTGGCCAAACAAAAGAAAGACAGTTCAAAAGAAGCATTCAACGCTACCGCCAGCCTCGGCGCAAACCCCAATTTACTCAGTGTCTTGGTGACGATTTATTGATTCGCTAAACCTGGGCTTTTTCGTATTTTCGCCCTGTGAGGAAGTCACTGTTGCTATTGCTCCTGATTTGTCGTGCGCTTTTTTTGTCTGCCCAGTTTACCCAAGTTCCTTATGGATTGGCTTTTCCGCAAGATGAGGTGCCCACAATCCGCATTACGATTCCTGCCGATACCTTGGAGGCTTTGTTGGCCGGTGGTGTTCAGGGTGATGATCGGGAATACAGTGCTACGTTTCGCTTTGAAAGCTCAGGGCTCACGCAAACCTTTCAACAGGTGGGTTTTAGGCTGCGTGGAAACACCAGTTTGCAGGCAGCCAAAAAATCATTCAAGGTTTCGTTCAACACCTTTGTTCGGGGCGGCGATTGGCAAGGATTGGAAAAACTCAACCTCAATGGGAGTCACAACGATCCCTCGATGATTCGGGCCAAGCTGGCTTGGGACTTAATGCGCGATTGTGGCTTAACGGCAGCCAGAACAGGCTTTGTGAAGCTTTACATCAACAATGAATACAAAGGCTTGTATACCAATGTGGAGCACATCGATGAGGAGTTTTGCGAAAAGCACATCGACAACAAGGGAACCGGCGATTTATTCAAGTGTCTGTATCCTGCAACACTGGAATACCTGGGTTCAAATCCGAATTTGTATAAGCTGGAAGCCGGAAACCGCCGTGTTTACGAGCTTACCAACAATCAGTACCTCGACGATTACACTCAGTTTGCCCGTTTTGTGACCATTCTGAACGAAACGCCTTTGGAGTCGTTGCCCTGCAGTTTAGAAGCGGTGTTTAATGTGCACCGTTACCTCAAGCAGGCCGCTTTGGATGTATTGTTGGCCAATTGGGATGGTTACGCTTTCAACAAGAACAATTTTTACTTGTATCAAAACAAGAAGACCGGCTTGTTTGAGTACATTCCGTATGATGTCGACAATACCTTTGGAATCGACTGGTTTGGAGTGAATTGGGCCACGCGCAATCCATACACATGGTCGAACAATCAGGAGCCGAGGCCTTTGTTTCAGCGGTTGTTGTTGGTGCCCGCGTACCGCTCGGCCTTTACCCATTACATGCACGCTTTTCTGCAGAGCGGCTTCACGTTTAGCAATATCAGCAATAAGGTGTTGAGTTATCTTGAACTCATTGAGGAGGCTGCACTTGCTGATCCATACCGAAGCCTCGATTATGGGTTCACCGCCGATGATTTTCAAAACAGCGGCAACGAGGCCTGGGGAGCGCATGTGCCTTGGGGCATTTTGCCGTATTGTACTGCCAGAATTGATGCAGCGCTATCGCAGCTGGATGACAATCCGGAAGCGCCTCAAGCCTGGATGGGATTTCAGGTAGTTCACGATTTTCCATACTCCAGCGAAGCCAAGGTGATTGCCTGGGGTAAACCCGAAAACGCACCCATTGTTTGGGTGTGGAATCAAGGGGGAAGCTGGACGCTTGGAGGCGAGCTGCGCGACGATGGCCAATTCCCCGATGAGCAGGCTTCAGATGGACGATTTACGGCCTCGATGGATGGGAATGCATTTAACGAGGCGGAGTCTGTTCTGGTTGGAATAGCCAGCAGTGCTACCACGGAGCCTTTCTGTTCGCCCCGTCGTATTTTCATTCAGCAAAGTGAGCTTCCGGTTTTTATCAATGAGTTGATGGCCGATAATACCGGAGTGGTACTCGACGATTTCGGCCGGCCCAGCGATTGGCTTGAGTTGTACAATGGTTCGTCGGTGCCCTTTAGCCTGAGTGGTAAATTTTTAAGCGACGATCCGGAAGATCCTGCCAAGTGGCCCTTGCCGATCAATACCATACCGGTGAATGGATTCGAGCTTTTTTGGGCTGATGGCCAACCTGAGTTAAACCGTTATCACACGAGTTTTTCGTTAAATGCGGATGGTGAAGACTTGCGGCTGTACCAACAAAATCAAGGGGGCTACCAGGTTATCGACCGTATTTTATTCCCGGCAGTTCCCGAAAACCGCAGCTACGGACGGTTAAGTGATGGGTCGGCATTTTGGGTAGAGTTTGGTACGCCGAGTCCTGATGCGAGCAATCAAATTGTAGGTATAGAATCGCCCGAAAAGCTAGTTTGGCGTGTGTTTCCCAATCCGTCTAATGGACATATTGAGTGGAGTGCCCCGGTACAATGGCTTAAAATTATGGACGCGGCCGGAAGAGTTGTCTTGCAGCGAGGCCCATCCAAATACTGCGACGCATCTCATTTAAGCCCCGGCCTGTATTATGTGCTCAGCGAGCGGGGCGGTGTGAAGTGGATAAAGGAGTAGGCTGCTCTGCTATTGGGTTAGTAATTTAAGATTCGAAAAGTGTTTGATGATTAAGCTAGTATGTGTTCAAGTTTTGATTTCCATTTTTCCCAATCAGGCATCTCCTTTCTCTGTAGATCGATGAAATTTTGAGTATGGTTAGGGTGAAGAAGGTGACATAATTCATGTATGATAACATATTCAATACAACCTTTTGGTGCTTTAATCAATTCCGGATTTAATATGATTTTTCCATGTGGTGTACAGCTTCCCCAACGTGTCGGCATGTCACGGATTACAATTGAACTGGGTTCTACTTTATATTTCTTGAATTTGTCGATAAGTGGTGCTGCAATGGAATGAAACTTTGTTCTTGCGTGTTGCAAATACCAATCGTTTAACAAGTCTTCTGCTCTCGCCTTTTCTCTGGCAGTTAATTCAATGAATTTCCCTTTAAGTTTTACAGATTCCTCTTTGCCTATCGAAATTTGCAAACGGTATTGTCTGCCAAGGTACAAATGCGTTTCACCGCTTATGTATTTGCGTTGTGGTGTCTTTGGTTGAAAGGAAAGAAAGAAGCTTTGTTGTTTAATAATCCAAGGTGCTTTTTTTCTAATTTTCTCTTTGACTTTTTCAATTGTCGTATTTATTGGTGCTTTCACCAATACTTCCATTTCAGGGGTTACAGTAATGCCAAGCGATTTTCTATCGGAATACTCCAAACGAAAATCTATTGATTTACTGCCAAATTGAATTGCTGCTGTCATCACTTGTAACGCTTTTTAGCTACTTCAATACAAACTTCAGCAATCTTATCCATTTCCTTGAACGACAAGTCCACGTTATATTTATCTCTGACTTCATCAATCAGGTAGTCTCCAATTTCAATAAGCATTTTGCCCGTTATGTTTGTCTTGTACTGCCAGTCAATTATGGGTTTACCGTTGTCCAAAACAGAATGCTGAATCAAATCATCAATTTGCAATGCTGTTTGTGTTGAAACTTCTTTGCGAACAATATTGTCCTGAATCTTTTCTGCAAGTGCTTCAACCGTCAAACCATAAAAAGCTTTGGCAACATCCCTGTTTATCAATTGCTCCGGAATATCATTGTCGGTATGAGCCAATACATTGTTCATGATGTCTTGAACCTTGCTCAAGTATTGTGCTTCACTGATGCGTTTTGCTTCATAGTCGGCAATCGTTTCTTTCAGCATTTGCGAAAACTTCTTGTAAAACGCAGGGTCTTCATCCATTTTCTCTATGATGTGCTTCGCTGTGCGACTGGCAATCTTGTCTGCCTTGGCTGCTTTGCCTGTGGTGTTTTCTACTTCTTGCTGAAATTTATCCTTATCGAAAATGTTAACCAATTCTGTAATGGTTTCAATTTTCTCTGTGGTAATGTGGGTGTCAATCAGTTTTTGAATCTGACCTTCATATTGTTTGTAGTCAATTTCATCACTGTAGCGTTCCACAACTGCCAAACGCAATTTGAGGAACATGGCTAAATCATCTTTGTAGCGGTTGATTACTTTTTCTTCAACTTCCTTATGAAATTGGATGGACGATAAAGCCAACTTTAAGCCTTTGGCAAATGCAGCCAGTTTATCGTAAAACAATACCCGTATGGCTTCGTCTTTCAATAGCTGCTGATAGGCCTCTGCATCTCTCTTGTTTGCAATGGTTTTAAAAATATCCCAAAGTTCAGAATGCTTTTGCGGAAGTTTTTTAATTTCTTCCGAAATGTTAATCAGTGTTCCCGTTAAATCTTCCTCATCAAAATCCTCAAATGAAGAATACATTTGCAATGCATCATCCAAATTTTCAATTACACCATAATAGTCAATGATGTAACCGAATTCTTTGTCGGGATAAATTCGGTTTACCCTTGCAATAGCTTGTAATAATTTGTGGCCTTGAAGATTTCTGGTAAGGTATAAAACAGTGTTTTTGGGTTCATCAAATCCTGTTAGCAGTTTATCAACTACAATGATAATTTCCGGATCTTCCTGATTTTTGAAGCGACTGATAATGTTTTTTTCATAGCTTTTAGAATTGCCATGTTCATCCATCATTTTTTGCCAGAATCGATTCTCCTTCTCTGTCGATTTAACGTAAGCACTATCCTCTCCCTCTCTATCATCCAACGCAGAAATCAAAACTTCTGAAGATACAATTCCAATTTCATCTAAATACTCTTTGTATTTAATGGCATTCACCTTTTTATCGCAAACCAATTGACCTTTGAATGGCGTTTTACCCTGCCAGTTGTCTCGGAAATGATAGCTGATGTCCCAGGCGATCATTCTCATTTTTTGCTCGGCTGAATTCAAATGGTCGTATCGTGCAAATTTCTTCTTGATGTCTGCTTTTTGGTATTCGGTTAATGGCTCTGAAACCATTCCAAAAAAGGTATCAATCGGACTGGAGTTTACATCTTGCTTAGCCAATCGCCCCTCATAAAGCAGCGGGACGACCGCTTTGTCTTTTACAGCTTGGTCAACGGTATATGCATCAATCATTCCACCAAACTTTTCAGCAGTACTCTTATCTCTTTTGAAAAGCGGTGTGCCAGTCATAGCAATGAAACACGCATTGGGCATTGTTTTTTGCATGTCAATATTAAAGGTACCATGCTGCGTTCGGTGACCTTCATCTACCAAAACAAAGATATCATGGCTCTCTAAGGGTTTACTGATTTTCTTGACTGCCGCAACAAATTTGTTGATGATGGTGGTTACTACTGCATCGCTTTTGTTTTCCAGTAAATCAACCAAGCGTTGGCCTGTAGTGGCATTCTCTACAAATTTGCCACACTTGCGAAATGTGCCTGTAATTTGATTGTCCAAATCCGTGCGATCTGTCACCAATACAATTTTCGGATTACGAATACTCGGCTCCATAGCTATGGCTTGAGCCAACATTACCATCGTTAATGATTTTCCGCTTCCTTGGGTGTGCCAAATTACCCCGCCTTTGCGTCTTCCATGTTCGATTTGCTTTATCCGTTGCATGGATTTTTTGATGGCGAAAAACTGTTGATATCGAGCAACTTTCTTTTCTCCGTTGTCAAACAAAACATAATTGAATACAATATCCATCAAGCGTTCTGGGCGACACAAGCCAAACAAATAATTATCCTGTTCAGTGGGTAGAATTTCCTCTTGCTCTAATGCATCGAAGTATTGACGAACGTATTTGAAACGGTCAGAAAACAATTGTTCTTTTATTGAAACTGTTAGTGGCTTGTTTTTGAATTCCAGTAGTTTGCTTTTGAAGTTGCGTTCTTCTTCATCAGTGCTGAATTTCTCCTGCCACTTTGCCCAAAACTTTTCAGGCGTGGCGTTGGTAGCATAAGCAGCTTCTTGTGTGGCAATGCTCAAGGTGAGTTGAGAATATACATACAAACTTCTAATGCCATCTTCTTGCTGATTTCGTAAATGCTGACTGATAGCCTGTTTCAATGGCTCTTTCATGTCGGGTCGTTTGCACTCGATGATGCAAAGTGGAATGCCATTCACGAACAAAACCAAATCAGGGCGGTAATGCTCTTTGCTGGTGCTTCGCATTACGCTGAATTCTTCCGTTACATGAAACACATTGTTGCCAATATTTTTCCAGTCGATGTATTGCAGGGTGAAACTCTTTTTGTCGCCATCTACACTTTGCTCCAATGCCTGACCTAGGGTTAGCAGGTTGTAGGCCTTTTCACTGGCTGCAATGTAGCCTTCGTTCATGGGAAGGTTTTTCAGTGCCAAAATCCCCCGTTCAATGTTTTCGTCTGTGAAAATGCTGGTTTTGGTGGCACTTACACGGATGCTATTGATTTCCTTTAACTGTTTGCGCAATACATCTTCCAGCAATACATTGGTGGTTTTACCGCCTCTTTGCCTGTCGGCTTCTGCTGGACTCAAATACGTGTAGCCCAAATTCACCAACATTTGCAATGCCGGAATCTGGCTGATATGGTCTTCTTTGAATGATGGTGTGTCCATTACTTTTTCATTTTTAGAGAATCCGGAGCTGGATACAGAGAATTGAAAATTTGATTAACTATTTGATAATCAAGGCTAATTCCCCAAATCCAACTTGCTTTTGGAGAATTTCCACAGCAATTCAGAGAATTGATGTTCCTTATTATTTGACTGTTATCATTCCAATTCATTTTGATTTCGTTTGCTTTTTCAATTTATGTACTTACCTTTGCTGTGCTCATTTTGCCATTCGGAAAAAGGAGTTTCGAGGCTCGATACATCCAGAAATGTACCGAGCCTTGCGCTTTTAGTGCAATTCTGGCAATCGTCTCTTCATTAGCTTTTTGATTTTCTTTTCGCCATAATCCTTGTTCAAATGGTAGGCTGTTAACAGATAATAGTCCTTTTGGGTCCGCTGCGGGTCTAGCACGATGATGTATTTCTGCTCCACATCATAAATGTATGTCCTGACAATATCCTTCCTTTTCTTTTGGTCTCTTTCTTCTACGCTAAATACTTCTACCTTTTCTTTTTTCTTTTCTTCCAAATGATACCTAATCCAATGCAGACGCTGCGATCTGTCCATTTCAAAAATTCGCTTTGGATATTTATTGCCGTTTTCGTCTTCCACTTCAATTTCTTCTGTGGTTAAATGGCGAAACAAAATCACCATCGCAGGTTCTTCTCCTTTTATTGGCCGAATGGTTTTGGTTCTAAAAATTAATCCCGGATTTCCTTCAATATCCCGCTTGAAAACACCTTGCAACGATTGTGCTCGTTGATACTCGTTCAAGTGACCTAATTCTAAAAGCTGCGGATATGTCTTTAATAGATTGAATGGCATAGCAACTATTTTAGGTCAATAAAAAATAGGTTAAACTTTTGGTGGTCTTTGGGGGTGGAGTGATTCAAGGGTAGCTTACTGTGCTGTTGAATTTTTTCGATAATTCTGTTTTTAGCAATTACTGTATTCAGACCTCTTAAGTGATATGATAGTGCTCCTGTAATAATATCAGTTAGCTGCATCAGTTCGCTTTCATGCGATCGTATATTTTGCAAGTTTCGGACTGCAATGAAATTGTTGTTCAGGAAGTTTTTTAGCCCATTCACTTTTTGGGCACTCCGGGTGTCCTTTATATCCAAATAAATATTGTAGTTGTATTCAGGAACCAATTTCTTACTGAGTAGTTGGAAATACATTTTGTAATAAAAGTCATCATGGTCTTGGTTGAACTCTTCATGCTTCAACTGACTTTTATCTATTACTATAGCCCTATACTGCAAATCGGTAGCAAAAAAGTAATCTATCAAATCGTTGTAAAGCGGATAGGCTGATTTTGATAAACCACTCCATTTGGTTTCATAAAATACATGATACTTGGCTTTTAATTGCTTAATGTTTTTAGAGTGTAGCTTAACCTGATTAACAGCACAACTCACATAACCTATTAGCATGTAAGGATGATTGTCATTTTCTAGATGACAACTTTCATCGCAGTAAAAATTAAATGTCTTATTCATGTCTGCATTATGGGTTTTGCACGATAAAAAGGCGAAGTTTATTGTGTAGATTTTGGCTTATCACGCTGATTTTCATATTTCAAACACTTTGTTGGGTTCAAAAAGCCGATGCTCGTTTCGCTGCACATAGCCCAACTGATTGGTAATGAGTTTGGTTTTACCAATACTGAATTCCGGAATGTTGCTGTGGTGGTGCCCAAAAGCCCAATATTCAATATTAGATGATCCAATCAGGTCGTGGAGTTCCACTGCAAAGGCTTCATTTAGCACATCGCCCTTGTATTGCTCTGGATAATTTAAGAAGGTGGGGCAGTGATGGGAAAAAACGACAATTTTCTCTTCTTTGGTCATCTTTAGTTCTTGTTGAATAAACGCCAAACTCGCCTCATGCAGTCGGTTGTATTGCTCAACCGAAAAACGGTAGCCTTTGTGTTTAATCAAATGGAAATCATTCAGGCTACGTTCTATTTGCCATTGGTAGCCAGGACTGATTTGGCTCCACAGGGTAGAAAAAATGAGTTTCGCATTTTGGTGCATTACCGAAGTATTGTTCACCAAAAACACATTGCTGCGGATCTTCTCGTGCAGCACAACGCTTTTTTGGGCTATATCAAAATGGTAGTATTCATGATTGCCGGGCAGCCAATAGGTTGTTTTAAAATGATCACTCACAAAAGAGAAAAAATCATGGTGTTTATCCATTACCGCAAAAGGCACAATATCACCTGCCAATACCAATACATCTGCATTTGGCTGCAAGGGATGTTGTTTTAGAAATTCCTTGTTGGCAGGAAATTCTAAATGCAGGTCGGATGCGTATTGGAGGTTAATTGACATTGTTTATTTTCTATTTAATTTATTGATATTCCAATTTTTCGGATTATTAATGATATATTGTGAAATCCGTTGATAAGATTGTTCATCACGGATAATGTGTTCCCAATAATTGCGTTGCCACAATTTGCCGTTGAAAGGTTGCCATCCCAATTTTTTTACGCCACGGATATATTCATTGGTTGTCATGGTTTTGAACCATTGAATGACCCGATGTAGGGGCGAACCCGTGTGTTCGCCCAATATCGGCGGTTCACCCAATATCGGCGGTTCACCCAATATCGGCGGTTCGCCCAATATCGGCGGTTCGCCCGTTGGGGCAATCCGATGCCCGTTATTATTTGGGCAGACACGCAGGTCTGCCCCGACAGGACCAACATTTTCGATTATGCAATGAAAATGGTTGGGCATAACCACCATTTCATGGCATTTTATATCCGGGAATTTGTTATCCAATTCGTAATACCATTTTTTCACCATTTCCCCCGCATTATTCAATACCATTTCATTATTTACCACATCACCCAATAAACACAACCTGCCCTGTACACAAATGGTAATAAAATATAACCCTGCCTGCGAATAATCGTATCCTTTCAGGCGGATGGATTTGCGGTGGTGTATATTAGGATTGTATGGCATATATTTTTCTTTTTGGGCAGACGCATAGGTCTGCCATTACAATAGTCGTTTTTTCCCAGTCAACAAAACCTGCATCAAGCCCTTCTTTTGCTCCCTCAACTTCTCTGCTTTGGCTTTGAGCAGGCTGATTTCTTTATCGGCCGCTTGCAACACTTGGGATATCGCTGTTTGTTCTTCGAGTAAAGGAAATTTCACTTTGACTTTGTATAAATTCTCCGGGTGTATCCTTTTTGAACCTGTACCAGTTGATATTTTTTCCAATGACTGATAAAAGTATTCTTGACTCATGAACATTAAGAAGAACCTTGGATTCACTCCATCTTTAAAATCGAAAGATGGGATGTCTTGGGAGCTTTCAAATTCATCCAATTCTTCAGGAATAATTCCAAACGCCCCTTTATGTAAGTTCTGTTTACCGTAAATAAACTGTCCTTTTTTACGAACGAAAAAATAAGTAGCATCTTCCGCTTCGGATCCTCTAACATCTCTTTTTTCAATCCCTTTCAAATTCAGTTTGACAGTAATGCGTTTGTTGACATCATTGCAAATAGAAGGAATTCTGCTTTCCTCAATAAAATCACCTATTTGGAACTCCTTCCACTCCCCACAAAACCCTTTCAACCGCATCTTCCCCGTCAGCAAATTTTGCATCAACCATTTTTTGCGGAGTTCTTTTTGGGCAATGAGTTTTTCGGTAGTGTGTATGGCGGCATCTGCCGTGCTGAGCACCTGGGCTATGGCTTTTTGCTCAGAGAGTGGGGGGAATTCAATCTTAAGCCTAACTAATTTTTCAACAGCTAATCCTGGTTGAGCAGAAGACTCTGAAAGTCGATTAAGATTTTTAAATTCCAGTTTGTAGGCTAAAAAGTCGATATCATTTTTTGAGTTAGTTTGAACGGCTATTGCATGTTCAGAAATGTAAACTTTATCAGATACCCTTTGAATATTACCACACAAAGCTCCTTGTCTTCCAATAAGTAAAAAATCACCTTCATGAGTGAATTTTTCTGCAAATCCCCTTAGCCCATTTCCGCCATAAACAGGATATTTCCCATAACCAGATATTTGTTCAGAAGTAATTCCAAACCCACTTTTAAAATGGCTGCAAGCATCTTCTAAACGCTTCACCTCCCAATCACTCGGAATCTCCGTATTGTAAAACGCTTTGGTATTTTGTGTTTCAGTTGCCATCGCCCAATTGTTTAAGGTTAGTATTTCCTACCAAAGATTTTAATTGTTGTATGGCAATGGCATTGAGCTTTCTTAGGCGTTCGCCTTGTGGCATGCCCATACGGATAAACTCGGCATTCATGCTTTCTAAGTTGGCCAAAACCAACAGTTGCTCTATGCTGCTGTAATCCCGCACATTGCCCTCTTTGCCAGGGTTGGCTTTTCGCCATTGCTGGGCGGTCATTCCAAACAAGGCTACATTCAGCACATCGGCTTCGCTGGCATAGATATATTGTTCCTGCTCTTTGGTAATATTGGCGGGTATGATATTGTCCTTAATCGCATCGGTATGTATGCGGTAGTTTACTTTGGATAAGGTGCGGTTTAGGTTCCATTCCAGCGAAAGTCTGCGGTTTTCATCTTCTTTAAGCCGTTGGAATTCCTTTATCAGATACAGTTTGAACTCCGGGCTAAGCCAGCTGCCAAACTCAAAAGCCAAATCCTTATGGGCATAGGTGCCTCCGCCATACCTTCCGGCACGACTTTGAATGCCAATGGCTTGCGTAGCCTCAATCCATTTTTTTGGCGTTAGGTGAAAACTATTGAGACCGGCTTCTTTTTTAAAGGTGTCGAATTCGCCACCTTTAAAATCGGGGTTGTGCATTTGCTCCCATATACCCAGAAATTCAAGGGTATTTCGGTTTCGCATCCAACTGTATATCAGGTCATCGCCACCAAACTTCTTCGCCATATCCGTAAGGCAGATGTAATCATCTTCCTTATGGCTTACAATGGTTATAGCTGTGCCCTGAACATTGATTGTGCTTTTCTTTTCTTTTGCCATGGCTTATGAAATGAGTTGTTTCAAATAGCCATCTATTTCTGCCTGCACTTTCACCAATTCATCTTCCAGCTTATCAATCTCCTTCTGCACCGCAGCAATATCTACTTCGGCTTCTTCTTCAAAGGTGTCGACATAACGTGGAATATTCAGGTTAAAATCGTTTTCCTGTATTTCTTCGGCAGTAGCTACGTAGCTGTATTTATCTTCCACCACACCGGGCTGTAGTTTGCCTTCATTAAAAGCTCGATAGGTATCCACAATGGGTTGGATGTGGCGTTTCTCATCCAGTTTATTCTGATTTTTCGCACTATCAAATTGCTTACTGGCATCAATAAACAATACGTTATTGCTGCTCTTCTGTTTGTTAAACACCAAAATAGCAGCCGGAATGCCGGTGCCAAAAAACAGATTGGCAGGCAAACCAATTACCGCTTCGAGCAGGTTTTCTTCAATGGTGCGTTGGCGAATACGACCTTCGCTGCTGCCCCGGAACAATACCCCATGTGGCACAACCACACCGGCTTTGCCGTGTTCGTTCAGCGTTTCAATCATGTGGCTGATAAATGCCCAATCGCCCTTGCTTTTGGGTGGTACGCCACGCCAAAAACGGTTGTATTTGTCGGTTTCAGGGTCGTAGCTAATGGTAGTTTTATCACCGTCTTTATCTTCTACTTTGCCCCATTTGTCGAGCGAAAACGGTGGGTTCGCCACCACAGTATCAAACTTCATCAATTGGTCGCCTTCTTTCAGTTTGGGGTTACGTATGGTATCGCCCCAACGAATGGTGGCATTGTCAAAGCCATGCAAAAACATGTTCATTACCGCCAAAGCCCAGGTGCTGCCGTTGGCTTCTTGTCCGTAGAGTGAGAAATTATCCGAACCTACTTCTTGTCCGGCCTTGATGAGCAGGGAACCTGAGCCACAAGTGGGGTCGCAGATGCGGGAACCCGGTTTGCTTTTGGTGAGTTTCGCGAGGAGGGTTGATACTTCAGAAGGTGTGAAGAATTCTCCCGCCTTTTTTCCGGCATCGCTGGCGAAGTTGGCAATCAGAAATTCGTAGGCTCCACCAATGATATCGGCACCGCCCACTTGCGAAGGACGCAGATCGAGCTTTTCGGAATTGAAGTCAATCAACAGGGTTTTCAGGCGCTGGTTTTTGTCTTTGGGCTCGCCGAGTTTGCTGTTGTTAAAGTCGATGTTCTGGAAAATGCCCGCACCGTCTTCGCTGTAGAGTTTTTCCCGGTTGGCTTCTTCCAAATCCGTCAAGGCAATATTGATGAGTTCGCCAATATTGGCTTCGTTGCGGTGGTCATATAAGTATTTAAAATGGCTATGTTCCGGCACAATAAAGCGTTCGTGTTGCATGGCACGTTTGGCCCGTTCCACATCACCATTGTACTTTTTCAGGTAGCCTTCCATTTTATCGTCATGCACATCGCTGAGGTATTTGAGGAAGAGCATGGTCAACACATAGTCTTTATAAACGCTGGGGTCTATGCTGCCTCTAAAGGTGTCGCATGCTTTCCAAACGGCGTCGTTAATGTCTTTTTGCGTAATCTTATTCATGACTCTTATGAAGGGATTTTAGAATGGTGTGATGGATGATTTCGGTGCGAAGCAATTCAATGTTTTGTTTGATTTCAAGCTCTTTTTGCCGCAATGCTGAAAGCTTAACAATCACTTCTTGTGTTTTGAGACTTGGAATTGGTATTTCTATGGATTCGAGCGCTTGCTTCGAAATAGAAGGCATAGCGGTTCCAATGGCTTTGTTTTTCAAATTGCCTTGTATGGTGGGACTATTCAAGTACCACATAAGGTAGTTGGGGCTCAGTTTTTTATTGGTGACTCTCAATACAAAAAATGAGGTGGAGGCAACAGCAGGAAGCCAATCTTTATCTACTGCTACGGCATAGTTTTTCATTCCCTTTGCCGCGAACAACACATCGCCTTCCTGTAAAAGATGCTTTTGAGAAAGTTCATTTGAAAGAAGGTCGCCATACAATGCCTCAATGCGTTTGCCTTGCTCATTGAAGTGCCGCACTTGCAAATAATGCACATCTCCTTCGCCATAGCCTTTGGCGAATAGTCCAGTTTGAATGTGAAGGAGCGACCCGAGATTGAACATTTAATGCTGAGTATTGAATGTACAAAAGTAGCGAACCCCATTGTTGTTTCCAAATTTATTCAATTATTTACCTTAGTACAATGCCTACAAAATATGAATATATAGCATAAATATTTGTTAATCAATGGATTGAAATTTTTGTTGGTTGCTTTATTTTTAGCCTTGTAGCCTATCGACATTGTTTGATCACCGCCTTTACATAGTACAGCCGAAGCATACATTAACCACCTTGTTGCCTTACTGGGGTTTGACAGTTCGAATCGACAAGGGTGTATTGATATGTATACCTGAATCCTTAGAATTAAATCGATGAACCACAGCCCGCTTTATCTTTCGATCGATGTGTGGCCTTACTGCATAATACAGATCCTCTAATTGCTTAACCATGTGCTTATTTATTTGCTCCAGTGCAGTCTTCCTTTGTTTTGCTTCTTCACCTGAAGACAAAAACCGCTCGATTAATAGAGCCAAGCGCACATTGGCTTGCAAAAGCTGTCTGTTTGTAGGTGACTTTTCAATAAGCTGGTTCATCACCTCCAATAGCACGAGGCTATTTGAATTGTACTTGCGACGAAAAAAAAACACCAATTGTATGAATGCTACATTATCAACATTAACAACACCCAACAATTCCATCGCTTGGGCGCTAGGATAATCACTTAAATCCATACCAATACGGTACTTCTGCATATTGGGCGCGCGGTCTTCGTTATAAAAACGATTTAGTGATTTTATCATCGAGGAGGTATTGTTATTCAATCGCATTCTTAGGTAAATAAGGTAGGTGATGAAAATATTCAAGTCTAAATATCCATAGAAAATCACAAAGACTACCTATACGATGTGTAATTATAGAGGAATGTTTTGCACACCAACCATTACCACGCACATTAAAACTAAACGGCCTCTTGAGTTTACCCGTTCTGCCCCCGCCAGCGATAGAAGCGGGTAGCTCGTCCGCAGAGCAAGGCGGCGCGGCGACTACGAGCGGATAGCGCGGTGCCTGAAGAGATACCTGAGGCTTTCGCGATACTCCAAAAGGCAGGCGGCCCGAAAAAAAGTACCAATGCTGTTCTGGTGCTCGTGATTACGCCGTTGGCCTTGCTTCTACACGCGCTTTGAAATGGAAAAGGGAGAAGACTGAATCTCCTCCCTTTGGCCGTGAAATAGGGTTTGAAAAGGACTTGTGCGGTGCCTTAAAACTCGAAAATAATCCCGATTGCAGGGGTGATTAGCGGTGTTTCGTCGCGGAGGAGCACCGGAATTCCGTTGGAGCCATCGGGACGCAATGCCTGACCATCGGTGGTTTCGAAGGCGGTATTGTCGGCGTTGCGCTTGAAGGAGTAATCGGGAATGTCGGGGTTTGGCGCCCGCAATAGGTTTTGGATGTCGATGAAGATGTTGAGCGTGGCTTTTTTGAAGTAAAACTTCTTGTCGATGCGGATGTCGAATTGAGAGAAGTTGATCAGGCGCTCAGTATTAAGACGGTTGAAGTCGAGCACGCCCACACCGGTGGTGGCAAAGCTGAAGCGCGAAGCCACAGTATCGAAGGGTGTGAATGGGGTACCTCCGGCGAAGCGGAATTTGGCGCCAAGCTCCCAGCCACGCTTTAGCTTATAGCCGAAGAGGGCCGAAATCAGGTGGCGATTGTCCCATGAAGAGGCGATCAAATTACCGTCGGCTCCCGAAAAGCGGCTCCTTACAAAGGTGTACGAGAACACTGCAAATGTGCGCTTTACGAGCTTTTGTTGATAGTAGAATTCCATTCCATAGGTTTCGCCACCACCGATAAAGGTAACGGCTTCGTTGCCCAGTACATCGAAACCTCCGCCCAGGTTAGCCAGTGAGATTCCGTTGGCCACCGATACCGGGTAGTTGCTGTAGCGCTTGAAGAAACCTTCGAGGGTGAACCGCATGTCGTCGCGGGGCAGGAATTCGAAGCCGGTTACATAATGTGTAGAGCGGATGTATTTGGCATCGCGGTTCACAAAGCCTTTTCCTTCCTCCTGGAAACCCAGAACGGTGTAGGTTGGTATCTTGTAATAGTCGCCTACCGATGCGTTGAGGTTCCATTTTGGGAGGAAGTTCCAGGAGATTGAAAGGCGGGGCGAAAGGGTGCTCAACAAATCGTTGCCATTGGTGGTGAAGCTGTTGCCGTCGGTACGTAAACCTGCTGAAACCAACAATTTGTTCGAGAAGAAACGACGTGATACCTGACCAAAAGCGCCATAGCGGAAAAAGTCGATAGCAGTGTTAAAGTTGATGGCCAAACCGGGAATGGTATCGCCGTTGGACAAAACCTGCTCTTTAATTAAACGGTTGAAAATGGAATTGTTGAATTTTACATACTGCCCAACAACGCCGTAGGAAAACTTCCAGTTGTTTACGAAGCGGTTCACATCGATGCGCAGCTTGTTCTCGATTTCCTGTGAACGGATTTTGAGGATGCGGGCTTCTTCGTTGCCTTCGTCTTGATTTTCGAAGCGGTCGAGTTCGTTGTTGAACATATTCCGGCTCAGGGCGATGTTTACGAAACCGTTTTTAATCAGACGCTTAATCGACACTCCATTGGTGTAATTCCATTGGTTGATGGATGGAGTAGAGTTCAGAATGAAGGTTTTATCGGGTGTCGATTCCCGTGGAACACCAAAGCGGAATTCGTCGATGGCCCCAACGCCTAATGCGGTGAGCGTTGTTTTTTCGTTGATTTTGTGGGTGATTTTGAATTGGAAGTCCCAGTAATTTGGACGAATCGGGAGGTCGATGGCTTCAAAGAGCAGCTGCAGGTATGAGCGGCGAGCAGAAACGAGGTAGTTGGTTTTTTTACCGGCCGGACCTTCGAAGCTTGCCGCAAATTCGGTAGAGCTCAGGCGGAGGTTTCCTGAGAGCCTTTCGGGGTTGCCTTCGCGTTGTTTCATCACGAACACCGATGCCAGGGCATTGTCGTAGCGCGCATCGAAGGCCGAGGAGGCCAGCTTCACATCTTCGATAAAGGCGGTGTTCAGGATTCCGGCCGGGCCGCCGGAGCTGCCTTGCGTTTGAAAGTGGTTGATTACCGGAATCTCAATGCCATCGAGGAAAAAGACGTTTTCGTTGGGCGCGCCTCCGCGGATGATAATGTCGTTACGGAAAGCCGCCGCCGAAGCCCCGGCAACTCCTGGTAATGCTTGAATAACGCGTGAAATATCGAAGTTACCACCCGGGTTGGAGCGGATTTCTTCGGTGGTGAGGGTTTGCACCGAAAGCGGAGTTACCATGTCGACCGCCGCCGCCGACCGGCCCTTGTCGAAGGTGATTTCGATTTCCTTCAGGTCGGTTGAGGTTTCCATCAGCTCGAAGTTCACCACCTGGTCGTTGCCCGAGCTAATTAGGATGTTGAATTTGTTTTGGGGCTCATAGCCCACCAGCGTAGCTTTTAGGTTGATGTTACCTACCGGAACGTTGCTGATTTTATAGGCTCCGTTAAGGTCGGTTGAGGCGCCGAAGCTGGTGCCCGGAATGCCCACCGCGGCGCCGATCAGCGGTTCCTGGGTGTTCTTGTCGAGCACCACGCCGCGCACAATGCCGGTTTTTTGGGCGACAGCGCTGCCCGCAATGAGCAGCAGAAAAAGTGAAATTCGAAGGTGTAGAGGAGAGGTCAACATAAATGCGTTTAATGAATGCGAACAAAACCTTATTGGTTCTTTTTTGTTCTAAATTGGTACAAAAAAATATCAAATTACGGTGAAGATGGATTTAAGTGCATATCAATCAGCAGATTCCGAAAGGAGCGATTTCGGCTTTATGCAGGCCTTGTTGCAAAAGGCGGCCGATTTCAGGCGGGCACAGCCTGATGGCAGCATCGCTTCGTTTGGCCAATGGCTCAGCGAGGAGGTGGGTGCTGCTCCGCAGGATGACAATGCGGTTCCTGCTGCGGTGAATACGGCCGGCGTGCCGGAGAGCATCGAGACACAGATAGCAAGGCAGATAGTATATATGTATCGTTTCGCCCGCGGATACGGCAAGAAGCTCTTGCATGGCCAGCCCCTGAGCTCGATCGACGATGTGCCGTATTTGTTAATGCTCATGTTTCGGGGCCCTTCGGGGAAAATGGCCTTGATTCAGGCGAACCTTCACGAAAAAACCACGGGCATGGAAATCATTAAGCGACTTACCCGTTTAGGCCTGATGGAGCAGGGCAGCGACCCCAGCGATGGCCGGCAGCGCCTCATGCGTCTCACCGAAGCCGGGCAGCGCCTCGTGTTGGAGCTCTTGGCCGACTTAGAATCCTTTGGTCGCCTGGTTTGCGGCCCATTGAACGATGCCGAAAAGAACCGCCTCCTGCACAGCCTCAACCGCTTGTATGGATTTCATTTGGAGCTGCACGAAAAGGCGAAGAATCGCAGCTGGAAGGAGTTGGTGGGGTAGGGGGCTTGCGGGGGCCTCCAACCTCCTCCCCGAGTTCAAGATCGGAAATCTCATAATGACCATCAAGCGTTAAACGTTTATAAACGTTTAGTTTTTAACAGGTTCGTTCATAAGTTAGCTTGTTCATGGTCGGCTTTTTCCCGAACTTAAGACAGGGCGGGGACACGTGTCTCCCGAGGTGATTGGGTTGTTGACACCTCGTTGAGCTAGAATGACTGAATTCACGGTATTCGTTGCTGAAGCATAATATCGCGCGAAGCTGAAGACTCTTCGAGCTTGCAGGGTTTTAACCTAAGGCCTTTTACATAGCCGCAATTGGAGTTCTGAGTCTTTTAACTGGAATGGCGTGGATTAATTTCGAGGCATTGGGTTGAGTGGGAAGTGCAGGTTTTCCAGTGAACCGCAATGCCCGCGTGAGTGGGCGCAGCGGAAATCCCTGAAGGGCGGCATGGTTGAGTTTGGTGTGGAGTTGAGTGGCTTTATGGGTTTTAGAGCCTTAGGCGATGTGCATAAAGCCCTGAAGGATTGCAGCGTAGCACACGACGGCCGCCGAAGAGGCTGCGGCGTAGACCCAGGTTTGGGTGCCGGCACGCCCAAAAAAAATCCCGGAACACCAACGGCATTCCGGGATTTATCAATGAAAGTTTATGACTCTAGTTCGCGCGAACGATGCGGAAACTTTTTGCTTCGCCGCTGCTTCTGATGATGCGGAGGGTGTAAATTCCGGCATCAAGCGTTGGCTGTAACACGTAGTTTTCGGTGATGGTGATCTCATCGCGGAATACGCAACGGCCGCTGAGGTCGAACACTTCAACCTGTAAGGCTTCGCCGCTGCTGCCCGGCATGCGAAGATTCAGCTCGCTGTTGAATGGGTTTGGATAAATCTCTACCTGGGCCGCCGGTGACGACTCATCGCTACCACCTGCCATACGCGCGCAGTTGGCCACTGTTACGGCACGTGTGCGTGTGCTGCCGCTACCGCAGGCATTTACGCCACGGGCACTGATGTTGCCGCCCGCACTGCCGACCAACACAGCAATGGTGGTGCTGCCTTGTCCGCTTTGAATCGTCCAGCCGCTCGGAACGGTCCATGTATAGCTGGTGGCTCCGGCAAGGGCGCTGATGGAGTACTCCACTACGCTACCCACGCATACGCCGGTTGCAGGGCCGGTAATGCTGGCCGGAGTGGCCGGACGGGTGCTTAATCCAACCGTTCTATTGCTGCTGATGCCGCAGGCATTGGAGGCATTCACTGAAAGGTTGCCCGAAACAAACGTTGGCGCAATACTCACTTCGATGCTCGTGGTGCCTTGACCGGATACGATGCTCACACCGCTCGGAACGGTCCATGTATAAGTCATTCCGGCAACCGGACTTTGCACTGAGTAAACTGCGCTGCTAATGCCGCAGATACCGGTGGCTTGACCCAAAATGCCGGCAGGCGTGCCTGGTGTGTTGCGGCTTAAGGTGAGTGTACGCGGAGTAGTGCTTTGTCCGCAGCCGTTTGTGGCTCTCACACTCAAGGTTCCGCTGGCTGTAAATCCGGCGTCGAAGGCGAGTTGTATACTTGTGGTTCCCGCCCCCGAAACAATGCTGGTTCCGGTTGGGATGGTCCACAAGTAACCTGTTGCATTGCTTACTGCTGCAATGGTGTATGTGCGAATGTCGCCCGGACAAGCTCTTGCGTTGCCACTAATTGTGCCCGGTGTTCCCGGAATGCTGGTATTGAGGCTGATGCTACGCGTGCTGCTGTTGGCGCAGCCAGAATTGGCCCTCACTGTGATGCTTCCTGAAGTGAAAGCGCTACCCACAAGCACCTCGATACTGGTGCCTCCATTGGCTGAAACGAGCGTGGTATTGGTGGGAACAGTCCAGGTGTACGACAATGCGCCGGCTACCGGTGCAATGCTGTAGGTGGCCGTGTTGCCGGTTCCGCGGAAGGCACACACATTGGCCGGACCGGTAATGGTTCCAGGTGTTGCAGGACTGGTTCGGCTTACAGAAATACTGCGGGTTTCGCTGGCATTACAGCCACTCACCACTACCGAAACGGCACCGCTGGTAAATGTGCTGGCAAAGCGGAAGCTGATGCTCGAAGTGCCTTGTCCGCTCACATTGGTTGCCCCTGCCGGAAGGGTCCACAGGTAAGTGTTGGCATCGATTGCTGTAACGCTGTAGGTGGCCAAAACGCCGGTGGTTCCCTGGTGTGGACAGCTGTTCGTAGGGCCGCTGATGCTTCCCACTGAAAGCGAACAGCCCTGAAGAACAGTAATGGTAGCCTCATCGCTGGCAAAGCAACCGTTGGCATCAACATAATTATAGGTAACGGTGAAATTGCCCACACCACTGGAGGCTGGGTCGAAGCTGTTCGCATTCACAAAGTTCCCGGCAAATGTGCCACCGGCGGGACTACCAGTTAAAGTTAGTGGTCCGCTCAAGGTGGTAATTGCGGCATAAGTGCCGGCGTCGACAACCGGTGCCGGCCATACGGTAACTACTGCTTCAGCCTGACTGCTGCAACCATTCACATCAGTGATGTTCACGGAGTATGTTCCGCTGGAATTTACTTGAATGCCTGGTGAGGTAGAACCGGTATTCCAAAGCCATGAAGTACCTCCAACAGCATCAAGGCTAACCGATCCGCCCTGGCAGAAGCTCAATGGACCGGAAGCGCTGATGCTTGCGGCTTGAGGTGTAAACACGGTCACATTCTCCGAAGCGGAGCTGATGCAGCCGTTCGCATCGGTTACTGTAACGCTGTAGTTGCCGGCCGCGCTTACGGTAATGCTCTGTGTGCTCTCGCCGTTCGACCAGCTGTAGCTGCTGCCTTCAGAGGCTGTAAGGGTAACCGATCCGCCCTGGCAGAAGCTCAGTGGTCCGGAAGCGCTGATGCTTGCCGTTTGTGGCGTAAATACATTTACTGTAGCCGAAGCGGAGCTGATGCAGCCGTTTGCATCGGTAACTGTGACGCTGTAGTTGCCGGTTGTACTCACGGTAATGCTCTGTGTGCTTTCGCCGTTCGACCAGCTGTAGCTGCTGCCGGCTGAGGCTGTAAGGCTCAGCGATCCGCCCTGGCAGAAGCTCAGTGGGCCGGAAGCGCTGATGCTTGCGGCTTGAGGTGTAAATACATTTACTGTGGCCGAAGCGGAGCTATTGCAGCCGTTTACATCGGTTACTGTGACGCTGTAGTTGCCGGCTGCGCTCACGGTAATGCTCTGCGTGCTCTCGCCGTTCGACCAGCTGTAGCTGCTGCCCGCAGAGGCTGTAAGGGTAACTGATCCGCCCTGGCAGAAGCTCAGTGGTCCGGAAGCGCTGATGCTTGCTGAAGCAACCGGATTGTCGATTTCATTGATGCTTAGGCTGAAACTACCTGTTAATGTGTTAAAGCCTTCAATTACTGCAAAATAAGTGGTATTGGGCAAAACAGCGGCTCTCAGCGAGGCTCTGTTACCAGTGCACAAGGGGCCGTTATCGTCGTTTGAAGCCAAATTGGTTCCGGCTGCATTGAGCAAATGTAAATACGTGTCGAAACCAGAAGCACAGGAATTGATGCGAATCGAGTCGGTGCATGGACCGGTAGTGAAACGGTAAAAGACATCCGGCGAAGCCTGATTGTTGGCCCCAGTGTAGGCGTTCGAGAAGCCACTACCTGCCGCAGTGCTGCCAGTGGTGCTCAATGGCAAATTCGCCACAATTGGCAGATTGAGGTTGTCGCCAACACGCGGATTGATGGTGAGGGTTAGTACGTTTGAGAAGGCATCCACGCAGTTTGTGCGCGAAACACGCATTCTCAAACGGTAGGTGCCGGGCGCATTGGTGTAAGATAGGGTAGAGGAGGTAGCACCTGAAATATCGGTGAATGCTCCTGTTGTGCCGATGGCTTGTTGCCAGATCACGGAGGTGCCATTACCACCGCTGTATGTGAACGAAGATGCGGTTCCTGCGGTAAGTGTGGTGCTACCGGCGATGGTTCCGGCCACCGTTGGCGTGGTGCAAGCTGTTGTTAACTCAATAGTTACATCATCGAGGTATAAATCGAAACGATCGGCGGCGCTAAACACTCTGAAGCCCACGTGATAAGTACCCGAAACGCTTGGGGCAAAAGCTATTGTTGTGCCCTCCGCGTAGGTAATATTGGTGATGTTGGTGTTGGAGAAGATGGCTGCAGAAGTCATGGCACTGGCATTGGCCGCATTCCCCCAACGCACCTCCATTTGTTCGGGGAAGCTCGCCGAACGGGCACGGAACCAAAAGCGCACCCGATAATTTTGTCCACCCACAAGTTGTAACGGAGCGCTGAATAGCCAATCGTTTGCGGCATTTGTAGTGTTGTAGCTGTAAGCCACATTGTTGGGTGCTGATCGTGCGCTGGTTGAGCCTAAATTCCAGGTATTGCCATCGCCATTTACATTTTGAACCGACCAACCGCAAGGCAAAGAGGTGCTTCCATCGAAATTTTGGGTGTGAGGAAAGCTCGTTACCAGCGGGTTGCTTATGGTTACCTGGGTCGATTGACTGGCAACAGCTGTAGCGCAGGTTACTACGCAGCGAAACCATGTAGCGCTGCCAATCGTGGCAGAAGCGGTTTGTCCGGTTTGCCCGCTGAGGTTAGTCCAGTTCACATTGTCGGTAGACGATTGCCATTGATAGGTTTGCCCGGTACCAAAGCCTACTCCATTTAAGCTTAAGTTAACCGTTCCGGAGCCACAAACGGCGGCCGGACTAGCCGTTACGGTTCCAACCGCAGGCGTGGTGCAAGGTTGCGGGTTCGCCAATTGAACGGCGGCAAAGGCATTTACCCTTCCGTGGCCCAGTTCGTTAGTCCATGTACCGTTGGGTTGATTCACATTGGTGCTATACGTAAATCCACCCACCTTATCGCAGGTAGATTCGATGATTTGTCGGGCCTGTGTTTGATTCAATCCCGGATTTACCGAAAGGATTAGCGCCATTACACCAGCGGCATTTGGACAAGCCGAAGAGGTTCCATTAAAGGTTGCCGTGTAATCGCCCGAGCTGTAGCCTGCGCTGCCCGAAATATCGGTGGTGTAGATTTTTACGCCGGGTGCCGATACGTCGAGGTTTGCGCCGAAATTGGAGCCCCAGAAGTTCTCTCCATCGCATGAGCTTGGGCTTTTGCGTTGGTTACACATGCTCATCGCCGCAACCGCAATTACATTGGTTAACGTGGCCGGATAGCTTACCGCTCCATTGTTGTTACCGGCTGCAAAAAGTACCGGCGCCCCCAGCCCTCCGCGGCCTTGTGTAACAGAGCGAGTAATTGGGTCGTTAATCAGGGCCGAGCTTCCCCCACCGCCCCAGGAGTTACTCAGTACATCAGCGCCAGCCGTTTGCCACGACCAGTCGATACACGTTCCAATCCACGAGTTTTGGGTAATCCAACTGCTGCCAGAAGAGTAGGCAATCCGTACGGGAATAATTTTCGATTGATAGGCCACCCCGGCCACTCCGAGGTTATTGTTACCTACCGCAGCCACAATTCCGGCACAAGCCGTTCCGTGGGCATCATTTCCGCTGGGGCCACCCGCACTGTTCAGTCCTGTGCCATCAAAGCCGGGTAGCATATTGCCCAGCAAATCGGGATGAGCAAGGTCAACCCCTTCGTCGAGAATCGCAACCTTAATATTGGCCGAGCCGGTGCTCACTGTCCACGCGTTAAACACACGCATGTCGGCACCCGGTGTTCCGTTAAACTGCAGAGCTGAACCGGTATTGTTCAGCGACCATTGATTGGCCAGAAATGGATCGTTGGTCGAAAAACGCTGCATGAAGCGGAAGAAATCCACCTCAGCCCAGGCAAACTGACCAGATTCGGCGAGGCGGTTGGCCACATCGAGCGGACTGCCTGCTGTTTTAGGCAATTCGGCAAAAAACAAACGATTGTCGTAGGCATACTTCTCCTGAAGCACAGCACCAAGGCGGTTAAGCTGCGATTGAAGCAGACCGAAATCGCTCTCGTTTTTCAATTTTACAGCAATCCGATTGCTGATGCCTTGCCGGGTGCCGTCCTCATGTACCAGCACAGGCTGGGCAAAGCGCACCTGAGGCATTTGCTCAAGTCTTTTACGCAGCTTTTCCACATCATCTGCAGGCAAAGCCTTGTTCAGTCGCACCCGAACCAGGTTTTTGGGCGAGGGTAGCACCTCGTCGGTTTTCAGTCGGGCAATCGACTCTTCCTTTGCCAGGAGCCTAAGTACCTCGCCGGCATTCAGGCTTGGCTCGAATTGAACCAGCAGTTCGTCGTTACAACGATCATAAGCAATGCGGCCATCGGGGCTCATCGCATACACACGAGAATTTTGGGCTTGCGCGGGATTATGCCAAAGCGCAAAGGTAGTCAAAATCCCCACAATCAAACAGTTGCGCCATAAGCGCCGCGTAAAAGTTAACTTCATAAGGTTTGTGATGGGTTGGTTTCTTGCACCCAAAATAAACAATGTGTAAATACAAAGTGAAGTCTAAATCAATTCCTGAGGCTTTTCATTTCCAATTTTTTCAACAAGCCTCTCAAGGCCTCATGCTCTCGACCGATGTTCTCGCTTGTAAATTGCTAATCAGGCCATATTCAGTGTGTTGTTTTGGCCGGCCGCCACCCTTGCTTTTTCGGTGATTGCGGCTTTTTTCTGGGGCGCCGCGCTTTCCACTCGTAGCCCCGGTTCGCTCAGCTTCCGGGGGCTACCCGTTTCAATCGCTGCCGGATACACTCAATAACACTGCAAGCCACTGATTTCTTTGGCAAATGAACGAGGCCCAAACCATAATTCATTGATGGAGAGCTCTGTTGTTCCGTGAATCTCTGGGTTCTTGATTTTGGGTTGTTTGTAAAACACGCTCAATCTAGGGCTTACTGAAAATTCAGAAATGCGGCATCTGCTTCGTTACCCCCGGCTTGCATCTGCCGTATTTCTGAATTTTCAGTAAGCCCTAACTAGTATTGCATTTGTGTAAACGACTGCTTTGAAAATCTGGTTGTTTATCAGATTATTGAGTCGTCGCGGTAGTTTTTCTAACCTCTGTCAACCGCAGTAGAAACAGCTCGAGTTCTTTGGCCTCTGAATTTGCTTCAGCGATTGAACGGGAAGCAAAAGTTACCGATAATCCAGTACCTTGCATTGAATAAATAACCCTAAAAAATTATCCCTTTGTTAGGCTCACTTTGCCCGATCATCTTTAAAAACGATTGGTATTTTGAGCCTAACGCCTAAATTTCCGATGCCGGTGTTAAATATCATCCGATTCGTCTTTTTGTTAAGTCTCGCTTTCGCGGCCAATTACCCAGCTATAGCCCAACAATTAAAGCTTTCTGCCGATAGTTTGCCCATCGCATTAGATCGGTACTGGCGTTTTAAGTCTGGAGATGACCCCAATTATGCCCGCCCGGAGTTCAACGACAGCACATGGCAGCGCTTTTCCTCGGTTAATCGCATGAGTGCTGCAGAAAGAGAGGTTTATCAAGGTAAAGGTTGGTTTCGCGCACACTTTGAGGCCGATACGTCGCTGGTAGGTAAAGTACTCGCCTTTACGATCCAGTTTGATGGAGCCTTCGATCTTTATCTAGACGGTAAACTGATATATCGGTTCGGGACCATCGAAGCCGGGAAAGCAACCCGTTATGAAAATCCAAAGTTAACTCCGTTGGCCTTTCAACTCGACAGGGCAGGTAAGCATGTATTGGCTATTCGGGTTGAGGAATATCCTGTATACAACAACTATTTCTTAGGTCTCGATATCGACTTAAGCTCATACCAAAAGAGCTTAATTGACTTTTATTCCGAAGGGATTTTAATCACCTTTATCAATGTGTTTGTTGGTGTGATTTTCCTCACACTGGGACTTATCCATTTGTTTTTCTTTCTGTATTACCGAAGTATTCTAGCCAACCTGGTGTTTAGTGTTTTCATGATTTCGGTGGCTGCAATCATGGCGCTGTTACAAATTATGTTATTAACCGACAATCCTGGCGATTACGAGCAGCTAAGCCTTATTTCGTCGCTGATTACACCGGTTAGTATGCTCAGCTTCTCCCTATTCATCCATTTTACTTTTCATGAGAAAACAAGAGTTTGGATTTACACAACAGCTGCCATTACGTTAGTTTATTACCTCACTGAGATTTTTGAATGGTTTGAAGAAAGCGAAGAAATGCTCATGATAGGAGTCTTTCTGGTGTTCGTTCATGCGCTGATACGCATCATCGTATCTTTAATTCGTAAGCAACCCGGTACATGGATTATTGGAATAGGTACAGCTTTTACTGTTGTTTCGATTCTTTCCTTTCTGCTGGTAGGAATTTTCGGGACTATCGAAGCCAATACGGAAACTACTTTGGGGCAGATCGCTTTGTTCGGACTTGCTTTGGCCATTGTTAGCATACCCTTATCCATGTCGGTTTACCAGGCCTGGGGTTTTGCCCAGCTCAATAAAAACCTGCAGAAACAATTGGTGCAGGTGCAAGAATTGAGTGCCCAAACAATACGGCAGGAGCTGGAGAAGCAGCAGATTCTCGAAAATCAGAAGCAGGAATTGGAAATAAAGGTTGATGAACGCACCCGGCAGTTAAAGGATGAAAAGCAGAAATCCGACGACCTCTTGCTCAATATTCTGCCCGCTGAGGTGGCCGAAGAACTTAAACAAAAGGGAGCCGCAGAGGCTAAGCTTATCGAAGAGGTTACTGTGATATTTACCGATTTTAAAGGCTTTACTCAAATGGCTGAGGTGCTTAGTCCGCAAGCCCTGGTGCGCGACATTCACGAGTGTTTTTCGGCGTTCGACCGGATTATGGAAAAGTATGGCATTGAGAAAATTAAGACCATTGGCGATGCCTACATGGCAGCCAGCGGACTTCCAACACCCAATGGAGAGCATGCCATTGCTGCGGTAAAGGCTGCCCTTGAGATGGTTGAGTTTATTGAAACCGGAAAGGCCCTCAAGATTGAAAAGGGTCTGCCGTACTTTGAAATTCGAGTCGGTGTGCATTCCGGTCCGGTAGTGGCCGGTATTGTGGGCATCAAGAAGTTTGCGTACGATATCTGGGGCGACACGGTAAACACCGCAGCGCGGATGGAAAGCAGTGGCGACATTGGCCGGGTGAATATTTCGGAAGCCACATACGCCCTTGTGCACTCCCATTTCCAGTGCAGCTACCGTGGCGAGGTGGATGCCAAGGGTAAGGGCAAGGTGAGCATGTATTTCGTAAACCCATAAGTTAGCCCAATGCCTTTTTTTACAAAGAGATAACATACGCAAGAACAAGTGATTCTAGAACTAAAAGACTGATACGGATTCAGTTCGAATATTCACTACCTTTGAGATATGAGAACATTGCAAATTGAAATATTAAACCCCAAAGCTGCAAAACTACTGAAGGATTTGGAGGAAATGGATTTAATCTCCATCAAAAAACCTAAAAAGAAAAGTCTTTCAGCATTGTTAGAAAAACTAAGAAGTAAAGAAAGTTCTGCGCCTAGTTTAGAAGAAATAACTAAAGAAGTTGAAATTGTAAGGGCAAGAAGATATGGCAAATAACAATGATGTTAAAGTCATTGTCGATACTAATCTTTGGATAAGTTGGCTTATAAAGAAAGACTTTAAAAAATTTGACAAACTATTAATTAGCAAAAAAGTCAAACTTATCTTTAGCGAAGAGCTTCTAAATGAATTTATTGAAGTATCTAAGCGCCCCAAACTCAAGAAATATTTTGACAAAGAGGATATTGATATTCTTTTGCAACGAATTGATGAAGTGGCATATTTTATCGAAGTAAAGACTTCAATCAAAATATGCCGGGATGAAAAAGACAATTTTCTTCTATCATTAGCAATTGACTCAAAGGCAGATTTTTTAGTGACAGGTGATAACGATTTGCTTGAACTAAAGAAAATAAAAGGAACTCACATTGTTTCAATTAATGAATTCATAAAAGGCATTTAGGCACTTGGCTAACAGCGCATAACTGCCAGTTGGGTTTTTGAGGAGAAATTGAGCTCGCGGTCATTTGGAAATTTAGCGGTAACCGAAAGCCCGCGTTAGTGATTGGCGCGAAAAGCCCACAGCCCATGGAGCGTAGCGGAAAGGGCGAGGACTTGCAGCAGAAAGCACGACCCGTAGGGGAACGCCCTCAACAAAACCAATCTACAAGGATTTTTGTCGCTTTGCTTGGGCATTGTGTACTTTTGGCGCATGGCAGAGAAGTGTTATGGCATGCGAGTTTTGTTGATGGCTATGCTGTGTTGGTTGCCCGGTGTTCGGGCGCAGCAAACTGTTCTTGAGCTTTACACCTACGATGGATGCCATAATTGTGCGCAGGCTTCGGCCAACATCGATTCTCTGCTGAGAATGCGCACGGAAGGGCTGGTAATGCTCAGTTTTCACGTAGATTTTGATGAGCACGATGGCTTTACCGATTCGCTAAGCAGTCCCTATTTTATGGCCAGGCAACAGCAGTACATGCAGGCCGGTATTTCGGAGGCCATTTATACACCTCAGGCAATTGTGAATGGGCGTTCGGTGTTTTCGGCCTCCAACAAAGCCCGTCTTTTCAGGGAAACCACACGCGACACGCTGCCTACTCTCCGCATGGATACCTTGATTAAGCGCAGCACTTCCGGTTTGCAGGAGTTGCAGGTACGTTGCACCGTTCCTCAGAGCTTGCCAAGCTCAGTGTTAATTATTGCCCTTTGCACTGATGTGGATGAACTCAGGCCTCAGCAGGGAGAAAACAAAAATCAGTTGCTGAAGAGCTACCGAACGGTGAGGGGCTTTGTAACGCTTGATCCATCGGAAAGTAAGGGTCGTGTTTTCACCATTCCAAAAGAACGGGCCGGCGAAAAACACTGGCTGGTGGCGTTTTTACAGCGGGTCGACAACGGTGCTATTATGGCGGCCGGGCAGATGGCCGTGGCGCCCTGAGGACTTAGGAAGTGGTGCTGCTGAGAAAGACGATTGGGTATGGATGGCTCCGCTTTTTTATACGCGACTTGGGTGGCGATTAGAGCCTTTTCCCCAATTTTTGCAACACTTCGCCGAGGGTATTGAGGCTCACGAGGGTGAAGAAAATCATCAATCCGGGGTATACCACGAGCCACCAGGCATCCAGTTGGAGTCGTCCGGTTTTTAGAAGGGCGCCCCAACTCACAATGTTTTCTGGAACACCAATTCCGAGGAACGACAAACTGCTTTCAACCAGAATGCTGCCGGCCACAAGAAATGAGGTTTCAATGAGCACCGGCTGCATTGCACCCGGCAATGCATGTTTAAGAAAAACGCGATACCACGGAAACCCCAATGTGCGGGCAGCAATTACATAATCCAGATCACGCACTTTGAGCATTTCTGCCCTTGCAAAACGCGAAACGGAGGTCCAATGAGTTAGTCCGATAATGGTGATGACCATGGCTACACTTTTTTCGCGAAACACGGCAGCCAGGGTGAGAATAATCATTAAACGGGGCATCGACATGAATACTTCTGAGAAGCGCTGAACCAGGCTATCGAGTGGCACGGCCATGGAGCCTTTAATCCAGCCCTTACGTCCAATCCATTGCCCCAAAAAGAGGAAAATCCCCAAAACGGTGAACATTAGGATTAGGCTCCAAATGACTTGAAAGGTGGTGCTAAGAAATCCTTCTTTCAAGGCATCGGTTAGCACAAAGCCGCGCACATGAAATGCCCAAAAGTAGCCGGTAAATAATCCGGGTATGCCGAGCCAGACAGCAGCGCGGGAAAGCTTTAGACGATTGTTGCCGAAATAACCCGAGAGTGCTCCGAAGAACAACCCCAACACTACTGCAATCAATGTGGAAATGAGCCCAATTTGCATCGAGGTAGAAGCCCCGTTGAGAATGCGCGAAAGCACATCGTGCCCCAATTGATCGGTGCCCAGGTGATGCCTGTGAAAACCACTCAGAGGCACAATTCGACCATCAGGAAGTTTTCCGACTTGCTGAGCACCGGGCGAAATAAAGTCGCGGTTATACGGATCGGGTTGGTTAGGCGACCAAGGCACCGGCGCCCACCAAATGAACTCAGCGTCCAGCTCACGCCAATTTTGAATGTCGAACTGTATGGTTTCTTTAACTCCTGTTTCAGGATCAACAACCGTCTCGCTGCGTTCCGCATTCCATAAGGAAGTGAATGCAGGCATCCACCATTCGCCTTTGTAGGCAATAAACCAAGGTTGTCCGGTAGCTAAAATTGGAGCAAGAGCCCCCACCGAAAGCACAAACAACAAAAACCAGGTTGCCAGTTTGCCCGAAAGGGATTCGGTTGCGCGCTGGTAAGCTAATTTCCAGTAAGGTATGTTTGTTTTGCGCCTCATGCTTTCGTTCCTGAATAATGTATTCGTGGATCGGCCAATGCATAACCTATGTCGGCAAGTAAAAAGCCTAACATGGTGAGAAATCCAAAGAGGGTAAACAAGGTCACAATCATTGGATAGTCGTTCGCAATAATGCTTTCGTAAATCTCAAGCCCCATTCCGGGAATCGAAAAAATAGTTTCAATCACAATGCTACCCGCAAACAAAAGAGGTAGGTATTGTCCCATAATGGTAATCAACGGAATAAGGGTATTTCGAAAGGCATGGACAATTAACACGCGCCGCTCACTAAGTCCTTTCGCACGAGCAGTTCTTACGTAGTCTTTCTGGAGCTCTTTACGAATTCCTGCTCTAATTTGGCGCGAAATAAAAGCTAAAGCGCCTAGCGTATAGGTTAAAACAGGCAAAACGAGGTAGGGGAGGTAATGCGCTATGCGCTGATGAAATGGCCACTCAGGGTCGAACGACGCGGGATCTTTGACGCCTCCCGAAGGGAACCAATCGAGGAAGTCGGGATTCGCAAACCAAAGCAGCAAGAGTGTCCCCAGAAAAAATCCGGGTACCGACCAAAACAGGAAAACCAATGCCCCTGAAATGTGGTCGAACCAGCCTCCCAAGCGGTAGGCCGACACTAAGCCAAGCGGAATTGAAATCAACCAGGCCAGCAGCAACGACCCAAGGGCAATGCTCAACGACCATTTCATTTTGGGTAAAATGATGTCGGAAATCTTACGACCATCGCGGTAGGAAACCCCAAAATCGCCTTTGAGTATACCTTTCATTTCATCGCCATGACCAAACAACCAACGGTGGTAGCGATTTTCGGTACCATGAAAATCTAAAGCCGGAATCCATTGTTTCCATGCAATACGCTCGTTTTCCAGTCGCGCGTAAAGCTGAATTGTTTCTCTCCATGAAGCACGAACGTCTGCCATGCCCGAAGTGGTGCTCAACAAACTCTCCAAACTGTCGCCCCTTGCCTCACGAATATTGGGGTCGGAGGTTCGGCTGATTTGCCGCAATAAGCTACGGATGCGATCAACCTGAGCCAAATAGCCCTGACTGCTTAAGTTTACCTTCTGCGGGTCGAAAACGGTAGCGAAGGAATCGGTTTTCATCAAAGAAGCAAACCATTGCATGGTAATTCCCGGCTGACCACTGTGTCGGCTCAACCGAACCAGCATGTCGCGCTGGTCGGCATCAGTAATGCGGTAAACAGTGTCTATATCGGCACGTGTAACCAAACTCACATAAAATACCGGAAGGTTTAATCCAAGCTTCTCCCGAATCTCCTGCTTCAGCTGGCGCATGGAAACTTGATCAGCGCCCGCACTTTGCTCTGCCGCGAGCTGGTCGGTAGGATCGCCCGGAGCATGAATACTTATCAAAAACGCCACCAGCGACACCACCATCAGCGTGGGGATGAATAACAACAGGCGTTTGATTAAGTATAGCAGCATCGGTTACTGATAGCCCGGCTTAAGTCGGAGATTATTCAGGTAAATATGAGGTTTTTCCGTATGCAGCTCAATGTTGTCGAATCGACGGTGTACCACAGCCTTTCGGGTCGCATTGAAGAGAAAAACGTAGGGCTGTTCTTCCCAAACGATTTTTTCAAGCTCGCGGATGAGTTCAGTTCTTCGCGAAGGAGCAAGTTCGCGGTTGGCGCGCTCAATTAAAGAGTCGGAGTAAGCCGTACCAAAACCTACAAAATTGCTCCCGTTCTCTTCCCAGCTGTCGCTATGCCACAATTGGCGGGGATCTTCAGGTAACGCGGAGGTTGACCAACTTCCAAGCATAGCATCAAACTGATGCGCAAAAGCTTGTTGATAGAACACCGAAAATTCCATCGGCTCAGTACGGGCATCCAAACCGGCTTTGTAGAATTCATGCTGAATCATTTTGGCTAACTCTGTGGTTACCGGCGAAATCATGTAACTCAAGCTAAACGAAAACTGCACCCGCTTGCCATCTATAATTTTATCTCTCACATTGTCGCCATCACTGTCTTTCCAGCCAGCATCTTCGAGTAAAGCGATAGCTTTTGAAAGGTCTTTTTCAATGAAAGGCAGGTTTGGGTTATAGTCGGGTTGTCCAGGTTGTATAAATCCAGCGAGGCGGTTGGCCTTGCCCTTGGCCAATACGGCAATAATCTCATCAACCGGTACAAGGTGAGCCATTGCCCGCCTCACCCGTCGATCGGTAAAGAAGGGCGTTCGCCCGGCTTCCGGACGCATATTCATACCCATGTAGGTGTAGGAAAACGAGCCTACATACTCGCTGTGGAAATTCTCATTGAAGTGTTGTTTTTGCTGAAGCCTTGCCATGGCCGCAGCCGATAGCTCGGTACTAATGTCGATCTCTTCACGCTTAATAGCCAAAATCGTGGCCTCCATGTCTCGAATCACACGGAAAATAATCTTGTCGGGGAAGGCCTTTTCTGAAATCCTCAGACTTTTTCTTCCCCACCAGTTCTGTTTTTTTTCCAGCGTAATGCTTGCCCCCGTTTGCCAGTCAACCAACTTATAAGGCCCTAATCCATTCAAATGCTTGGGATCTCTTCCATATTCTGCCTTGTTGAATTCCGCACTGAAGGTTTCCATGGCTAAAGCTACGAATGAATCATCGCCCGGATCCATCAGATTTTGAACCGAATACGGCTTAAGCAACCCTTTGGAATCATGAAATTCTGGCTGTAACAACACCAGATTCATCATCAGATTGGTATTGTCGAAAAACCGCTCTTTCATTCTCAATACAAAGCTGAGCGGATTTGTTGGATCAAGTTCGATACTTTGGAAATTGTTAAACAGGCTCTTTTGTTCGGGATTACTCACGCCTTTGCAGACGATGGCCTTGAGTGTAAATTCAACATCTTCTGCATCAACCACACTGCCATCATCCCAAAAAATTCCCTCACGAAGGGTGCACAAATAACTGAGTGAATCAGGCAATAAAATCGGCATCGTTTCCAGTAAATCGGCTTCAGGCTTACTGGTTTCGAGGTTGAGTGTGATCAATCGCTTTTGAGTACAGTGAAACACCATACGTTGGTAGCCATCGTTGTTGTTCGTAGGGTGTAATCCTTTGGGGTCTGCCAGCAGATGAACAATCAAGGTGTTGTCGCTCAGGTTGCGGCGCTTTACGCAGCCAAACAAGCCAAGTAACAGGAATAATCCTAGCAACCTTACTCTAATGCCCATGGTGTTCAAGGCTTCAAACATACCGAAAAATCAAGCGCCTCCGCGCTCACCGAATCACTGCAACTGCAATTTCGCCCCGAACATTTTTCCCCCACTGCTCCAAACCACCTGGTACAACCCGCGCGCAAGATATTCAGCAGCCAATATTGCCGTATGTCCCTCCGTTTCACGCATCCAAACACAGCGCCCCGATAAATCAAATACCTGCAATAGCCCATTGCCTGCAACACTTTCAGGTAGCTCGAACCAAACAATTTCGTTGGCCGGATTAGGATACACCGCAATACTTTGATGCACTACAGGCTCAAATCCAACCAACTTGAGTACCTCAATAGTTCTCACTAAGGTATCAGCTCCGCATGCTGAGTTGGCGATGAGGGTAATAGAATAAACGTTATCGAAAGGGAAATTGTACAATACGGTGTCGCCGGTTAATGTGGCACCGTTCATCTGCCAGTTGTACACTACGCCCGATTGCCCGGGCGATGAAAACACAACTTCATAATTTGAAATCTGCTCAAAACTGAAATCTGCCAATGCCGGAACACCCGGAATTACCGTAACACTTCCGGCATCGCCCGAACAGCCATTTTGGTCGACATACACCGCCGAATAATTGGTTTCAGCCAATGGATTCGCCAATGGATTCACGCTTGCCGGGTCGCTCAGTCCTTCGGTGGGCGTCCAAATTACCGACTGAGCACCGCTCACCGCAATTTCTACACCCTCACCATCGCAAAACAACCCACCGCCACTAATACTGAGGTTCGACTGCGGGTAAACCTCAATTCGAACACTGTCCTGTGCCGCGCAAAGTCCGCTTACATCAGTTGCAGAAACGATGAAAACAGTGGTTTCAACCGGACTTGCTACCGGCGTAGGACTGTTTGGATTATCAAGATAATCGGAGTTTAACCATTCATATTGGGCTCCTCCGCTGGCCGTTAGAGTAACTGAACTGCCCGCACATATCGCTGTATCAGCACTTAGAAATAAGCTTAAGCCATTGCCAATGCTGATGTTCACTGTGTCGTTCCTGCTGCAACCCTCTTGACTGAGAGCCTGCAGAATAAACTGTGTATTACTACTTGGACTAACCACCGGATTCATATCCAATGTATCGCTAATCAACGGATTGGGTGCCCAGCTTAGCAAACCTTCCCCGCTTCCGTTCAGGCTAATGCTTCCGCCCGGACATACACTTTGATCAGTTCCGGCATTCACTTGTGGTAACGAGAATACGGTTAAACCAATGGTTGCAGTTGCTTCGCAAAAGCCAGGCGCTGTTGCTTGTAGATTTATGTCGGCCGATGCACTAGCGCTTACAGTGGTAGAATTTCCGCTGGTAGTACTGAATTGGACCGGTCCAGACCAGGTAATCTGTCCACTGCTTTGGGCTGTAAGCAACACCGTATTTCCTTCACAAACCGAAACCGTTAATGGAGCAGTGAGGTCAACCTGTGGAAGTACATTGACCACAACCGTATCGCTGGCAGCGCAGCCATTCGGTAAACTGGCCGTCAATACGAAAGCTACCGAGGTATCAGGTTGTGCAATGGTACTTAGCGCGAATGGATCACTGAGCCAAATGCCATTCGACCATGATACGCTGCCGTTGCTTTGTCCATTGAGCGTAACTGAATTCCCGAAACAAATAGACTCGTCGCTGCCCGCATTTACTGTTGGTATTTCGCTAATGATGGCTTGAGCAGCAATGGTTTGAGCCAAGCCGCAAGCCGTTAACCAGTAGTTCTGGTTTGTACTGATGTTCTGCGTGAAGGGATTTCCAGTAAACAAAGGAGGATCGCTCAAAATGCTGCTCCATTGGTAGTTAGGACTTGCAGTTCCGGCGCTTGCCGTGAGGATGGCATTTCCGGGTCCGCACAAGGTGTTTTGGCTAAAATCGAGCTGGTGTAATGGGCTTAAAACCGCACTGATTCCGGCGCCTCCACGGGTGGCTCCGTTTGGGATAAACTCCGTTAGCGCCGCACTGTCGGTGGTTCCGTTGTTGCCGCCGGATACATTAACCAAAGGCCCACCGGCACTCAAGGCCACGTAGCCGCCACCTCCGCCACCTCCCGGACCTTCGGCTTCGTTGGTATTGATTGGAACATCCTGGTTTCCGCCATTTCCACCACGGGCCTCTATGCTAATTGCACTGAGAGTTCCGACACATTCCACAACTACGGCACCACCGCCACCACCACCACCGGCGGCATCTTTACCGCCGTTAAACACTGAGCCCTGAGCATTTCCTCCGCTTCCACCATTGGCCCTGATAGCTCCGGTTCCGGTCAAATTGCCATATACCCTAAGCAGCACAATTCCGCCTCCAATTCCACCATCACCACCATCATCGGCATTTTCTTCACCGGCACCGCCACCACCGCCCATAAACAGACGTCCGCTGCTGTAGTCGAGCGGGCGACCACCACGCCCTCCATTGTTGCTTCTGAGGTCGCCTCCCCAAGACGAATTGCCTGGACCCGTTGTAAGGGCATTCTGATTGTTTCCACTGAAACTGTAGCCTCCGCGGCCTCCTCCCGACGAAACATTGTTTGCAAACCCGGGCGACTCAAGGTTCCAGGCTTGAATCCAGCTCGTATTGCTAATGTCGGGATTGCCCAAACCGTTGTATAGAAAAGGGTCTCCTGCATTGGCACCGCCGCCGCCGCCGTGGTTGTGTGCATTTCCTCCACCACCGCCATTGGCCGCCGCACCACGCCCCAAGCGGCCACCAACTGCATCATATTCGGCAACCCAGCCGGCAATGCTCTCTCCTTTTTGGGCAGCAAAATCGGGATTTACCGTGGCATACTCCTGCACGCCGTAAGCCGATACATTAGTTGTTGGGTCGATGCCTCCTCTAAACCCCCTCGCAGAAACATTAATACTGGCACTTCCGGTAAAACTCAAATTCTGATTGGTCTCAATGGCTGCTATTCCGCCCGTATTGCCATCCCACGAAGGTGCGGTAACACTACCCGTAGAAGCAATACTGAGAGTTTGGAAACGGGGCACACGAACCACCTGTACCTTACCACTTGCCGTGTAGCCTTTTTGCAGTCCGCACAACAGATTGATGGTCGTTGGGCCACCTACCGAACGTACTTCAGCGTACTCGTAATTCCCACAGTTGTTGTAATTGGTAATTTGCCCAAAATCAGGATTGTCGCCTCCCGAGATGCTGGCACCCTGAATCTGAATGATTAAAAGCAAGTCGCCCGGTTGTAATGTGTTGGGAAAACGATTGTTGGCATTCAAACCCGAAGCGCTCACCAAAAGCTGCTGGTCGCCCGGGGCGGCATCTGCAATCAGTGTAGTGTACTCGTTAACAATGGTATTGGCTGTGGAAATGTTCGCTGGACCTTGTTTGCCGCGTTGAGCCAATAAGCCCATGCTGAGGAACATCCACCCGGAAATGAAAAGAAATCGTATCATCGTGTTAAGGCTCACGAAAATAGGGTTTGCCGCAATACTCGCGAAAGGGAAAGCATCGATATCGCGAATTTTCAAAAACGAATCGCCAGAAACACCGAAATGGGAACCCTGAAAGGAAGCTCCGTGAGCGTGGTGTTGAATGTGTTTTTGGTGGTGGTTTGAGGCGCTCCGGGTATGCTGAAATTTCGCCGTGTAACCTCAATATTTTCGCGCAAAGTTCCGGTTTGGTAGTAAACGCTACTTTCTGTTCCGATGAGGATGCGTTCCGACAACCGAAACCGAATCCAAACCATGGCCCCACCACCCAGTTGGGTGATGCTGTTCCTCGAAACTGTTGTGATCGTGTCGAACGAACTCACCACCGTGGTTGTATTGTTTTCGTCGCGCTGCATTACGGCATCCAAGCCATAACCTACTTCCCAGCGTTTTCCCAGGTCTATTTTACGTTCGGCGCCAAGGCGGATGGCATACTGCGTTTGTCCGGTATTGCGCGCCGTAATTCCATCATTGTCTTTCACCTCTAAATAGTTCAGTCCAACCCCAACCCGAGCTCCCCAGCCATGTTTGGCTGAGTTGAGGTGATAGTTCATCAAAAAGGGTGTGTTGTCTGCTTCAACATCACCGAAACTGAAGAGTTGTCGAAGCAACGGATTTATCTGGACGCTTATCGTATGCTGCCATTTTGCCGTTGTTTCTCCGGAATTCTGAGCCCTGAGCCCAACACTGAGCAAACACAGGCCGGTAATAAGTAAACTGCGCATCAGAATGATTGGAAAGGATCAGAAAACTTGGGGTCCGACAAAACTTGGTAATCGGTAAGTGCGTGCAGGAAAGCAATAAGTGCGCGCTTTTCGTGATCTGGAATTGTCATCTTTAACGGGCTTCCTTGTGCATTTTTAAGCAATGGATGCAAACTTTCAGAATCTTGAATTCCATTCGAATAATGGTCAATTACCTCTTCCAGCGTCTTAAATCGACCATCATGCATGTACGGTGCGGTTTGAGCGATATTTCGGAGTATCGGTACTTTAAACTTTCCACGATCGGCTGCATTCCCGGTTATGCTTGCCATTCCGGGGTCGGGTGAATAAGCGTCAAGCCCAATGTTCTTGGGTTCTGGACTATTGTATTCGCCCGGGAAAGGGTTATGGCATCCACTGCAGTTGTATTTGCTGAGAAACAATTGGTACCCTGCCTCTTCTTGCGCGTTGAGTATTCCGGGTTTGCTTTGTTGCGCGATGTATTCATCAAACTTGGTGTTTTTCGATTGAATCGATTCCATGAATACCGCAACGGCATCGGCCAGCCTATTCAGGGTAATTTGCTCATCACCAAATGCTTTTTTCACCAATTCTGGATAATAGGGCAAAGCCTGAAGGCGCGGAATGAGCGATGAAGGGTCATCAACACCCATCTCGATGTGATTGGCAATCGGGCGGCTTACCAAACTGCGCAAGTCGCGCTCACGGCCATCCCAAAAGAAAACCCTGGTCATAAAGAGGTCGACGCCGGGACCAATGCCGGGAAACACGCCCAGCACGGTAGGAAGGTTCATCACCGGCATCGAATTTCGGTCGGTGAGTTCATTGTTCAATCCACGACTAAACCTCGCATTATCGGCAAAACCCGCCGATTGCTTGTGGCAGGAACCGCATGAAACACTGTTGTTCAGCGAAAGGCGCTTTTCGTAAAACAACACTCTTCCCAAAGTGGCCTTGTGGTTAATCTGGGAATCGGAATGACTGGCGTCGTAATACGCATAAGGCGTCGCGGGAAGCACCGGACTGCCAGTGGCCGTAGTTGAAGGCACTTCTTCTTTTTTGCACGATTGCCAGGCTATGGCCAGAAAAAGTGCACTGATGAGCGTAGCGTTTTTCATAGGTTTATGAGTAGTTAGTGCAGCGTTTGTAGCACTTCATCCACCGAACGTAGCGGCAACTCACAGGCCCCTTCTCGACAAAGGTACCAATGGTCTTCGCGGCGATCACGCACAATGGAAAGAGCCGAATCTACAGTGGCTGCCACAGGAACAAGTACTGGATGATATACTTCCTGAATACGCTGCATCTGTTGTTTCGAATTTTGCCCGCGTATCACCAGCTCCCTGCCATCAAATGCTTTGAAGCATGCCAGGATCATCCAGTTGGAATAGCCCGGACCGTAATTCAAAAGTTCGTTGCGAACGGTTGTGCTCATTTCCTCGGCCCTGGCAATCCATTCAGGCTTTCCGGTTATCAATCCCAAACGGTATAAATTCAACGCCAGCATCGAGTTAGAGGCCGGTATCACATTGTCGCTCGTTTCTAGGGTTCGGGCCACCCATTCGCCGTGGCGATCAGAGGTGTAATACAACAAGCCTTTACCGGCGGTTGGGAAGATCGACAGGGTGACATACATTAATCGAATGGCTTCATTTAAATATTCTTCCTCAAAGGTGGCTTCATACAGGCCATACAAGGCCTCAATGAGCCAAACGTAATCTTCTAAAAAGCCATGAATGCTGCTCTTTCCATTTTTCCAGCTGTGCCAGAGCTCCCCGTTTTCCTGCATCATGTTTTGGCGAATAAACTGCCAATTTTCTTCGGCAGCCTTAAGCCAGCGTTTGTCTCTGAAAACCCTGTAACTATCGGCCAATCCACGCAGCATCATTGCGTTCCAGCTCAACAAAATCTTGTCGTCAAGTCCGGGCCTTACTCTGGTGCTACGTAACTGTAAAAGGCGCTGCAAGAGGGCTTTCAGTTCGTCGCTACTGCCATCCGCCGAACGGCGCATAAGTACATATTGGTCGTGCTCCCAATAACCGGTTTCATCGAGGAAAAAATGGCTTTCTAAAAGCGTATACTCGCTCGCACTAAGGCTCTTTTGCAAGTCGGACAACTCCCACACGTAAAATTTACCTTCCACACCTTCGCTGTCGGCATCTAAAGCCGAATAAAATGCCCCTTCTGGCGAACGAAGCTCCCGCATCACAAATTCGATGGTTTCTTCTACAACTTCGCGGTAACGGGGTTTTTTCGATTGTAGCGCCGCCTCTGCATACAAACTGAGTAACTGCCCGTTGTCGTAAAGCATTTTTTCAAAATGAGGAACCTTCCAATATTGATCGGTCGAGTAGCGGGCAAAGCCACCACCAACCTGATCGTAAATGCCACCCATGGCCATTTTGTCGAGCGTGAGGTGTACATGACGCATAAGCTCAGTGTCGCCGCTGAGGTGCGCAAACCTTAGCAAAGCCTTGTAATTGTTAGGTAAAGGGAATTTAGGAGCTCTGTTCGGACCGCCATCAAGGTCATCCATGCCCTTTTTCCATTTTTTAATTGAGGCCTCTAAATCTGCGCGTTCAATCGAGCTTCCGTCTTGCACCTTAAACAACTCCGATTGCCGGATTCCCGAGCTGAGCCGCTCTCCATATTCTTCCACTTCGGCACGCTGATCGTTGTACAAGTTGCGGAGTTCGCTCAATACCTTTTGCCACTGAGGCTTAGGGTAATAGGTGCCTCCGTAGATCGGTTTTCCGTTCGGAAGCGTAAACACATTCAAGGGCCAGCCGCCCCTTCCGCCCATTAAATGAACGGCCGTCATGTAAAGCTGGTCAATATCAGGTCTTTCTTCGCGGTCAACCTTAATGCACACAAAATGCTCATTCATGAGCTCGGCTGTAAGGGCATCTTCAAAACACTCACGCTCCATCACATGGCACCAATGACAAGCCGAATAACCAATGCTCACCAAAATCAGCTTGTCTTCGTCGCTCGCCTTTTTCAACGCTGCCTCCGACCATGGGTACCATTGAACCGGATTGTAGGCATGCTGGAGCAGGTAAGGACTGCTCTCTTCAATTAAGGCATTGGGCTTTTGCGACTTCGTTTCCATGTGCCCAAAGGTAGCCGATGCGCTTAAAATTTAGGCAGGCTGACGGGCGTATTCAGCTTCACCGGTATGGTTTTGCGAAACAGAAACTTCGAAACCCGCACATGGCCTTCAACGCCCAGCTGAGGCCGCCCCGAAAGTGCAAGGTTGAGTAACATTCCCGGTTTAATCAATGCCTTCAGATCGGCCATAAGCGTCCATTCTACCTGAGCCTGCAACAAGTTGCGGATGCGAATCACACGGTTACTGCTGATTTCACCCACCTTGTTTCCATTAAGCATCACATCGAGCTGAACACGCCTGATTCTGAACTTGAGCTTATCGGGATTCCTTATTTCTGTTGTAAAACTAATGGCCAATCGACCCTCCTTTAAATCGCCCGTACGAACATTGCTGATGCGTTCTATCTCTGGCATTTGCACATCTTTATACGAGGCGCATGAGCCGAAGCTAAAGGCAAGTGTAAAAATTAAAAGGCCAAGCCTGATAAGCTTCATTTAAGGTGTAACTGTAATGGCCGTGGTCGTAATCTCGTTGCTCATATTGCCTGCTCGATCTTCTATCTTTACCTTAAAGGTGGCTGTTTCGCTGCTTCCACTGCCAATAAACGCAACCTGAGGAACCACAATATTCAGGCTTCCACGGATGTGAATATTTGCGTCGTTTGGCGCCAACTGCCTGATTCTGAATTGGTACTCTAGTCCGCTCCGAGTATCGGTAACAAAAGCATTCGATTCGGTGGTGTTGTTCTCTCCCAAATCGCCATTGCCATCTTCGTATTGAACACGAATAACTACAGAATCGCTGTAAGCCTTTGCCGTTCCAGGCGAGATACTCTCAAACATAATTACTGGGGTGTCGCCCACTTCCTGGTTATCGTCTTTGTTACAGGAGGTAATCAGGAAAAGGCCAAAAATCAAAAGTAAGGTAGCGCGCATTAAGGAGTGATGATGAAGCTCCAATATGACTTGTACAAGTCGTTGGATTCGGTTTTAGGAAATTCGGTATTGTTGGTGTGGTTGCCGTCGTTCACGTAGTAACGCATAAAGTACTGCACACCGGTATTTAAGGTTGAGGCGGGCACATTAACCACCCACACAGGTTGCTGGTTGGGCACATTTACGAAGCTCGCCTGCAGTTGAATGGCATTGCTAAAATCGTCCATCGAGGTGCTCAGATACAGTTTGTTGTATTGTAGTTGCGCCAAAGGCGTGATGTCATCAGTTACCAATGGAACAAAAAAGAAGCTGGTGGTGCCCGCCGGTAGCCTGAAGGGATTGTAAATCAGCGAGTCTTCGCGAAATGCGAGTGCCGAAAGCTCGACGTTAAACGTACTGTTTGCGGCCACGTAAAACGAAAGCGATGGCTCAATGTCGGGCCGCTCCGCTTCGTTACCTTCCGCATCTTTGGCTCCCTGTAAAATCCAGGTGCTGATGCGGTTGATTTCGGCAGCCGGTAAGCCTGTTCCGATATTGTCCTGTGGCATTCGATCGTCTACGTTCACAAAGCAACAATTGGTAATGCGTTCGTGCAAAACTGAACCTGCCGTATCACCTGGAATTACGCGAAACAAAAAGCTTCCGGCTGCATTGTTTTTAACAATTGGGGCATAAACGAGCGTGCTGAAGCTCGACTGTACCGTTCGAAAATCGGGCTCAAAATTTCCGTCGTGGCAGCCCGGAACTGCACACTTAGGAAAAAGGATGTCGCGGTGAATGGCCGTTAAACTGTTCTGTTGCAGAGTGTCTACATCAGGGTCATCACTCCCATAATCAATCTTACTGTAAGGGTTTTCGGGTATCGGCTCTTCTTTGCGGCAGGCCGAAATCATCACCGCAATTGCGGTAATCCCAAACAAGGCTGCACGAATCGGTTTGATCATACAAAGGCTTCATTTAACACCCGACCGGCTAAAAGGCCTCCCGGAATGTTTTCCCGGAAACCCAGCACATGGGCAATGGTTGGAACGATATCAATGCTTTCTCCGGTAACCTGCGTGATGCTTTGGTTTTGGACAACCTTTCCGGGAGGCCCAACCACAAGGCAGAAGATCTCTCTGGAGGTAGCATCAGAAGTATGGTCTATGGCCGGCTGCCCATATACATCCAATATGGTGTTCGGCTCAAAGTTCCGGCCATGTTCAGGTGCTACAATTAAAATAGTATCGTTGGCCATGCCCGGCGTACTCTGAATGGTTTGCCACAGATGAGCCACCGCATAATCAGCTTTGTGCAACTGGTTGCAGTATTCGGTAAAATTCGAGTGACAAATATCCACTCCCTGCATGTTTACGACCAGTAATTCAGGCTTAAACCGTTGTATGATGCGCTCGGCAAAGAACACATTCACCATGTCGTTGTTCATGTTCGCTGCTCCAACGCCCCATGGATTAATAAATGCTCCGGTGCTGCCTTCCTGAAGGGTTTGACGGATATAATCCTGAAGCTCAAGGCCATCAAGCTCGGCGTTGGTAATTCCATCGGTGTCTACCGTGCCTCCCGACCGAAAGCTCTGATTGAAAAAAGATTTCAACCCATCAATTTTCTCCTGCTCCTGGGCCGTAAATGCTATTGGATTCGACAAGGCACTTAGTCCGCTTTGGGTAATTAAGGAGGCCGGCTGCATGTAGTTCGCCCCGTACAGCGCTCCATAGCCCGGATATGTGCTGTAGTTGAGCGAAGGGTAGGGGCCAAGCGTATTCGAAATCCACCAGGCATTCAGAGCCGATTGAGCCGGGTCGTTGTGCTTCCGGTAGTACTCAAAAATGGTGGGCATCTTTGGCGGCTCTTTAATGCTCAAGTCCTGAAGGGTATAACTGCCGGTGATGGCTGTAGAGTGACCATTAAAATGGCCGGTTGGACCTTGAGCATAACGGAAATTCCGAAACAATGTACCCTGGCTTCTGAGCGAAGCACCCGGCAAGCTTGGCAATACGTCAATACCGGGTGCAATCGAAGGTGCTACTGAAAAGCCGCCACCCAGCACTCCGGGCATTAAGTTTCCCCGATCCTGAGCGACCGACTCGATGTTTCGTACACCACCGGCAAAAAGGCAAAACACCACATGGTTTGCAACCCTGTTGCCTGAGGCCGCAAACAATCGACCCGAAGGCAATATGTATGGGGCAATAATAGCTCCGGCACCTGCGGCGGCTGCCTTTTTTAAAAAGGCTCTTCTCCCATTTCTATTGTTCATAAAGCCATTGTTTAGTAAAAACGATATTCATCTGAGGTCATCATCGCATAAAACACCATCGATGAACGCATTGCTGCATCATCATTGATGTCTTTGGCCAGCGTAAAGGCTTCTAACTCGTTAGGCTCGCGGTTGTAAAGCTTCAAATAAGTACTCCTCACGTAAGCATTCACATCAGCACGCATTTCTGTATCACTGGGGATGGCCGCCAGTTGAGAATTGAGCATGTTCTTCACCAGCATGTCTTCGAGGAGCCGCTTGTCGCCAAACGATAAGTACAGCAAACTCAACTGCGAAAGTTGGTTTTGACTAATCGCATTTCCAAACACATCCGCATAGGCGATGGAAATAAACTCAACCATCGTTTTGGCTACGGTCTTTGAGCCATCACCTTTGCGAACCTGCACATCTTCAACGGCATACACATACTCTGTTTCCTTTTTACACGAAACCGACGTTAGGAGCATGATGCCCGCAATTACTTTAATTACGACCTGCATATTCATCAGTGCTAAGAATTTCTGCTATGCATTTTCTAAAGCCATCCGCCTGGCGGATTAACTGTGTGTAATAAACCGCCTCTTCTGAGCTTGGATTGCGGAACAGAAAACGGGTAAACAAGGTTTTCACCTGTCCGGAATAATAGTCTTCCGAATCAAAGAAAATGTCGAGGAATTCTGATTTCGAATCTCCTTCCTGCAAAAAGAGGATGCCATTGAGGCCATCGGTCATCTTAACTCCTTCGTCCAACTCAAATTGCGTTGGGTTGCGCAAAGCCAATAGCTGGAAGGTCGCAAGCACAAAGTTGAGCGAACCCATATTGATTTGATCAAAGAAGTAATTGTTCACACAATTTCGGTGAATCTCAGGAATACTAATGCCTCCGTTTTGAACCTGATCAAAGGTGTTGAGGTAAGCATTGAGGCGTACAAGCTCCATCTGCAGTGTTTCGTAAAAGGGCTCGTATTGCGGTTGGGTGAGTAGAAAGGTAAACGTGTTGATGATATCCACTACCTGAAAGGTATCCAGGCCATTCAAAAGGTCGTTGTTGGCCAATTCAAACTCTCGTCGCAGATAATCGGGTTTTGCGGTAATGCTGTTGATCACTGTTTTTCTCACCGAAGCCGTAAATCCATCCGTGCTAAAACTTTGCATAGCCGCATCAAACTCCGCATCATCAGGCTCTCTTCCCAGCAACCCGATATACGATTTGGTGATAAAGTTCTCCTGAACACCCGCCGGTAAAGTATTGTCGGGTGGAGGCTTGTTGCCTTCAACCACAACCTCCTCTGTTTTGGTACAAGCCGAAACTAAACTGAACAATAACAGCAGCCCAAAGAAGGGATTCAGAAGCGTTTTTTTCATCATCGATCTATACAACGCGTTGCCTACGAATATATTACTTCCGTTTTAATTCGGCGTAGTACTGATAAAAGTAAGGAATTGTTTCGATACCCTTGAGGTAATTAAATACCCCGTAATGTTCATCCGGCGAGTGGATATCGTCGGTGTCAAGACCAAAGCCCATCAATACCGTTTTTAATCCCAGGATTTTCTCAAACGAAGCTACAATTGGAATGCTTCCTCCGCCGCGAGCTGGAATAGGGTCTTTACCAAAGGTTGTTTTCATGGCCATCGCAGCAGCTCGATATTCATCAGAATCGGTGGGCGTAACCACAGGCCACCCGCCATGGTGCGGCTTCACGATAACCTTCACGCCAGCGGGCGCAATGGATTCAAAATGACGCTGAAAGAGCTCGGTAATGGTATCAGGACTTTGATTTGGAACCAATCGCATGGAGATTTTTGCATACGCCTTAGAAGGCAGAACTGTTTTAGCGCCCTCGCCGGTATAACCACCCCAAATTCCGTTTACGTCCAAAGTTGGTCGAGTAGAAGTTCGTTCCAGGGTCGTGTAACCCTTTTCACCCATCACATCGCCAATGTTCAGTTCGCGCTTGTACTCTTCAACCTCAAAAGGGGCAGAATTCAAAGCATTGCGTTCCTCTTCATTGAGTTCCACAACGTCATCATAAAAGTGAGGAATGGTTATTCTCAGATTGTCATCCTTCAGCGAGGCAATCATCTCGCACAATACGTTAATGGGGTTAGCCACACCACCGCCATAAACACCTGAGTGTAAGTCGCGATTCGGTCCTGTAACTTCCACTTCAACATAACTCAATCCGCGCAAACCGGTATTGATGGATGGAATATCGTTGGCAATCATCGACGTGTCTGAAACCAACACGCAGTCGGCCTTTAACCGTTCTTTGTTGGCCAGCAGAAAGCCATCGAGGTTCGACGAACCTACTTCTTCCTCGCCTTCAATCATGAATTTGATGTTACAATGCAGCAGGTTATTCTTTTGCATCAACTCGAAGGCTTTCACATGCATGAAAAACTGACCTTTATCGTCGGCCGAGCCGCGGGCATAAATGTTACCATTCTTCACTACTGGCTCGAATGGCGGAGAGGTCCACAACTCAAGCGGATCGGGAGGCTGAACATCATAATGACCGTAAACCAATACCGTAGGCAAGCTCGGGTCGATTATTTTTTCCCCGTATACAATGGGGTAGCCTGGCGTCGGACAAATTTCAACTTTATCGGCTCCTGCACGAATCAAACTGTCTTTTACCGCTTCTGCCATCCGCAAAACATCGGCTTTATATTTCGGGTCTGCACTCACCGACGGGATTCTCAATAAATCGAATAACTCGTTTAAAAACTGTTCTTTGTGCTGTTCTACAAGATCTTTCAATGCGCTCATGGGTGAATTTTTGAATGGGGTGAATGTCGGAGATTTTTTATCTCGATGACTAAAAAACTGGCATAAAATTTATGATGGTTTTGTGTTTCTCTCAGGGAACTTTCCCAATTGAAAACAACCCATTTCTTTTTTCGTTTAATTTACGTTACCAATTATGAAGGTCCTGTTGAAGTTGTTATCGTTTCGAAAAGAATTGTGTTTTTCAATTCTGGCTTTTGCATGGATGACATCACAGGCGCAGTTGTCTGTAAGTCAGCAACCTGCAGGCAATCTTGTAAATAATGTGTTGTTGGGTGATGGCGTAACGGCATCCAGCATAACTTTTTCGGGAGACGCTGCAATGATTGGTTCGTTTAATGGCAGCAACTCAAATATTGGACTTAACAACGGAATTATCTTATCAACCGGTCGCATTCAGGATGCGATTGGTCCCAATAATTCCCCCAGCGAAGGTGAAGATTTAGGCCGCAACGGCTTTCCTCAGCTTGAGGCCCTCATCAATGGAGGCGAAACTGAAGATGCCGCAGTGCTTCGTTTCAACTTTGTGTGCGAAGGCGATCTCGTTCAATTCCGATATGTATTCGCCTCCGAAGAATATCCTGAATTTGTAGGCTCACAATACAACGATGCGTTTGCCTTCTTTATTCAGGGCCCCGGAATCGCTGGGGTTCAGAATATCGCCCTCATACCCGGTACCGGAAATCCGGTGGCGATCAATAACATCAATGCCGGAAGCAATCAAATCTATTTCGTGAATAATGGGAATGGCACCTCCGGTGGAGGACAAACCGTTCAATATGATGGGTTTACCCGCCCGCTTATCGCCCAAGCCAACGTACAGCCTTGCGAAACCTACACCATTACCATTGTGATTGCCGATGTGAGTGATGGAATTTACGACAGTGCTGTGTTTCTTGAAGGACAAAGCTTTACCAGTCCGGAAGTAGAGATAGAGGGACAAATTTCCTATGTAGATGGCGGAACGGAACTGTATGAAAACTGCGGTCTTATCACGGTAAATCTCAGCAGAACCGGTCCTTTGGCCAATCCGATGACCATCGAGCTCGACGCAGAAGGCACAGCTACCTATGGCGTCGATTACACAGGTTTTCCAACCACGGTAACTTTCCCGGCCAACCAGTCTACTGTTAGCTTTCAGGTAGTTGCCTTTAATGATGGCATCGCCGAACCTAATGGAGAAACCATTAGCATTGTTTACCGCGATAGCGGATGTTCCGGGGTAGAGGAGAAGCGGCTGGATTTTGAAATTTTTGATCCGCCATCGCCATTGGCCATCTCTCCCGGGCCACCGGTGAATGAGCGCTGTCCCAAAGTACCTGTAACACTCAACGCGGTGCTAACGGGTGGAGTTGGCCCATATACCGTGCAATGGGAAACGGCCTCGCCCGGAAACCCGGCCATCGTTTTCCCCGATTCAACGGCTTATTATACGGTAACTGTCGAGGATCAATGTGGAGGCGTATTCACAGATTCCGTGCTGATTACCATTGTAGATTATGTTCCACTCAAGCTTTTTTTGAGTCCCGATACTACCATTTGCAAAGGTGTTGAAGCCCGCATAGCCGGCTTTTCAACCGGTGGCAAGGCTCCAATTTCTTATGCTTGGGAAACCCCCGGATTTAATCAGCCTATTCGCTTTGTGCAGCCTGAAGAAACTACCGAGTACAAATTAACGGTAACCGACTCCTGCATGATTAGCGTAACGAAAAGCATTGTTGTGAACGTTATTGAGGTAGAAGCTGTTTTCAATGTGTCGTATGTGGATAATTCCACCGTTCAGTTTATCGATTTGTCGTACGACGATGTAGTAACCTGGGAATGGGATTTTGGAGATGGTGTTGGGGAATCAACCGATCGGAACCCACTGTACACGTTTCCCGATACAGGAACATACGTTGTTACATTAATTGCCTCTAATTCTGCAGCTTGCGAAGACACCGTAACAAACGTGATTCGTTCATACCCACCGTTTAACTTTTGGATTCCCAATGCCTTCACTCCCGACGGCGATGGCGTGAATGATCAGTTTTCGGGCGTTGGTGAAGGCTTTGTTTCTTACGAACTGACTATTTTCAACCGTTGGGGCGAAGAAATATTTTACACTGAAAACTATGATCAAAAGTGGGGTTCCGGACCGCGTGGAATCCTCGATAACATTCCTATTGATGTGTATTCTTACAAAATAAACATCGGCTTACCTACACTCGACCGAAAGCAGTTTATTGGACGTGTTACCGTAATCCGTTAGTTACTGAATGTTATCGACCTGCTGCAACGAAATCCTATATTTGTGAATCGTAAACATCAGTCATCACATCTTTATCTATTGTGAAATTATACCTTCGAATTTTGCTTATTGGCTTATTGCTTTCTGTTTTTAACAGAGTAGAAGCGACGCATATTATCGGAGGTGAGATTTTCTACGATTGCTTAGGTAACGGTCAGTTTAGGGTCACTCTGAAGTTGTATCGCGACTGTTTTCTGGGTCAGGCGCCCTACGATAATCCGGCAACGGTAAGTGTGTATAACAGTTCTGGGGTACTTGTTCAAAACCTATTCATGCAGTTCCCCGGTAGCAATGTGTTGCCTATCAACGCGCTCACACCGTGTTATCAGGATAACGCACAGGTATGTGTAGAAGAAGCTGTTTATGAGGAAATTATAAGTTTGCCTGCAAGCCCCGGAGGGTACACATTATCCTATCAGCGTTGTTGCCGCAATGAGTCGATCCTGAACATTTTTGATCCGGGGGAAACAGGTTCTACTTACACCATTCAAATTCCTGAGTCGGCTTGGACTGACTGCAACTCGTCGCCGCGGTTCAACAATTTCCCACCTATAGTGCTTTGCGTTAACGACCCGTTGATTTTCGACCATTCAGCCACCGATCCCGATGGAGACCAATTGGTGTATTCTTTCTGTTCTCCATTCGAAGGTGGATCTACGACCGATCCAATGCCGGTGCCGGCTGCTCCACCACCATACAACTTTGTGAACTTCATTCCACCTTACTCTGCTACAAATCCATTGGCCTCAACCCCGGGCGCCACCGTTGATCCGGTTACGGGCGAAATTAATGGAATGCCTACAGCGCAGGGACAATATGTGGTTGCCGTATGTGTGGAGGAGTACCGAAATGGCGTGCTTTTGTCTGTCAACAAGCGAGACTTTCAATTCAATGTAATCAACTGCTCCGGAATTTCAATTGCCGATTTTGAAGCTCCTCAGGCTGATATCGCCACTGGCAATGTTTGCAACGGTCTCGTTGTAGGTTTTGTCAATCAAAGTGAATTTTCTACTTTTTTTCAATGGGATTTCGGGGTAGATGGCATTACCACCGATATTAGTGAGCTTGCTAATCCAGTATTCGTTTATCCTGATACTGGCGTATATACAGTAATGCTTATCTCAAATCCTGGATTCAACTGTTCCGATACAGCATTTTTAAATATTGCGGTATATCGTGAACTCACCGCAGATATTGCATTACCTGATCCGCAATGTATTACAGGAAATTCTTTTGATTTTGTGGCTGGCGGAGAGTTTGAGAGCAATGCCAATTTTGCCTGGACATTCGGTGGAAGTGTAAACCAGAGCACGTCTACTGATCAAAACCCAGCCAATATTTCATGGAATGAAGCCGGAGTTTTTCCGGTAACTTTGTTAATCAGCAATCCATACTGCACGGCTTTCGATTCCACCATTGTTGTTGTTCATCCCGAATTGGAGGTCGGATTTACTGTAAATGCCAACAATGTGTGTGAACCGGCGACCATTATTTTTACCAATACCTCAGCCTTTTCGCCCGGCGCCTCTTTTTTATGGGAGTTTGGGGATGGCAATACATCAACATTGCTAAACCCCATACACCAATACCTAACTCCGGGCTCTTATGATGTTAGCCTTACGGTGAACAACATCGTTGGGTGCACTGATACAAGCACTCTTTCGCGACCGGCTTACATAACTGTTCGTGAAAGTCCCGACGCCGGAATTGATGCCAGTCCTTTGGTTCAGAGCATCCTAACTCCTGAAGTTACGTTTGAAGATCTTTCTGAGAACGATCTGGATACGTGGTTAGAGCCTGGCGACGGTTCCAGGTATGAGTTCCCTGATGTTATGCATATCTACACCGATACAGGCACATTCGATGCGAGAGTTATTGCGGTAAACGAAGTGGGCTGTTATGACACGGCTAGCATCAAAATAAAAATTGAGCCGATCTTTACGTTTTATGTTCCCAATGCCTTCACCCCGAATGGGGATAGTGTAAATGACACCTTTTACCCTAGAATTGAGGGCTTTAAACGCTATGAAATGGTCATTTTTGACCGTTGGGGCGATGAGGTTTTTCGGACTACCGACATTGGCAAACAATGGGACGGAAAATCCAATGGAGGCAAAAACATTTCGCCCTTAGGGGTGTACACTTACACGATAAAGGTGTTAGATATTCTTCGTAATGAGCGAAGTTATCTAGGTAGTGTAACGCTAGTGCGTTGAGTTCAACCTCTCTAAATTAAGTGTTTTGTAAACAAGCTGTTAGGCTTACGTTAAGTCAAGCATGCAACGTTTTTTGATTACTGTTCATTCTTTACCTATTGGGAAAAGTTGCCTCACAGGCATTTTTCCTTATCTTTACACAGGGGTAAACGGAATTGAAAAACGAAATGCTTATTCGCGAAACACTTACAAAGCAAACGGAGGTTTTAGTACGAATTCTACTGATTTTGGGATTGTTTAGTTACACTTCCCTTCAATCTCAGGTAACTGTCGTAAACAATATTTTACCACCCGATATTACAGCATGTGCGCCGTTGGGTGTTCAAACCATCAATGCTACCTATCCACCAAGTATTACTGTGCCTGCAGGCACGGTTACAGGTACAGGATATCTCCCCGAACCCATTCCTTTCACCGCTTCTACCCCAGCGGGAACCAATGTTCCTTTAACTGATGATGCTTCTGCTGGTCCTTTTCCCATCGGATTCACATTCAATTACTACGGTACCAATTACACCAATTTCTACATCAGTGCAAATGGGTTTATTGGATTTACGCCTCCTATTCCAGGTACATTCAGTTACAATGCCGATGACATGGAGAACGATCCTTGCGGCAATGCAGCGTATCCTCAGAACGCGATTTTTGGGTGGTACCAGGATTTTAACCCGGGGGCCTTACCGAATGCTATTCGCTATCAAACAACGGGCACAGCACCGAACAGAGTTCTCACGGTTTACTATACAGGGCTCCCCTTTTTTAACAATTGTGGGGGAACTTCGACCTTTTATATTCGGCTTTTCGAAACTACCAATGTGATTCAAATTCACATTCAAGAAAAGCCACAATGTGCAGCCATGTGGCAAGGTTCAGGTTTAACAGGTCTTGGAGTTCCTTGTCCATATACACCAACTAGTCAGCCTTGTCCGGCTTATGGGTATGCAGGAGCGGATATTGCGCAAACCAACACCGCATATCAGTATACTCCATTCGTTCCGGGAAGTGCGGCTCCCATCACAGCCTTTGTTTCCGGTGTTACCTGGGAAGGGCTTCAAGGCGCAGGTAATGGTACTACCTTCGCGGTAACCGGTACCAACACTACGGCGCAAACCAGTATGCTCTCGGCCAATCAGGCACCCAGAAGATACATCATCAAAGTTACTTATGATGTGCCTTGTGCGAACGACGTCGTTTATGTCGACACATTCGTTATCCGCCTCAGAAACTACGATCCTTCATTTACGGTTCAATCGCCGGTTTGCCTGGGCAGCAATTCTACCATTCAGTTTACAGGTACACCAACACCACCCAATAACGCAACCATTGCCTGGAACTTCGGTTCAGGAGCCACTCCGGCAACAGCGAATACCATTGGTCCGCATACGGTTAGCTGGTCTACCGTCGGACAAAAAACAGTTACCCTAAACATTACTGGGGGAGGTTGTTTACCTGCATCATCTACACAAACTGTTGATGTTACACCTGGGCCAACCGCTTCATTTACAGCTACTCCGCAGGTTTGTGGTAATGCGCCAGCCACAATAACTTTTACAGGCGTTGCACCAGCCAATGCAACCTACACCTGGAACTTCGATGGGGGCGTTGCCAGTCCGGCCGGTGGCCAGGGGCCATTGAGTGTTACCTGGGCTACGCCAGGAACAAAAACCGTTCGTTTAACGGTATCTGTCGGAACCTGTGTATCGCAAGAAGTAACCCAAACCGTGGTTGTGTTGCCTGCACCAACCTCTACATTTACTGCCACACCTTCAGGCGTTTGTCCAGGCTCTCCGGTAACGTTAACCTACACCGGCAATGCACCCGCAAGTGCAACGTTTAACTGGAACTTCGCCGGCGGCACTGCCAATCCAAATACAGGCGCCGGGCCAATTAATGTTACTTGGAGTACTTCTGGTGTTAATAATGTAACCTTACAGGTGAGCGATAATGGTTGTATCTCAAACACAACCACTGTTCCGGTAACTATTCATGCCATCCCAACTGCTTCATTCACGGCAACTGCTGGTGTATGTCCGGGCCAGAATGCTACAATAACCTACACCGGAACCGCCGGAAACAATACGTATGCCTGGAGCTTTGACGGTGGTACCGTGGCTTCTGGAACGGGCGTTGGTCCGTACACAGTAAACTGGTCTACTGCCGGAGTTAAAACAATTGGATTAACGGTTACTTCAGCCCATGGCTGCGTATCTACCCTGTTTACTCAAACCGTTACTGTAAATCCGGTACCAACTGCCGACTTTACCGCGAGTCCTTCGGGTGTTTGTGTTGGAGAGGCCATCACCCTTCAGCATACCGGCCAAACATCGGCTGGCTCAACATTTATTTGGAATGTTGCCGATGGTACAGCCTCTCCCGGTGGAACAAATTCATCTACTCAAGATGTCACGTTCCCAAGCGATGGACAAAGAACTGTAAGTTTGAGGGTGGTGGCCTCGGGTTGTTCCTCTTCAGTCGTAACAAACGTAGTTACCGTTTTCCCAACACCGAGTGCCAACTTCACGATTCCCCCAACAGTTTGTCCGGAAGCCACTATTGTAGCAACCTATCAAGGTTCCGGAACAGCAGCAGCTACCTACAACTGGAACTTCAATGGAGGCAATAGTGCTGGCGCAGCAGCCGGTCCATACACTGTGAGTTGGGCAACACCAGGCCTAAAAACGCTAAGCTTAGTGGTTACTGAAAATGGGTGTGCTTCACAGCCATTTACGCAAACAGTAACAGTTTTCGTTCCACCCACTTCTAGTTTTACTGCGGCCACTCCAGTATGTGAGAATGAAGTAAGCTTACTCACTTACACGGGTAACGCCGGACCAACGGCTAACTTCACATGGACTTCCGCGGGGAGCACTCCAGCCAATGTCGCCGGACAGGGACCGCACTCCTTAACCTGGGCACTTGCCGGAACATATTTCGTAAGTCTCGTGGTTGAAGAAAATGGGTGTCTTTCTACCACAACCCAAATTCCTGTAGTGGTAAACCCGATTCCCAATTCCAACTTCACAGTATCTACACCAATCTGTTTGGATGGAACTTCTGATATTCAGTATGCAGGGAATGCTCCTTCAAATGCAGTATTTGATTGGGAATTCGACGGAGGGCAATCTGCCAGTCAGATTGGTCCCGGGCCTTTTAATGTTGCCTGGACAACTGCCGGTACAAAGGTCATTAGCCTGAAAGTTACTTCACTGGGTTGTGAGTCGACGGTATCAACCAATAACATTGAAGTGATGCCATTGCCGGTTGCTGATGCCGGGTTAGATCAACAAAGTTGTTCGGGCGCTTCGGTTACCTTAGGTCATCCGCCTTTGGCCGGATTAACCTATCAATGGTCGCCCTCGACAGGATTAGCCAATCCAAGCGCTTCGCAAACAGAGGCGACACGTCAGAATAATCTCAACCAACCTGTTGATTACCTGTATGTTTTGACCGTATCTGATGGTATGTGTTCAAATGTAGATTCGGTTTACTATGAGGTTACTGCGCCTCCATTCGTGTCTTTTGAAAGCCCGCAAGGGCAGTGTTTTTCTGTAAATTCTTTTGATTTTATAGCCTTGGGTGGTTTTAGTAATTCGGCCGACTTTATCTGGAATTTTGGCTCCAATTCCAACGTTATTTCTTCGGGAGTTCAAAATCCGCAGAATATCAGCTTTGGAACTACCGGATCACAAACCGTCACTTTACAGGTAAATGATGGAGGTTGTTTAAGCAACTTGTTTTCGGCCGACTTGCTCGTTTACCCCGACCCAACTGTAAATTTCGTAGCCGAGTTGAATACCGGTTGCGCACCGCTTGAGGTGTCTTTTGTAAACCTGAGCAGTGGTCCCAGCAATACCTTCTACACGTGGAGTTTTGGTGATGGAAGTGTTTCAACCTCTAGCGATCCTAAGTACACATACAACAAGCACGGGGTATTCGACGTGGTTTTGAAGGCACGTACTTCAAATGGTTGTGAAGCAGTGATGGAGCGCACAGACTTCGTTGAGGTGTATCCGACCCCGGATGCAATGTTTAGTTTGAGTTCTACCGATTTGTTCTTGATTTCGCCCGATTTGACCATTACTGCCGCAAATAGTGCCACCGACTCTGTGTGGTATTATGTAAATGGGAAAGACACTTTACTCGGACCGGATCATTCGCTTACCCTCGAAGATGTGGGTATGTATGTTATTCAGCAATTTATGGTTAACCAGTTTGGGTGTATTGATAGCATTACCCGATCTGTTCGCTTGAATTCCGGAACTCAAATTTATGTGCCTAGCAGTTTCTCGCCCAACAAAGATGGAGTGAATGACTTCTTTAAGGTATATGGTGAAGAAATCAGCGACTTTTCTATAGTTGTGTTTAATCGATGGGGGCAGCAGATTTATGCCTCATTCGATTTGGACAATGGTTGGGATGGCACTACAGCATTGAGTGATGAGGAAGTGCAATCTGGAGTTTACTTCTACAGAATCAAAGCTACCGACAAACAAGGTTTTGAGCATTTGATTGAAGGTGCTGTGACGGTTGTTCTATAGTTGAATAGCCATACCTTACAGCTTTTTCATCAGCCAGTTGTATAAATCAATCATGCTGTTGATGTCGCTTTTGTGCACCTTTTCGAAAGGGGTATGTACGTTGTCTTCTGCAGCACCAATAAAGCACCAATCGATGGGGAATGGCGACTTTTGGATTTCGCTACCATCGCTGCCTCCGGCGCTTTCGACTTCTAACTGAAATGGCTTGCCCCAGGCCCGTGCTTCTTCCACAATCCGGTTGAGGTATTGTTTTCGGGGTATACCGGAGTCGCGCATCGAAATGGCCACACCGCCGCCGGCCTTAACGCCATCAGTAACCCAGGTAATATCGCTGATTAATGCCTGTCGAATTCCATAATGCTGGAAGAGGTATCCGGCGATGAATCCTGCCATCCCCCCACCATGCTCTTCGTACGTTGAAAAGACAATTGCACCATGTTCCAGCTGTTCAGCAACCTTAAGGGCATTGTAGATTCCCAAACGATTATCGAGGTAGCAGCACTGAACCGAGGTGTCATCCTCGATGAAATCGGGCACAAAACTGAGCAGAGTGCCACGGTCAAGCTCGCGTTCAAAGTCGTGCATTAAGGAATGTTCCTCCTCATCGACAACTAATTTACACCGAACCTCGCCATGGCTATCGGCTCCCCAAAGCGGAAAACCGCTTGCACAAGCCGGGCCACCTATTCGAATGAGTGATTTGCCGTATCCACTGGTAAAGCCTATGGTGTCGATATGGGCGTAAATGGCGGTTCTGGGTTCGCCAAAAATCAAAATTAGACAATCCTGAAATGGGTCACCCGATAGCATTTGGGGTTTGCATTTCCAGTCTTTGCTCTGTTCTGAAACGTAATGTATGAGGAAGTCACGCATTGGCCTTTCATCTCCAGATACCGACCTGATTTCGCAAAGTTTTTTGAGTAAATCCATAGTTGCAAGAAACAAAAAAGAGCATGAAGCCAAGGCTGCATGCTCTAACCCAATATAAACAACCAAATATTTATTCGCCTTTCACCTCAGCCGCCACAGCAGTCGCTATTTCCAGTGGCATGTTGGTCTCGGCTTTACAGTCGAAATTGTTTGCAGAAACTTTTACAATGTAGTTTCCTGATGCTTTATATCTGTGCTCCATCTCTGCGCCTCCATAAGCGGTAGTGCCATCGCCAAAATCCCAGGTAAATTCGTTTGCACCAGGGGCTTCACACTTGAGCTTTACGGTGTTTCCGGCTGCTTTATCAACCTGCTTCAAAGAAGCCTGAAGACCTTTGCCTTTTCTGATACTGAATTCATCAATTACCGATGTGCCATCCGCCAGCGTAAACTGAATGAGATAGGTACCGGTATTTAATGACGGAATATGACGATTGTATCCAACCTGGCCTTCTGTAATCATCGGTCCACTTTTGTCGATGATCTTGTATTTCCAGGGTTCTCCACTTGGGTTCACCAAATAAATGGCTCCTTGTTGACCATCGCACACCGGTTGTTCGACCCGCACTTCAACGCCCTTATAGCCCGGAAGCATACCGTGTCGTACCGATTCCATGGTTCTAAACACTGCGAAATTGGGGTCCTGTTGCCCCTTTTCCTGCATTGCACTTTGAATGAGGGCATGGGTTCGAGCGTTTTCCGTTTGACTTTGAGCAACAAAGCTGAATAAGGAAAGTGAAGTAACAAGGTAAAACGTTCGTATCATAAACAGTGTGTGTTGCTATGGTTTACTGCAAATGTTGCATCTGCGTTTCGATAAATTCTGCAACGAATGCTGTCCTGGTTACACCTGTAAGTTTGTTGGGGGTAAATGCACGTATTTGATGCTGTAATTCTGTAAAGTGTTGTTAATTAATGGTTTGATGACTTTGGCGTTTGGCTCTGTTGTGTAAGAAATGGTTGATTGTGTTTTGGAAATCCTTAAATCTGCATGTCGGGTTTGTTCAATTCGCATGGAGGCCCCTGTTAATAAACCGGGTGATAACCGGAGTTGGTTGTTTTCTTATTTTTCATTGGAGGCTAATAAGTTTGTAGCACGAAACTGAATACACATGAAAAGAAATCTTCTTTGTTGGGCATTGGGCGGCCTGTTAATCGCTAATGGCGTGCAGGCTCAGTCGACGGCCGCTCCGCGGATGCCAATTGATGAAGCCACAAACCTGATTACCTACACTGATGTTGTGGAGGAGCCGGGAATGAACAAGGACACGATATACAACCGCGTAGTACGTTGGTTTAAGTCGTATTACAAAAACCCTTTGGAGGCCATGAAAAAACAAGATCCTGAAGGTCGTGTGGTTGAGGGTGGCTATCGTTTCACCATTCAACGTCCGGAGCCAGGAGCCAAAAAGCAACCTGCACCGATGGTTGATGCCGGGTTGGTTAACTACAAGATTAAAGTAATGTGCAAGGATGGGAAGTTTAAGTATGAAATAACCAACATCAGCTGGAAGCAAACCTCATACTACCCAATTGAGCGATGGATGGACGATAAGGCCAGCAATTATGATCCGAATTTCGCTATGTACCTTCAACAAACGGATGCCTTCATGAAAGAACTCATTAAAAATCTTGAGCGTTTCGTGGAGACAGATCCGGTGAAGAAGAAAGATGATTGGTAAGATTGTTTCACCCATAAACAACAAAGGCTGCTCTTCGGGGCAGCCTTTGTTGTTTGACGGAATTCCAGTGTTTGGGGCTTCGAGTGCTATTCGAAACTGGAAGTTGATTTATTAATTCTCGCAATTCGAAGTCCGTTCTCCTTTAAAAAACGATTAAGACCACCGCGATAGTTTCGACGCACTCTCCGGCCACTATACAAGTGAATGGGTTGCTATGGTCGTATGGCTGAAACCGAGTTCATGCCCAGCATTCAAAGGTGTATTGCGCAATGCACTTGACCGGAAAAAAACGTATCGATGAGCAATTACTCTAGGGCTTACTCTTGTTTTAACCAACGTAGGGTTTCTTTCTCGCCATTGCCTTTCGTGGCGGTAACCACATAAACCCCAACAGGCAAACGTTGCGGAAGTCCAACCTGAAACTCGCCATTGACGGCAGTTTGGAAAAGCAATCGTCCACCTAAATCGTGAATCGATAAGTCGTAGACCGGAGCTGAGCTCTTCAGAAACGCCTCATCAATCGAAGGGTTGGGCACAATGTACATATTTTCGATTTCAGCTGTGTTCTCGAGTCCCACAGTAATACTATCGCGTATCTCGAAGCCATCGATCGCCGCATCTACAAGGTGCCCGGGCTCAAAATCGCAGGCCTGCGCCACAAAACGGATATCGCCGTTTAAATCTGGAATAAAGTCGAGCAAACGAATTTGGTGCTGTATCCATGTCGATTGAGGTTGATTAGCGCCGATGCTTTTGATGGTGTAGTTAACTGTTCCCTTGCGGATTCTTAGGCTTAAACTGTCGTTTGGCGCACTTCCCTGACCGCCGCCGTTATAAAACCAGGTAAATATGGTTACGTAAGGATTGGTGTATGCGCTAAGGTCCATTGTAGGCGAGGTTAGAATGGTGCAGCCCCCGTCGATATCATCAGAACCTGCTCCGGTGCCGGCGCTGTTTCCTGTTACAAAGGCAAATCCGTTGCAATCGTCCAAAATATCGGTACCAGGGTTCACTGTAGCTCCTTCAAATGTGGTTGCTTGAGGAATGGCTCTTTGCCAGGTTCCTGCTGAGGCCGGACCGCTTGTTTGCCATCCGAAGTTAAACTGGAAATCGTCGTAATAGCCATCCTCCAAAACACTTACAGGCGTATTGTTGGTGCTCGATAAAGCTAAATTAGGCTGGCAATCGGTTACCTTTCCCCATTGCCCGCTCACCAAGGTGTAGGTTCCGGGTAAAATGTCGCAACGCTCATATTGGCCATTGGCATCGGTGTCGAAGTTGAAGGAATTACCGGCATCGGTGAGGTTTACTTGGGCATTGGCCAGCGCCTGACTGTTTTCGTCTTGCACCAGGCCTTCCAGAGAAAGGGTGTTTGGCGAGAATAATTCGACATTGATGGAAGTGAGTTCGCCATTCGCGAGGTTCACATTTTCAAAGGTTTGGGTGTCATAACCCGGTTTTGAAAAGGTAACCGTATAGGTTCCTGGGTTTACTGTACCCATTTTATACACTCCACTAACTCCGGTTACTTCCGTGATGTTTGGCTGCGTTATGGTTATGGTTACTCCATCGAGCGGCGTTTCGCAGTTGGCGTCGGTTACAACTCCTTCGAGGTAGCAGCCGCGAATGTAAGTAGGCGTGAGTACCCAAAGCCCTGTTTCGATGTCTGAGGCAATGATGTTTCCACTCGGCAAATAAGGGTAAACTCCCCAGCAACCGTGAAAGCCATCACCTTCGAAATTGGAAAAATCGTACTTGGCCACTTCTACAAGATTATCGGGCCTGTCGTTATCCACAATCACCACTCCTTCGGTATACCATGAAGTTACAGCGTAGTCGTTTAATATATGTGTATTGTGAACGATACAATCGCTGCCCGGAGCAGTTTGATATCGATCAACTTCGGTGATGTTGTTCAAGTCGTCGATGCGGTACGATGCCAGATAAGAGTTGCTTACCTCGTCGGTGGTAAGCAGATATTTACGATCGTCGGTTAGCCATGTATTATGGGTGAAATTCCCGGGTGTTTCCTGCTGAATGAGCTCAACCGGATTTGCGGGATCGGAAACATCAATGGCAGTGAAAAAGCCATCGTAAATGTGACCGGCCCATGCTGTATCGCCTAAAACTATTCCATCGTGTACGTAGTAATTGTCGTATAAGCCGGCAAAAGTGGGATTCCAGGGGTCGGTCAGATCGAGGATAATCATACCTCCAACTCCGATGTTCGAGCCGTAGAGGTAACACCGTCCATTGTCGATATGCAAAGCGTGGATGGTAGAAAGATCACCCTCAATGTCTCCATCTCCAAAATAGGTTTGTGTGTAGATGGTATCAGGAAGAAAATTGAGGTCGATAACCGTTAATCCAGCACCATTTCCCTCGGTGGTCATGTAGGCATAGCCTTGCCATGTTTTCACTTCTCTCCAGAAGTTGTTCACGGAAGCCACTTCGAAGAGTAATTCAGGGTTATCGGGATTACTCACGTCGACAATAGAAAGCCCGGTGCTTGTTCCCACCAGTGCATACTCTCTGCCTTGCTGATCAGCGTAGCCCCAAATATTTGCGCAGGTTTTTCCGGTAAATGGTAGATGAGAACGAACCTGCATATTGTAGTTCTCCTGTCCAAATAAGGTTACGCTGAATAAAAGCGCAACGAAAAGAAATCGTATGTACATGTGATGGTGTAGAAGCCGCTAAGGTAGAATATCCTGAAGGACATTCAAAGCATGACATGAAACGTTGTTTTGGTCGGTTTTTACAGGAAGTAGGCCTCCCCAATGATTGACTCTTCGGGATTCGTTGTGGAGCGATTTTTGTCTGCGGCGAAGTGTAAATCCATTTTTATGCTTCGAACATTTACCATTGCCTTGATTACCATCGTATTCTTGCTCGGAGGTTTATCCTGTTCCAAAGAAGAATACCCGCGCATTGAATACAGGGTCAACAGCAGTTCCAGCGCTTTACTTACTTACACAATGGCTACGCCGACACCCCGTCAGGAACAAGTTTCAGGAAGCTGGCGTGTATCGTTTCGCCATCGACAAGGGTCTTCAGTGTATCTTTCAGCAATGCACGGTTTGGGTGGAAATACAACGATACAGGTCTACATCAATAAGGAACTGAGTTTTTCACAAAGCACCAACACACCCGGTCAAATCATTACTATTTCTGAAGTTATTCCTTAATTTTACAAAAAAAGTTAACTATTGGGTTTCTAAATAAGGTATTCGTTTTAATCGCGGAAAATGGCCAATAAAACGGATTTAATAATTATAAATGTTAAGCGTAGCTTATTGCCGAAATGGAAACCAATCAGTGATTAATTCAATTGTAATTGCGTTTATTTAGGGCTTACTGAAAAACACTCAATAGTTTTATTGCTATCGCTTTAGCCTCTGTTTGAATTAGACCTAGTGCAAGGGGTTTTAGTCGTGCTTTTGAAAATCCATGCACGCTTAAATTCGTGGAGTTCAATTTTTCGTTAGCCTGAAATACAGCATCTGCTTCGTTGCCCGCGGCTCACAGTATTCAATATACAGCTCCGCCTAGTCGCCTCGCATCTGCTGCATTTCTGAGTTTTCAGTAAGCCCTATTTAGGACTGCAAAATCCCTAGTTTTAGGGATTGACCTTCATGGATTATCGAGATAGGTTTGCTGAAACCTTAATAACCAAACCATGAAGACTTTTTTTTCTACGCTTGCGCTACTTGCTTGCTTAAGCTATTCAACAGTTTCTAATGCCACTGTTCGCACGGTGAGTAATTGGGCAAACATACCGGCGCAGTTTAACAATGTTCAATCGGCTATTGATGCCTCTGTAGCAGGCGATACCGTGTATGTGCATGGATCGCCCAATGTGTATTCGAACTTTGTTATTGACAGACGACTTGCAATTATTGGCCCCGGGTATTTTCCTCAGTTTCAAAATCAAAATCGGGCCGAAGTTTCTCAAATATTTATTTTTTCCACAACCCCAGGTGCTGTTAACAATGTTGCCATTATTGGGATGAATATTACCAGCCAAATTCGTGTGGGTGCTAATGCTGTGGGTTCAGTTGGAGCACCGGTAGAAGGCCTTTTCGTGAGCCGCAATGCCTGCAGTAGCATTTCAGGCGCGGTTTCGAGTAATATCACTTCATCGCTTATTGCAGAACAGAATGTTATTTTTGGTTCAATAAACACCGACAACTTTGCAAGTGTATTGGTGACCAATACTTTTTTTAGCAATGGCAGAATTACCTCTGGCAGTCAAACCGATGCCAATACTGTGGTTAGCAATTGTTTGTTTTACGGTAATAGTTCCGGGCCGAACAACATCACCAATACCATTTTTACAAACAACATCTTCTACCGTTGCAACAATTTCGGTGCTCAAACCGGCTGTACCTATAACAGAAATCTAACCTTTGCCACCGACAACAATACCTTAACTTTTGTAGGAGCAACAACCAGCAATACCATTGTAAATACTGACCCTTTGTTCGTTACTCCTTTCCCGGTTGGAGTTTATGGAAATACAGCTCCGTCGTCAATTTTACCATTTTTTAATGATGCCAACTTGTTGCTTCAAGCCAGTTCTCCAGCTATTAATCAGGGAACCGACAACACGGATATTGGTCCAACCGGTGGCTCTACCAATTTTAATTACAGAACTCAGAGCATGAGTCCAATCCCACAAATGGTTTCGCTCCTGATCAACAACAGCACTTTACCTCAGAATGGCACTTTGAATATACAGTTTAGCGGCCAACGTCAGAACTAAGCCTCATCGTTTCGAAATCATTTAAAAGCAGAAACCATGAAGCGAAGTCTTCTTCTGCTGGCCATCAGCTTAATCGCCTTTGCCAGCAGAGCTCAGCAGATTAATCGGGCTGAGTATTTTATCGATACCGACAATGGAGTTGGATTGGGCACTCCCATTACCATTTCAACGGCGGGCAATCAAGTCAGTCAGTCGTTTAGCATCCCTGTTAACACGCTTTCACAGGGTTTCCATCGGCTGGGTGTACGTTGTAGAAATACGAGTGGCACCTGGAGCCATCAATTGACAAGTTTGTTTTTTGTTTTACCTAACCTAGGTGCTGGTGCTAATGCCAACATCAATCGTGCAGAATATTTCATTGACACAGACCCTGGCCTTGGTGCAGGAATTCCAATCTCCATTGCGAATTCAGGAGCCTCTGTAAGCCAAAATATTGGGATAAACATCGGAAACCTCAGCCAAGGGTTCCATCGTTTGGTGGTTCGGGTGAGAAATACCAGTGGAGTGTGGAGCCAGCAGTTAAGCAATTTGTTTTTCGTGTTGTCTCCTGCATCAACCACGGCTAATTCAAACATCACCCGGGCTGAATATTTTATTGATGCCGATCCCGGTGTTGGAAATGGTACTGCTATACCTCAATTCACCGCAGGAACCTCCGTTAGTTCAGCCTTTTCAATCCCGGTAAACACCTTAAGCCTGGGTTTTCATCGATTAAATGTACGGGTGAGAAACGGAAACGGAAGCTGGAGCCATCATTTCTCAAGTTTGTTCTACATTTTACCAACATCACCCACCGAGCAACAACAGCAGATTACTGCCGCAGAGTGGTTTGTAGGTGAAGATCCGGGCGTTGGAAACGGAACGGCCATCACCCCAATACCGGCCGGCAACAATGTTAGCGTACTTGCCGACATTAACATTGCCAGCCTCAACTTAATCGAACCCAATCAGCGACTTAGCATTCGGGTAAGAGATCAAAGGGGAAAATGGAGTTTGCATTTATCGGCACCGTTTACCATTTGTCAGCCTACCTCTACTGCTAATTTTACCTCTACTACACCTTGTCCGAACCAAGCCGTAACATTTACCAATACCTCGACCAATGTTCCGAATGGGGCCACGTTTCAGTGGGATTTTAACAACGATGGAGTGATTGATGCCAATGGCGTTGGTCCTCATCAGTTTACCTATTCCACAGCAGGTAGTTTTTCTGCGGTTTTAAGAATTACCGAGGCCAATTGTGTAGCGCAGGTTACCCGAACAATCAATGTTCCTACGGTAAACCCACCAACCATTACTGTGGCTGGAAACAACACCACGATTTGCACCGGAACTACCGTTCAACTCAGCACCAATTCGGGCTCCGCATACATTTGGAGCAATGGAGCCGGTACTACCCAGCAAGTAAACGTGGGACCCGGCACATATACCGTTAATGTTACGTATACCAACGGTTGTTCGGCCACTTCAGCGCCTGTTACCATTAATGCTGCACCGGCTTCGGCTGTGAGCATAACCGCCGGTGGTCCTACCTCGATTTGCCCGGGTGGTTCTGTACAGTTAACCGCGAATCCAGCCGGAGCAACATACGCTTGGAATACCAATCAAACTACCCGAACCATTACTGCTACAAGCGGTGGTACGTTTAGCGCAACAATAACGCCTGCCGGCGGATGTCCCGGAACGGCAAGTATTGTTGTTACTCAACTGCCAACACCGGTGGTGAATGCGGGTAACGATGTATCTATCGCTCTTGGCCAAAGCACTACGCTTACCGCCACCGGAGCCGCAAGCTATGTGTGGAGTCCCGCTTCATCACTTAACACCGCTACCGGAGCAAGCGTGATTGCCACACCTACCCAAACAACCACGTATTCGGTTCAGGGAACCGGTGCAAATGGCTGTGTGGGAAGCGATCAGGTAACTGTAACGGTGGTTCAGCCCACCGCCAGTTTCACCGGTTTGTTGCCAAGTTATTGTACCAATGCCCAGCCATCAACCCTTGTAGGTTCTCCAGCGGGTGGAACATTCAGCGGACCGGGCATTAGCGGCAATGTGTTTAACCCAGCCAACACCGGAACTACCGGTACGGTTTCTATCACCTATTCGGTGGTAAACGGACTGGGCGAAACGGTGAGCAGCACCCAAACCACCAACGTATTGCAGGCTCCACAAGCAGCCATTAGTGTTCAAGGTCCGGCCACCGTTTGCTCGCCCAACACAATTACCCTGGTGGCCAGCGGTGG
>JAIXUS010000051.1 GCA_027483445.1 Bacteroidota bacterium | reverse complement strand
GGTAGCTATACCGTGCAAGTAACCAACAGCTTTGGTTGTAGCAACACTTCGCTTCCAACGGTAGTTAGTGTTACTACCAGTCCAACACCGCCGGTTGTGCAGGCGAGTGGAAGCACAACAGTTTGTGCAGGAGGCTCGGTAACGCTCAATTCTAACGTGAGCAATGTAACCTGGTTCCGTCAAGGCACTCAGAATTCTATTGGAAGCGGCGCCTCCATTCAGGTAAATCAAACGGGGGCCTACTTTGCCCGCTTTCAGTCGACTTGCGGAACAGTGAACTCCAATACGGTGCAGATTACTGTTACAACACCTGTTGTTCCCACGTTTTCGCCCATCAATCCAATATGCGCCGGAGCAGCAGTTCCAGCGCTGCCGGCAGTTTCCATCAATGGAATTGGCGGAACCTGGAATCCTTCAGTCATCAACAATCAGCAATCTGCCGATTACGTATTTACGCCCAATTCTGGGCAATGCGCTTCAGCAACAAGCCTTTCGGTAACTGTGAATCCAACACCGGTGGTGAATGCGGGGGCTGATGTGAGCATCCAGGCCGGCTCGAGCACAACCCTAACGGCGAGTGGAGCGGCAAGCTATGTTTGGTCGCCATCCACAGGATTAACGGCGAACAATACTGCAAGCGTGGTGGCTTCGCCCAACGCGACAACTGTGTATACCGTTGTTGGAACGAGCGCTTCGGGTTGTGAAGCCGAAGATGAGGTGGTTGTTACTGTCATCCAACCCACAAATATTGGATTTACCGGACTTGCCCAAAACTACTGTTTGAATGGAGCGCCTGCCGTGCTGGTTGGTACTCCGGCCGGCGGAACTTTCTCAGGCCCCGGTGTGAGCGGCAATACCTTCAATCCCGCCTTGGCTGGCCTCGGACTAAAAACCATAACGTATACCGTTGTTGGAGCGGCGGGTAGCTTACAAACCAGCCAAAATACCAATGTTATTCAGGCTGGAAATGCTTCTCTGGCGGTGAGTATTTGTGCCGGCGAAACCTATACTTTGCCGGGCGGCGAAGAAGTAGGGGCGGGGCAATACACCATTACGGTTGACAATGGTTTTGGATGCAATACCGTGACCATCATTACGGTTACGGAAATTGTGGTTGAAGATGTTCTACAATCGGCCAGTATTTGCCAGGGTGAGACCTTTACCTTGCCCAATGCTGAGGTTGTGAGCCCTTCTGAGACCACCACTTATACCATTGCCCGAAACGACGAAGAAACAGGCTGTGCCTTCGACCTCATTTTTACCTTGCAGGTGAATGCGCGGCCGGCGAATACGGTTGTGGATGCCAGTATTTGTCAGGGACAAACCTATCTGCTTCCCAATGGCCAGGTGGTGAATTCCGGAGGCACGTATGTGGTGAATTTAAGCACTGCAAGTGGATGTGAGTATACCACCACGGTTAACCTTACGGTGAATCCAAACCTGAGCTCTACCGTGAATGCATCCATCAATGCCGGCGAAACCTATACATTGCCCGACGGAAGCGTGGTTTCGCAGGCCGGTCAATATGTAACGGTGCTTCAAACCGCCAGCGGATGTTCAAACACCATTACCACGAACCTAACCGTGTTGGCTGAGCCGGGTGGATGTTTTGCAAGCCTTGTTGTGGCCTCGAAATCTGCTCAGGGAAACCGTAAAAACGGACAGCCCGTATTGGCCATCCGCAGTAACACTGCCCAAGCCTTAGGAGCACCCGATCTGGTGGTGAACAACGTGGTGAACTTCTACTCGCTTGGATTTGCGGGCTACCTCACCCTGAAGTTTGAGCAGCCCATTGCCAACGGACCGGGCCTTGATGTGCGTGTGTATGAAGCCACGTGGAACAACAAGACCTGCAGCATTTACCCTGAGCGTGCAGAGGTTTTTGCTTCGCAGGATGGCTGTAACTTCGTGTATATGGGCATCATCTGCCAAACCGGAGAGCTCGGTATTCCTTCCGAAATGGCCTGGATACAATACGTTCAGATTCGCGACATCAGCAATCCGGCCTTGTTCGGCGCCAATGACGATGGCTATGATGTAGCCGGCGTGGAGTGCTTACATGGTCCCTCAGCCAGCACTGTGTTTGCGGATTTAACACCGGGCACCTTGCAGGATATTCCATCGTACATGCCCGGAAATACGAAGAATGGCAATACAATTCCGCTCAACCGCAGGAACGAAGCGCAGGCCACCGGACTCCCGGGAGGCAGCGGAATCAACTTCGTATCGCTTGGCTTTAACGGAAGTTTGGTTGGTAAATTCGATTACGTGGTGTTTAACCAGGAAGGCAACGACCTGCAAATTGTAGAGACCTCGTTTGGCAACCCGGCCTGTAACAACTACCCTGAGCGGGCCGAGGTATTGGTTTCAAAAGATGGCATTGAGTTTATCCCGATGGGCCAGCTTTGCCTTGACGGAACGCTCGAATTGGGCAGCACACCCTGGATTCAGTACATTAAGCTTGTAGATGCCTCGCCCATAGCCTCGAACCGCTTCAACGGCGCGGCCGACGGTTTTGATGTGGATGGCGTGCTCGATTTGCATGCTTGCCTGAGCGGTTCGCTACGATTGGCCAATACCGACAATGTAACAGAGCCCAACGAAGAATGGATGGCAAACCTGTACCCCAATCCAACATACGGGCAAGCCAACCTCGAATTGGTCGATTTACCCAACGATGCCCCCATTCGCATTGTGATTTACGATGCCACCGGTAGGGTAGTTAGAGAGCAGAGCTACAGTGTGCGCGATTCGCAGATTAACGTGTCGTTAGACCTCAGCGATTTGGCCTTTGGCGCTTACCAGCTAAGCGTAATAAGCCTTGCCGGAAACAAGGTGCTCAAGCTTATAAAGCACTAAATACGCACTACACCCTCAAAAGCCTCGGTTTTGCCGGGGCTTTTGTTTTTTGGGGTGGGTGGATGACCTTACGCTTCCATGCCGGGTTTGCGGGGTTTAAGAAGGGAAAGTGAATTGTTTCGGAAGGCTTTTGATGCGCCGCGCCTCAGGTTTAACAACTGCCCATTGCCGGGGCTTTTATGCGAAAGCGCGCATTGGGAAAATGGAGATTGGGCTGAGAAGGGTTTAAATATGAGGCTATGGTGGTTTTGTTTAGGCGGTGTTAGCGGCTGGTTTTCTTTCTGTAATTAAACACCAATGTTGTGAACTGGCCATAGTCGTTCTATATTGTTGTATATCTCCATGATTAAAAACTTTTCTCTACCTATGCTGTCCTTTAGTTCCGCGGGAAATTTAGCCATGTCCTCGTAAGTGTTTACTACTATAAACTCAATGTCATCATAGTTAAATGTCAAATCGTGAGGAACTCGCCATTCCCGTTCGTGTGTGTAGTCAATTGTTTTGAAAGATGTAGTTGCGTTTTTCTTCTTTGGTCTGTAGGAAGGCCAAAAAGGAGTTACAAATGTGTAAATGTGGTCGGCCCATTTCTGCTTTTCAAAGTAGTCTGCACGTACATAAAATGCTGGTGCTCCACCTGTCCCAAATATAAATGCCTTATTAAAACCAATGCCATATGGGGAGTAGTGCTTGGCATGAATTAATAAACTTGTCCAAGGACATTCGGTAAGGCATACAGCATTCTTTTTATTCCAAGGCAAAGTCGATGCAATTATTTTTTTGCTTTTAAGAATTGAAACCAGTCTATCATAGGCAGACTTTCCCTTTGTTGCTGTCAAACCGGGATTGTCCCGTTCTTTGTTCCCAACTGGGTGTCTGTTTGTAGTAAAGTGAGCGAGATAATTAGAATGGTCTGGCTTAAAACTCATATTATGGTTTTTATTTTTCACCTCCGAAAATTGCTTGTAAAAGTTTAATGCCTCCATATACTGCAAGTCCTCCGACTGCTACTTTGCCAACTGACTTAAGTGTATTGTCGCTTTTTATTTTTTGCACGAATAGGTATGCGTTGTTAAGCAGAGAAAATATTAGTTTTCGTTTTGCGTCAAAATCAGTCCGTTGTCCATTAAGAACAACGTATTGTGTTATATTGGGCAGGGCATTTCCAATGTGTGTTCCTTCTTGAACAAATAAAACTACAGGTTTACCATGAGCAATAGCCATTCCCGTTTCCACATGAACCATCTCTGAAAGACCATGAGTAATTTTTCCTGTCGCAAGGTCTTTTTGCAAATATCGTGGTGTCGCAACGATGACAACAAAGTCAGCAAGAGGAATGTTTTTATTCATTAGTGCAATTGGGTTCTCTGGCGAAGCTGAAAACTTTCCAACTGTCCCAAACGCTTGAATATTATGAAAGTCAAGTATTCGGCAAACATAATTGACAAAATTTTCATCCTCTGGTCGTAAACTACAACTAACAAATGCACGTGCCGCATATTTTTTTTTAATGTCTGCCATGTATTTATTTTTTATCTTTTAATCTATCCGTTGATATTAGTAATCTTGGTGTTGTGTTTGTTAAACTTGCTGCTAACGGTTCGCGCATAAGCGCCGGTTGGGTTTGGTGTCCGAAAGTTATCTGTTCATCACGAAATTTCCAAAGGAACGCGAGCTCAAATTTTCCCCAAAAATCCAACATGCGATTGTGCGCTGTTAGCTGTTGTTTTTTCTTATCGCTGTTATTGAATAAACCATTGGTATTTTGTCTCCCAAATGTTCTATTCTATATTTTTTGTGTTCAAATTCCACCATCTTGTTAAAACAATTATAAGGTGAATAGTCAAACTCGTCTAGTGATTTTACTTCAAGCCCGTTATTAAGCAAACTATTCAGCACTTCGCTGATACCGTGATTCCAAGATACATCAGATACTGTCAAATCAGCTGTTTTGTCAGCATAAGTTCCGCTATTGGTTTCTACAATTGCTCCTGAATTAAAATATCTATAGCCGATTTTGTCAAAGTTGTCGTCAAACATCCAAACAACAGGATGAAATTCTACAAATACAAATTGTCCGTTTGGTTTTAGAAACCTAGAAATAATTTTTGCCCACTTGTCCAAGTCAGGTAACCAACCAATTGTACCGTAACTTGTAAACACAATATCAAATTTTTCATCTAAGTGATTCGGTAGGTCGTAAATATTGCAGCAAATGAACTTTGCTTTTGAGTTTGTATCCTTTGCTATTTCTTTCGCACATTCAATAGCTTTATCTGATAAATCAATTCCTGTAACGTCAGCACCAAGTCTGCCTAACGAAATAGTATCTTGTCCGAAATGACACTGCAAATGCAAAATAGTTTTTCCTTTAATGCTTCCAAGCAAGTTTAATTCAATATCATTTAGTGAACTTTTCCCTTTTAGGAAATTGTCAAGCTCGTAAAATTCAGATTTTAAGTGTGTCTCGGTTCTATTGTTCCAAGACTGTCGGTTTATTTCAATATAATTTTGTTCTGAGTTCATTTTTTCTTCGATCGTTTTTTTTTAATAACAGCTAACGGTTCGCGCAGAAACGCCGCTTGGGTTTGTTGACCGTAAGTTATCAGTTTACCACGAAATTTCCAAAGGACCGAGAGCTCAAATTTTCCCCACAAACCCAACTGGTGATTATGCGCTGTTAGCAGGCGTATTTATCTTTTCAGAATACTTCTCTGTCAACCAGATTTCTTGCGACATGATGTATGGTCAAAATATCTATCCTGTTTTTGTCTATTATTTTGTAAATGATTGTATAATTTCCTTCGAGCAATTCTCTTATACTTAAGTCTTCCTTTTCGAAAACCTCTTTTCCAATTAGAGGTTTAGTCCTGAGAATTCTTTTTCTCGTCTTGATTTTAAGAACTTCTAACTGTGCAAATTTCTTGGAGCCTTTTTGAGATGAAGTCATAAATGCTTTTCAAGTCATCGACGGCAATTCTTGTCCAATTTATTTGAACCATTTTTCTATCTCTCTTTCTAGTTCTGTTTCAGAAATTGTCTCTCCGTCTTCCGATTGTTTTTCTGCTCTTTCAATCTTGTCGAGGAGAATAAGTTTGTCAATTAAGTCCTCAATTGAAAACTTCTCAGGTAATTTCTCAATAGTCGCTGAAAGCTGTTTCTTAGTTATCATGATTTTGTCGTTGGTCAAAGGTAGTATTAACAGATGCAAAATCAAAGTATGACTGCTAACGGTTCGTGCATAAACGCCGGTTGGGTTTGTTGACCGAAAGTTATCTGTTCACAACAAAATTTACAAATAATCGCGAGCTCGAATTTTCCACTGAAGCCCAACTGGTGATAATGCGCCGTTGTATTCCGTTATTTTTTGTTTAGAGAAGTGTAGGTCTGCTTACCTATAGTATCAACTTGTGGGAAGCTGTAAGTTGGTTTCTCTAATTTCAAAACCTTTTCAAGATTTTTAATGGTATCTTCAAATCTTGTCAATTGTTCAAACTTAGCCTTTTCGACATCTGTCTGAATTTTAATTTCTTCGAGTTTGTCTGCTATGTTTTTCATGGTTACAAATTAAATGAATTTTTTTGTATGAAAGAACATTTCTCCACCGTTTCTTGTAATGTACTGGCAAATCAAGTCGTTATAGTCCCGAATTAATTTGGTAAGGATAGGGTCCGTGGAGTAGTCCTCAATTTTTAATTTTAATATGTGAGTTAAAGCTGCAACACCGATTGACCTGCCGTGAGAGTGCCAAAGTTTATTGTCACCTAAATCTCTAGCTATTTCTGTTGCCCTTGTTTCTTTTTCAATTGGTGTTACTGGTAAACCATTCGAGTTGTGAGTATTCCAATTTTTGAATTTGTATTTAACTAACCATTCTTTTAACAAAGCAACAGTCAAATCTCTTGCTTGCTCGTGTCTGCGTAACATTGCTAAATCTTGTTCCCTTAACATTAACAACTCAGCTTGAGATATTGTACCTGCAATGGATTTATTGATTAGTTCTTCTACTTTATCAAGATAACCTAGTGCTGGAACCCAGTTTTTACCATTGTAAACTTGAGGGTCAATAGGCCCTAATGAAGAAGAATAGTCCATGAAAATTTTGTCGCCTGATAAGCAAAAGATAGTTCCTGCGGAGTACGCTGAATCAGGGACTATAAAATTTACTTCGTTGTAATGGTGTCTTGTTATTTTTACTAATCTTTCTACTGTCTCAGCACTACCACCAGGCGTATTTAGAACAATGAATAATGTCTCTTTCGTATCGGGTTCTGTTTTTAATTCTTCGATTAAGTCCCTAAATGGTTTGTCTAATGTGTCTGTTATAGGTCCATAGTAAAATAAAAAGTCTGCATTGAAATGAACTTCAAGTTTGTGAAGGCGTTCATTTAGAATATCATGAATTGTTGAGTCAAAAATTGGTTTCATATTTTATTTCGTCTGTTTTTAGCCTTTATAATGGCGCACAACTACTGCATCCGCGAAAAATCATCCGCTTATTCTTCCGTTTTGTATTGCTATGCGCAATGTAAGTCTGTTTTTTCGAAAATACAAATATCGGCTAAGGCGATTAACTAAATTATGTTGCTTGATTATCAGTGTTGTGCGTGTGTCTGCTTTAGGCGAGCATTGCTTTTTGGGGGGCTTTGCGGTTTGCAAATTATTCCATGTTTGGCGTGCTTGCGTAATGGTGTATCGGCTTATTGGTTTGAGCGCCACAATGGGCAATTAGCCTAATTGGAGTGCTCAATTTCAAAATATGAATCTATTCGAGAGGTTCTGGTATGCCTGTAAAAGCTTTGGTTTAGCTGGAGGCTCGCGTTAGCGATTGGCGCGAAAAGCCCGCAGGCTGCGGCGTTGCGGCGGGCGCGAAGCCGCGAGGGGGCGGTGCAGGCGAGGACTTGCAGCAGAAAGCGCGGCCGCGAACGAGCAGCCGGATAGGGCAGAGGAGGACGGCTTCGCGGCAACGCCCACATTGGTAAGCGTATTGGCGGGCTTTGGGGAATCTCGTTTTTGGGCCTTTAGCGTTTGTCTTTCATGTTGATGGCCACTGCATCTTGCACGTAGAAGGTGGAGATGGCCGCGACTATCATGAAGATGCCCGCCAGCACGATGGCGTAGATGGCCTGGTTGTTATAGATGGCTTTTACAACGGGGCCTCCAAATACGCCGTTTACAATTTGTGGGAAGGTGATGAAAAAGTTGAATATGCCCATGTAAACGCCCATTTTGCCCGCTGGTATTGAGCCGGCCAGTATGGCATAGGGCATGGCCAGAATGGAGGCCCAGGCGAGGCCAACGCCAATCATGGAGAAAAGCAGGAATTCTTTGTTGGGTGCGAAATACATGGAAATGAGTCCAATACCGCCGGCAATGAGCGAGAAGGCGTGGGTTTTCTTTCTTCCGAAGCGGGCCGCAATAGAGGGCAACATGAGGGCATAAACGGCCGAAATGCCGTTGTACACGCCGAAAATAATGCCTACCCAGGCGCCGGCTTCGCGGAAGGTATCGGAAGAGGTGTCGCTTACCGGCAGTTTAAATATGTGTTGGGCAATGGCCGGCGTGGTAAACACCCACATGCTGAAGAGGGCAAACCAGGAGAAAAACTGCACCAAGCCGAGTTGTTTCATGGTGCGGGGCATGCGTTTGAAATCGGCGAAAATCTCCATGAGCCCGGCCGAGGAGTGATCGGGCTTTCCGTGAATGGCCTCGTACTCGTTGGGTGGATACTCTTTGCTGAAAAGGATGGTAACCATAATGGCCGCGAGGAAAACCAGGGCGCCGATGTAAAACGACCAGATTACGTTGTCGGCCACTTGTCCGGCAGGGGCCGAGGCCGAAACGCCAAAGTAGTTGGCCAAAATGTAGGGCAGCCAGCTTCCGGCCACAGCGCCAAGTCCGATGAGAAAGGTTTGGATTGAAAACCCGAGTGTGCGTTGTTTGTCGGGCAGATTATCGGCCACCAAGGCGCGGAAGGGCTCCATGGCTACGTTAATGGAGGCATCCATAAGCATGAGGAACATGGCGCCGATGAACAGTGCCGTTTTCCCGATAAAGAAGGCTCCGGAGTTGGGCAGCAGCAGCAAGGCCACGCAGCATATAAGTGTGCCCACGAGGAAATAGGGTTTACGCCGTCCCAACCGATTCCAGGTTCGGTCGCTGTAGTGCCCGATGATGGGTTGAACAATCATACCGGTGAGTGGCGCTACGAGCCAGAACCAGGAGAGCTCTTCGACGTGGGCACCGAAGTTTTGCAGGATTGCCGAGGCATTTCCGTTTTGCAGGGCGAACCCGAATTGTATACCTAAAAAGCCAAAACTCATGTTCCAGATTTGCCAAAAGGTCATGGAACGTTCTTTCGAATGCGACGCAGCGTCGAGTGTCTGTGGTGCTGAATTCATATCGGGTTAATAGTGTCGTAACGACACCGCAAAATACAAATTCTGTGAAATGACAAAGTGCGGAGTGAAAATGTGGGTAAAATCGCCTCAAGCCTGGTGTGAATAATTGCTGTGGATGGCTGTTGTAATCTCTTTTGAAATCGTGTAGGTTTGGGGCTTTCAATACGTCTATGAAATTACTGGAAAACAAAGTGGCTTTGGTAACCGGAGCCAGTCGTGGTATAGGTCGTGGCATTGCTTTGCGTTTTGCGGAGGAGGGTGCACATGTGGCCTTTACGTATTTATCGAGCGAACAGAAGGCCAGAGAGTTAGAGGCTGAGTTGGCCGCCTACGGCGTGAAGGCCCAGGGCTATCATTCGGATGCCGCCATTTTCGCCTCAGCAGAGACCCTTGTTAGTCAGGTGCTTACCGATTTTGGCGATTTACACATCGTGGTGAATAATGCCGGAATCACGAAGGATGGCTTGTTGATGCGGATGAGTGAGGAGCAGTGGGACACGGTGATTCAGACCAACCTGAAGTCGGTATTTAACCTCACAAAAGCGGCCATCAGACCGATGTTGAAAAACAAGCAAGGTATTTTCATCAATATGAGTTCGGTAGTTGGTGGCGGCGGAAATGCCGGTCAGGCCAATTATGCGGCTTCAAAAGCGGGAATAGAAGGCTTTACGAAGTCGGTAGCGCAGGAATTGGGTTCGCGGAACATCCGTTCGAACGCGATTGCTCCGGGGTTCATCGAAACGGAGATGACCGGTGAGCTCAATGAAGAGGTGAGAAAGCAATGGGCCGAACAAATTCCATTGAAGCGTGGCGGCAGCACTACCGATGTTGCCAATGTTGCGGTGTTCTTGGCTTCAGATCTTTCGGCCTATGTTACCGGACAGGTAATTAATGTTTGCGGGGGCATGCGTACCTGAGCAATCTTGGCCGTGTAACAACGTTGCTAAATGGATTTTTAATGATGGGTAAGCAGTGAGTTTCGAGTTTGTATTTCAATACCCCGCGTGGTTTTTGGTTTTCTGTCTGCTTTGCGGACTGGGTTTTTCGTGGCTTTTGTATCGCCGCGATTCTCAGTTTAAGGAAGCCCCGGCGTGGTTGAAGCGGGTTTTGTTTTCGCTACGGTTTGCAGCGATTACGATTCTCGCCTTTCTACTGTTGTCGCCCCTTTTACGCTTTGTAACCCGAACGGTCGAAAAACCGATTGTTTTGCTTTTACAGGATAATTCGGCATCGCTCGGTAATACAAACAAGTCAAAATCGCAGCTTAGCAATTGGGAGTCTTCGTTGAAGCAGCTCGAAGCCGCGCTGGAAGGCGATTATGAATTTAAGAAGTATAGTTTTTCGGAAGGCTTACAAGACAGTTTTTCACTGGCCTTGCAGGGTAAAGAAACCGACATTGCCTCGGCCTTTAATCAGCTGAACACCTTGTACCTGAATCGCAATGTAGGGGCTGTATTGGTGGCCAGCGATGGTATTTTTAATAAGGGGATTAGTCCGCTGTATGCCAAAAACGAGCTCAACGCGCCGGTGTTTACCATTGCTTTTGGCGATACTGCGGTTCAGCGCGATTTGCTCATTGAGCAGGTGAATCACAACCAATTGGCTTATTTGAACAACACTTTCCCGGTCGAAGTGGTGGTTAATGCCCGAAAGCTGGCGGGTAGAAAAGCCTCCCTCAGCATTGAGTTCAATGGAAAAGTGCTTGAACGTCGTGAATTGAGCATCGATAACAGCTCATTTATATTGAAGAGTGAGTTTCGGTTTAAGGCTGAAGCTGCGGGAATCCAGCGCTACCGGGCAGTGTTAAGCACTGTAGATGGAGAATACACTACGGCCAACAATAGCCGCGATTTCTTTATTGAGGTGCTCGACAGCCGGCAGAAGATTCTGATTCTTGCCGATGCCCCGCACCCCGACGTTGCTGCAATTCGGTTTAGTTTGCAGCAAAACGACAATTACGAGGTTGAAACGCAAATGGCATCCGCGTTCCGCGGGAGTCTAAAGCCTTACAGTTTGGTGATTCTGCACCAGCTTCCATCGAGAAACAACCTGGCTGTTCCGATCTTTCAGGAAATTGAAACCCACAATACACCGGTGCTGTTTGTGGTTGGGCAAATGACGCAACTCACCGAGCTAAACCGCCATCAGAATGTGATAATTGGCAATGCAAGCAGAGGTGGATTTAACGATGTTGTTCCCCGATTTAACAAGGATTTCAGCTTGTTTACCCTTCCTGATGAATTGTTGGCCTCGCTGAATACCTTGGAACCCTTGCAAATTCCCAATGCAGCGCTAAAGCTTAATCCACAGGCCTCTATGCTATTTAGTCAGCGCATTGGTTCGGTCGATACGCAGTACCCGATGATTGCCTTCAGCAACGGCGTAGAGCAAAAAAAGGCGGTAATTGTGGGTGAAGGCATTTGGCGCTGGCGATTACACTCGTATGCCGAGAAGCAGAGTCATTCGCTGTTTGATGCATTTTTATCGCGCATTGTGCAATACATGAGTGTTCGCGCGGAGCGGAGGAATTTGCGCATTGTAACGCGAAATACGTTTAATGAAAACGAGCCTGTGACTTTTGAGGCGGAGGTTTACAATGCGGCCTATGAACTGGTAAACACGCCAGATGTGAATTTGACAATTATCAACGGTAAAAACCAGAAGTATCCGTTTACATTTTCACGAACAGCTACTGCGTATCGCCTTAATGCTGGCATGTTTGCGGCCGGCGACTACCGTTATGAGGCGGTTTCAAGCCTGGGCGGAAAGCAATATACTGCCGAGGGGCGTTTTGTGGTAAAGCCTGTTGTTGCAGAGTTAACACAGTCGACAGCCGATCACACATTATTGAGAACCTGGGCTGAGCGGAGCGGCGGCTCGATGATTATGCCGGAGTCTGTGTTGTCGTTGCCCGAATTACTCAAAAAGCGCGAAGACTTGAAGCCGATATCGCACAGTGAAACCCGTTTGGAAGAATTGGTTCGTCTCCGCTGGATTTTCTTTTTAATCGTGGCTTTGCTCGGGCTTGAGTGGTTCCTTCGCCGAAGAAATGGCGCTTACTGATACCTCGAAAAATAGGGAATAATGCGAAGCTGCGACGGTTCGCAGTTTAGGCTTCTTTTGTTGCCTTGTGCGTCGAAATATTCGAGTTTACCGCTAAGGCTGATGTAGCCAACTTTTTCCGATTCCGGGATGTTCAATTCGTACGTAAAATTCAAGGTGTCGACAACCGGTTTCTCTAGCCAAAGCAGCCTCAAAAGGTCGCCTTGTTGGCTAAGTTTTCCGGTCTGTTTTTTCTCAAGCGACTTTGCGTTCCATCCTGCGGGAAGCTGCTGAACGAAGCGCACCGGTCCGAAGATTTCTTTCCCAATCACCTGTACGGTAATGGAGGCTCCGTAGCCGGGCCGTCCGTAGCTGTTGCTTTTCAGCTTTACTTCGGCCTGCGCGCTTACGTGTGCTCCGAAGAGCAGAACACCAAGGGCAAAAGAGAGGCAGTTACGGGTTTTCAAAAGCATAGCGGATGGCTTGTCGAAGTACTTCAGGGTTGAGTTCGGGCATCTTACCATCGAACAGTTTATGTGCGGCATCTTCGAGTTCCGAAAGGCTTAGAATAAGGTCGCGATTGGTATCGATGGCTTTCAGATTGGCCGGAAGTTTTCGGGGCTCTAATTTTTCCTGAACTCTCCAGTGGGGATTTTCTTCGAGCAACTCGAGGTACTTTTTGAAGTTCTGCTCGGGAATGTATTTGCGAACAGGGTAAGGGCGTGATGGCCGGTGGATTTTCCGCAGCACGCGCACATGATAACTGATAGAATCGTTGTAACGTCGTTGGATTTCTTCGTCGCTCAGCGCCTTGCCTTTGGCATCGACGGGCGCCAGAGCCGGCGTGTTAGGCTCTTCGTCGAGTTCGTCGGGAATGCCATCTTTGTCGAGGTCGCCGGGGCATCCATGTTCGTCGACCCGCAAGCCTTTCGGTGTTCCATAGCACAAGTCTTTGAGGTCGTTTACCCCATCGCCATCTTCGTCGCTTTGGAGCAAAGCCTTGAAATCGACATCGCTATAGTCGACCACAACTGTGGGTTTCGCCGGCTTTTTCGCTTTGGCCGGACGTTGATTTCGCTTGCGCAAGTCGGGGCTCCAGCTGATGGATGTATGAATGCCCCTTAGTTGGTCCCAGGCCGAAGTGCTGGTGTTGCGGTCCATATTGTCTGACTGGAGCAGGAGGAACTCGGCGGCTATGCTAAAGCGAACGGCTTTGCCCACTGGAAATTCCAAACCGGCCAAAATGGGAATGTACACGCTACGTTGTTGAAGTGCCAGGGGGCTTTCAAAGGTGTTATCGAGGGCGATAGGTTTGGCGGCCACGGCATTAAACTCCGATTCGGGCATGTTGCGAATACTGCCATCGCTCCAGTAATAATAGAGGTTCCCGAGGTTGTCTTTGAGGTTGGTGTAGGAAGAAAACCAGGTGTTACCGATGCCTGCCTGCACGAAAGGACTTAAATCATTCCCTTTGAAAGGATGATATCGAACGGAAACATCGATAAGCTTTAGTTGGGCGTTAAAGTTTTCAGGATTAGGTAATTGACGAGAAACTGCGGAGAGGCGGCCTGAGCTGTAGCGGGCAAATACGTCGAACTGTCCGGCTACCAATCCTAGACTTGCACCGAAGAAGGGCTGGGCATCAGAAAGCGGACTTCTGAGGAGGTCGCCCCGAAAACTGCGAAAGTGGGCTTCGGCGCCGACCAACGGGCGTATCTTCAGAGGCGCCTGGCCATCAGCGCTTTGCGCAAAGAATAGCAGGCAACAAACAATTAAGGGTAGAGGCAAGGCCGACACTTCGTAAAATTGCGGAATAATTCTCTAACCGGCAATGTTGAATTCAAAGGCGCTATCGATTCTGTTGCTGGACAACTACGATTCGTTTACGTATAACCTTTATCATCAGCTTTACACGCTTAGTGGAGTTAAGCCGGTGGTGATGCGCAACACGCTGGTAGACGCTTCGGTGGTGCTGGATTTCGACCGTTTGGTAATTTCGCCGGGGCCCGGTTTGCCTGAGGAGGCTGGGCGATTGATGGAAGTGATTGCTTTTGCCTGGGGCCGGATGCCCATTTTAGGGGTTTGCTTGGGGCATCAGGCCTTAAGTCTCCACAGTGGTGGTCGTTTGGTGCAACTTAAGGAGGTTTATCACGGAGTTGCTCGACGGGCGGTTGTTTTGGAGCCTGAGCCAATGTATGCGGGTTTAACGAACGACTTTGAGGCGGGAAGTTACCATTCGTGGACGGTTGATGCCGATTGCCCGGGAGAGGGCTGGATCGTTAACGCCAAAGATGAGCAGGGGCAAATTTTAAGCATGCGCCAGCGCGAATTACCTATTTGGGGCGTTCAGTATCACCCCGAGTCGGTGTTGAGCAATGCCGGCGATATCGTCGTCAAGTCGTGGCTTTCGAGCTGATTTTCTTGCTTAACACCTCGTTGTTGGTAATTGCCTGATTTATCTCAAGATTGAAGATTACAGTACTGTATATTCGTAACTGTCAGAAACAAAAAACATTGGAAAACGGCTCAGCCAGTTTCTTCGTGGTGTGTAGGTTACTCGCTCACGATGGAACATGTTGAGCATAAAGACTTCATAAATGGGTATTAAATCGTTTCTGCTGCTGAATGCAGTTTTCGTTTTTTCCTCGATAACGCTTCGCGGTCAGGTGCTTAACCAACACATCGAGTTTCGGTCGGCGAACTTTCCTGGGCGGGAAAAGGAGTTTAATGCTGCTTTTGAGGCTTTCCAAAAAGGCGATCAGTTTTTTCTTCGGGGGCCTGTTTATTACGAAGAGGCCATTCGTTGGTATCTGAAGGCTCAGGAATTTAATCCCGACAATGCCGATTTGAACTACCAGCTTGGGCAGTGTTATTTGCGCTTAAATCGCGATAGGTTAAAGGCACTTCCGTTTTTAGAGCGTGCAAGGTTGCTAAAATCTGACATGGGTGCCGGTTTTCTGTACGATTTGGCTCAGGCCTACCACTACAGTTATGATTTTGATAAGGCCATCCAGCTGTATACAGCGTATGTAGATGAACTGGGCGCCGAAATCAAGGAGTCGCAGCGCAAGCGAGCCTATAAGGGCATTGAGGAGTGTGAATCAGGGAAGCAGCTTATTCAAAAGCCAATTCGGGTACGAATTGAGAATCTTGGTCCGGGCGTAAACAGCCCATTTCCCGATTATTCGCCGGTTTTATCGGAAGATGAAAGTAAGCTATTGTTCACCTCGCGCCGGGAAGGCACAACCGGCAATTTGGTAGATCCGGTCGATTCGCTCTTTTTGGAGGATATTTATATTTCTTACCGGGTTGATAGTGCATGGGCTCCTGCAAAGAATATTGGAAACCCGATTAATTCGGAGGAACACGACGGAACCATTAGCCTGTCGCCCGATGGTAAAAAATTATTGTTGTACAGAACTACCGGTGGCGGCGATATTTTCGAAACTACGTTTGAAGGCATTTCGTGGAGCAATCCCAGAAATATCAAGGAAATAAACTCTAAGTTTTACGAGAATCATGCGGCTTATTCTATTGATGGGCGGCATTTGTTTTTTATTTCCAATCGAAAAGATACTGCATCGCAGGGTTCTAAAGATATTTTCGTGGCTGATGTAGATGAGAAGGGGAAGATTCAAAACATCCGCAATGCCGGCGCGATTGTCAATACTCCTTACGAAGAGGATGGAATTTATTGTCATCCCGACGGGAAAACCATCTATTTCAGTTCTGTTGGGCACAATTCGATGGGCGGTTATGATATTTTCCGAACCACCTTTGAGAATGGGCAGTTTAGCAAGCCAGAAAATGTAGGCTATCCGATTAATTCGCCTGAAGATGATGTGTTTTTTATTTTGAGTAAGGATGAGCGAAAAGGGTATTTTGCTTCGTACCGTGAGGAAGGTTATGGCGACAAGGATATTTATGTGATGCACTTTTTATCTGAAGTTGAATTGCTCTCTTCTCTTCAGTTTACCATCAGCGACAGTATGGCTTCGAAGTCGCTTCCGGCCACATTAATTGTAAAGGATTTAAGCACTGGAGCCATTGTGGTGCAAAGGGAAGTTGAAAACGGGGAAACCATAGCCAACGTGCCTGCGGGAAAAACGTACGAGGTGACGATAAAATCGCCAACCTATGCAAGCTACACCGAAGTGGTGTCGTTGCCTTTTGAAGCCGGTAGTCAGGTTGTTCAGCGCAACGTGGAAATGTCGAAAAGCACACAAACTGAGGTGAGCGGCTTTTTGTATGATTTGGTTAGCCGCGTGCCCATTAAAGGAGAGGTGGAGTTTCTGGATTTATCTACGCGTGAGGTGATCAAGTTGGCCCTCACCAATAAAGAGGGGGCTTATCGCATTTCTGTTCCGCCGGGCCGGAATTACGCCATCAATTTACGCGCGATAGGTTACATTCATCAAACCGATACGTTGATGATTCCTTCAGAAATGAAAGGGCAGGAGCTCAATATTGATTTTAACCTCAATAAGCTCGATAAAAGTAATCATCGGGCATTAAATGGACGGATTTTTGACGCCGCAACTGGAGGAGCTTTGCAGGGAACTGTTACAATTACAGAGTTTGGAGATATTCCGGTATTTGTGCAACAAAAAGAGGGAAACTACGACTGTGTTGTATTGAATGGCGCCACGTATCAATTAACGGTTGAGGTGGATGGTTACCTCACCTACAACACCAGAATTACGGTTCCATCGGGACAAGAGAAGCAAGCAATTGAGCAGGACATTCCAATGATTAAGGCCGAGAAGGGCGCGAAAATCGTGTTAAGCAATATTTTCTTCGATTTTAACAAGTCGACTCTACGTCCTGAAAGCTTTAAGTCGTTGAACAACTTGCTGAATACACTTCGACGATACCCTCAGATGGCCATCGAAATTTCGGGGCATACCGACAATGTAGGCAGCATGGCCTTCAATCAAACTTTGTCGGAATCGAGGTCGAATATTGTTCGCGAATACCTTATTCGAAATGGTGTAGAACCCAAGCGTTTGGAGGCCACCGGACGTGCATTCCGGCAGCCCATTGCAACCAACGATACCGACGAAGGACGACAACTTAACCGCCGTACTGAAATCAAAATACTTAAAGTACAGTAATCGCCCTCGATTGCCTATTTTTGCGGCTCCATGAGCACGATTCGCGAAGAAATCCGCAAGCGGCGTACGTTTGCCATCATATCACACCCCGATGCGGGAAAAACAACCTTAACGGAGAAGTTGCTGCTTTTTGGTGGCGCCATTCAAACTGCCGGTGCGGTAAAGTCGAATAAAATCAAGAATACAGCCGCTTCCGACTTCATGGAAATCGAGAAGCAGCGCGGAATTTCGGTGGCCACTTCCGTGATGGCCTTTCATTATGGTGGAGTGCAAATCAACCTGCTCGATACTCCCGGTCACAAAGACTTCGCCGAAGACACCTACCGAACCCTCACCGCCGTTGATAGTGTAATTTTGGTGATTGATTGTGTGAAGGGTGTGGAGGAACAAACTGAGAAACTCATGGAGGTTTGTCGGATGCGCGATACTCCGGTGATTGTGTTTATCAACAAGCTCGACCGCGAAGGCCAGAACCCTTTCGATTTGCTGGATGAGCTCGAGAATAAACTGAGCATCAAAGTTCGACCACTAAGCTGGCCCATCAGCATTGGTCAAACATTTAAAGGGGTGTACAATCTATACGATCAGTCGCTTAACCTCTTCAACCCGAATAAAACCAAAATTGAAGAGGATATTGTTCAGATTAGCAGTTTGGATGACCAAACCCTTGATGCACAAGTTGGGACTAAAGATGCTGAGCAGCTCCGACAAGATGTAGAACTTATCGAAGGCGTTTATGATGCTTTTGACGAGCAGCAATTCCGCGAAGGGCGATTGGCTCCGGTGTTCTTTGGCTCTGCCATCAACAATTTCGGTGTCCGAGAACTGTTAGACACCTTCATCCGCTTGGCCCCTGCTCCCCGTCCACGACAAGCCGACAAACGACTTGTGCATCCTGAAGAGGAGCGTTTCAGTGGTTTCGTATTTAAAATTCATGCGAACATCGACCCCCGGCACCGCGATCGGATTGCCTTTTTGAGGGTGTGCTCCGGTAAATTTGAACGCAACAAGTTTTTCCACCATGTTCGGTTAGACAAGGACTTTCGCTTTAGCAGTCCGGCCACCTTTATGGCTCAGGAAAAGAACATTATTGAGGAGGCCTGGCCTGGCGACGTGATTGGTTTGTACGACACCGGAAATTTTAAAATTGGCGACACACTTACCGAGGGTGAAGAATTGCTGTTTAAGGGAATTCCCAGCTTTTCGCCGGAGATTTTCAAGGAGGTGGTGAACGCCGACCCCCTGAAATCGAAGCAGTTGGAAAAAGGAGTTCAACAGCTCACTGAGGAAGGCGTTGCTCAGTTGTTTATTCAGAACATGGGCAACAAGAAAATCATTGGTACTGTGGGTGAGCTGCAATTTGAGGTGATCCAGTATCGTCTGAAGCATGAGTATGGTGCTTCTTGTAATTTTCATCCAATGCCGGTTTACAAGGCTTGTTGGATTACTTATGACGACAAAGCCGAATTCGAGCAATTTGTTCGGTATCGCTCGCACCAGGTGGCCTACGACAAGGAAGGCAATCCGGTATTTCTTGCAGAGTCGGCTTGGATGCTCAACACGTTAATTGCCGATTATCCGAAGTTGCAATTTCACTTTAATTCTGAGTTTAAGACAAACTAAAAAAGCAGCAAACCCTGGAGTATGCTGCTTTTGAAGTATCAAATTTAAAGGCTTAAAGCACCTTTTCCATGGCGCGTTCGTATTCGCCATTGCGAAGTTTGCCACTAATGCTTTTGAAGGCTTCGATGGTGTAATTCACATCGTCGAGTGTATGCACAGCGGTTGGAATCAAACGCAGCATAATTACACCTTTGGGTACGACCGGATACACAACCATTGAGCAGAAAATATTGAAGTTCTCACGGAGGTCGTAGATCAAGTTGGCGGCCTCTGGAATAGAGCCATTCAGGAATACAGGAGTAACCGGCGATTCTGTTTTTCCGAGGTTAAATCCGGCTTCACGCAACCCGTTTTGAAGGGCATTTACGATGGTCCACAGCTGCTCGCGCAGTTCGGGCTTTTCGCGGAGGAGTTCCAAGCGCTTGAGTGCTCCAATTACCAGGGGCATCGGCAAGGCTTTGGCGAAAATTTGCGAACGGGTATTGTAGCGGAGATATTCAATAACCTGTGCATCGGCGGCGATGAAGGCTCCAATGCTGGCCATTGATTTGGCGAAGGTTCCAAAGTATACGTCAACGCCATCCATACAGCCTTGTGCTTCTGCAACACCTGCACCGGTGGCACCCATTGTTCCAAAGCCGTGGGCATCGTCGACCAGGAGGCGGAATTGGAATTTCTTCTTCAGTTCAACGATTTCTGCAAGTTTGCCTTGATCGCCCGACATTCCGAATACGCCTTCGGTGATCACCAAGATGGCACCATTGGTTTCAGAAACGAGTTTTGTGGCTCTTTCGAGCTGAACTTCGAGGTTTTTGATGTCGTTGTGAGGATATACGAATCGCTTACCCATGTGCAGGCGAACGCCATCGATGATGCAGGCGTGCGATTCAGAGTCGTAAACGATTACATCATGACGGTCGACCAGTGCGTCGATGGCCGACATAATACCCTGATAACCAAAATTGAGGAGGATGGCATCTTCCTTCTTTTCGAAGGCGGCGAGCTCTCGTTCGAGTTGTTCGTGATAGTTGGAGTTGCCCGACATCATTCTGGCGCCCATAGGGTAAGCCATTCCGAATTCTGCGGCAGCGTCGGCGTCGGCTTTGCGCACTTCGGGGTGGTTGGCCAGGCCGATGTAGTTGTTGAGGCTCCAGTTAAGGCGCTCTTTGCCCTGAAAAAACATACGAGGCCCGATTTCTCCTTCGAGTTTCGGGAAGGTAAAATATCCGTGAACGTCCTTTGCATACGAACCTAATGGTCCGCGGTTCAGTTTGAGTTTCTCAAATAAATCCATAGTGGAAAAGATGTGCGACAAAAGTAGCAATTCAGGTACTTTAAACCAAGCTGAAAAACAGGCCCAATCGAATAGTTTTCAGCCTTGTGCTGTTCGCGATGGATCCGGGCAATTCATTGCAGGTTATTTCGTTATTTTTGCCGCATGTTCAAACCGCCATCACCTTCTTTCCTCTTTTCCGTTTTTGTTGGGATGCTTCTTTTATTCAGCTCCTGCAGCAACTACCAGAAGGTGCTCAAGGGCAACGATTACGATTTGAAGCGTAAAACAGCAATTGCCCTCTACGAGAAAAAAGATTATCAAAGGGCCTATCCGTTGTTGGAGGAGCTCATCGCGTTAAGCCGCGGAACAGCCAATGCGGAGGATTTGTATTTTTACTACTGTTACTGCAATTATCACCTCGACGATTTGGTGAGTGCCGGTTATCATTTCCAACAATTTGCCAAGACTTACCCAACGAGCAGTAGGGCAGAGGAAGCCTCATTCATGCATGCCTATTGTTATTATTTGGGTTCGCCGGAGTTTAACCTAGACCAAAGCAATAGTGTTAAAGCTATTCAGGAAATGCAGCTGTTTATTAACCAATACCCCAACAGCTTGAGGGTTCAGGAGTGTAACGAGTTGATTGATAAGCTTCGCCGTAAGTTGGAAGACAAAGCTTACGACAGTGCGATGTTGTATTATAAAATGATGGATTACAAGGCGGCCATGATTGCCTTGCGCAATTTGCTGAAGGATTATCCAAACACCATTTACAAAGAAGAGGCAATGTTTACCATTGTTCGTGCAGGCTACATGCTGGCCGAAAACAGTGTCGAAAACAAGAAGGCCGAAAGATATAAGAGTACCATCGATGATTATAACACATTTATTGATAAATTTGCCACCGGTAAATTTACCGATGAAGCGAAGTCTATCCACGACAAAGCCTTAAGCCGGTACAATTCCCTCAAATAAAAAACGATTCATGGCCATCGAAACCACCACAATTACGCGCGATCTTCGCAATTTGGACACCCAAACATCCAACATTTACGAAACAATTTCCGTCCTGGCTAAAAGGGCAAATCAGATCAGCGTGAACGTGAAAGAAGAGCTAAATGCGAAGCTTTCAGAGTTTGCCACTTCTGGTGATAATCTCGAAGAAATCTTTGAAAACCGCGAACAAATCGAAATTTCGCGTCACTACGAGCGTATGCCTAAGCCTACCCTTGTTTCTATCAACGAATATCTGGAAGGAAAAGTCTACTTCCGCAATCCGGCCAAAGAAGGCGGCGAGAAATAAGGTATCAGCCCATGCTGTTCCGGAAAAAGATCATTCTGGCGGTCACCGGAAGCATTGCCGCCTACAAAAGCGCTCCATTAACGCGCCTGCTGGTTAAAGCGGGTGCCGAGGTAAGAGTTGTTCTTACGAACTCCGCTAAAGAGTTTATTACTCCCCTTACTCTGAGCACCTTGAGTAAAAATCCGGTGCATTCCAGTTTTACTTTAGGAGAGCAAGGAGAATGGGTGAATCATGTTGAATTAGGCCTTTGGGCCGACGTCATATTGGTGGCTCCCGCCAGCGCCAACACCCTTTCCTATTGCGCTAACGGATTGGCAAACAACTTACTGGCAGCCGTTTATCTTTCAGCCCGTTGCCCGGTGTTTTTTGCACCCGCGATGGATTTAGACATGTGGAAACATCCTTCAACACAGCGAAATGTGTCGGCACTTCGCACTTACGGCAATTATATCATTGAGCCGGCATCGGGCGAACTGGCCAGTGGCCTAGTGGGCGAAGGACGAATGATGGAGCCTGAAGATATAGTCGAGCGCCTGGAGTCATTCTTCAATCTGAACAAGCAGCTAAAAGGAAAAAAGGTATTGATTACCGCCGGACCAACACGGGAGCCTATAGACCCTGTTCGCTACATTTCTAACCATTCTTCCGGTAAAATGGGTTACGCCCTTGCTGAAGAACTCGCGGAACGCGGCGCTGAGGTGGTTCTGGTGAGCGGTCCTGTCGAATTGAAACTTCACCATCCTGCCATTCAAGTGATACCTGTAACTACGGCTGATGAAATGCATCAGGCTTGCGTGGAGGCCTTCCCTTCGTGCGATGCTGCAATTTTGGCCGCCGCTGTAGCCGACTTTCGACCTGTAACGCCCGCAGGTGAAAAGCTGAAAAAGAAGGCTTTAGGGGAGCATTTGGACATCACCAAAACCAAAGATATTTTAAAGGAATTGTCGCAGATGCGCCGTGATGGACAAATTCTTGGGGGCTTTGCCCTTGAAACTGCAAATGGTCGTTTAAATGCGGAAGAAAAGCTGCATACGAAGAACCTTGATTTTATCGTTCTCAATGAGTTAAATTCGGAAAATCAGGTGTTTGGTAGTGATTTCAATACCATCCAAATATTAGAAAAGAATACTGGTTGGATGCCCAAAGGAGCGCAAACCAAAGCCGAAGCCGCAAGAGATATTGCCGAATTGTTGAATGACCTTCTTAAGCATGATGCGTAACGTTTTTTCTATTTTACTGATCTTCTTTGCTTCACTGGCTTCGGCTCAGGAGCTGAACTGCAGAGTGAGTGTTTTGTCGCAGCAAATTCAGCTCTCCGATAAACGGGTGTTTACCACTTTAGAAACTGCAGTTCGGGAGTTCATGAACGGCACAAAATGGACCGGCGATCAGTTTAAACGTGATGAACGCATTGAATGTAATCTCACGTTTAATATAACAAGGTATAACCAACCCGACGAAATGAGTGGAACGCTTCAAATTCAGGTTCGTCGGCCGGTGTTTAACACCAATTATGGTTCGGTGTTGCTCAATTTTATGGATGAGGACATTAGTTTCCGGTATCTGGAGTTTCAACCCATCGAGTTCTCCGATGCTGCTTATGTTTCAGGATTGGCTAGCTTACTTGGCTATTACGCCTATGTGATTTTAGCGATGGATTATGATTCTTATTCGTTGGAAGGTGGGTCGCCCTTTTGGCAAAAGGCGCAACAAGTTGTTCAAAATGCCCAGCAAGATCCGGCGAAAGGATGGAAGGCCAATGATATTCCGCCCAGAAATCGCTTTTGGTTAACGGAGAATTACCTGAATCCTGTGTTCAAACCCTTACGCGAGGCCAATTACAAGTATCACCGCATGGGCATGGATAACATGTACAATAAAATGGATATTGGTCGAACCGCGATTATTGAGTCATTGCAGAAAATTCAACAGCTAAACAAACAACGACCAGCCTCCTACAATATGCAGGTATGGTTTAATGCGAAAACCGACGAGCTGGTGAATATTTTCAAACAGGCTAGTCCAACCGAAAAAGCCCAGGTTTTGCAAATTCTGGCCGAGATCGATCCCACCAACAGTAGTAAGTACAACAAGATCAATTAGGTCGAACTGGATAATACCCAGCAGATTTATTTGCAGTGCCTTTAGACCTTTTCGGATTGGACTGAGAGCAATGCATTTTCGCTCGTTTTTCTTAGCTCCGCCCCAGGTTGGGTTTTTATCGCTTCATTTTTTGTTCACCAGAAATTCTGCATCTGTTTCGTCAATCGCAGCTCGAAGCATTTGATTTTCCGGGTAAGCTGGTCAACGTGAATCTGCCGCACTTCCGAAGGCCTGAGGAAAGATGTTATTGGTTGCACTCTTGAGGTTGTGAAGTGCTTAACAAATACATCCGCGGCATATACAGAATTGGGCGAATTATTCTACTTCAATAGGAGGCTTTTGTGAATTACTTTTCTGAATTTTCTGTCGTAATTCTTGTAAATCACGATGAAAAGATCGAAGGGAATCCCGCAGCTTTCCCCTTCCCGGTGTAAAGTTCGGGTTCCCGGAAATACAGCCGACCAACAAGCATTTTTTGAAATGAACACCGTTGTGGAAAACCTTGTGGATGGCGGATGGAAAAGACTTGAATTGCTCTATTCAATGAGATTTCGAGCAACCTGTAGTGAAACAACCGATTTATAATGGTGCCCCCAAAGCGCAATTGGCTTTCAAACGATGAATACAGAAAGGCCGATAGTTCTTTGGGGGGGAATTCCGTCAAAACCGGATCAGTGCTCAGATTCGGAATGTTCTTCGCCTTCGGATGTTGAAGGGCTTACGTAACCTTCCTCGATTTCGGGGTGACGGATCTTGCCACCGGTATTTCCAGTTCTGGTGATAGAGCCAAACAAGGCAATGTTCAGTACCAATGTAATGATGGATGTAACGCGGGCGAATCGGTGCAACGTAATTTCGAAATACAGGGCTAATGCCGCTGCAATTCCGGCCAGTTGTGAAATCCAAAGCGCCAACTCAGCCGTTTCTTCGTGTTCGTGAATCGTATCGTGAGAAACACCCGGAATGGCTTCCACCATTTCTTCGGCACCTTCTCCACTAAAAAAAGCGGGTAATGTCATCAAGGCACTAAATACCAAAAGCGCATACGCTGTTTTACGTACAGTGGCATTTTTAAGAATAAATCCAGCTCCGAGAATTATCAGGCTGAAAAAGGAACCCATAATAGGGAAGTGGTTCACCAGTAGGTGCAGGTGCGCTTCGTTCATAACGTTTGTTTACAGCAAAAATAAACAAATTGTGGGCTCACATCTGCTGTGTGCTGAGGGTATTATCGCCTTTGTACAGGAGGTTTTCGGTTAGTTTTTGCAACAAAGCCTCGGGGTGGGAGGCATGCAGCAAAAGCGGAAGCGAAGAACTGCTCAATAATCCTTCGGTATGCATGTGATTTACTAAGGCGATGAGGTGGTCGTAAAATCCTTCGACGTTAAGCAAGCCGATGGGTTTTCGGTGAAGGTTGAGCTGCGCCCAGGTGAGCATTTCGAACAGCTCTTCGAGGGTTCCGAATCCGCCGGGTAAGGTTATGATGGCATCGCACCGCTCGAACATCATGCGTTTACGGGTATGCATTGAGTCAACAATAAGCAATTCGGTGAGCCCGTTGTGGCCTACTTCCCGTTGGTAGAGGAAGTCTGGAATTACACCGGTTACTTTGCCGCCGTTTTCCATTACAGCATCGGCAATTTCGCCCATAAGGCCTACAGAGCCGCCTCCATATACAAGCTCGAGTGAGCGTTCGGCCATAATTCTACCTAAGGCACGGGCAGCCTGACGGTAAATTGGATTATGCCCCGGCGATGAGGCGCAATACACTGCTATGGAGCGAATGGGGTAGGTTTCGGATGACATCGCGTTGAGGTTTGGACCAAAGGTACAGTTTAGCTGTAAAACCGAAGGCGCGAAGCAAAAACTTGAAACACGGCTAAGGTTGTACTAACGTTTCCATTGGTTTTCGAAGGTGAAGCCTCCCCTTAATTCGCTACAATCAAAAATATAAAGTTTTGTTGATTGTGTCATTTTGAAATGTAGGAAACTCTTGGCTGCCTCGTGGTTGAGAGTGGCGCTGCGCCCAGGTGCAGGTTGTGCAGCTACACCTGTTGAGTTTACTTGCCCTGTGCAATCGAACTTTGGTGGATGAGCTCTTTCCTGTTTACGGTACGAAACAACACGATAACAGAAACGTGTTGCGGAGTAATCTATTCAGAATTGGAATAACACTACGCCGTTTGTGGGGCCATGTTGCGCAAGAAGGCTTTAGGGTTTCTTCCCTCTGCAGCAAATAGCCAGTTTCATCAGTTGTAATGTCGGCTCGCTTGTGCTTCGCACCCTTAGGTTTGTGGTCTAGCGGCTGTGAAGGGCTTTTTTACAAATTCATAAGTGATCAACGCTGTTCATGCTGCGCAATCTCAAGAAGGTGTAAAGCGCATACCTTCAGCTACAGTCGGCGAAGTAGAAGCACTGGCATGTCAGGCCAACCAATTATTGTGCGTTAGTCTTTAGCCGTGTATGGATGCATAGAAATCCCACTACAAACGAATCGCTTAAGGCTGTTCACCTGCGGTTTTACGTGGTATGCTTGTTACGGTTGTGCTTTTTACCGTGTGCTCGTTACAGCCGCCTAAACCAACAATCTAACGTGATGCGCCAGCGACTGCAGCGGATACCCCGGAAAAACAGAGTGAGTGTGAGAGCGAGCGTGCGAGGGCCACTCTGTTTTGAGGAGTATGAGCGAAAGGCGCGGTGCCCCAACTTGAGTTTGGGTGGATGCAAGGCTATACCTGGGGCAGGCGCCCAAAATACTAGCAGAGAGTTGCCTCCTGCGCCGGTTATGCGTTGGAATGGCAAGGCAATTCTGGCGATGGTTTACAGGCTGTTATGCGGCAGCTAAAGGCTTAGCAACGCCATTAGGGCCAGGCAAATGAGGAGGTTGCTGAGGAGGTTGACCATGTCGTTGGTGAGCCATTTGAGTCCGCGCGAAGTGACAAAGCCGGGCAGGGCCACATCGGAATGTTCGCCTGCGGCATTGCTGAACCGGAGCTGCAAGCGGCTGCCAAGCACCGAATCGAGCAGCATGCCACAAAAGCCCGCAAATGCCACAATGGAAATGTGTTCTGGGCTGCGCAGCACGTCGAAACAAAGGGCCGCCACGAGGGCCAGCATGAGGCTCCCGAGCAAGCCGGCCAGCGTTCCCGGCCACGAAATGCCTCCACTTAAGCCAGGCTTTACCGGTTTAAACGTACAAATGTCGATGGTTCTGCCACGCTTCCAGGCCCCTACTTCACTGGCCCAGGTATCGGCAGTGCACAGGGCCATGCTCGAGGCCAGGGTTACAAACAGATAAGGCTGCGGCCATATTCGGCAAAGGCAGCAGAGGAGTAAGAAGAGGCCGCCGTTGGCCATTACCTGCATGGCGTCGCGGGCTTGGCCCGATTTAGCTTCCAGCACATTCTGCCGTTTGCGAAGCTTTCCCCATAATGTTGAGCTGATGAGGAAGAAAAGAGGTAAAACCAGCGCCTTTACCCCCAAACTGAGCATGACCACCGCGCCGAGTATGAGCGAAGCCGCAATGCCGGAGCCGTTGAGCCACTTTAGCCGGTGCATGAGGCCGGCGAAAAGGGGTAAGGCCAACAGAAGCACCACCACGGTACTTGTGGCGGGCTGATACGTCGCAAAACACAGGAGCCCGGCCCATACAGCAAGTGGAACCCAAATATTGTCGTTTCCGCCACTGCCTAAGGCTTCCGACAAGGTACTCAGGAGGGTTAAAATCGGAATGCTGAGCAAATACACCGTGTTTTGATGCAGGTTTTCTAAGCCTTGCACCACGGTAAAATAGGGCCATGCAAAAATGAGGAAGGCCACCGTGGCGAAGGCCAGCGATCCTTCAATCGTTTTTCGGTCGCCGCTCCAGTTAAATGCGCGTTTCCCCATGAGTGTTCCGGTAATGGCGGCGGCGGCATCGCAAAAGGCCAGGCTGAGCATGGGCAGCGCAATAAGTCCGCGGGCCTCGGTATGAAGCCAAAGCAAGGCGAGGTAGGGTAGGGGAAAGAGCGCGATGCCCCAGCTGCGGCGGCCATTGGCCTCGCGGAAAAATGAGCCCTGCCAAACGAGAAAGAACAGTAAAACCGTGGCAGCAAGAACAATCCACCGCAACAGAACGAGGCTTTCGAGATGCAGCACAATGCCTCCGCACACACCAATGGCAGTAATGTGCAGTAGCTTGCGGCTTAGCCAAATGGGCATGAGGCCTTTACGTGCCGCAAACTCACAGCCGGGGGCCAGAAGTGCAATCAGCAAGCCTGCGAAAAGCAAAAGTTGAGCGTCGTTCACCGGCTGAATTTGGGATTTTTTTCATCCAGCCCAACAAGCGGCATCCTGAATAGTTTTACCCTTGTACCGAATTATGGCCATTGTCCGTTTGCCCGAGTTGGAAGACTCTCCTTATTTTCCCGCTGCACTCCGTGGTTTGCAGGTAGAATTCATCGGTTGGATGGTTCGCTTTTTCAGGGTTTACCAGCCATTGGTGCCACTGCTGCGCAAGCACGCCACAACCTTGCCCGGCAATACCCTAATCGAGCTTGGGGCCGGCTCGGGGCAAGTTTGGCTGCCCTACCTCTCGGCCCTCAAGCCATTGCAATTGGTGCTTACCGACAAATTTCCGCACAGCCTCCCGGTGGCCAATGGCGATTTCGAAACCGATCACGAGCCTGTTGATGCGCTCGAGCCTTATTCGCGGCCTGGAATGCGTGTATTTTGCAATGCCTTCCATCATTTCAGCCCAAGCGAGCAGGCGCAAATTGCGCGCATTCATGCTCCATACGGACTGTGTATCGCCGAAATATTGCAACCCAACGCATTCGATTTTCTAAAAATCCTGCTTAGCACCACCCTTGGTGTGCTCCTTTTTACGCCCTTTGTAAAGCCCTTTCGCTGGTTGCGCCTGCTGTTTACCTACCTCATACCATTGGGCTTGCTGAGTATCTGTTGGGATGGACTGGTGAGTGTATTGAAATCAGATCGAACCATCACGTTGCAGCAACGACTGCAAGCTGCATTGCCCGACGGTTATCGAATTGAACGCGGTTATTGCGGATCGGTGCTGTTTCGCGTACATTACCTTTTCATTTTACCCCTAAAACCATAGCTTGTGCATTTTTTAATTACCCTTTGGAAATTCAGCAGACCACATACCATTATTGGTAGTTTCATCAGTGTTTTATCGATATATCTCGTTTGTTTATGGGAGTTTTCAGGGGAATTTTCTTGGCCGGTATTACTCCTGAGTTTAATTGCTGCCTTGGGTTGTAATGTTTATATTACAGGATTAAATCAGTTGGTTGATGTTGAACTTGATCGCATTAACAAGCCCTGGCTTCCTTTGGCTTCGGGAAGTTTGTCTTTTAAATCAGGTAAGAGGATTGTTAGAATTTCAAAAATTATTGCAATAATTTCGGCTGTTTGTTTATCGTTCGAATTATTTGTTTTAATTGTTTGTATTGCTGCTATAGGCACGGCCTACTCTTTGCCACCTCTCAAATTTAAGCGCAATCATTGGCTGGCTGCGGCTGCAATATCAGTGGTTAGAGGTTTATTGGTAAATATTGGATTTTATTGGGTTTTTGCACATGAATTTCAGGCCGATGTACAACTCAATTCTTCTATTGGCCCTTTGTCGCTATTTGTTTTCGCGTTTTCGTTGGGCATCGCCTGGTTTAAAGATATTCCAGATACACGGGGTGATGCTGAGCATGCCCTCGGTACACTGGCCGTAACCCGCGGACGAACTGTGGCGCATTATGCCGGCACCATCGTAGTGAGTTTTGCCTATTTGAGCATGATTGTATTCGGGTTCCTCCGGTTTTTTCCCAATGCCACATTAAGCCTCATTTTCCACAGCGTGGCGCTACTTATCTTTCTGTATCGCGCCTTCCGACTCAATCTCAGCAACGATCGCTCTATCCGCGCATTCTACCTCTTTTTCTGGGCCCTCTTTTTCGCAGAATACATCGTTTATCCGTTTTTGGTACGCTAAACCTTGAGGCTTTTCCTCACCCTTTTCACGGTTTGTTTTAGGGCGCCTGCCCGGTTTGCATTGGTCTGCTAAAGAGGGTTGTGGGGGCGGGCACCGCGTGTTTCGCTCATACTCCTCTGAAGCCTCCCCCCAAAATAGCTACGTTTTAAACTGCTAACTTTGAAAAGCGTATGCGAAAGACAAAATTCACCGAGACACAGATCATTGCGATGCTGGCTCAGTATGAAAAAGGAGT
>JAIXUS010000012.1 GCA_027483445.1 Bacteroidota bacterium | reverse complement strand
CAGTCGCAGTGGCCGGAACCACGCAAGTCACGCGACGAGTTGATTGCGGCAGTACAGGAAGTCGTTGGTAATATTCCGGGCAACAACTACGAATTCTCTCAGCCGATCCAAATGCGGTTCAACGAACTCATCTCAGGCGTGCGCAGTGACGTTGCGGTGAAGATATTCGGCGACGACATGGTCGTCTTGAATAAGACGGCTGAAGAAGTATCGTCAATGCTGCAGAAGATCCAGGGTGCGTCCGAGGTCAAGGTGGAGCAGACCACTGGACTGCCGATGCTGACAGTGAACATTGATCGTCAGAAGGCCGCCCGCTATGGCCTGAACGTGGGCGACATCCAAGACACCGTGGCTACGGCCATCGGAGGGCGTGAGGCTGGGACGCTGTTTGAAGGCGACCGTCGATTCGACATCCTGGTTCGGTTGCCAGAATCCCTGCGCAACGACTTGGAAGGCATGAAGCGCTTGCCGATTCCTTTGCCGCGCGGAACAGGTACGGGAGGTCTTGAAGGCCGAACCAACTTCATTCAACTGGCTGAAGTGGCGAGCTTCGAGTTGGCACCCGGCCCGAATCAGGTCAGCCGGGAAAACGGCAAACGTCGCATCGTGGTGAGTGCCAACGTCCGTGGCCGAGACGTGGGCTCGTTCGTCGCGGATGCAGAAGCAGCTCTGGCACAGGTCAAGATTCCTCCCGGATACTGGACGAGTTGGGGCGGCACTTTTGAGAACCTGCAGTCGGCAACACAACGCCTGCAGATCGTTGTTCCAGTCTCTCTGCTCCTGGTGTTCGTCCTGCTCTTTGCGATGTTCGGCAACGCCAAGGATGGTTTGCTGGTTTTTACCGGCATTCCGTTCGCGTTGACGGGTGGAATCCTGGCGCTGTGGCTGCGCGACATCCCCATGTCGATCTCGGCGGCAGTGGGCTTCATCGCGCTCTCAGGCGTCGCCGTACTCAATGGCCTTGTGATGATTTCCTACATCCGCACCCTGCGAGAGGAGGGAATGCCTCTGGACGCGGCCATTCGGGACGGCGCGTTGACCCGTTTGCGTCCCGTGCTGATGACGGCCCTGGTGGCGTCTTTGGGTTTCATCCCGATGGCGATTGCCACTGGAACCGGCGCAGAAGTTCAGCGGCCCTTGGCCACTGTGGTGATCGGCGGCATCTTGTCTTCCACACTACTGACGCTACTCGTACTCCCCATTCTTTATCGTCTGGCCCATCGACCAGACGAGCAAGAAGAGGATGTCACTGCTGAGCCGGTGCATCCGCAAGATGCGACCACCTTGCACCAAACGTGATCCCTGCCACCCAAGCATTGAGTTTTTAACCCGTACTTTGAAAGGAAATTTTATGAAACTAATCTCTACTGCCCTTGCTTTGACTCTGATGTTGTCGGGTGCCGTGTTCGCGGCCGACAAGCACGACCATGGCCATGAAGACAAGCCCTTGCACGGGGGCTTGGTCACCGAGATCAAGGATGTGGACTACGAATTGGTGGCCAAACCCGATGTACTTCAGTTGTACGTGCGCGATCACGGAAAACCAGTCGACGTCAGCAAGGCGACGGCCAAGATTACCTTGCTCGTCGGTACCGACAAGCAAGAGGTCGAGTTGAAACCATCGGGGGATAAGCTTGAAGCCAAGGGCAGTTTCAAAGTCACAGCAGGCACGAAGATCGTCGCCCAGGTGAATGCCGCCGGCAAGACAGCGACTGCACGTTTTCTTTTGAAGTGAGTGAAAGCTGGGGCAAACGCCTCAGCTTTCCCATTTTTTCGTCACTTTTTTGGAAGGATTGGCTATGAGAATGTTGCCCCTCAAAGGTCTCGCGATATCAACAAGCATATTTATCTTGGCGGGTTGTGCTACCCCAGTAGATCAACTTGCCGAAAAGCCCTATTGCCACACGGACCGTGGCAGAAATGCCTACTGCACCAAAGAGAATGCGCCCAGTCTTAAGAGGGATGAGGAAGCAAAGCAGTTCCCCTCTAACCCGGAGGCACTTACGGTATACCTAGTTCGCTATTGGGGTGATGGACACCATCCGCTGGATATTTCGGTCAATGGCGGGACTGCGATGGAAACTGTTCCGAACTCAATGATCCGCCTACGGGTAAAGGCTGGCAGCCATCGAATCGCCTTCAGTGCTGGCGGGAAGTCGTTTGACCGAACAATTTCCGGGATGGCAGGAGAGGTTCGCTTGGTGGGAATTACTGGCACAGACTGGTCTTGGGGTAGTTCGTCTCACGCGTGGGCAGAAGACTCTGATGATCAGGTCAAAAGACAGGCTCGCCGGTCTCGTCTGATCAAAGATATATCGTTGCTGTGAACAGACTCGGCCAAATCGTCGAATCCGTGCTCTCAAGACCCACCTGTTACTATCTGTCTCTGAAAGCGGACGCGGGTTCGGTTCCGTGCTCCACCACCAACCAGCAATCTGTAGTGTTCCACAGAAGGCCGGAAAACCTAGAGAAATCAAAGGCTCCGGCCTTTTTTACGTCCAAAATATTCCGTACAAAGCTATTGAAATCCACATGCCTTTGGGGGCATGATTGGGGGCATTGAACAATTCCCTAGTATCGATGCCCCCAATGAGGATGAAATGCCCCTTACTGATGTTCAAATAAAAAATGCAAAATCAGGCGAGAAAGCACAACGTCTATTCGACGGAGGTGGGCTTTACCTTGAACTCTCCCCAGCAGGGGGAAAGCTGTGGCGGCTAAAATACCGAATAGATAGCAAGGAATGTCAATCAGCGCCCAATACTTTCCACCTTTCAGCGCCCAATACTTTCCACTTTTTCAGCCCGCTGATGCTTGCCTTTGCGTTGTTTGAACCGGTAAGAATCGTTGCCGGTTTCCAGAATGTCGCAGTGATGCGTGACGCGATCCAATAAAGCGGTGGTCATTTTTGCATCACCAAATACTTGTACCCATTCCCCAAATGACAGATTGGTCGTGATGATCAGCGACGTTTTTTCATACAGCTGGCTAATGAGATGAAACAGCAGCGCACCGCTAGATGCCGGGAAGGGCAAATAGCCCAGCTCATCTAAAATGACCGCGTCCACCAGACAGAGCTGCTTGGCCAGATTGCCGACCTTACCCAACGCCTTTTCCCGCTCCAGCAGATTGACCAGGTCAACCGCATTGAAGAAGCGCACGCGTTTAGCTTGATGGATTGCTGCCACGCCGATTGCCGTGGCCAGATGCGTTTTACCGGTGCCGGTGCCCCCCACCAGAATCAGATTGTGCGCCGTGTCCATAAAGGCCGCCGTCGCCAGCTGTTCAATGACGCTTTGCAGGAGCGGCGTTTCAGACCAGTCAATTCCAAGCAAATCGCGGTGAATCGGGAAGCGTGCCGATTTGAGCTGATAGCGCAAACTCTTGAGCTGGCGATCGGTTTGTTCGGCCGTGATCAGACGCTCCATCCATGTTTCCGGGCGATGGGCCTGTCGAGGCTTTTCCGCCTGCAGCTCGGCCCAGGCCGCAGCCATGCCATAGAGGTGTAGCACTTTCAGGCTACTGAGGTGATCAATGGACATTGGCAGACCCCAGCAAGTAATCGTAGCGGTGGCAATTGGCCAAGGGCTCCATCGTCAGGGCAATCCCGTCGGGCACCGGAATCGCGGCAGCGGGCAGATGCGGTGCAATCAATCGGCGTAAGGCATTCATGACGATGGGGGCACTGACGATGCCGCCTTCCAGGGTGAGCTCGCAGGCAACTGTCAGGGCGTCCAGGCCCGCCTCACCCGCAAGTATCAAGAGCTCGACGAAGGCACGGTCACCTTTGGGCTGCTTCAGAATGCGGTCGCGCACGATCTGAATCGGCTTGGGCAAGTCCCAGGCAACGAAGGGTGCGCCATTACGTAGCGCGCCGGGTTTCTTCTCCAGCACCGGCAGGTAATGCCAGGGATCACAGATCAATTGATCGCGACCATAGAACCGGGTGTGAGCGGCAATGACTTCCCCGTGGGCGACGACGCAGATCTGCTCGGCCGTTTTGCGCACGGAGACGGCACAGCCAGCAGCGCTGGCTGGCACGCTGTAGCGATTGCGATCCACCCGCACCAGACAGGTCGAGGAGACGCGCATCATGTCTTCGACGTAGCCATCAAAGCGAGCCGTGATCGGTCGCAGCAGCGGCTGCTCGTCGGCAAAGCAGTCAGCAATGGTGCGCTGGCTTTGCGTGGGATGGTAATCCCCCCATTTTTGAAGCGGCCTGCAAGTAGAAGCTAAGCGGCCAAAGCCAATTTCTGTTTAGGGGTGATGCCGCCGAGGGCCATGTTAGGGCGCTCGTGATTATAGGTCCACAGCCAGCGGGTCGCGAATTCTTGTACTTCTTCAATGCTGTCAAACAGGTAGTGCGCCAGCCAGTCGTAGCGCACCGTTCGGTTGTAACGTTCGACGTAGGCGTTTTGTTGCGGCTTTCCGGGTTGGATAAATTCCAGCGCGATGCCCCGCCGCTGCGACCAGGCCATCAAGGATGCGCTGATGTATTCCGGGCCGTTGTCACACCGAATCCGGGCAGGCCGTCCGCGCCATTCGATAATGCGATCCAGCGACCGGATCACGCGCTCGGAGGGCAGCGAGAAATCGACTTCGATGTCCAACCCTTCGCGATTGAAGTCATCGATCACGTTGAACAAGCGAATGCTGCGGCCGTCAGCTAATTGATCATGCATGAAGTCCATCGACCAGACCGCATTGATGGCGGTTGGTTCGCCCAAGGGCTCGGGCTTCTCCCGCACCAGCCGCTTCTTTGGCTTGATGCGCAGGTTCAGCTCCAGCGAGCGGTAAATGCGATAAATGCGTTTGTGATTCCATCGCAAGCCCTTCACGTTGCGCAGATACAGGTCACACAGGCCGAAGCCCCAGTTGCGTTGATGGGTGGTCAGGCGAATCAGACAGTCGGCGATCTGCTCGTTCTCCGCCGAGAGTTTGGCCTGGTAGCGATAGCAGGTCGGGCTGATGCTGAAGGCCTGGCATGCCAGCCGGATGCTGACACCTTGGTCGTTGACTGCCCGGTGCGCCATCTTGCGTCGGCAAGATGGCGCTACCACTTTTTTTGCAGCGCCTCCGACACGATCTCGGCCTTCAGTCGTTCTTCCGCATACATCTTCTTCAAGCGCCGGTTCTCGTCTTCGAGCTCCTTCAGGCGCGCCATCATAGAGGCGTCCATGCCGCCGAACTTGCTGCGCCAGCGATAGAACAGGGCGGAGCTCATGCCGTGTTCGCGGCACAGTTCCGGCACCGGGGCGCCGGCGTCAGCCTGCTTGAGAATGGCGATGATCTGACTTTCCGAAAAACGGGACTTCTTCATGTAAAACTTCCTCAATTTCGATTGGAGAAAATTCTACTTTCAAAGCCGCTTACTCGGTGGGGGGATTACCGGATGACGACGTTGCGCCAATTCCTGGCAACGGGTCGCCAGCCAGTCATTGAGTTCAACGAACGACGCAAAGCGTGCCAAGGGCGTGAACAACCATTCACGGATATTGCCGACCTGATTCTCGACTTGGCCTTTCTCCCAACCAGAGGCCGGCGTGCAGGCGACGGGCTCGAACAGATAGTGATTGGCCAGGCAGAGGAAGCGCCGATTGAATTGGCGTGCCTTCCCAGTCAGAACGGCCTCCACAACCGTCTTGAGATTGTCGTAGATCAGCCGAGCGGGCACGCCGCCAAAGAAGGCAAAGGCACGATTGTGCGCCTCCAGTACCATTTCCTGCGTCTCGCGCGGATATGCCACGACAAACATCTGTCGGCTGTAAGCCATACGGAAATGCGCGACCTTGATGTTTTGCAGAATGCCGCCCAGTTCTACCTGTTCGTGGCTCCAGTCAAATTGACAGGCATCCCCTGCCATAAACAGCAGGGGTACAAACGCCTCAGTCAACTTGGGTCCGTGATGACGAGACTTCCAGCGTTTGACGAACCGTTGCACGCTGTCATAAGCGCCGCCGTAGCCGATTTCCTGTAAGCCTTCAAATAAACGATGGGCAGTGCGACGGCGTGGCCGAGCCAATTTGCCATCTTCCTCCAGCCATTGTGTGAGCTGGTCTGCAAATTGGCCAAGTTTCGGTGAGACAGGTTGAACCCGTTCATAGCTGGGCTCTGCCACCGTATTGAGATGCTTACGAACCGTCGGTCGAGACAGTCCCATTTCCCTGGCGATGGCAGAAATGGATTGCTTTTGCACCGCATGGCGCCGGCGTATTTCGACAATGATGTCCATGTAAATCACTCCAGATACCCCCGGCAAAAATACCGGATGGTTGCATACCGAGGTGGAAACTATTGGACGCTGTTTCCACCCCTAATCTGGAAAGTTTTGCACGCTGTTTGACATGTCAAACCGATCATCAACAACACCGGCGCGGCAATCCCATCTGTCAGAATCGCTCCACCCAACCACAGTAGGTCGCGTTTCGTCAAACGATCGCCTGACGTCTGTTTATCTCTGGATGCTATGGAACGTAATGCATACTATGCGAGCAAACCAAGGCCACTCCCGAGATAAAGCAATCCCGCAAGCATGACGGGTGTCCCGTATGTAATAGCAACAGAAATTAGCAGTCCTTCATCGTAATTTAATCTGATGTTAGATGCCAATTTGAATTGTTATTCAGGCCAGTAGCGTACTCTCACTACCACAGTTATTTCTGTATAAACAAAATAGTCACTGTTGCTTCGCCATTAATATTCTCAACCGTAAATTTCACCTTATCACCTACTTTCACATTGGAAAGTAGCGCTTTGTCTTTCACGACAAACGGCATGGTCATAGGTCCCATCTCTACCGTCGCGCTTTTGATACGCCCGTGTTTCAAGGTAATGTTGCCATTTTCTTTATCAACGGCTTTAACTACGCCATCTGAAAGAGCTGTTGCACTCGTTGGATTCGCCGGCATGCTATCCATCTTCATTCCTGCCATGTCCATTCCCATGGTTCTTTGGTCAGCGTAGACGTTCACTGCCATCAGGGAAAATCCACAGACTGCCACCAGATTCAAAAGCGTTTTTTTCATTTGATACTCCTTAGTAGTTAAATTGATTTGTTTTGTATTGCTAAACGTAATTTGCGTTCTTGAAGCAAACGCCATGCTGCTGGAATCACAAAAAGTGACAGCAATGGTGCTGTAATCATGCCACCCACCATCGGTGCCGCAATCCGCTGCATTACTTCAGAGCCAGCGCCGCTACCGAACATAATCGGAATAAGACCGGCCAAGATAACTGCTACTGTCATGGCTTTTGGACGCACACGCAGTACAGCTCCTTCTCGTATCGCTTCCGCAATGAGCTCCTTGGTCAACGGTAGACCGGACTGCAAGCGCTGATTCAATGAATTGCGTAGATACACCAGCATCACAACACCGAATTCAGCCGCCAGTCCTGCCAGCGCAATAAATCCAACCGCAGTAGCCACTGAAATGGCATGGCCGAGTAACCACACAAACCAGAAGCCGCCGATGAGTGCAAAAGGCACCGTTAGCATGAGCAGCAATGCTTCCGACGTGGAGCGGAACGCCAAGTACAGCAAAATGAATATGACAGCGAGGGTGAGCGGAATGACTGTTTGCAACTTGGCGACGGCCCGCTCCAAATATTCAAACTGCCCAGACCAGCCAATTGAATATCCGGGTGGGAGTTTTACTTCCTTAGCCACTGCTGCCTGCATTGCCTTTACGGCTGAATGCAAGTCGGTTCCACGTACATCGACATATACCCAGCCAGAAAGTCGTGCATTCTCGCTGCGTATCATTGGTGGTCCATCGGTCACCTTGATGTTCGTAATATCTCCCAGCCTTACCTGCGCACCTCTGTCTGTGACAATAGGAAAGTCACGTAGCGTTTGCACGGAGTTACGATAATCCTGCGGGTAGCGGACATTGATAGGAAAACGCTGGCGTCCATCCACAACCTCTCCAATGTTTTCTCCACCGATAGCAGATGAAATAACCGACTGCACATCCGTCACCGCAAGGCCATATCGCGCGGCTTTTGCTCGGTCTATATCAACATCGATATAACGTCCGCCACTTACGCGTTCTGCCAATGCAGAGGTCACCCCGGGCACTTTTTTGACGACGGCTTCGATTTGCGTGGCGATTTTGTCGATTTGCCCGAGGTCAGCACCGGATACCTTCACACCGACGGGCGTCTTGATGCCAGTCGAAAGCATATCGATACGATTTCGGATAGGTGGCACCCACACATTCGATAACCCTGGAACCTTGACTATCCGGTCGAGTTCATCAATGAGTTTTGCAGAGGTCATACCAGGACGCCATTGGTCTTTCGGTTTGAACTGAATAGTCGTTTCAAACATCTCCAACGGAGCAGGGTCGGTTGCTGATTCCGCACGGCCAGCTTTACCAAATACCGTCAAGACCTCAGGAACGGTTTTGATTAGTCGGTCTGTCTGCTGCAGCAATTCGCTGGCTTTGGATGCTGACAGTCCGGGCAATGCAGAAGGCATGTACAGCAAATCACCTTCGTCCAGCGGTGGCAGGAATTCGCCTCCTAGCTTGGATAGAGGAATTACTGTCAGGGCAAGAGCGATAAACGCAATGGCAATCGTCCATTTAGGATGCGCCAAACTGGCATTCAACCAAGGCCGATACATTCGTATTAATACGCGATTAATCGGATTCGATGCTTCGCTTGGGATACGTCCACGTATCATGTACCCCATCAATACCGGTATCAACGTAATCGCCAGTCCGGCTGCTGCAGCCAAGGTGTAGGTTTTTGTATAGGCCAACGGTGCAAACAGCTTGCCCTCCTGTGCTTCCAATGCGAAGACAGGAATAAAGGACAAAGTGACGATGAGTAATGAGAAAAACAGCGCCGGCCCAACTTCAATCGCCGATTCTGCAATCAAGTTCCATCGCTCTTTCCCACTAATGTCCTGATTCGGATGTGAATGTGAATAGGCTTCCAGATGCTTGTGCGCGTTCTCAATCATGACAATCGCCGCATCGACCATCGCACCGACGGCAATGGCGATACCACCCAGGGACATCAGATTGGCGTTGACGCCTTGATAGCGCATCACAATGAAGGCTGCAAGCACACCCAAGGGTAGCGAGATGATGGCGACCAAGGCACTGCGCAAATGAAACAAAAAGATGGCGCAGACCAAGGCGACAACAACAAACTCTTCAATCAGCTTGTCTCTAAGATTGGTTACTGCGGCCGTAATCAGTTTGGAGCGGTCGTAGGTGGTGACCACCTCCACACCTTTGGGAAGCGAGCTTTGCAAGGTAGCTAGTTTTGCCTTGACCGCTTTGATGGTTTCCAGCGCATTCTTACCGGAACGCATGACAACCACGCCACCGGCGACTTCACCTTCACCATTCAATTCTGCTATCCCACGACGCATTTCGGGGCCAATGCGAACTGTCGCTACATCCCTGAGTAATACGGGCGTACCAGCATCATTTGCGTTGAGAAGAACATTGCGAAAATCTTCCAGTGAGCGCAGGTAACCGTGCGAGCGCACCATATATTCGGTCTCGGCCATTTCGACAACCGAACCACCGGATTCCTGGTTTGCCTTCGCCAGTGCATCGAGTACCTTCGCGTGAGAGATACCGAAAGCGCGCAGCTTGTCCGGGTCGAGGATGACTTGATACTGTTTTACCATGCCGCCGATGCTGGCGACCTCGGCTACATCTGGAACGGTTTTAAGCTCGAACTTCAAAAACCAGTCGTTCAATGTCCGCAACTGGCTGAGGTCGTTTTTCCCAGTACGGTCAACCAGCGCATATTCAAATACCCAGCCGACGCCCGTCCCATCAGGCCCAAGCTCGGCCCGCACCCCCTGAGGCAAACGGCTTTGCACTTGACTGATGTATTCCAGGACTCTGGAGCGAGCCCAGTATTGGTCCGTCGCATCGTCGAAAAGAACATAAACGAACGAGTCGCCAAAAAAGGAATACCCACGAACGGTTTTAGCACCCGGAACAGCCAACAACGCCGTAGTCAGTGGGTAAGTAACCTGGTCCTCAACTATCTGAGGTGCCTTACCGGGATACTGGGCGCGAATGATGACCTGCGTGTCCGACAGGTCTGGTAGCGCATCTAATGGTGTTTTGTTCAGCGACCATAGGCCCCATCCTGCAATGACGAGCGCAGCAAGTAATACCCAGAATCGATTAGCAATGGACCAGCGAATAATTCGCGCAATCATTGCTTGCCTCCGACTGGTTTCACGCTTTCGAGCAGGTAGCCGTCGTCATTTTCCTTGAACGAGAATTCAACTTCCTGTCCTGCTTTTATCTCGCTGAATAGCTCGGGACGTGACTTGTTAAAGTCCATCGTCATCGCGCCCCATTCAAGTTCCGGAATGGGCTTGTGCGAAAGAGTCAGTGCTTTTGGCGTTACTTTCTCTACAGTGCCAACTCCCCGGTGAACAGGGGACGCTGCTGGTTGCATTGTTTGGTTATTGCCAGAAAACTTGGGCAATACCGACTTCAGGCTTGCTTCCGAATCAATGAGGAATTGCCCCGAGGCGACTACCTTCTGCCCTTCACTCAAGCCACTCAAAATCTCGGTATCGTTTCCGCTATCACGACCCGTCGTTACAACCACTGGTTGCATGCTGTTGTTCTCGCCAACTACCAGAACGATGGATTGCTTGCCGCTTGCAATCACGGCTTCACTCGGGACCAGAAGTCGCGAAACTGGCTTTTCGGCATCCAGACGAATACGCATGAGCATGCCCGGTGTGAGACTGCCGTCACGATTATCCAGCTCCAGTCGAGCCTGCAAGGTCCGTGTCGCAGTACTGATGCCCGGCAAGATTTCACGAACCTTGCCACTGTATTTTCTATTCGCGTCACCGGAGAACGTGGCTTCCACCGTCATGCCGGAGCGGACTGCATTGCTCAATGCTTCGGGTACTTCTGCTACTAACCAGACCTTGCTCAACCCAGCGACTTTTGCAATTGTCATACCTGGCGTTACCATCGCGCCATCGCGCACGGATAACTCGGTGATGACACCAGCAACTGGAGATGTCAGCGTGAAGTGCTTTTGCGATTGTCCTGTACGGTCTGCCTGGTTTATCAACCCATCCGGAATAGACATCGTGCGCATTCTTTGTCGTGCAGCCGATGCTAGTTCAGTATTGCCACCACGTTTGAGTGCCAGATATTCCTCTTGCGGTGCAATCCAGTCAGGAACGAAAATCGAAGCGATTGCTTCGCCACGTTTGATGCGCTGCTGAGGTGAACGGGCATACAGTTTGTCGATATATCCCGTCACACGGCTTTGTACAACTTCCGATGCGCTCTCGTCGAACTGCGTGGTGCCGACCATTTCAAATGCGTCTCGGACTTCTTCCCGCCTTACAGTTGCGAATCGAATACCTAGATTCTGTTGAAGTGTCGGGCTGACTTTTACACCACCATCTTCCGAGCCTTCATCCGCATAAACCGGGACCAACTGCATATCCATGAAAGGACTTTTACCAGGCTTGTCGAACTTGTTTCCTGGAACCATGGGGTCGTGCCAGTACAGGACTTTACGGCCTGTCTTCGGGTCAACTTTTTCAGTCGTCGCGCCAGATGTAGCAGCGTTATCCATACTTCTTTGCGTACCGACCCAATACCCGCCAAACACGAGGCCAGCACCTGCTAATACCAACACCATCGTTTTCAATGCGAACTTCGATTTCATTTCATTTCTCCTGCAGACACCATGTCATGTGGAACCACGTGATACTCAAGCGCAGCCCAGGTCAGAGCCGCTTCTCTCTCAAGCTCGGCTATTTGCAGCCGTCGTTCCAACAACATTTTTTTCGCATTGAAGACAGCACTCAGACTGCCGCTACCTGAACGGTAGGCAGCAGTTGCCAGTTCCACTTGCTGCGATGCTGCCGGTAGCAACTGGGCATTGAGTTGCGTGACACGGGATTTGAGACTTTCCAGAGTGGACGACTGATTCTCGATTTCAGTCTGCAATTCACGCAATGCTTCTTCGTACTGCAACCTGGCCTTGGTACCTAGCGCGGACTTTTCTGCAATGTCGCGATTCTGTTTTTGTGCACGATTAACGGCTAGAGGAATGCTGATGCCAAAGGACACCATGTTTGAGTACTGACTGCCGCGCTGGCTGTAAGAGGCTTCAACCGACCAGTCGGGGTTACTTTCGCGGGTTGCCACAGTGCTGTCGGCATCAGCCAGATTGATTGCGCGACGAGCCGTCAATAACATCGGGTGATATTTTTCGAGTTCTTCTATAGGCAATCCAGGCACATGTGAAGTCAGCTTTGGAGTCTCATCAGCGACAGTGGCGGCTGGCATACCGGTCCAGCGACTTAACGCAAGGCGTGCATTCTTCAAATCCTGTGTGTTCTTGCGCGTTGAATCTTGCGCCTGGGAGAGAATCAATTGTGCTTGCATTACGTCAGAGGCGTTTGCCTTGGCGCCTCGATGCGCAGCATTCATCGCGCTCAGGTCTTCGGCCGCTTCTTTTTCCATAGCACTAACCAATGCCAATGTGCGCTGACCGTAAAGTACATTGACCCATGCCTTGGCTGATTCTTCCCGCACCTTGGCAATGGTTTCTAAATAGGTACTTTCTTCCATTTCGACGGCGCGTTGGGCACGCTCGGACCGTGCGACACGCTTGTCCGAAGATACCCATTGCTGTTCGATACCAACCCGACGCATGGTCATGAAGTCGCTCGTAGTGCTGTAACGGTCGCTACCCGTCACTGGCAAATTGTCGATACCAACTTTCAGCATCGGGTCAGGCAATTGGTCGGCTTTCGCTGCTGATTCGCGACTGGCCAATACAGAGGCATTAGCGGCTTTGGTGAACGACGACCGCTGCAATGAAAGCTGCAATGCTTCGTTTAATGTGAGCCCATTGGATTGGGCGTGAACAAAAGATGTGCCAAAAGCCAGCGCCAGTAAAACGCTGCTTTGGCATAGAGTGCGCGACTGATAATTCAGTAGCGCATGGATACGCAAAAACATATAACCCCCGGTAGTAAAGACGAACGCCAACCACGGCACAATGCCGGTCAGCGAAACAACTGGGGGTTAAATCAAATGCGGAGTCGTTGCGTGCGGAGATAAGGCGGGTCTACGCCTAATTCCAGAGGAGCGTCTGTCCAGGCTGAAGCCAAGACGGCAGGAATAATCGGCAGAGTTGCCGGAATGATGAAAGAAACTGTAGTTGGTGCTAGCGAAGGTGCAGTTGCCAGATGTTCAAGTGCCAGTTCGGAACCTGACTGTTGTTCCGCGCAATGAACTGGTTTCTCGACGTCCATTTCTGCACATGGCATATCGCCCATTGCCATCTCTTGCACAGGAGCCATTGTCTGCGGACAGACGTAGGCAGCCATTGCTATTCCTGAAGTCAGAACGGTCATGACTAGGAAGCAAGCAATTAGACGACAAAAAGATGAAAAGGAGTGGCGCATTAGGAATGCTCAATAAATTGCTTGCAAGTGTAGCTCAAATTATGGATTTGAGAAGAGTGTCAAATTTAAGGTGCTCTCGCGCTTCAACACTAGCTTCGCTGCTAGGCAATAATTCAGAAAGACACAGATTAATGTAGTGTTAATTTTTCTCGGATGTCCGGATTGGGTCGATAGCAGACATTCATACAAGTCCAGCGACCCTGGCATCTTGAACGCAAATCGGTGGCAACGTTGAGATGCGACTAGGTGGCAACTTTGCTTTGCGAACTAGTGGCAACCTTCATGCGAATATTCAATGCGACATTAGAAAACCCCGTAAGCCTATACCTACTGACCATCGCAGACAGCGGCGAACGAAAAAGTACATGCGACAAGCATTTCATGCGGATCATCAATGAGCATGACCGCGAGCAGGCAGAGCTTTTCAAGCCAGATAAAAAGACATACCGAGCAGACCTCTCTGCGTGGGAGGCGAAGGTTGCCGGTATTAAGGCAAAAATTCAGGAAGCCACAAAGAAAGGAGCGGATACCAGGGCGCATGAAAACGATCTTCGCGGTTTGGAGCACGACAAGCCGCAAGAGCCGAGGATACCTAGACTTGTGTACAGCGATACTACGCCCGAAGCACTAGCGCGAGACCTTGCAACGAAGTGGCCTGTCAATCAGCGTCCAATACTTTCCACCTTTCAGCGTCCAATACTTTCCACTTTTTCAGCCCGCTGATGCTTGCCTTTGCGCTGTTTGAACCGGTAAGAATCGTTGCCGGTTTCCAGTCTGCGAACTCTGTGATCGAACCATCCCGCCAGCTCTGCGAGACGCTCATCACTTGATCCCTAAATCACGGGGTGGTGTGAGTACTGTTTGATTGCACCGAGGGTGCCACAAGCAAGTTCATGCCTTGTTAACAGAAACCGAGTTGACCCGGAATTACCCCGCGCTACAGGCGCTGCGTGCACACCCTGAGATGACAAGATTCATACACTAGGTTCAAGATAAACCAAGCGACTTCAATCCACCGACAAGACGCCGCCGGAGAAAAAGTCAGTGAGGTTCTTCGAGAGGGTCTTCGCCTCGTCGAGCAACGCGAAGCCGAGGATGCTTATCGTCTCGAGGCACTTCGGTCTGCCGTGCAGGTTGGTGTCGAAGACATCGCCGATGGAAAATTCAAGACTTTTGAGACAAAAAAGGCGCTACGGTCCCACCTGAAATCTATCACTGACAAAGCAATTGCTGGCAGGTGAGCCTGGCAAGGCAAGTTCGGCTGGCAGGTCAGGCCGAACAAAAGTTTGATCGATATCACCCGATGGACGGCTGAGAATTTCGGTACGCGGCAAGCCGAGCACTACGCCGAAACCATCGCACTGGCGATTGAAGCATTACATGACGGGCCAGAAACTTTAGGAGCTAAAGTGCGGGACGAAATTGGTACGGGGATTCGCACCTTACATGTGGCACGACAAGGCAGAAAAGGACGCTATTTCGTTGCCTTCTCAGTATCTGAAAGGCACATCATCAATGTCCTTCGATTACTGCATGACAGCATGGATTGGCCACGCATCTTCCGGAAGATCACAATTAACCGCATTAGAGTTGACTTGAGAGTCTCTTGGAGTCGGTCAGCCTTTGCTAGATTAGCTCAAAAACCATGCTTATATGCCTAGCTAAGCCCACCCCCAAGGCACAGCCAGCTTGATCTCTGAAAGCACCCGCTGTTCCATTTCGATCAAGGACTGTGTAGCTTTAGACAGCAAGACTTGCGATCTAGACCCAAATAGGTATAATCTAGAAATGCCCCATGACCTTAAGCCCTTACACTGGGTGGGATCCTCAAAGAAGGACCTACTTGCAATGCCCGACGACGTTGTATGACGTCTTTGGCTTCGCACTGCACTTGGCTCAATCAGGAAAGAAGCATGGAGATGCTAAGCCTCTCAAGGGCTTTGGTGGTGCAAGCGTTCTGGAAGTTGTAGAAGACCACATGGGCGATACGTACCGGGCGGTTTACACGGTCAAGATCGCCGGCTCAGTCTACGTATTGCACTGTTTCCAGAAGAAGTCCAAGCATGGGATCGAAACACCGAAACAAGACATGGATTTGATCCAGGAACGTTTAAAGGCTGCGCAAGCGCATGCCAAAGGAGCTTGAAATGATTGAGATCGAAAAAGGATTGGCTAACGTCTATGAGGATCTCGGACTAGCTGACGCTGCAGAGATGCAAGTCAAGGCGACATTGGCGGCAAAGATTGGCGAAATCATCAAACATCGTCATCTCACCCAGGTTCAGGCTGCTGAGATACTCGGTATGCCCCAACCCAAACTGTCGGGAATGCTGCGTGGCCAGTTTCGAGGTATCAGCGAGTCCAAGATGCTGGAATGCATGAATCGACTGGGGCGGGATGTCGAGATTGTGGTGCGTAAACCGTCCCGTTCGCGAACCACTGGGCGTACCAGCGTTGTGTTTGCCTGACTGTCAACGCTAAACGCTGACGTCAATAATTTTTAGTGGAGGGGCTATGAGTAAAGGCAAAGATCGAACTGTTTATCGGCGAGATGATGGTTTGTGGGCTAACAAACTCAACGACGCGAATAGAGCATCATCTCTCCACCAAACCCAAAGGGAAGCTGAACGATCAGCAAAAGCCATGCTTCTAAATCAGGGAGGCGGTGAACTCACCACCAAAGGGGTGGAAGGAAAAATTCGCAGCAAAGACACAATTGGGCGACCTGATCCGAATCCACCCAAGGACCGTGAGCATTAATTCGTTTTCTCTCTCACGTATCACTGCGGCCTTGAGTGCTGTTTATCAATATAGAAAATTTCAAGGCACCAGATAAAAAGTCCTGCGGACGAATTAGTCCGGGGCGCCTGATTACAGTCGTTGAACCTCAGCTACCTTCTACCAAAGATACATCGCCGGCAGGGCAATTTATTGCGGGCATTTAGGGATGATGGGTTCCATCACAGAGTACTGACTTGGTCGATGTAGCCAGACATGACTCTTCGTATGCTTCAATGTCCACCAATCTGTACCTCACCTGCCCAGACAACTTAAGAAATTTCGGCCCTATGCCTACCGACCTCCATCGCTCCAGTGTTGCTTCGCTGACCGACCAACGATGGGCTAATTGTTTTTGATTTAGGTGTATGATTTCCATTGGGATTTCCGGTAGCGTTGATATGCGTTGATGAACGCTTCGTTTCAGATGGAAGTCAACTGACAGGAAGTTTTAGGGAAATTTTTTTGCCGTTGGAAGGATCGGAAGCCTGCGAAAGATTGCTGCCTGAACGGCGAATGGTCCAGAGTTCCGCAATGGTTCGATGCAATTGTAGTCAGATAGCGCGCGTCAGCGAGGCTCTTTCAGACGGGAATCGAACCCGGGTCCACACCCACCACCAATCGTTAAAAAACCAACCGCTCCCGGTTGGTTTTTTTTCTTGTCGGATCGCGCCGAATCCCGCGTGTTGTTGACCACATTGGTGGTGAACAGGTGTTCATCTGAAACCGACAGCCCCCTTTTATTTCCCGATCGGGAAATAAACTTATCGATCGTACCCTAACCACACTAGAAATTCCCGATCGGGAAATATCGCTTGCGCGGTGTCCGGTGGTGGCTGATAATTTCCCGAACGGGAAACTAAACACGTCATGACATCCATTCGGTCACCTCAACAACTCGGCGATGCACTTCGTGCCGCGCGCAAGCAGCTCGGGCTGACGCAGCCCCAGTTGGCT
>JAIXUS010000079.1 GCA_027483445.1 Bacteroidota bacterium | reverse complement strand
CTCAAATTAGAGTTGCCAGAGGGGCCCGGTCCACACGCACACAACATGGGGTTAGCCTCGCAACCGCGCAACCGACAAAGTCGTGACCTCACTGGCTTGTGAGAGTTTGTTGATGAGACGTGTGCTGGACACGGGATTCTGGAGTGTCAAGCGAACGGCGCTGGGCTTGTTGGGCGTCTTTCAATGTGGCGTTCGCCATTGCTTGCAGGTTGTTGAATCGCCGCGTCGTAGTAATCTCATTGAAGTTTCTTAAGAGCCGCTGCCAACGACGCCGCACAGGGGCACCAGAAGCAAGATAAGACATCGGGGACTGTTCGTTGAGTAATTGTTGGCGCAATTGCGCGGCATGGTCCTGACCGTTTTCGATGGCCGTCAGGGCAGGTTCAAGACGCGCCTTGAACACCAAAGACGTCCCATGACATTGCGGGCTGTCGATGGGTTCAAATCCCGCAAGAGACAAGGCCGCCTTCAAAGTGGATGGGGAAAAATTCCAGACATGCGCATAATGGAAAAGGTTGCCACGTTGCTTCTGGACACCTTCGATATTTGGCACCTCAATGAACAACAGCCCACCCGGGGCCAACCATTGCTTGAAGCAGGTCAACGCATCCAACGGATCAGCCAAATGTTCGAACACATGATTCAAGGTGATCAGGTCAAAGATTCCAGTTCCAAATGCCCCGGGTTCCAATTTCTGATTGGTGACCTCAATTTCATAAGTCATCGTTCCAAACTGCCGATAGCCGTCATTGGGTTCAACCCCGCTCGCTTTGAAGCCAAGCTTACCCATCAAGTAGACAAATTCACCTGATGAAGCTCCGATGTCGAGGACCCGACTACCGGGCTGGATTAGGCCTTTGAGACGTACGGCCCTGAGGGCGGCACTACGCTGCGCACGTAGCGAATGCTTAGCCTTTGGCTTTAAAATGCCTTTATAATTCTTCCGATAGTCTGAGGCATAAAATGCATCTAATTCAGATTTTGTCGGCAGTGGATCGTGACTGACAAGGCCACACCCGTCACAGAGAACTGTTGTGAGTGGTCTCAACCCTCGACCCACAGTGCCTACCACTGTCCGTTCGATCTCGCCGCATAACATGCAAGGATTGGCTTTGATTGTATCTCCCAGCTTCATGGCTTTCTCCGAACAAGGTCAAAGGCGGACCATAAAGATCAGGAATAAGCAGACGCCTGATCGACTTTGTCAGGAAACTGTCAGCAACTTTCAGCTAGACGAAGTGCGCGGAGGGTGAATGCGCGTTCTAATCATTGAAGATGAACCAGCGATTGGTTCTATACTTGTGCGTGCATTGGACCGAGCTGGCTTTCTGCCGACACTTGTTGCAGATGGCGAAGCAGGTTGGGCCAAAGGAGATGCGGAACCCTTCCATCTCGCAATTCTGGACATGAATCTGCCCAAGCTGGATGGCCTATCAATTCTAAAGCGGTGGAGAGCCGATGGGGTAAAGCTTCCTGTGCTGGTCGCTTCAGCCCGCGGCAGTTGGACAGAACGCGTTGATGCCCTCAACGCCGGGGCAGACGATTATATCGTTAAGCCATTTGTTGTGGACGAGGTGATTGCGCGTATTCACGCGGTCTTGCGCCGTGGGGCAGGGCAAGCAGAAAACTTGATACGGGACGGAGACCTTACGATCGACTTGCGCTTTCGTACTGTTGCAGATGTTTCTGGACAAATCGACCTAACACCTTTGGAATTCCGAATTCTAACGGCACTTATCCGAGCGCCGGGCGAGACAATCTCGCAAGCCAGTCTCTGCGAGGCTGTTTATGGTGATCATGAATTGCGGCGGGAGAATGCGATTGAAGCAGCAGTGATGCGCTTGCGTCGAAAGATTGGACCCGACAGGATTATGACGCGTCGCGGCTATGGCTATATGTGGAACCCAACAGATTCCATAGGGCAAATTTGATGGTCAAGTCATTACGCTTTGGGCTTTGGGCTGTGGGTCTTGCCAGCGCAGTCATTCTGCCATTGATTTCAGCAATCGGGTTTCGCGCCGCATTTGAACACCACGTCCAACAAAGTACCATTGCAGAACTAGAAGCCGATTTGCGGTACATGACACGTGGGCTGAAGCTAGAGAATGGCGTCGTGACCTTGGTACCAAAGACTTTGCCGGATCCAAGGTTTGAGGAGCCGTTGTCAGGCCTTTACTGGCAGGTTGTTGATGATAAATCCAAAGCCATTGTTAGATCCGGGTCTCTGGTTACATTCACGATAGAGCTTCCCAATGACATTCTACCATTGAGCACCGTCCATCGACATAATGCCACGGGACCAGATGGTGTGGATCTTCTCTTGCTCGAGCGTAGGATTCCAGAAGGCGTTGAGGGCAAGCGTAGTTGGCGATTTGCTGTGGCAATTGATCGCGCGCTGCTGAAAGGCCAAGTCGATGCTATCATGCTAGATACGACACCCGTTTTCATCTTTCTTGGTGTGGGTTTGCTGATCATCACCTTAGTGCAAGGTGGCATGCTGATGGGTCCCTTAAATCAGGCATCCCGTGCGTTGGCTTTTGTGCGCTCTGGCCGGCAAGAACGACTGAAGGAAATGGTCCCGATCGAGTTGGAGACGTTCGCGCGCGACTTTGATGCCCTGCTTGATGCTGGCGAGCGCCAAGCACGCGAAGCGCGCGAGCGCGCAGCAGACCTAGCTCATAGCCTTCGGACACCGTTAGCGGTCCTTTTAGCACGAGCAGATGAAATCGAAGCCTCTGGCCAAGCCAATGCGGCCGCGACCATAAGAGATATTGTCAGCGGCCTTCAACATCGTGCGACCCGGGATTTAGCGCGCGCGAATATCCATGGCCCAGTTCTAGGTCGCACTGTTGAAGTGTCACTCGCTCCAATCATTCATCAGATCACAGGCGCTTTGGCGCGGACAAGCATAACAGAAAACCTAAGTTGGGATGTTCAAGTCGATTCAGACCACAAGGTCAGATTGGATCAGAGTGACCTGACAGAGCTGATTGGGTCGTTACTCGACAATGCGCGTAAATGGGCAAAGTCGCGGATCAAGATTACCACGATCTCCGATCAGACATCGATACGCATCCTGATTGAGGATGATGGACCAGGCATTGAACCCCATCAACGGCGCATGGCGCTTTCACGAGGGCAAAAGTTTGATGTCAATCTCAGCGGCACCGGCTTGGGATTGAGTATCGCTCAAGAGATTGTTCAAGCTTACGGCGGCAGTCTTGACTTGTCCGATGGACTATTGGGCGGGTTACGCGTCACCCTCGAGCTGCCTCACTTGGGCCGTGGTTCTGGACAATCTCAATTGACTTGAGCAGGTGGTGCTCCTGTGCGATGGAGGCCGCCCTGCAAAAGGAATTCTGCAACTCATGTCTCAGTCCTCAGAATGGTGGCGTAGCCTACCCACCACTAGCTTTGGATCAACCCACTTGGAGGAACGCCTTGCGGGATTGATCATTGCCGGGCGTAAGCGCGCGACCGTTTGGAGCGGGCAAGAGGACAATCCAACCAAGCCAGGCATGCAGTGGGTTGTTACCGCCAATGCCCG
>JAIXUS010000005.1 GCA_027483445.1 Bacteroidota bacterium | reverse complement strand
ATTACAAATGCCGCTTAACGGCTAGCTTCGGAACATGCTGCCGAGCGAGGTTTTGGCACTTTTTGCATGACCAAAAAGTACCGCAAAAAGTGTAGGGAACTGCTAAGCTTCCCCACTCCCTTGCAAACGACTAGAAAGACACACAAACGGTCGCGTGGGATTTTGTGGTCTTTCTAAGCCGTTCGGAATTCCCGCCTGCGCATGGCTCGCAGCATTTCCCGGGGCCAGCGCGCAGCTTCCAGTTACATTTTGGGGGTATCGAATTATTCTAAATGGTGTTATCGGGCAATTTGAGTTTCTCTGAAAATTGGAATTGAACATTTCAAGTGACAAAATCACTGTATTTGTTAAGGTTATACTGTTGCCCAAGAGAAGAACCTCAGGCTCATGTTTGCCCGATGGAAATAAATCAATGTTGAACCAAAAAAGTCAACCTATTTTAGGCAAGGACAACTTTATACTTTCTACTTTATACTTTATACTTTCTACTTTCTACTTTCTACTTTAAACTAAAGCCTAACATTGTACACATCACTCTGATTACGAACAATATTGGCATAAAAAAACCCGCCGGGCTGAGGAATAATTTCGGCGAGGTCGAACACCTTTACATCGGAAGGCAGGCGCTCAAAAAACAAGGTGAATGTCCAGGGTTGGCGCGGCGCAATTTCCGTCCAATGAGGCGCCATTGTGATGTTTTCGGCATGCAACAGTTTGCTGCGAACCTCCGATCCACGGGCCAATAAATAAGTAGTGCGCCAAATGCGAACCGCGTAAAAATCGGCAGCGGGCGGACAAAACACGTGAACCACCATTTGCCCTTGCTCTTCGGCTTGCGTAGCGAAATCGACCAGCGCTTCAGGATCAACCAAACCCTTACGGTACGGCACAACAACGGGCGCTTCGGGAGCAATTACGGGGCTATCGGGCTCAAAAAACGGAGGCATGGTGCAAAGGTACGTACGGCAGTTCAGCGAACCATTAAGCCCGTATTTTTTGGGGCGTGCCCCCTGAAAAGCGGGGTCAGGCTCTCCGCGCTGCACGGCAGCTTGCTGCGATCCTTCACGCTCACGTACACCTGAGCATTGATCGGGATGCCCTGAAATTCGAAGGTGAAGAGAATTCATCAGGTTTGGTCTTATACAAGAGCATGGGGAATTCACCCGTGCTTGATCGCCTCAACTGGAACCCTGAGGCCGCGCGAGGGATGGACGGGGAAAGCCCGCAAGCGCAGCGCGGACTTGTACCAGACAGCCCGACCCGAAACGGAGCCCTGAGCGGGGCATTGAGCGTTGAAAAGGGCGAGGTTGAAGGGGCGCGCCCAAAGAAAAAATCAACATTTCAAAAGGATGATGACGCGCAGAAATTAAGGTGCGAGGAGTGAATCGGCGGGTAGCTTGTTGGCGCTTGGGCTTGTGAGGAGCTCGAACCATGGGCGGCCTTTGCCCCATGGATAGCGGCCGAAGATGTAGACGGGCGTGCCGTTTTTGATGACCATCCGGCCTGTAGCGTCGAGGGTCCACTGCTGTGCGAATTGGTACAACCAGCGGGCGTCGGTTTCGCGCATGCGGATGCAGGAATGACTGGCCGGAAAGCCCGGTAATTCGTACTGGTGGAACGACACGCCACTCGAATTGATGATGTTGAAATACCAGGGTAAAATCCAGTTTTCGTTTTCGGTACTCACTTGGCGCTTGCTCTTCCAATTGGTGTGGAATAGTCCGGTGGGCGTGGGTGTGCTGCGTTTGCCCATGGAGACCGGTCCCCAGCGCTGCAGCACCCCATTTTTATAGGCACCAAATGCCTGGAGTCGATAGCTTACCACCACATATTCAGGCGTTTCGAGCAAGGCAGGAACTGTATCGGGGAAGGGCGAAAAATCCATCCACGGCAAAGTTACCGAGGGCAAAATGAGGCTATCGGCGCGGTGCAGCTTATCGGGATCGATGCGGTTGAGTGCACAAATGATGCGGAACACTGAATCAGGATACTGCTTCGGCAGCGCTTTTCGGATGGAATCGTTGAGGATGATTTTGGTAAAATAGAGGGAATCGGACCGTTGAAAGGGCTTCGTGGCCGGGGTATCGGGTTGCCGGGGCGGGGTTGGATTTACAGGTTCGCTCATGATCGGCTGCTCGGCGGCTGGGTTGCAGGAGAGGCACATCCAAAGCAGAGGGACGAAAAAACGATACTTGATGTTGGGAATCATTAGGGGAAGTTAGGGAATGCCTGTACGTTTTCAACCCATTAAAAATGCAGAAAGAATTTGCCTATTGGCAATACTTGAATTGATTGCAGTCTCGCGCACAAGGGCCCTAATCAAGGCACATAAAACAGAATATTCCTGGAGGTAATGGCGCTAAAATCCACTGAACGACCATGCGCAATAAGGCATAAAAAATCCCGATCCATTGCTGAATCGGGATTCAATTGCTCAAAGCAGCTCCGTTTAGAGCGTAGCTTTATGGGCTTCTATGGTGGCAATAAAGGCATTGGTTTCGGTGAGTAGGAGATTGAGGCGCGCAATTTCCAATTCATCGTCGATACGATTTACCGGGGTTGCTGCGCTGCCGGGTGAAGATAAACTGCGTTGGGTGGCCAGTTTACGCATCCTGCTAGTAATATAATCTTCTTTCAATTGCCCTTCGGGTAAGCTTTCGATAACATTATCGAGCATGGCAATTTCGGAGTTAATAACCAGCAAACGGGCCTGACGGGCGGCGGCGGTACTTTGCGAATTTTCCAAGTCGAAATTCAAATTGGAAATTCTGTTCTCGTAACTTTTCTTGTCCTTGTTGGCCATGCCGATCAGGGTGTCGCAATCGGCAACCGTGGTGAGGAGGTTGAGTGAGTATGACATACAGTAAAAATTTAAAGTTTACCCGAAGGTATTGAGCGTGCTGTATACCGAAAGAACCTGTGCTATATGCTGTTCGTTACTTTTTGAGCGGCCAGGGTTATTCACTTTTGAAGCAGCCATTTAATATGGTCTAATTGTGTATAAAGTCCCTTTATGTGAGTTCGTTTCATTTCGATATGCATGGCCGAACATGCATTGAGGCGTGCCTGATTTTGGCGCATTTGAATGGCCAACCACTCTTTTTGTTCGCCCGTTAACATGGAGCTTCGTTGGTCTTCCTTTTCCAACATTTTGAGAATAATTACCGCACTAACATGTTTCTGATGCTCCATTTCCAGGTCATTCAAAAGTGACTCCTGATATTTTATTTGCTGGTTTAGCTCTTGAGAGGCTGCAATCAATTCGGCAATAAGCCGATGATTCATAGCTGCTTGCAACTCATTTACGATATCAGCATCGGGTTCTACCTGCGCTTTGTGACACATATTCAACAAATGATGTAGACCCTTCAGTTTAATCGGATCTAATCCTCTTTTTCGAAGCTCAATCATGGAATATTTTGCACGCTTTATTCCAAGAAATGCGGCCATTTCTGCTTGTGTAACAGAAAACAAACTCCTAAGCGCACGAATCGAATCCATAAGGTAGAACAATGGGCGATTGTTGAGCAATTTTATTAATTATGTCGTTTTGATGCAAGATATATGGAAAATTTTTGCAGCAGAGAAAAGCCTACTGTGGCATTTTAGCTGTGGCAGCATTATTTGCCACGTTTTGATTGCCACATCAGTGTGGCATTATTGTGCGTGGCAGTTTATTTTGCCACACCTTTTTCTGCCACATTTCCTTCATTGCAGGCTAAAAAACCTTGTCTTTCTTTGTAGCGCATTATCCTATACCAACCATGAAACACCCCAAAAGCATCCGATTTTTCCTCATGGATGGCACACCCGGCGGGCGGCTGAGTGTAGAGTTGTCGAATTGGACGGGGAAAGCCTACCGCATCCCGAGGAATTTACTGGCCGAATCGCAGGGCTTGAAAGGCATCCGCGGAACTGGCGTGTATTTGTTGTTTTCGGAGCTGGATGGGAGTGAGGACATCTATGCTCGACTGAAAGACCACCTACAGAAAAAGGAATTCTGGTATGAGGCCATTGCTTTCATCAGCAAGGACGATAACCTGAACAAGGCCCATGTGAAATACCTCGAGAACCGCCTCTACGACAAAGCCAAACAGGCCGGTCGTTACCAGCTCACGAACGATAAAACCCCTACCCGCTCGATGATTTCGGAGCCCGACCAGGCTGAGATGGAGGAGTTAGCTACAAAACTCTGAGAGCTTCTATGTAACCAAAGAATTTTGTTAATTTTGATTTCGTAATTGAAACAATATGAGAACCAAAATCAGAACCAGGAGTTTGAAGGTTTGGAGGAGAAGAAAGGTAATTCTGGTTTCAGTTTTAGATGAAGATAACGTTCTTCTAAGCGCCGCCAAAACTGCTGCAAATAAGGCCATTAGATCATCCAAGGCACTTGGGCTTTCATATAAAATAATTAAAGGAGGTAAAATTGTTTCTGTGCATGCAGATACGAGTGAAGAGATTGAAAGGGAAATTCCAAAATCCTCATTGGACTTATCCAATCTAAAAAAAGGAATGTATCTCGAACGAAAATAGATAATGCCACAGCCCAGATTGAGAGTTTTTGCCGGACCCAACGGATCTGGAAAAAGTACTCTTTTCGAATCATTTTCACAAAAGTACGATACAGGCTATTTCTTGAATGCCGATTTAATTGAGAAAGAACTTTCGATAAAAGGTTATTTGGATTTAAGCGAATATAATCTTGAGTTAAACCAAAATGACTTAGTCGATTTTTTTAAAACAGAACGGGCAAAATCTTTAATTGAAAAAGCACTTCGCGATAATCATAAGATTGACTTTTCAATTTGTGAAAACATGATTGTCGACAAAGAAAAGGCAACGCATAGCTATGAGGGTGCTCTGATAAGCGCTTTTTTAAGACACCATTTATTAAAAAAACGAATTGACTTCTGCTTTGAAACAGTAATGAGCCATCCATCGAAAATCGATGAGTTAATTGAAGCCAGAGAAAGCGGATACAAAACCTACCTATATTTCATTTGCATTGATGATCCGGAAGTGAATATCTCGCGGGTTGAAAACCGCGTTCAAAAAGGCGGACATAATGTAAACAAGGCTGATATTGAACGTCGATATTACGATACATTAAATAATTTAATGCAAGCAATAGAGAATACGGATAAATGCTATTTATTTGATAATTCACAAGATAAGTTCCGGCTAATTGCAAAAACTGTAGAAGGTAAATTAAGAATTGAGATTGAACCTGAATTTCTGCCAAATTGGTTCATTAATTATGTTTTGAAATATTACAATTGAGACACAGCAGCGGATAACTGAGTATCCTCTTTTACTTGACCAAAGAAAGGGGCTAAATCTAGATTTACCATTTCAATCATTTTTAGCTCAATTAAGCATATCAATTCCATTGAGATTTTGAGTCCAACAAACTGTTGGACTTAATTTTAGCTCCTTGATTGTGCCAATTAGACACTACCGGACCGATTAATAAGGGCAGAATTAAACGTTTTCATTTGCTTTTTTGCATTTCACTCAAACATTTCATCGAGGTGAGCCTACTATTTCCCTTTATTTGCGATGAATCATTCCATACCCACCATGAAACACCCCAAAAGCATCCGATTTTTCCTCATGGACGGCACACCCGGCGGGCGGCTGAGTGTAGAACTGTCGAATTTTACAGGGAAAGCCTACCGCATTCCGAGGAATTTACTGGCCGAATCGCAGGGTTTGAAAGGCATCCGCGGAACTGGCGTGTATTTGTTGTTTTCGGAGCTGGACGGGAGTGAGGAGCAACTCTATGTGGGCGAAGGCGAGGACATCTATGCCCGACTGAAAGACCACCTACAGAAAAAGGAGTTTTGGTATGAGGCCATTGCCTTCATCAGCAAGGACGACAATCTGAACAAGGCCCATGTGAAATACCTCGAAAACCGCCTGTACGACAAAGCCAAACAGGCCGGTCGTTACCAGCTCACAAACGATAAAATTCCCACCCGCTCGATGATTTCTGAACCCGACCAGGCTGAGATGGAGGAGTTTCTGGAGCAGATCATCTTGATGGTGCATACTTTAGGTCACCGTGCTTTTGTTGAACCCCGCAGCGACAAAAACAAAACCGGCAAACATCCGCTCTACCTGCTCAAAGCCGCCCGAGGTGCCGAAGCCAGCGGTCAGCCCAGCGACGAAGGCTTTACGGTGTTCAAAGGCTCCAAGGCCTCGAAAGATGTGGTTCCCTCCTACCCGGCTTCACTTAGTGCCTTACGACAGCGACTGCTGCAGCAAGGCAAACTCGAAGAAGTTGCCACCGGCTACGTATTCAATACCGACCTCACCTTTAGAAGTCCGTCTACCGCCGCCATGATCGTTATGGGCCGCTCCGCCAACGGCTTGGTGGAATGGAAACAAGAAAATGGAAAGAGCTTGAAGGATGTGGAGCTGGAGGGCTTGGGGTGAGAGAAAAGCCGGCAATAGGCGAAAGACAATACCTTTATCTATAAAAGAGCTAAGCCAGAAGTGCATGAATCGGCATTCAAAGGTGAGGCTGCTAAAGTGAAGTAAGACGAATGGAATCTTGTCACACATTTAGCCAAAATCTGTGACAGAAACATTAATATGATGCGCTCTTAAGCACTGAAATCCAAATACTTGGAAAAACTTGTAAAGCCAGAAGGGGTTCGCTGTTTATCTTTTCTGTTGGACCTATATGCTATTAAGGATGAAGCAGTTAAAATGAAAAAACTAAATGTGTTTAACAACAACACCAAACGAATAAATCTTTATTAACAACTCTAATATCAATGAACATTCACTCGCGACAATATGTCATATATTTTTCTAACAAAGTGAAATTTTAATTCAAAGTAATCTATATTCGCATGCTATCAAAAAAAAAGATTGGATTTTTGTAAGAGGGATGCACAAAACTCATTTAGTAATTAAAATAAGTGGAGCACGCTAATGCTAAAATAATTTTGTTTAATTTTTTTACTATAAGTTTGCATAATTTTTTTTCGCAATGAAATAATGACAACAACCCATTTTAAAAAAAATGTCAGGAACAAAAAAGGAAAGTCATTGGATACCATTAGCAGACTTAATGACTGTATTAATGGTCATTTTTCTCTTTATGTCCATTTCATACATGGCTTTGGTCCAGAAAAAACAAAAGGAGCAAAACCAAATTTTCAAAGATTATGAAGAATCAAAAATTGCATTATACAATGAGCTGAAGGAGGTATTTAAAAATGATTTCAAAAAGTGGAATTTGAAGCTTGATGAAGATCTGTCTATAAAGTTTATTAATCCTCAAGTACTATTTCCAGAGGGCCAATCTGAAATCACACCATATTTTAAAGACATTTTGGTTGATTTTCTTCCTAAATATCTTTCAGTTGTACTTCAAAAAAAGTATGAAGATAAAATAGCTGAAATTAGAATAGAAGGGCATACCAATACAAAACCAATTGGGCTATCGAATGATGCATATATCGACAATATGAAACTCTCTCAAGATAGGGCAAGAAATGTACTAGCATTTTTGAGAACCCAAGATTGCTTCAATAAACTTAATTCAAATGAAAAGGATAGACTGCAATATTGGCTCACTGCTAATGGACTATCTTTCGGACGAACCGTTGACAATGAATTCAAACTTACTTATGACAGCAGGAAACAAATCGACAATGACAAATCTCGTAGAGTTGAATTTAGGATTGTGACAACAAGTGAAGCAATTATTAATGAAGCACTTAAAAACATTGAAGAACAATGAGCATTGAAATAATTTCCGGAGTCCTTATAATTTCAATATTTGCCATTTGGGCATACTTTTACATTTCTAAAAGAAATAAAGAGAATACAAATGAACATCTTTTTGATTTCATACCTCATTTATTCCCAACACTAGGGATACTTTTTACCTTTATTGGAATTGCCATCGGTTTGTGGAACTTTGATAGTAATGACATTGAAAAGAGTATCCCTGAGCTAATGAATGGCCTTAAAACAGCCTTCTTAGTTTCCATCTTTGGAGTATTTCTTCTTGTTATATTTTCCTTTTTGACTAATATCAAGAAAAAGAAACTTGAACAAGGTGTTCTCAGTGATGAGACAATTGCAATCAATAAGTTGATTTCAGTTTTAACAGACCTAAGAAGTGACTTAATTTCTACTGATAATGAAGGAAATGCGCTAAAGCCCGGAAATGTATTAAGAGATGTTTATGAGGAATCAAAAAAGCAATCTAAAGCATTACAAACATTCTCTACCGATTTAGCGTTGACAATATCTGCTGGATTTGAACAAATATTGAATAATCCAGCAGAAGGTGTTGTTGCAGAATTGAAACTGGTAAAGGCGGAAATCGAAAACCTTGGAAATAAACTTAAGGATCCTGCCACTGATATGACTCAAACCATTGTTAAAGAGTTACAGGATTCTATGGGTAAAATGATTGAGGAGTTTAAGACATCAATGAGTGGAGATACAAAAAATGAGATGGAACGCTTGGCTGGATTATTAGGTCAAGCTGGCGGTTCATTAACTGATTTCCCAGTTAAGTTACAAACCATGACAGAAAATCTGAATGAGAACTTCAGAGGTTTGCAAGAAATCGTGCAGCAAATATCCAAACAAACACTTACTCAATCTGAAGAATCTACCAGCCAAATGAAAAAGCAAGTAGAAGATATGAGTAGAATATTGAATGAGCAAGTAGGTGGCTTGCAAACAGGACAACAAATCTTATTAAATGAGCAATCGAAAAATCTTCAAGTTTCCGAAAATCTTTTAAGTGCATTTAATGAAAGTATAGAAAAAATGAATGGATTATCAAAAGGTGTTACAGATACAATTTCAAAACTTAATCAGGCTCAAAGAGAGCTAGAACAAGTTATTTCAAACTTCAAAAATATTTCACAGGATGTAATTGTATCTACAAATAAATTTGGTGAAACACAAGTTACTTTCTCAAAGTACTCAAATCAATTCTTAGAAAATAATGCATCAACAATAGAAGAGATTCAGCACACACTTGAAATATCGAAAGAGGTTTCAGCTGACTATTCCAAGAAATTTGACACTATTGAGAAAGGTTTGCAGGGCATATTTTCAAGCATAAAGTCTGGTTTAAACGATTACCAAATAACAGTTGCTCAAAGTTTAGAAGCATATTTAGCAAAATATTCTGAACATCTCACAAAAACAGCAGAGGCATTAGCCGGAGCATCCTCCAAACAAGAGGAAATTTTGGAGGAACTAACAGAGCAACTTAGTAAACTCAACTTAAGAAGAAATTAAAATGAGCAATATAAATGATTTATTGAATTTTCATGTATCCCATTTTGCCTTGTCAAATGCTGCTCAAAAAATAATACCTGTAACTCTCAAAAACCAAAATGATTTTAAAATCGATAAATTGGATAGGTTGACTGAGAAACTCGGAGCTTCTACATTTGATTTGAAAATGGACAATTTGATCTCTCAAGTATTTAGGAAGTTTAAAACAATCAACTCAACAAATATTGAATCATTCAGCAAGAGAGAATTAAGGACATTAACTTATACATTAAAGCATTCAGAAAATAGTTTAACGCCAATTTTTTACGATCAGTATGAACTTGCCTGTGCCTTAAAAATGTTAGAATCGAATTGGAGAGACTCATATTTATTTGGATTAATTTATTGTTTATTAACCAGCTGGGAAGAAAAAGACACTGAATCATTTACCATTCTTTCAGATTTCATTCTAAATAAACTTTACACTTATGAAGGTTCACGAAGTACTTTACTCGGATTCAAAAGCAATCTTAGATTTTTCAATCCTGAAAACGGAGATGTAATTTTAGGAACTGAATTAGCACTCAGGAATAAATCTATTAGCGATTCAGCAAAATATCTTTCTTTACCAAATTCATGGATTGCTTTTCCATATTTTTCAAAAGTTATCATCGCATATTATGAAAAAAAGAAAGATGAATTGAGTGAAATAATTGATCATTTTGAAAATGTACTACCTCTTTACAGAAATGCAAGTAGAGATAAACGGGTAATAAGTAAGTTAATTAACCAAGCGAACCAACCAAGCTTCTTTTCTTATCAAGATAGAATAAAGAATCTAGCTTTTGATCTCATTGGAGATCCAGAGAATTTAGGAGCTTGGTCACCATTCGTAAATTTCACTGAAAGAGAGCGTGCAGAACTATTAAATGGAAGAAGGATTCTTAATGAATGGATTACAAAACAGTTTATAAATGTCTTTTTTAATGTCTGTATTAATGATGAAAGGAGAAAAAGATTTTGGCTAAAATATGCATCTAAAATATCAACATTTAAAGTTTATGGGCCAAAATCCACTAAGATGGAGCTAAGAAAAGATGATAGAATTTCTAAAGTCATCGAATCTCGCTATGTAACTGTGCTAAGCAACAGAGAGATTTCTGCGTTCATTCTCTATATTGGGAATTATATGATCATCGAATTTAGCAATGATGGGTTTGCCTGTTGTGCTTATAAGTTAAACAGCAGTAATATGCCCAAATTATCTGCTAGACTCAATAGTGTTGAAGATTTGCGGAATAGCGCTTTACCCCCAGCCGTAGAGAGTGATTCAAAGTACTATTATTTTAACGAAGAAGGGCGGTTGTTTCATAAGGGAGAATGGGAACCTAGATTTGACAATTGGTTGACTAAAAAAGCTCTACAATGATTTTTGCGTTCAAATATAATAAAAACTTCTCCTTCTACATCGAAGATGTTTATGGCTCAAGGGTGCCAGTAAGCAATTGGTCAAAATGCAACGATCTGCTTTTGTCTCAGCTTTCAATTTTGAATGAATTGCATGATAATGGGAACGCTAATTATAGTTTTGACGCATGCGATGTTGAAACAGCTGAAATCTTGAAATTGAGTGAAATCAATAAGCAAATTCTCGGTCTACCACCTGAATACCCTTTTGAAATTTTTATCCAATCGGATGGACAACTTAATCAAAATTCATTTAAATTCAACTATGGATTCTTTGATTTTGCTCCTAATGGAAATCGTTTGAATACTGAAAGAAATGGGCCTATTTTATCCATAGAAGATTCAGTCTATTTGCTTTCTGAAAGTCAGTTTCAGATTTGTGAAGCTTTAGACGAATTCAATAAGTTGAGTTATGACGAAAGAACTTTTCAAAGTAATTTAAAATACTTCTCAGATATTAAAAACTTATCCAAATCAGCAGCATCTATATTAGATAGTTACTTAGACAGTCAAAATGTTTATTGTCCTGATAAAATTAAAATCGATGTAAATTTCATTAATGGAGCACTAGAGCTTAATCCATCAATTGAATTAGAGGATGAAAATAAATTTTTAAATTTATTTGATAGATTTCCAACTATTTTAGAAAACTATCCTATTTCTGATGGAAATGGAAATACGACAAGGGTTGTAATAAATGACACGCAAAAAAAAGAGCTTAAGAAAGTAAAAGAGTATCGTAAAGTACATAATCAGGAAACAATTTCAAAAATTATAGAAAACCCCGAGAATTATTTTGATGAAAATGAAATTGATTTTAGTGTATTTTACAGTGAAAGAGTTAAAGATATCGGACTATACAAACCAAAGTTCTATCCATTCGTTTGCCCATATAAATCTGAATGGATTCCGGGAGTAACCATAAAAGATAAAGTGCATGGAGAGAAACGCTTGCATTTTAAAAACCAAGAAAGGCTTTCCTTTTTTATTGAGGAACGCGAGAATGCATTTAGAAACGGGAAGTCTTCTTTTAATTGGGAAGAAGTAGAAATTCCAATACCAGAGGCTGACAAAATTATCTCCGTAGCAAAAAAACAGTTTGAAAATCAATCTGAACCCGTAACAAAATTAGCTAAGCTATCAGATAATGAAGTACTTATCATTAAAGAAAACGCAGAGTTTACTGAGTTTGTTTCAAATTCGATTGCTCTGCAAAGTATTTCTCATAGTTTCTATAAAATCGATAATTTAAATGAATCAATAAGTCTCAAGGAGCATCAAATGGAAGGTATTTCTTGGTTGCAATCATTGCAGAAAGCCAATTACAGTGGATGCCTTCTTGCAGATGATATGGGCCTTGGTAAAACACTGCAGTTACTTTATTTTATTGAATGGCACAGCATAACATATAGAGGCTTAAATAAACCATATTTGATTGTTGCACCAGTTAGTTTGCTTGAGAACTGGGAGAATGAATACAACAAGTTCTTTTCTCCGAAGAATCTTTCAATGCTTAAATTATATGGTTCAAATAATTTGACGAGAGGATTTGATGCCGCTCGTAACCAAATCGAAGCGCAAGAATTACAAATACAACAAGTCATTTTAACCAGTTATGAAACATTAAGAATTTATCAAGCTACACTGTGTCTTGTTGATTATGCTATTGTTGCATTAGATGAAGCTCAGAAAATCAAAACACCCGGCACCTATATTACAAATGCATGCAAGGCTTTGAAAGCTGATTTCAAGGTTGCTATGACAGGAACACCTGTGGAGAATACACTGATTGATATTTGGTGTATTATGGATTTCGCTGTCCCAGGCCATTTAGGAAATGCAAAGGAGTTTGCAAAAGAGTTTCAAAATCCATTGAGATCTGAAGAAACGGATGTGAGAGAATTAACAGAAAGACTGAGGGATAAAATTGGTGTATTTATCAAAAGAAGACTCAAGAAAGATGTTGCAAAAGACCTTCCCGTTAAACATGATGGAGCGGATTCTAGGATAAAAAAGGTAATGCCCTTAGTCCAAGTAGAAAGATACAAGGTTGAAATCGATGTTATTAATAACTCAAATTTAGTAGGAGTAGATAGTAGAAACCAAAAACTAAAATCAATATGGGCAGTTAGAGATATTTCTGATCATCCATTTTTGCTGGACAATCAAATCTTAAATTACTCGGCTGTGGAGCTAATTGAATCCTCCTCCAAATTGCAATCGACTATAGGGATTCTAGAAGACATAAGGCACAGAAATCAAAAAGTCATTGTTTTCGCCGATAGAAAAGAAACCCAAAAAATGTTACAAAAAGTAATCTATGAAATCTTTGGAATATTTTCGAGCATAATCAACGGTGATACGCCTAGCACCAAACAAAAAGAAGATAGAGCAAAATTAAGCCGGCAGCAAACAATTGACCGGTTTCAGAGTCAGTTTGGCTTTAATGTCATAATTATGTCTCCTCTTGCAGCAGGTGTTGGTTTAAATGTTACCGAAGCAAATCATGTAATTCACTATTCGAGGCATTGGAATCCCGCAAAAGAAGAGCAAGCAACAGACCGGGCATACCGTATAGGACAATTAAACGATGTTCACGTCTATTATCCCATGGCTGTATTTCCTGATGACATGAAAAATGATAGCGGAGAAAAACTTAAATCGTTCGATGAAGTGCTCGATGCACTGTTAATGAATAAAAAGGCATTAGCAAGTAATACACTATTTCCAACAGAACAAGCAGAAGTTAAACCAGACGAAATCTTTGGAAACATCTTTGGCTTTCAAAGTGAAGCAAAATCGAACCCTCTATTCATCAACGATTTGGATAGATTAAATCCAAGTTTATTTGAAGCAGCCATAGCAGCATTTTACTTTCACCAAGGCTATGATGTTCATTTGACACCCTATTCCAACGATAAAGGTGTGGATGTAGTACTGCTAAGTGAGCAACACAATGCGATTATACAGGTTAAGCAAACAAAAGGACAGGTTGGTAGAGAGGCAATTCAAGAAATAGTTGCTGCTAAAAGATACTATGAAAGTACTTTTCAAGTTGAATTTGAATTAATTGCACTTACGAATAACGATTTCAGTTCAACCTCAAAAATGCTTGCATCCACGAATTCTGTAGAATTAATCAATCGTGACATACTTTCAATCATGTTTGAAAAGAATTCTGTAACAATAACAGATATTAATTCCATTGAAGCAAAACGACTTCCTCGTATTTAGTAGGCATTATGGCGAACAATCGAACCTGCTGAGAAACAGATTAACATGTCTTATCATCTTAATTCCCTTGTTCATAACCCAACCATTTTTCTACTATATTGCCGAGCCATTCTACTTTCTCTATGCTCGACAATACGCTGCAGAAAACCCTCTGGGCCACAGCCGATAAGCTCCGTAACAACATGGATGCAGCCGAATACAAACATATTGTACTCGGGCTCATCTTCCTTAAATACATCTCCGACCGCTTCGAAGAATTGCATGCAAAGCTGAGCCTAGACAGCTATTCCGACCCTGAAGACAAAGACGAGTACCTGGCCGAAAATGTATTCTATGTGCCCCCTTCGGCACGGTGGAATTTCCTCCAACACCAACGCGCCAAGCTGCCATCCATCGGCAAAGACATCGACGATGCTATGGATGCCATCGAAAAAGACAATCCCAACCTCAAAGGCGTTTTACCGAAAGACTACGCCCGACCAGCGCTCGACAAAAAGCGCCTTGGCGAGTTAATCGACCTCATTGGAAACATCGGCTTCAACGATCCCGAACAAAACAGCAAGGATTTGCTTGGACAGGTGTATGAGTATTTTCTGGGCATGTTTGCCGATGCAGAAGGCAAACGGGGCGGTCAGTTCTACACCCCGGCGAGCATTGTAAAGTTGTTGGTGGAGATGTTGGAACCTTACAATGGACGCATTTACGACGGCTGTTGCGGCTCTGGCGGCATGTTTGTGCAAAGCGAAAAGTTCATCCAGGCACACGGTGGCCGCTTGGACGATATCGCTGTATATGGACAGGAGAGCAATCCTACCACCTACCGTTTGGCCAAGATGAACCTCGCCATTCGCGGTATTGATGCACAAATTGAATTGGGCGATACTTTCCACAACGACCGCCATAAAGACCTGCAGGTGGATTATGCCATCATGAACCCACCCTTTAACATTTCCGATTATGGTGCAGAGTCGTTGCAGGATTCTCATTTGTGGAAGTATGGTGTGCCTCCCGCGGGCAATGCCAATTATGCCTGGCTGCAATTGGTGTTGAATAAACTCAGCCCCAGCGGAGTGGCCGGTATTGTGCTGGCCAATGGCTCGATGACCTCCAACTCGGGCGGCGAGAATGAAATACGCAAACGCATGATACGCGAAGGCGTGGTGGATTGTATGGTAGCCTTGCCGACACAACTCTTTTTTAATACCCAAATTCCAGCATGCTTGTGGTTTTTGGCGCGCAATCGAAATAAAGAAAGTATTGGGGCGGCAGGACGAAAACTGCGGGCGCGAGATACCGAAATCCTCTTTATTGATGCCCGCAAAATGGGAACACTCATTAGCCGGAAAAACAAAGCGTTTACCGATGATGACATTGCCCAAATCGCCGATGTGTACCACCAATGGCGCAGTAAAGGGGGCCAGTACAGCGATGTGCAGGGCTTTTGCAAATCGGCAAGGTTGGATGAAGTAGAGGCCAACCAATTTGTACTTACCCCGGGACGATATGTAGGCAGTGAAGAAGTGGAAGACGACGGCGTTTCGTTTGAAGAGAAAGTGGCCGGAATTACTGAAAACCTAAAAGCCCATTTTGCCGAATCTGTTGCCTTGCAAGAACGAATCAAAGAAAACCTGAAAAAAGTAGGGATTGAATTATGATACTAACCTAACATAAAGATTTTCTTATGTTAGGTTGGAGAGGCTAAACTAACATAATGGAATTATTGCGTTGCTTTGTAAAACGAAAGATGCTACGAAACAAAATCAGGATAAAGCGACAAATAAGGTACCCAAGACCTTTAGAATAAAAAGCGAGACCATGAGCAACATGTTAAAATCGGAATTTATACTTGAAACGCTGAATGCAATTCAAGATTCAATTTCACGAAACATTTTTATCGATGTTGAAAAGACAAAAATTGAATTAAAAGATCTTTCAACGGGAGCTAATTGGGTATCTCTCAAGGAAAGCATCTGCGCTTATTTAAACACAGATGGAGGCATAGTAATCGCGGGTGTGCGGGAAAGAAACAAACAGTATGTTCTAACTGGTTTTGACCGGAGAAACGAAAACAACATTATTGAACTACATAATAAGACATTCAAAAATGATGATGGACTTTTCTTAGAACTCAGTGATCGCATTTTTTTCGACTACTACACAGTTGAGTCCGGCGAAGGACAAAAAGATTTATTGGTTATAGCTGTTTACCCACTGCCAGATGATTTAAAATATGCCTCATTCAATGGTAAATGTTATGAACGAAAGCTCGCACAAGATAAAGAGATTGCCTCTGCAAAAGTTCAACAGCAACGAGAGTATAAATTAGAATTAGAATATGCCCGCGAGATAAGACCAATTGCTGAGGCCAGTATTCAGGATTTAAGCCTTGACAAAATAAATAATTATGTAAGTCTTTTAAACAAAGAAATAAGAAGTGAAACCTTAAAGCCAAGTTTAGTAAAAGCTAAATCATTTTTAGCAAACCAACATTTCATGATAAACGATCAGGTGACCCTTCTTGGGATGCTTGTATGTGGAAGTGATCCATTTCACTTTTTGTCGAACAGAGTTGAAGTGGATGCCTATTACGACACAAGTTCGGATATTGGAAAAGACAAGAAAATATTTCGAACAGATGTTCTTTCTTTAATGGAAGAAACGTTCAGGTATGTTTGGGGAAACATTAAAATAAACAGAACCATTACCGCCGGAGGTAAGAGTGAACCCGAGTATCCAGAAAAGTTGATTCGTGAAACTATTAACAATGCACTGGCGCATCGTGATTACTCCATTGACAAATTTGTAACCGTTAGCGTTGAGCCTAATTTATTTATTGAAATTAAAAATCCAGGGAGTTTCAAAGAGAAGATAAAGGTCGTTGATACTTCTACAGATATAGAAATCAGAAGACTTATACCCGGTATACCAGAAAGTAAAAACCCTAAGTTGGCCTCTATTTTAAAGGTGTTCGACAAGATAGAAAACCAAGGTAGGGGAATGGCATCATTGGTTAATGGTGCGCTAGATAATCAAGTAGATTTGGCTTATTACGAGATTAATGAAGGTATGATTTCCCTCAGAATTCCAACGGGAAAACTGGTTGATGACGAAATTGAAATTTGGCTGCGTGGATTTGAACGGTATATTGAGCAGAAAATACAAACTAAGCTAAGTCAGGAACATAAAGCGGTTTTAGCCTATTTCTACAAATCGGAACGACTCAACCGCAAAAGGTATTTTACTATACTGTTGAGCGAAAGCAATAACCACTTTGAAGTAATCGACGAATTTAAACGAGCAGGAATTTTATATGAACATCAAGCTTCTACTGAGCAGGTGCCCATTTATGTACTCGACAGAGTGCTTGTGAAAACAGATTTTAGGGATGAATTAATTCAGTTAATTGGCAATGAATATATAAGCTATGATTTAGAGGCAAAAGAAATTTTGAACATGACTTACCTTTTTTCGAAGTATAAAGAACAAGCCCTAAAAGCCGCTGAAATAACGCCAGAGGTGTACAGAAGAATACATGGTAACCTTATAAATGGAAAAACCTATGAAACACTGAGTAGAAAGGTACGTGCATTGTGCAATCAGTTTAACCAGACAGGTATTATAAGAAAGGATGAAAAAGGAGCTTATTCATTCCAATTTAATTATTCTCGACCGAATCAACTCTTCTGAAAAAATAAATGAAAATAAACCAAGCAAACATGAAGAACAAACCATTGAATATAATATATATAATCACGACAATTCAAATGGTATCTGAAAATAAATGACGAAGAGTGAACCAAGATAAACGCAATTATGACCAGACGAGAAGAAACTCATCCAGTGGATAATTTAAGCAAGGAGCAGAAGTCTTCTATAAACAAAGCTTTTGCTCAAGCGTGCAAATCGCAAGAACGAATCGAAGAAAACCTAAAAAAGGGAGGATTGAGATATGAGTCATTTTGATGTAAGCAAACCCTGTATCTTTTTCCGCATAGCATGGATGGATAATTATAAGGGTAAAAAAAAGAATGACATTCCTAGAGGTGGAGGGGCGATGGTGGATGAAAGTGGAACGGGTGGTGAAATATATAACTTTCTTAGCCGTGGGGCTTATACTTATGGATTTGTAAGAGTAGGGAAAGGCAAAGACATTAATCTTAAAAAATTGGGCGCTAAAAATGATGAAGAATTCTTAGAAGGAGTCAACATCGTTTTCTTTGCAAGAAATTATGAATTTGGGCATCAGTACATAATAGGCGGATATAAAAATGCAACCTTATACAAATCAGTCCAAACAATAGTATTGCCGAATGGAAAACAACGGTTATATTGCGCTAAATGTAAATCGAGCGATGCAATACTGATTCCAAGCGAATTGCGATCTTTGGAAATTGAAGGTCCAGGGCAGTCTAATTTATATTATGCAAAAAAACATACCCTAAATGAGCTTCAGAATATATTTAATTTTATCGATAAGCCACAAACCTTTCAAAAGCTTACAAAAAAGTCCAATAGGACAAATGGAAAAAGTGGCTGGCATTTAGATGCCGAAACTAGAAAAAGGGTGGAAGTGGCGGCGATGGATTTCACTGCGGATCATTTTAAACAGAAAGGCTTCATGATAAAAGACGTGCATAAACAAAACAAGGGATGGGATTTGGAAGCCATGAAAGGAAAAAAAACTCTACACCTCGAAGTAAAAGGTACACAAAATTCATTTGGATCCGTAGAGCTAACTGCCAACGAATACAAACAATTTAAATCGAAGAAATCCACTTACCGGCTTTGTGTGGTGTATTATGCTTTGGATAAAGAAAAAATCGCAATAGATATCATTTACCACAACGATGACTCATGGGTAAATTCAACAGGAAGGAAAGTTCTAATGAAAGAAGCCGTTTCTGCCAGTATAAGTATTAATAAATAAATCATGGAGCTTAATAAAGAACAATTAGAAGAGCTGAAAACGATGATCAAACAGGCGTTAACGCATCTGTATCGTAATGATGAATCACTCATCGTCCGAGAAACACACGAACGCTCTATTGCGTTTAGGTTTGGTTTGTATTTCGATGCATTATTACGGTTGTCAAGTTTCTCAAAAATGGAAGGAATGTATATTGATTTTGATTACAACAGGAATGGTTATATTTCAAAAGAACTTTCAGGATCTAATATTTACCCAGACATTATTTTACATCATCGCGGTGACAATCAAATAAATTTATTGGTAATCGAATTCAAAACCTATTGGAATAATGATACAAAAGGAAATTTTGAAAAATTAGAACGTCTAACGAGTAATGATTATCAATACAAGTTTGGATTAGGTGCTTCAATTATAATAAACAAAACCTTTGAGCTTACTCTTAAATCTATTAATTATTTCAAATCAGGAGGAATACAAATATGACCAACTGGAAAGAATATAAATTATCTGACTTAATGCAAATTAAGTATGGTAAAGACCATAAACATTTAGCCGATGGTTCATTTCCTTTGTATGGTTCGGGAGGTATTATGCGATATGTAGAAAAACCATTATATGAATCAGAGTCAATACTTATTCCACGAAAGGGAACATTGAGTAATTTATTTTACTTGGATAAGCCGTTTTGGTCAGTAGATACTATGTTTTATTCTAAGATTAATAGTGAATTGGTTTTCCCAAAATACTTGTTTTACACCCTGAAAACTTATGATTTAGCATCACTAAACGTAGGTTCAGCAGTTCCGAGTTTGACTACTGAGGTTTTAAATGAAGTGTTAGTTTCCCTCCCTCCCCTCCCCGTCCAAACCGCCATTGCCGAAATCCTTTCTTCGCTCGACGATAAAATCGAGCTCAACAACAAAATCAACGCAGAGCTCGAAGCCCTGGCGCAGGCTCTCTTTAAGCGTTGGTTTGTCGATTTCGAATTCCCCAACGAAAACGGCGAACCCTACAAATCCTCGGGCGGCGAAATGGTGGAGAGCGAATTGGGGGAGATTCCGAAGGGGTGGGAGGTTTATGCGATGAATGAGTTATTAGAAACTGTTTCAAAAACATATCCACTTCATAATGTAAAAGAGGTTGTATTTCTTAATACGGGTGATATTCAAGATGGCAAATTCTTACACAAAAATCTGTCTAATCCTGAAAACTTGCCAGGTCAGGCAAAAAAATCAATTTCAAAGAACGACATACTATACAGTGAAATAAGGCCAGCGAACAAAAGATTTGCCTACGTTTATTTTAATTCAAGCCAATATGTAGTTTCAACCAAACTCATGGTTATGCGTTCAAAAGGCGAACTCAATTCTTTATTTCAATATTTTTATTTAACACAAAAAGAGGTGATTGAATATTTGCAACAATTAGCAGAGTCAAGGTCAGGTACATTTCCTCAAATCACTTTTTCCGAAATATCAACTATTAAAATTGCCTTACCGCACTTTGAATTAGTAAATGAATTTGCCGAAATTGCGTTAAAACCATATTATAATTATCAATTTAACAAAGAGGAAGAAAATGAATCACTAATGAAATTAAGAGACACTCTCCTCCCAAAACTCATTTCAGGCGAATTAGAAGTAAGCGAGACATTGAAAAAAATGTCTAACGTATAATTTGTCCAATCCATGGAATACCAATCAAACCGTAGATAGAGCAAAACTCATAGATCGGGCACTCATCAAATAAACAACTCAATAAAAAACAACACGAAATGAAATTATCTAAAGAAGCCATAGAAATAGCTACCGAAAACGGGCAAGCAGCATTCACTGTTAAAAGCCAATTTTGGGCGAATAACGAAGTGTACCGCCACTTTTTGCTTCCTCAGCCTTTAATTCTAAATCGCGGTGATTTATTTACCGAATTCGAAGAAGGCAATACCGTTCTGGCAATTCTAAAAACACTTGCCTGGGGCTATCCTCAAGCCATGCGAAAGTTTAAGCCCAGCAAGAGAAATCTGGGGCTCATTCGCGAAATACTGGATGTAAAAAATGAATTAACCGAAGCCGATTTATATCGAGTTTTTGGCGGCCTGGCACAAATTGAAGGTATAGGTCCATCGACCATCACCAAACTTTTGTTTTTCTCCGATAAACGATACGATCAAATGCCCTGTTTAATTCTCGATGAACGTGTTTTTGATGCCATGAAGCGATTTAGCGATTTTAACGATCTTTTAAAACAACCTATGCACAAGGGCGTCGCATTTTATATTCAATACATTATGAAAATGGATGAATTGGCAAAATCACTGTCAATTGACCATGAGCGAATTGAAATGTACCTCTATCAGCAAGGCAAACTGTAAGCTACCATGACCGCCATCCTTTCCGAAGACCACATCGAGCAAATTCTGATTCAGGAATTTGTGGATCTTGGCTACACGCCAATTCACGGTGCCAGCATTTCGCCCGATGGGGTGCATCAGGAAAGAGCATTTGATGAGGTCGTACTCAAAGAGCGGCTCGCTCGGGCCATTGCAGCCATTAATCAGAACGTGCCGGCCGAAGCACAGGCCGAAGCCTTGAAAAAAGTGCTGCGCAGCGAAAGTGTGCATCTAGCCGAAAACAACTACCGTTTTCACCGCTTGCTCACCGAAGGTGTGGATGTGGAATACCGTAAAGGCAGTCGTATTGTCGGCGATAAAGTATGGCTCATCGATTTTGAACATCCCGAAAACAACGAATTTCTGGTGGTGAACCAACTTAGCATCATCGAGAAAAACGTCAATAAACGCCCCGACCTTATTCTGTACATCAACGGCTTGCCTTTGGTGGTGATTGAGCTCAAAAATGCCGTAGATGAAAATGCCACCCTGCAATCGGCCTTTAATCAATTGCAAACCTACAAGCAAAGCATACCCTCGCTGTTTCAGTACAATGCCCTTTTGGTAGTATCCGACGGATGGGAAGCCCTCTATGGCTCACTCACCGCCGCCCGCCAGTTTTTTGTACCCTGGAAATCGATCGATGGCCGCCTCGTTGCCAACGAAAACATCCCTCAAATGGAGGTATTGGTAAAAGGCATGCTTAACAAAACGGTGCTACCCGATCTTATCCGGCATTACATCCTGTTTCACCAAAACAAAGCCAGTATTGCCAAAATAGTTCCGCGCTACCACCAGTATTTCGCTGTAAAAAAGGCGGTGGAGTGCACTAAAATGGCCACATCAGAGCGTGGCGACCAACGTGCAGGCGTTATCTGGCACACACAGGGCAGCGGCAAAAGCCTGAGTATGGTGTTTTATGCCGGCAAACTGGTGCTCGAACTCAACAATCCCACGCTAGTGGTACTCACCGACCGCAACGATCTGGATGATCAGTTGTTCGATACCTTTTCACAAAGCCAGGATTTACTCCGCCAAACTCCGGTGCAAGCCGAAAACCGGGAAGACTTAAAACGGAAACTCAGTGTAAGTTCGGGCGGGATCATCTTCACCACCATTCAAAAATTCCTGCCCGAAATTCAAGAGAAAATCGACCTCGGAGAGGGTAAAACCAAAAACATCAAAGGGCAATTTGAAATGCTCTCCGACAGGCGCAACATTGTGGTAATTGCTGACGAAGCCCACCGAAGTCAATACGACTTTATGGATGGTTTCGCCAAACACATGCGCGATGCCTTGCCTAACGCCTCCTTTATTGGTTTTACGGGCACGCCCATCGAGAATACCGATAAAAACACACAAGCTGTTTTCGGCGATTACATTGATGTGTACGACATTCAACAAGCGGTAGAAGATGGAGCAACCGTGCGTATTTATTACGAGAATCGTTTGGCGAAAGTAAACCTGCGCGAGGAAGCCTTAACCGAAATCGACGAAGCCTTCGAATCGCTTACCGAAGAGGAAGAGCAGCAGGACAAACAGAAACTGATGTCGAAATGGGCTCGCCTCGAGGCCATTGTGGGCAATGAAGAGCGGCTGGCGCGCATTGCCGAAGACATTGTAGCCCATTTTGAGGCACGCAACGCAACCCTCGATGGTAAAGCCATGATTGTGTGCATGAGTCGCCGGATTTGTGTGGATTTATACGCTGCCATTGTGAAGATAAAGCCCGAATGGCATTCCGATCTCGATGAGGAAGGCAGCATCAAAGTGGTCATGACCGGCTCATCGTCGGATCCCCTTCATTTTCAGCGTCACATCCGCAACAAAGCAAAGCGAAAGGCCATGGGCGATCGTTTGAAGGACCCAAAAGACCCTTTGAAAATCGCCATCGTTCGCGACATGTGGCTTACGGGCTTCGATGCTCCATCGATGCACACGTTGTATATCGATAAACCCATGCAGGGGCATAACCTCATGCAGGCCATTGCCCGGGTAAACCGGGTTTACAAGGACAAGGAAGGTGGATTGGTTGTAGATTACATCGGAATTGCCAACGATTTGAAGCGGGCGTTGGCTTTGTACACCGAAAGCGGTGGAAAAGGGAAGCCGGCTTTTGATCAGGAGGAAGCCGCATCGGTAATGATGGGTAAGTATGAATTGGTCTGTCGTTTCTTTACCGAGCAACCTGTGGAAGCCGGCCAACCCCGGGGTTTTGACTACAAGCAGTTTTTCCAACTCAGTCCCAAGGAGAAGTTATCTTTTCCAATACATGCCGCCAATTTTATTTTGGGGCTTGAAAACGGGAAAGAACGCTTTGTAAATGCGGTAACTGCCTTAACAAAGTCTTTTGCCATTTCGGTACCACACCCCTACACGATCGATATTCGCGACGATGTTGGTTTGTTTCAGGCCATTAAATCGCGGATTGTGAAGGTTACGCAAAGCGGAAAGAGCAAATCGAATGAAGAGATCGAAACCGCGATCAAGCAGATTTTATCAGAGGCGATTGTATCGGATGAAGTCATCGACATCTTTGATGCCGCCGGAATAAAAAAGCCCGATATCTCGATTCTATCGGATGAGTTTTTGGCTGAGGTAAAGGGCATGAAGCATCGCAACCTGGCCTTCGAGCTACTGAAAAAGCTTTTGAACGATGAGATTAAGGGCAGGCAGAAGTTTAACCTGATCGAAGCCAGAAAATTCTCGACCATGCTCGACAATTCGGTGCGGAATTATCAGAACAACCTGATCACCTCCGCTCAAATTATTGATGAGATGATCCGTTTGGCGAAAGACATCAAGGAAGCCGATCGTAGGGGCGATGAATTGGGGCTCGATTTCAGGGAATACGCATTCTACACAGCTTTGGAAGTGAACGACACCGCAGTGGCAGTGCTAGGCGATGACGTATTACGACACATCGCCCGTGAGTTGGTTGATACGGTTCGCAAAAACACCAGCATCGACTGGACAGTGCGGGAAAACGTGCAAGCCCGGATGCGTATAGCGGTAAAGAAAATCCTTCGCAAACATGGCTATCCACCTGATTTGGAGCTTCGCGCTACCGAAACGGTGATTGAGCAGGCCCGTTTGATGGCGGAAGGAATTCTTGATTCAGAGCCTTACAGCGCGAGGGAGAGCAGTAATGAATATGGATTAGCGGCTGAAGAGTAGAAAAGTACTACATATAGATTGCGACTTAGCGAGTTTTATCTATTTTGCACTATTAAAGAGAGTTCAATCGTATCCAATGGTCGATTTTCTTTGAAAGAAATGGTTTTTTCTTATCTAATCTACTGATTTTGTAATCTATATAAATAATGAAGTTTCATGCACGCTGTAAGATTTTAACTCATAAGTGAATTTTGTTGGCAGATAACTTGTTTTTAACTTATAAATGAATAGTTTTGCAACATTAATTGAAGTTCAATCGTTACCGAAGGTGACTTACTACACTGTACTGTTAACTATTGATGGCAAATTGAACCCTACATCTGAGTTTAAAGCGTTTCAAGAAGTGCTTGAATCAAATTCTTCGGAGCGATCAAATTTCAATGATTTGAAAGCATGGTTAAAGGTGAGAATTGGAGAACAAAAAGGTGCTTTGAAACAATACTTTAGAAATGAACGAAAGGCGTTGGCCTTACCGCCTCGTCATTTTGATGTTTTTGAGGCCAAGAAGAAGAATCCGATTCGTTTGTATTGTTACCGGGTAAACGAGAAAATTGTTATTCTATTTAATGGAGGCGTTAAATTAGACAGAGATCCAGAAAAATGCCCCAATGTCTCAAAGCATTTCCATTCTGCTAATCTGATAGCAGCGGGTATCAAAAGAGCATTTGAAAGCGGTGATTTGCTTTTGAACTCAGACCACACAAAGATTGTATTTCCGAACGACCTAAAAATCCCCTTATGAACAATTCTGAAAATTTTGATAGTTTCTTCAATGAAATTCCGGAAGAGAATCTCCTGTTTGTTCGCAAATTGGGAGAAATAATGGATCGTGTTGATGCTATTTTGAAGTTGAAAAAAATGTCGCGAACAGCACTTGCGGATAAATTAGGCAAAAAACCCTCTGAGATCAGCAAATGGTTTAATACTCCACATAATTTGACATTGAAAAGCATAACCAAATTGGAGACAGTATTGGATTGTGAGTTAATTACAATTAGTCAGGAAGGAACCGATTTATTTCATGAAATTCCATCGGAGGCCTTAAAGTTCCAATTTGATAATTGGTATTCCAAACCAGAAAAATCATCTCGACTTCCAGAAAAAGCTAAATCTGACGATTTAATTGCTGCATAATCATGGCTGAACTTCATTCAAGTGATATTAAAATAGCTTCAATTTATACATTGAAGTGCAATGTTAATGAATCTATAGCTTCACTAAAAGAGAGACAGTTAGTTATTAAAACCTTTCATTCTCCTTCAATTTTTATTAAAGAAGAAATGTATTCAATTAGGTTTAGTGTTTTGGTGAACGAATTTTTCAAGCATGGAGATTCAGCAAAGAAAACACTTATTGGTGATTTTGAAATTCGCGTTGATTTTGTAGTAAATGAATTAATCGGTCATCTTTCTTTGGAGGAAGGTAAAATTAAATCGATAAGTCCTAAATTGGCAATTACCTTGATAAGCATTGGCTATTCCACAATTCGAGGCATTATTTTGGAAAAAACAAGAGGCATTTTAGGCAATGGGCTCATTTTGCCGATTGTAGAACCGAAGATCTTATTAGAAAATAAGATATTGAAGAAGGGCAAAGTCAATAAATAAATAATAAACAGCTATTTTTAGCCGATAATATTTAAATTTATGCCGATGCATATTTCAGTAAACCTTTATTGAAGTAAACGGAAAATTAGAGTGTAAAGGTCTCAAATCCGTTTAACGAGAAAAATGTGTATACAAGTTAAGATGATACACCTCTTCGCACATATTGACATTTGATGTTTCACCATAGAGTTTAAAAATTCGCCATTGAAGAACTTCGTCAAAAATTGAAACCTAAATCTGAAATTCTATTTTTACTATGAAACAACCAGTCACTTCAAGCAAAGTAGCAGAAATATCAGCGTTCTTGCAAAAGTACATGCAAGCCAACGAAATCGTTGAACTCACAGCCGATCAATGCGCTGAGATTTTGGATAAAAATGGAGTGCTTTCTAAAGTTGGACATCCAAAACCAGGTTTTAATTTCCGACAAGTACTCAGAGACGGTCGGGACAATTTAATTCCAATGGTTACAGGTGCATCTCAAAACCCGAAAAGCAAACGCTGGAAAATTGAACGAGTATAATTGCAAATGTTATTTGAATACCATTCCCCATGCCCTCCCCCATCCTCCTCCACTGGTCAGGTCCATATCCTGAAAGCGAAATACCAACGTTTACCAAAGCACACGATTATGGCATTTATATGATTGTGGGCTATCACATTACCAACGGACCTGAAACCGTTCTGTATATTGGTAAAGCGCAAGACCAGAAATTTGCCACACGACTGGGGCAGCATGGGTGGTTGAGTAAGGAGTCGATGCCGGTGTCGGTGTATTTGGGGAGGATTTGTAAGCAGAAAGAGGCGCCTATTCTAAACAAGCAGGAAGAAGAGCAATTTTGGTCGGAGGCCATTTCAGAGGCCGAGCGTTTGCTGATTTTCTCGATGTCGCCGCATTATAATTCCTCCAATATTTATTGGGCTTCCTTTGAACAGCAAGTGGTGGTGTACAATCTGGGGCGAAGACACCGCCTGGCTCCGGTTTTGGATTCGGAGTTTTGGCATATCCAAAACCAAACTTTTGGTACTGACGATGAAAATAAGTATAAATACCTCTCAGAATAAGGTATTGCGACTCACTTTCAGAAGCATCACGCTGAATTAATTTCAACCTGAATTCAAGAGGCTTTTTTAAATCGATAACATGAAAAAAGACTTCGACAGGGCGCTCTTAGAATTAAAGCAATTGCCTAGTCCTTTCCCCTTCACAATTACTTAGGGCTTACTGAAAAAGTCAGAAATGCAGCTGATGTGAGGCGTCTAGGCGAAGCTGTATATTGAATACTGCGAGCCGCGGACAACGAAGCAGATGCTGTATTTCTGGCTAACGAAAAATTGAACTTCATGAATTTAAGCGTGCAAGGATTTTCAAAGGCTCGACTAAAAACCCTTGCACTAGGTCTAATTCAAACAGAGGCTAAAGCGTAATCAATAAATCTATTGAGTGTTTTTCAGTAAGCCCTACTTATTCTCGAACTATCATACCTTCATCAATAAAACCTTCTTCAGGATAAATTTCTTCTAATCACTCTTGTGCCAAACCAAACTTTTTCCACCCTGTGAGTCACAACAATAATTTTGATTAAAATGGTACACAGGCTGAGAAAGAGAAAACGCCAACCAAAATTCGATCTTCGATTGAAGTTCGGCATTTGACAAGAATTGTTTGCACAACTGTTGGGCATAAACCGGAGTGCTCTGGCAATGGTTGAGAGCCAATCAAGATCGTTTGCAACCATGACCTACATTCGATATTTACAAATTGAACGAGAATGGGAGCGCTGTCTCGCCCCGGTAATGGATGCTGCCAAACCAACAATTAAAGAGGAGCCGGAACCCGGGCTAAACCTGAAAATTCGGAGTCTCGACTTAATACAAAAGGCGCTGAGCTTAAAACTGGACCTTTTACGGCAAGCCATCAACATCGACAAAACCACATCTTTTGTTTCAAGCATGATTGAGCAAGGCAATGGATTTGAACTGGAAAAGCAATGGATGAAATTACAACTGGAAAAACATCGAAAAGAGGCTGCGCTCCTTGACAAAAAGCGCGCAAAACTAAGTCTTGAATTATCGCTCGTAGAAGCGAAGCTGCAGGTTTATAAAAAATACGCCGAACAATCTCCGGGAGCCAATTAAGCCGTGAAATAAAACTCGATTTAGCCCATTTCATTCAAATGCACAAAGAATAAATTAATCAGGGTGTACGATGATTAATCCTACCTTCCACTCATGAAATACTTCGCCACTTTCGGATTTCGCTTCGTTTTGTTGAGTCTGGTTATTGTTTTCACAAGCTGTGGAGGCAATTCCGAAACCCAGGCTGTGCAAGTGGATAGCGTTGCCGCAACTGCAATTCCCGACAGTAACCAGAATAGAAACACCACACTCATTTTAATCCCCAACGAATTAGAACTCGAAATTCCTGAAGCATTGCAGGAACGTGCCCGGAAAAAGACGCTTGAGGGTGACAGCATCTTTTACGAGCTCGCCATGGGTGCAGTGGCCATGGACCTTGAGTTTAAATTCATCAAACCAGGCAACGATGCCCTCAGCCTTGAGCAAATGGAAGAGAAACGGCTGTTTGTGGGCAACGACGGAAAAACCTACGAGTACGAAGGTGGTCCGATTTTCCAATCACAATGGTATAGCCTGCCCTTTGGCCTCGAGCAAAAATTCGAGCTGACCAGCTACAAGGACGAAAGCGATTATGGCAAGATGGCAGAGCTGGAGGCATTGGCCGAAAATACCAAACTAAACGAAAACCAGACCCTTTCGGCCTACACATCCCGGTACTTTCTAAAGCTAGAACAGCCGGTGGATGGGAAATTGAAGCAATTTATTCTCGTGCTGGAATTAACGGTGGGGTGCTAATGTGTAAACTGTTCTAAATTCAACGGGACAGACCAATCGATGGCGAAGAAACCGTTACACCTTAATCGAACAACCTGCAGGTATTAACAAGCCTCCGATTTCAGGCGAGTTAACCCGCTGCTAATCGAGCAGATGCTTTAGGCTGAGTCATACTCATAAACCTCGCTCGTGATCAGACCAGCGGAAAAACGAACGGTCATCCACCGTTAAGGTGCCAAAACTAAGGCAAAAGCACAAGCTTCTGTACCTCAGAACTGCGCCCAACACCGCTGAGCCGATAAAAATACGTGCCGCCCACAGACCACCGCCAGGTAACAATTGAGGATTGGCCCTCTGCAAGGCGCTCTGCATAAACCACACGTCCGTGAATATCGAAAATCTCAAATCGGGCTTCCGACCAGTCTTCGGGAACATGAACGGGGAAATTTGCCTGTTCCTTGGCTGGATTAGGATACGCGGCCCCAAGCATGGCCGGAACGTCATCAGCCGCAGGCAAAGCACTGAGAGAATCTTCGGCCGACAAGGTACAGGTGGTGACAAAAGTTTTACGACACTGGCTGGCCCATTGCGGAGTTCCGCAGGCGGGTGTAGAGCCGTTCGCCACTGGAGTTATGAACAAGGCGAAAGTCCTACCACTATTGAGTGCCCCCGCGCTAACCGGGTCGAAATTCATACCTAAGCCGGTAGTGCTGGTGCCGCTGATGTTGGGCGAAGTGTTGTTGGTGAGCCAACCGGTGGTACTGCTTCCGGTTGGACATGCCTCGGCTGCAGATTCCTTGAAGTACCAGCGGTATTGATAGGCTCCCGAGCCAACTGGATTGCTACTCAGTTGAATGGCCGAAGGATTACCGGTGCCACAAAAACTTTGGTCGCCACTGCTGATGGTTCCCGCCGAAAAGGCCGGCAATACTGTTATTTGGCGAACTCCTGAGGCAAAAGCTGCAGAACCTCCCGCCGGTGTTACCCGGCAGGCGTAACTGCGATTCACGGTAATTACAGCCGGTGGGTCGTAGCTGTTCGCGGTGGCACCGCTGATGACTGTCCAACCGGTTGTGGATGTTCCGCTTGGCGGAGTTTGCAGCCCATCTCTGAAGTACCACTGATAGCTAAATGAGGCGGCTCCGCTCGGTAAGGTGCTAAAGCTGATTGCATTGGGATTTCCACCGCCTGAGCAGAAGCTCTGGTTGCCGCTGCTCAAGGTACCCGGGTTGAAAACCGCGGTGCTCGAAATGGTAATCTGACGAACGCCCGAAGCCCAAACAGCCCCCGAACAATCGGGTGTGCCAGTGGGGTTAACCATAACAGCGTAGCTGGTGCTGGTGGTGATGACACCAGGATCGTAACTACTGGCAGTGGCTCCGCTGATGGCTGTCCAACCGCTTGTGGATGTGCCACTGGGTGCGGCCACGATGCCTGACCTTGAATACCATTGATAGCTAAAGCTTCCCGAACCTCCCGATGGAAGGCTGGAGAATTGGATGGCTGCCGGATCGCCCGAACCGGTAAACGATTGATTGCCTGAAGCCAGCGTTCCGAAATTGAGTGAAGGCCTTACAGTAACGGTTGCTGTAGCGGTTGAGGTGCATCCGTTGGCGGTGGCCGATACGGTATAGGTTGTGGTTGTGCCTGGGCTGGCGGTAACGGTAGCTCCGGTTGTGGCACTGAGTCCTGCCGCGGCCGCCCAAGTGTAGCTGGTGGCTCCTGATGCTGTGAGACTTACTGATGCTCCCGAACAAATGGTTGTGTTAGCCGGAGTTACCGCGATTGAAGGACCTCCTGAAATACATGTTGCATTGGTAAACCTCGATCTGATGCGGTTTCCGGGCTGCGTTCCAAAGCCGTTGGAGAAGTTCACTCCTACTCCACCCACCAGATGGCAATAACTCATTATGGTTCCGCCGCCCACTGGAGCAGGACCGGCAGGACATCCACCTTCGGTGGTAAAACAATTATCGAGAGCACCACCAGTCCAACCGCACCACTGCGTGTGGTTAGAGCCGAGATTATGTCCCATTTCGTGGGTAAACACATTTACCGACCATGAGTAGGTTGGCACGTTGCTAAAAGAATTGAAAATATTGCTGAAGGCATGGCGGAAAGAGCTGCTGCACAGCACATCGAGATAGGCAATGCCACCCATGTTGGTAGAGCGTGTAGAGAGCAAATGAGCGAGGTTTCCGTTAAAAGTGGCCCTGTTGGTGCGGAAATTACTCAGAATGGTACTTGGATTTGTAAGGCTGGCGTAAGGATCGGCGCTGGTCCACACGAATACCTCAGAAATCTGCGTGGTAATTTGTTCGTTGGTGAACAGCGCTGCGGCCTGGTTAAACAGGGCCGTAACAAATGAGGTTACGTTGGCCACGGAGCCGCGGCGGGTGTGCATGTCGAAATCGCATTCGAGGTAAACGCGCACAACACGGCAAGTTCCGGTGCTTGAGGCCACTTCGGGCAGCTGGTCAACGTCGCTTGTGCCGCATTGGAATGGAATACGGCTGCTCAACTCATTAGAGCGATACAGAATATAGTTGTTGTTGGATGACGTTCCGAACCGCCCGAGGTCGTAGTTTCCACCGGCATGAGAGAGAATTCCGATGACTTCGTCGGCAAAAATGGAAAGCGATACCACGGAAGCAGCGTCGCCATTGAGAATACCATGGTAAAATACGCCCTTTTTGAATGGGTGATTTTTGCCCTCCGAATCCACCACTTGAGCATCTGGTGTGAGGATTTCGGCTTTGTAGGCCTCAATTTGCCATGTTCCGACTCCACCGGGAGCGGGAAGACTTAGTTTAAGGATTTGCGGAGCTTCGGAATGCAGACGAATCAAACGGTCTGCGTCGAGATTTAGCGAAACATATTCGTTGGTGGCGAGCGTCGCTTCTGAAACGGAATCATCGTCAACCGACTCGAACAGCGCTGTTGAATAGGCTTCTTGCGTTTTTGAGCGCTGCGATAAACGCTCAAACACCTCCGAATTCTGGGCCTTGAAGGCTGTAGTAGAAAGGAGAAGCAGCGTGCATAGCAGAAGGCGAATGCGGAACTTTGAAATCATGGGGGACAATTGTGATGGTTCCGCAAATCAATACCGAATAAAACTGGCATGCTGACCCTTGTTGGCAGCCATCTTACCGGAAGCATACATTACTGATAATGAAAGCCTTAGCTAAACTTACATGAAGCCACTTACTTTCGATTCTGATTCAAACTACCGGCGACAAGCTGACACTACACAAAATACACCTCAAGTGCACTTGTAAACACTTAGGCGACATACTAAAACACTATCTGCACTTCAGGAAGAATAAGGCTTTTGAATAGAATGCAAGTATTTCAGAACACCGGTGGTTTATTCACAATTACACGTAAACTGTTAATAAGCTGATTTGCTTAATATACAAGGCTTTATAAGGGAGCGACCGCTGGATAAGCTGATTTTCTTACTGATAGATGGTTAATTGGGCTACCAGTAAATCCAATCACCAAGCAGAAACCACACAACATGGGAAATTGGTAAATGGCTTTCGGCAAGCTGCGGATACCTTTTTAAATTCAATAATTCTAGCTTTAGAAATCCAAAATTTTTCTCAAAAAAAATGCATGAATTTCATGTAGCTGGATCCAAAAAATCTTGCGAAAAATACTGTTCAAACAGGGCCTCAATAACTATTGAGTATCTTTTGTAGGCCATAATTATTGAAGCTAAAGCCATCGCTAAGCAACACAGAGGACACGTTCAAATAACCAAAGCATAACACCCTTAACCTAAGCCTAACCAAAGGTTAAAAGGCAGGCTTTATTGAGGCAAAGCGAGCAAACGACTTTTGTCGCGTACAATGGGATTGCTTTACCGTGCAGACAATTTGCGCGGTAAGCTTCCCGGAACTTATGTGCCATGTCCCGAAAAATAATTGCACTGCTTTTACTCATCCTTTGGATACACACTGAAAGCAAGGCGCAAATTGCCATTCCCAGCGCTGCGCCTATCGTGCAGAATTTCGATGCAATCGGGGCTACACTTAATTTACCAACGTCGTGGCGAATTCAACAAAGCGGTTCGCCTATGTTTAGCGCCGGAATTACAACAGTAGGTGCCCAGGTTTCGTCGGGATCTCCAACCACTGGAAGTACGTACAACTGGGGCTCAACACCTTCAGAACGGGCAGTTGGGGTGATGACATCAGGCTCCCTTGCCAGTCCTCACAGCCTTATGGCGCACTTTCAAAACACAAACGCCTCCGCAATTTCACAACTCACCATTGCCTACAATGTCGAGCGGTATCGCCGAAACTCTGCGGCTGCATCAGTACAGTTTTACTATTCTACCAATGGCAGTGCATGGACCGCCGTTAGTGCCGGCGATGTTCCAGCCAGCTCACTTCCAACCGGAACCAGCGTTTATGGATTCAATCCGCCGAACCTAACAGTTCCTGTTAATGCATTCAACATCACCGGACTCAACATTGCCAGCGGGGGGAACATCTACCTCCGGTGGAACCTCAATACAACAGGGGCGAATTCACAAGGAATTGGTATTGATGATGTAAGCGTTACCGCAAGCTTCGCCTCGGCCTGTACTGCACCCACAACGCAAGCCAGCACAATTACAGCAGGCAGTGTTACCGATGTTTCGGCCAGCCTCAATTGGACAAACGGAAATGGTGCCGGAAGAATCGTGGTCATCAATACCACAAACAGCTTTAGCAATCCGGCCGCAGGCTCTAACCCTACTGCCAACCTAAGTTACAGTAGTGGTGAGCAGGTAGTTTATAATGGTATTGGGTCTGGCCCAATAGCCATTAGCGGACTCAGCCCGTCAACGACGTATTTCGTGAGAGTTTTTGAATACTGCAGCCCCAACAGGATGTACAATACGGCAACAGCGAGCGGAAATCCCTTCAGCTTTAGCACCACAGCACCATTGCCCGTGTTATCGGCCGGAAGTGTATCCGCCTTTGGCGCACAATGCATCAACAGCGTTTACGGCCCTGCAAGCTTTACCATTACCGGAACGGCCCTCAGCACCAGCCCTGTAACTGTTGCAGCACTTTCAGGCTTCACCTACGCCACTGCTGCAGGCGGCCCCTACTCCACCAGCCTGTCGATTCCACAGCCGGGCGGCAACTTTTCGCAAACGGTGTATGTTCGATTTTCGCCTACCGCCGTGGTTTCCTACAACGGCAATATTGTGGTTGGCGGAGGTGGCGCCACATCGGTTAACGTGACCGCAAACGGCAGCGGCGTCAATACAACCGCTTCGCTCAGTACCGGCACAGCAACCGGCATCACCTACAATTCGGCTACACTGGCTGCAACTGTGTCTTCAACAGGGTGTAGTGCATTGAGCAGCTACGGCATCGAATATAGCACAGTTTCGGGTTTTACGCCGGGCACCGGTACGCAACTTCCAGCCTCAAACCTTAGTGCCGGAAGTTTCAGTAGCCTTGTTTCAGGCTTGCAAGCGAGCACAACCTACTATTTTGTTGCATACGCCATCAACGCCGGTGGAACAAGCTACGGAGGCCAGCAAACGTTTAGCACCAATGCGTTGGATGCTCCTTTAGCCATTCCGGCATCTTCGGTGGGCGACTTCAGCTTTGTGGCCAATTGGGACCCTATTCCTGGGGCTACAGGCTATCGCCTGGATGTCAGCACGACACCATTTACAGGCAGTCTGGCTTCAGACCTGTTCATTTCGGAATATGTCGAAGGTTCAGCCAGCAATAAATACATCGAAATATTTAACGGAACCGGCGCTGCCGTAAACCTCGCAGATTACCGACTTAGGCTTTTTACCAATGGCTCTGGAAGTGCGACCAACGATGTTATCCTTTCAGGAACATTGCCAAACAACAGCGTTGTGGTGTATCGTAACAGCTTAGCAAGCATTTACGCAGGCCCCAGTACAATAAATTCGGCTGTAAATTTCAGCGGAGACGATGCCGTGGGCCTTTTCAAAATCTCTACCGCTTCCTATGTCGATATTTTTGGGGTGATTGGTAACGACCCCGGCTCTGAATGGAGTTTAGGCGGAAATGCCACCAGCGACCAAACACTGCGTCGAAACGCCGGTATAACCTCGGGAGTCACCACTAATCCAACCGGTACAGGAGCCGGTGCTTTTGTAACCCTTGCCACAGAATGGACCGAATTTCCGGTCGACAATGTGAGTAACCTCGGAAGCCATACTTTCAGTGCGGGAGGCCCTACCTATGTACCGGGTTATCAGGATTTAGCCGTGGCCTCTAACTTCCAAACCGTGAGCGGACTTAGTGCCAATACAACCTATTATTACCGTGTTCGTGCAATCGCGCCAACGAGCACCTCAGCAAACTCGAATGTCATCACCACCACAACCTCTTTTACTTCTTGCGGCAGTAGCGTTTCCATCACAGGATTCAGTCCGGCCAGCGGACCTGCCGGAACCCATGTAACCATTACCGGAACAGGATTTATTGGAGCTACATCGGTCACTTTCAACGGTCAGGATGCCGAATCTTTCACCATCTTAAGCAATACTACCATTGATGCGGTGGTTCCCGTGGGGGCCAATACAGGTCTCCTCAGAATTGCCGATGCCGGCGCTTGCTTTGGAAGCAGCACGAGCAATTTTAACTTCCTGAACATTCAAGGTGCTTGTGCAGGCGTACTGAGCGATCTGATTATCTCGGAAATCTACGACCCACAATCCGGGAACATCCATTACATCGAAATTTTTAATGGTACCGGAAATACCGTTGATTTAACCGGAACCAACGATTACAGCATTCGGCTCCTCAATAAATCATCGAATACCGATCCTTCGCCAACCGTTTACAATCTCGACATCTCGGGCGATATTCTTCAAAACGAAGTGAAGGTCTACTATGCCGGACAGGTAGGATCTTTAGTTTCAACGCCTGCGCAAGGTTTTGCAGTAGGCTTCAACGACTTCGATGAAATCCAATTGCTCAAAAATGGAAGCATTATCGACCGAGTTCAAGGCCCAAACAATATTGGGTACAATTACCGGCGAAATGCTTCAGTTACCGGCCCTAACGCCACTTATACAGCCTCCGAATGGACCATTATCACGACCAGCGAAACCTCAGACAATATTGGAGTGTATGGCGTAAACACCAATTTTGAGATTACCGCAAATCCAGACGACCAGTCGGGTGAGCTTTGCGACCTTGTTGCCTTTACTGTGGCAGCCAATAACCCATCAGTGAGTTATCAATGGCATTACCTAAACAGCGCCGGTAACTGGCTACCGGTTGGCACGCTTGCCCAAACCAGCGGAACTACCTCTCCTACCTTGACCATAAATCCAATCAATGGCTACGACCAGCTCCAGGTGTACTGCTTAGTTTCTCAGGTTGGATGCCAGAAGCTTAGTCATGCCGCACGAATTAACGAATTACCCAACTCAAGATCGTTCTTCCGTTCGGCGGCATCGGGCAATTGGAATTCGCCCGGTGTTTGGGAATTTGCTACCACTGCCGGCGGACCATATACAGCGGCCTGCACCTGGCCAACGGCTTCCAACTCAAGCGATGTGCGCATTACTTCAGGGCGAACAATAACTGTTAGCGGGCAAGACCTGGTGATTGATCAACTCACCGTTGAATCGGGCGCTGAGCTTATTCTCTCAACTACCGATGCCATCACCTGGGCTAATGGAAGTGGTATAGACTTTACCTTAAACGGCACATTCACCGACAATGCCAACTCAGGAGGCGGAAATGGAGTTTTCGCCAATACGGGGGCAACCTGGCAAATGGGAAGTGCAGGTACATTAATCAAAACCAACACTTCGTCGTTTGCTGTTTACCGCGACAATTATGAAGGCGGCATGAGTCTGATTCCAGCCACATCGAACATTATCATTCGAAGCGTGTCGGGCTCTAATCCAGCCTTTACGGCGGTGGGTAACACCTTCTATCCAAACCTCACGTTCGAATCTACAGCCGGATTGTGGAATCCGGTTCTTGTGGGCTCACGCTTCAATGGTGCCTCTAACTTCCCTACCATAAAAGGAACGCTTGATATTGGAGGCAGTGGCGCCGGAACTGTAATTATTTACAACCAAAACACGAATGCAACGCCGGTAACTGTTTTGGGTGATGTTATTATTCGCCCCTCAAACATACTCACCAACGCCGGAGCGCAATCCGGAACCGGATTCGATATTGGCGGTAACCTAACAGTGAATGGCACTCTCACGGTACAGTCGGCCGGTTTGGGACAATACCTCAGGTTATCAGGCGCTAGCCAGCAAAGCATTTCAGGCTCCGGCACGATAAACACCCAGAACTTGCACATCAACAACACTTCTATGGCAGGTATTGAGCTTCAGCGCGACCTCAGGGTGAACAATGAGTTACGGATGATCGCCGGAAGCATCCACACCGGTACAAATCTGCTCGAACTTGGAACCGGCATCAGCAACCGTGGCAGCTTAAATTACACCTCAGGCTTCGTTGTTGGCCGTATGCGCCGATGGTTCAATGGCCTCAACACCGGCGATAACACCGGGAAATTCCCAATGGGCGTTTTTAATGGTATCTATTACGACCGATCGGCCTTGCTCGAGTACACCACAGCAGCCACAAACGGCGGCCACCTTACGGTCGAATTCATCGAACAACCTATGGCCAATGTTGGTTCGGGTTTGCCCATTGCAGCGGCTAACACCGGAGGCGCAGCATTTAACGTGGAGTATGTTGAAAATGAAGGATATTGGAAAATCGATAACCAGCCTGGAACACTGAACGATGGCGCTTATACACTCAAACTCACCGGAGAAGGATTCCAAACCATCACCGATCTGGCGGGTTTAACAATGCTTAAACGCATTGCTGCGGGTTCATGGACTTGCGAAGGAAATCACCTTGCTGCTTCAGGAACACTAAGCAAACCAATCGTGGAACGCAGCAGCTTAACAGGATTTTCGAACTTTGGCTTTGGCTCAGGTGCGAACAATCCACTCCCTATCGAACTCCTCGCGTTTAACGCCAGCCCTGAAGCCGACCACGTAGCCCTAAACTGGACTACTGCCTCCGAAACCAACAATGCCTGGTTTGAGGTTGAACGCAGCATCAACTTTGTAGATTGGAAAATGGTGTGTCGACAGCCCGGTGCCGGAAATTCGAATACCCTGCTTCAGTATGCCGACAAAGACTTACAGCCCCTCATGGGAATTTCGTACTACCGCCTCAAACAAACCGATTTCGATGGCACCACCAGCCTTTCCAATCCGGTTGCCGTGCGCTACACACCCAAGGGCGGGCTTTGGGCGGTGAGTTCATTCATCCCGCAGGGACAAACCGCCCAGATTGTGTTAAGCAGGCCGGTGCAAAACCTCCATTTGGAAATTTTTGATGCGACGGGAAGGATGATTGGCAGGAAGCTATGTAATGGTCAGCAAATCATGGTTGACTTTCAAAACCTCGATCTCAAGCATGGCATTTATTGGATTCGACTTTTCGATAATCAAAATGCACAGATTTTAAATTTCGTATGGTGATGCCATTCTCATATGTCAAATCGTAGTCTGCTTAAAACTTGGAAAACATTTAGCTTTAGCTGGGCCTTAAGGCTTATGGCTCTGTTTATTTTTAGTGGTTTAACATCCATTGCCCAGATTCCCATTACATCAACGGCTTCAATTTTAGAGAACTTTAATGGAATGGGGACGAGTACTAATCTTCCCGGGAATTGGAGATTTCACCGTAGTGCAAGCCCTACATTTGCCTTGGGTACGGGAAGCGTTGGTCAAATTGCCAGCTCCGGTTCTCCGGTAACCGGCGGGTTTTATAATTGGGGGGCGGCAGGTTCCGACAGAGCCCCTGGAGTGATGAGCTCAGGGAGTTTTACCAGCCCTAGCAGTTTAATGACTGTTTTAACCAACGCCAATTCCAGCCCGATTAACGAATTGAGCATTAGCTATTCGGTTGAGCGATATAGAAGAAACAGTGCATCGGCCTCTGTTCAGTTTTTTTACTCTCTGGATGGAAGTACATGGATTTCGGTTCCGGCCGGCAATGTCGCAGCTACCTCATTACCGGCTGGAACGAGCCTTTACACTTACAATCCGCCAAACCCTATTTTGCCGGTTTCTTCATTCACAATTACCGGACTCAATCTTTCTACTGGGAATTTAATTTATCTAAGATGGAATCTTAACACCACAGGAGTTAACTCTCAAGGAATTGGAATTGACGACGTGAATATTACCGCAGGATTTACACCGCCCTGTACCGCTCCATTGCAAGCATCTAACTTGAGTTTTTCGGCAATTACAGGGAATTCACTTACACTAAGTTGGGCGAATGGAGGTGGCGTAGGCAGGGTTGTGAAAATGAACACAACCAACAGCTTCACTGCGCCGGCTGATGGAAGCAATCCTTCAGCTACACCCGCATGGAGTGGCAGCGAAATGGTTGTTTTTAATGGCACCGGGAACAGCGTTTCAATTACGGGACTTGATCCTTCAACAACCTATTGGTTCAGGGTTTATGAATATTGCAATCCAGATAGAAATTATCAGCTATCGACCGGGACTGGAAATCCAATGCAGGTTACAACCACAGCAGGTGGAATTACTCCAACGGTTTTCACCACTTCAGTATCCACAATTGGCACTACATCAGCGCTAAGCGGAGGAAATGTAACCGATGATGGCGGAAGTGCCATAATCTCGAGAGGAATTGTATGGTCAAATACACCCAATCCGGTACTTCCCGGTCTGGGAAATGCAGCATCAAGTCCGGGTATGGGTCTTTTTAGCGGACCAATCTCTGCACTGAATCCTGAAACACAATACCATGTAAGGGCTTACGCTTCAAACACCGACGGTTTGGCTTATGGAAATTCACTGCCATTTTTTACAAGAAGTAACCCTCCAAGTAACCAAGCTGCAAACCTCTTTGCAAATGGGTTTTCGGCCTCACAAATTGATCTCTCTTGGGATGACGCTGTTTTTCCAACCACTGGAGCAACAGTAAAAGGCTATATTCTTCTGCGTTCGAACAGCCCTGAAATACCCTCATTTTCATCAGCAAATGGTCAAGCTCCTACGCCGGGACCATTCACATCCATTGTAGATGCCAACATTTCATCAAACTCCAACAGTTATTCGAGTATTGGATTATCACCATCTACGACATATAATTATTTATTAATTCCCTTTTGTTGGGATGGCATCAATACTTCGACTTACCATTACCTCACAACCGGAGCTCCAACGTCAACCGGAACAACGCTTTCTGCTATATGCAGTCCACCAACAGTTCCAGCATCATCCTTTATTCTAAATACCGTTAATTCTAACAGTATAACATTTCAGTTCACCAACGGTAATGGAGATTCGCGACTCATTGCTGTGTCGAGTAATCCCATCTCGGTATTACCAGAAAACGGAGTAATGTACACTTCGAGCAATCAATTTGGTTTAGGTCATAATTTTGGCTCGTTTACTTATGTAATATCAAATAGCTCCGCGAATACCATTAATGTCACCGGGTTAAACTCATCAACCACATATTATATTAGTGTCTGGGAGTACTCCTCAGCGAATTTATGCTATTTAATCACGAATAATCTAACATTTTCTGTTACTACAATTAGTACTACCAACATTGTCGAAACTTTCGAACCCGGTTCAAAAAACACTTACGCCAATGGTATGGATTTGTGTAATCTGGGAATCTGGAATTTCGAAGATGCCTTGGTTGGATCAGACATTAATGATAAAAAACTTGGATTGAAATCGGCCCGAGTAAGAAACACCGGCAGTATTACCATGCAATTCGATAAATCGGATGGAATAGGTATGCTAACGGTAAGACATGCACGATATGGAAATGATGGAATTAGCACATGGAGAATTGAGGTTTCAGACAATGGAGGTGCAACATTTAATGCTTGGGTAAGTCCCGTAATTACAAGTTCAAGTCTAAGTTTAGTGAATCAAAATTTCAGCATTAATCTTTCCGGGAATATTCGAATTAGAATAAAAAAACTCAGCGGCGGTCCCAATAGAATAAATTTCGACGAAATAAGTTTCTCCAATTTTATTCCCTCAAATATAATCACTACAAACGCTATAACCGGATCTCCATTCTGTGTTGGAGCTGGATCGGGACAACCACTAACTGTCCAGTTCTCAGCTACAGGTATTTATAACCCCGGAAATATTTTTACCGCTCAGCTTAGTGATGAAAATGGTTCTTTCTCCATACCCAGAGATATTGGATTTCTGAATTCCAACAATAGCTTTGGAAATATTATCTCCTCGATTCCCTCAGTTGTTAATTCAGGCAATAATTACAGAATTAGGGTAATTAGCAGCGATCCGGCCTTACCGGAATCAAGCATTTTTCCGAATAGTGCCAATCTAACAATTGTTCAAAATGCCCCTGATGTTTCTTTATTTAATGGGAATGTTGTTTCAGGAAATACTGTACAGTTAAATTGGTCATTACCATCAGGATGCTTTGATGAAATTGTTGTCATTGGAAGAGAGTCATCACCAATAAACGTTACTCTGAGCGGTGATGGAACATCGTATACTTCAAATTCTGTGTTCGGAACTGCAGGCTCCGGAACCAATTTGCCAACAGGACATTTTGCCGTTTTTAAAGCAATAACAGGTAATAATGTAAGTATATCAGGATTAACCCCTGGAAGTAACTATTATTTCAAAATCTACCTCAGGAGAGGTCTGCTTTGGTCGGATGGCGTAATTATCTCCATTCAAACCAACAATCTAACCACGGGTGACTTCCGATCTGTCTCAAATGGATCATGGACAAGTGCTTTGGTTTGGGAACGGTTCAATGGAACAACTTGGCAGCCCTGCTCTTCGTTGCCGGCACCCAATCAATGGCCCGGACAAGATAAAGCAGCAGGAAATCCAGGCACTTCAAATGTTACTATCAGAAGTGGACATACGATAACAATACCAAGCTCTTTAGCCAATAATGCTATTCGTGATTTAACTGTAAATCTGGGTGCGAAATTATTTACCAACTCAACAGTGCTCAATGGAAACAGATATCTTACCATTTATGGCAACATACGCTGTTCAGGAGAAATTGGAAATGGTTCAGCCACCTACGACAATATTTCGTTTAACCTCGAAGGAAACCCAACAACAATTAGCGGAACCGGAATTTTTAATGCCTGCAGAATTCGAAAAAATTTCGCTACCAATGCTACTTCGCATGCAATCATTGCCATGAATTTAGGATTGAGATTTGCTGCTGGTGTTGGGAATTCATCCGGAACGCAGCTCTATAACAATGCTTCAGGTACAATATTTAACGTAACCATTAATGAGAACACATTTGTTAATTTGAATAAAGATGTCGGATTATCGGGTAATATCGCAATTGATGGTGTAGATGGAGAAGGCAGTGGAGAGCGCGGTGGAACATTTGTTATCAATGGTATTCTAAACATTCCGGGCACCTTATTCATCCTAACCAACAATGCATTTCAAGCGGTTGAGTATATTATTGGGACTTCAGGAATAGTGAACTGTGTAAGTGTATGCACCGGTAACACAAGTACAATTGGCAATGGGAGTAATACCGGATCGGCTATCCTGAGAATCTTAGAAGGCGGAAAATTAAACATGACCGATAATAAGCCTTTCAATTTAAGGTCAAACACGGTCTCACCTTATCAATATGTAACTGGGTTGGGGCTAAACAACAATACTTTCGACTTTAGGCCCGGCTCAACAATTCAATATTCTTCAGAAACCGGAGAACAACCAATAATTACATTATTTAATTACCCCAATCTTCTCCTAACAGGTGGAGCTACTAAAAGCATTTCAGGAATACTCACTATTTCCGGTAATCTGACCATGGAATTTCCATCGGTATTGAAAACAAACAATAACGCAATTCACATCAAAGGCGACTGGAGAAATTACAGCCAGTCGGGATTCGATGAAGGAAACGGCCAAGTCTTGTTCAATGGAAACATTTCACAGAACATGATTTGTCCAGGTGGTGAATCATTTTTCAACTTGAATATTACGAACTCCACTCCCGGCGGCTTAACGCTAAGAGACAACATTACTGTTGCCAATAACTTAGACTTAAGTAATCTGGGCCGACTCACTTTTGGAAACAGTCCACATTTATGCCGTTTGCTAAATATGGCGAACCTTTCTAATTCCTTAATTGGCTTTGGTTCTGCATTCATCGATATGACAGGAGCAGAGCACATTCTTTTTATTGGATGCGAAAATCCGGGATATATTGGAAACTTCGATGGAGGTACACTAAGTTTAGTCAATTACAACCGTTCGGAAGCATTCACCTCCAGTGGAAATCAAAATATTATTTCTGGAATCAGCTATTCGAACTTAAGCCTTTCAGGAAGTGGACAAAAATTTATTCAAGATAATACTGCAGTAAATCAATCCATATTCATCGAAGGCAGCAACACATCATTGGAATGCTTCATTCCCAACAAAAGTCTCCAGATTGGCGGAAACCTCAGTCTTGCCGGCGGTGGAACTATGGGAATATCATGTTTCGATAATCTAGAATTACTGACCATTGGCGTTGGAAATCAAATTATTGACGGACAAAATAATCCCATTTACTGCGCACAATTGAGTTCGGCAAAATCATCAGGAAGCCTAAGTATTCTGGGACCATCAGGTAGAAGCGATTTACACATTAAAAATGACTTAAGCATCAATTATATAAATTCAGCATTATTCTCCGACAATGGAAACAATCTCCATGTAGGCGACGATTTAGAACTCGGTTCACTATTATCAAGTGCTACTAACTATTCATTAAGCGGAACCTTGATCTTTAATGCTTTAGGTTTGAATAACGACTTACACATTTCGGGATTTAACGGCTTCGGATTCTGCAGAGCTACATTAAACAATGTGAATATTTCTACCGGAAATCAAAACCCAGGTCAAACGGAACTTGACATTTATCCTTTATCAGGCGCTGAAATTCTTAACATTCGAGGCAATTTAACCATCAATCAAGGAAGTTTTGGGGCAATTCTTAATTCGAACAGTAACATCATAAAGCTCGGAGGAAACTGGATAAACTACAATCAGTCGGCTTTTATAGAAGGACAGGGAACTGTAGAATTTATCGGAAACACACAACAAAGCATTCAATGTAATGGAGGTGAGCGATTCTACAAAATGAAAATTGACAATTCCAATTTAATTGGAGTGATTTTAAATAATGGAGATCTTGAAGTTATCCATACCATTGATTTTACCAATGGTAAACTAGATTTAAATACAAACGATTTAATTCTTGGAACTCCTGCGCAGGATGCTCAAATAATTGGCGGGAATGCGAATTCTTACGCGATTTTATGGTATGGTTTGCCCAACGGTTGGATGAGACAAAGAGTAAACAACAATCAAGGTGTTTATAGGTTTCCCGTTGGCGACGCCATTGAATATTCTCCTTTTGAAATTGAATTTTCAAATGCATTGTTGAATGAGGCAATCATTCATATGGGAATGGTAACAGATGCACATCCGGCTCTCGGAAGCGCCGGTGATTTCATCACAAAATACTGGCTGGTAGAACCAACTGGAATTACAAACCCCGTTTATGCAGTTAACTACCAATATGCTGATGCCGATATCAATGGAACTGAGTCGAGCTTAATACCGGCAAAGTACAACCCATCAGGCTGGCAAATGCCCATAGGCAACGGTGCACAGGCTGAAATAGGTTCAGGTAGCATTAACAACTTAACCAATCAAATCGCTTGGTCGGGATTAACCACCTTTTCAGAGTTTACTGCTCTTGGAGGAGGAAGCCCACTCCCCATCGAACTCCTCGCATTTAACGCCAGCCCTGAGCCCGACCACGTTGTCCTAAACTGGACTACTGCCTCCGAAACCAACAATGCCTGGTTTGATGTTGAACGCAGCATCAACCTTGTAGATTGGAAAATGGTGTGTCGACAAGCCGGTGCCGGAAATTCGAATACCGTGCTTCAGTATGCCGATAAAGACCTGCAGCCCCTCATGGGAATTTCGTACTACCGCCTCAAACAAACCGATTTCGATGGCACCACCAGCCTTTCCGATCCGGTTGCCGTGCGCTACACACCCAACGCCGGGCTTTGGGCGGTGAGTACATTCATCCCGCAGGGACAAACCACCCAGATTGTGCTAAGCCAACCGGTGCAAAACCTCCATTTGGAAATTTTTGATGCGACGGGAAGAATCGTTCAATCGCAATCAATTGAAAACCAACAGACACACATTCAACTGAATACAAACACATTAAGCCGCGGACTTTACTGGATTCGACTGTTTAACCATGAAAAAACGGAGCTGCTGAAAATGTTCCGTTAACGAAGATTTAGCCCTAAATTTCGAGTCCTGAATAAACCTTTTCAGGCGAAATGGCTCAGCAGCACGATGAAAAACTGGATTCTCCTTTTTGGCCTTACAATCAGCACTTCGCTGGTCTCACAATCGCTTTATTTTCCGCCACTTACAGGCAACACCTGGCAAACCATGAGTCCCGATGAACTCAACTGGTGTCCCGACTCGCTAACCTCGCTCATCAATTACGTGGGGAGCAACAACAGCAAGGCTTTCCTGATTTTAAAAGACGGAAAAATGGTGTCGGAGAATTACTACGGCACCTTTACCGCCGACAGTATTTGGTATTGGGCTTCGGCCGGAAAAACGATTACTTCCTTCCTAATCGGCCAGGCGCAGCAAGAAGGGCTTATCGACATTCAGCAGCCTTCGTCGCTGTACCAGGGCAATGGTTGGACTTCCTGCACGCCCGAGCAGGAGCAGGCAATCACTGTTTGGCATCAGCTTACGATGACCACCGGACTCGATTTCAACACCGGCAACCTCGATTGCACCGAGCCGCAATGCCTTACCTACCTGAATGAGCCCGGCACCGAATGGTTTTACCACAACGCGCCGTACACGCGTCTCGACGCCGTAATCGAAGGAGCCAGCGGACTCACATTCAACCAGTTCTACAACACCCGTTTACGAAACCGAATTGGAATGAATGGGCTTTTTCTCAATTTCGAATCGAACAATGTAAACTTCAGCAACGCCCGAAGCATGGCCCGTTTCGGCATACTCATGCTCAACCGCGGCATTTGGAATACCGACACATTGATGAGCGACCAGGCCTACTTCGACCAAATGGTGAACACCTCGCAAAACATCAACGAAGCTTACGGCTACCTTTGGTGGCTCAACGGAAAAGACAGCTTTCGTTACCCCGGTTTTACCACCACATTCAATGGGTTCATCATGCCTGATGCCCCGGTCGATTTGATCGCCGCTTTGGGCAAAAACGGACAGTTTTTGATGATTGTGCCTTCCCAAAACCTCATCGTTATTCGTTTAGGCGACCCCGCCGATGGTATTGAAGGCCTCGTTCCAACCGCCTTTGCCAATCAAATTATGCGACGCGTTGGCACCCTTGAATGCGAGCCAACCGGCAACGAGAGCCTCCATGGAAACATCCAAAACACTGGCTATTTCTACGATTCAAACGCCAAAGCCATCCGCGCCAAAGGCAGCACCGGCCTCAACACCACGCTGTTCGACATTAACGGTCGGGCCGTATTGCGCTTTTCCGACAACTATCTCGATGTTTCAAGCTTGTCGAAAGGCTTGTATCTTCTTCAAAATCAAAACGGAACACAAAAAATACTCCTCCATTAGCCCAACTTAAACTGAAGCTAAATTCCTGGAAAATCGCCCTTCAATCGCAGCGCTAAGCTGAGGGTGATTTTCCAATTTTTGCCTTTTATTTTGGGCGTGCCCCTCCGCAGAGCTCCGGGTCGCGTCTTTCGTTACAAGTCCGCGCTTCGCCCGCGGCCTTTCCACTTCAACCGCTCACGCGGCCTTCCATTTCACCGGAAGAAACGCGTACAAGGTAAAAAGCGCCTTTCCAAGACAAGTTTAGCTAACTCACTGCTTAACAACACTTTTGTACAGGCCAGCGAATTTAGTTTCACGAATAATGCAGGCCATCTACAAAGAAAAGTTGAAATCAACAATCCCTAAATCTAGGGATTGTGACAATCATTTTTAACCCACAACTTGCTAATGTCTATTGTGATGGGACAATTATTACCCAAGTGCTCAGATACGCCCAACTGAGATGCTTGAAGGAGGTTCGAAAGGGCCTCCTTTTTTATTTCGCCTTGTTGCGTAGAAACGCAATGTCATCACCCGGAAAACGACGAAACTTAAATGCCCGGCACCTCAATTCCCCGCAAATTGCGGAAGAGCTTCAGGGCATAAAGGTCGGTCATTCCCGAAGCAAAATCGAGCACCGACAGTACACGCTCATAGGCCCCAAAATGCGGCTGAATGTGATACTGTTCAGGCATCAATTGCAATGTGTTTCGCTGACGGCTATTGGGTTTTTCGGCAATTGCCGCATCTACAAAATCCTCGAGCAGTGCGCCCATAATTCGAAAACCGGCCAACTCAATCTTTACCACCGACTTATGGTTGTAAATATGCTTTACCGACTCCTTCATCAAGGGTAGCATTGCCTGTTTTACCTGCTCGTTTGCAGAGATTAAATCGGTTTTGAATCTACCCAGAAGTATGTCTTCCCAGTTTTGAATAAACACCTCTACACAACACAATGTGAGTGCGTTAATGGCTTTAGCTCTCAAAAAAGCGATGTATTCATTGGCATCACTCACGTGCGAGGCTAAGCGATCTATGCGCTCTGCCGACTCTTCCGGATTAAGCAGAATGATTGGGAGAAAATCGTGTCGAACCTTTTCAGTGCTAAAAATGCCCAGTCGATGGGCGTCTTCGTAATCAACAATCGAGTAGCAAATGTCATCAGCCGCCTCTACCAAAAAAACAAACGGATGTCGGTGATAAACCGGACCCGGAGCGTTTGCCTCAAGGTCTGGTTGAAAATGAAGTTTGCTCACAATCTGCTCGAAGGCGGTTTTTTCTGACTGAAAAAAGCCATACTTCGAACGATGCTTGGGCCCGCCTTTTCCTAACGATGACTGTGCATCGCAGGGATATTTAATCATCGCTCCAAGTGTTGAAAAGGTGAGATTAAATCCGCCCGGTAGCCTGCCGTTAAACTGGTGGGTTAACAGGCGCAGGGCATTGGCATTTCCCTCGAAACGAATAAGGTCGGCCCACTCCGCTTCGTTAAACAAGCCCTTAAAACGGGCGTCGGCAGAGCGATCGATGAAATACTGCGAAATAGCCTCCTCACCCGAGTGACCAAAAGCCGGATTGCCTAAGTCGTGCGCCAAACACGCCGAAGCCACTACGTGCTTAAGGTGATATCGGTAAAACTCCGCACTGAGAGGTTCTGCGGATACCTCAGGTAAATCGGCAATAAACCGACCAACCATTTCGCCCAATGAGCGTCCAACACTGGCCACTTCCAAAGAATGCGTAAGCCTGTTGTGCACAAAAACCTCTTGCGGTAAAGGGAAAACCTGGGTTTTATTCTGTAACCGGCGAAAAGCACTCGAAAAAACAAGCCTGTCCCAGTCACGTTCAAATTCCGAACGCCTGGTCTGACGACTGCGGTCGCTGCCAAACCGGTCGAAACTGTATAACGTATTCCAATGTGGCTGATTCACCCTGCAAAGAAAGCGAAGATTCATCGAGCCGCTCCATGCCATCCACATTAATTGCCCCCACAAATGCCCAATACTGCTGTCTGAAGCCCCTACCAAGATAGCCAATCCAACTCCACTTCAGGCTTGGAAGAAAGTAAGTTATAATTTTTATAGTTCTCATTTTCAATACAATATACCAGAAAGTTTCAATCAAAACATTTACATGTACATACATATATTGTATTGACATATATTTGCAGCATGAATCGTAAAGACTTTCTGCAAAAAAGCGCCTTGGGCTTCGGTGCGTTGGCTGCTACCGCGGGAATTACAGCCGCGAGTCAGTCGGAAGCCGAACCTCAACAACACGGATTTAACCACATTCCTCCCTCAAAACCCGAACGAATGAACAACGTGATTATCCACCGCGCCGATAGCCGTGGAAAAGCCGACCATGGCTGGCTGAGATCATTTCATACCTTCAGCTTTGCACAGTATTACAATCCAGAACGCATGCAATTTGGTGTGTTGCGAGTGCTCAACGATGACCGGGTAGCACCAGGAATGGGCTTTGGCACTCACCCTCACGACAATATGGAAATTATTTCCATCCCGCTTAGCGGCGACCTTGAACACCGCGACAGTATGGGTAACGTTTCGGTGATTCGTGAAAACGACATACAAGTGATGAGTGCCGGAACAGGCATCACGCATTCAGAATACAACAAGAACAAAGATAAATCGGTAAGCTTCCTGCAAATTTGGGTGTTCCCAAAAACACGCAACGTAAAGCCCCGATACGACCAAATCACGCTAGATGCGAGCAAACAGCAGAACCGATTGGAACAAGTGCTATCGCCCAATCCGAACGATCAGGGTGTTTGGATTCACCAGGACGCCTGGTTTCACCTAGGTCGTTTTGAAGCCGGAAAAGGCGAAACCTACACCCTACGCAAACCGGGTAATGGCATCTATGTATTCGTTTTGGAGGGCTCCCTTCAGATCGACGACCAACTGCTGAACACCCGCGATGGAATGGGTGTAACCAATACCACAACCCTTCAGTTTACCGCCCGCGAAAACGCACGGGTGCTGGTAATGGAAGTTCCTATGGAACGCCATGCCTCATAATGAATTACACACTTATAAACCCCCATACATCATGAGTACACAAAAATGGGCTATCGACCCCTCACACTCTGAAATTCAATTTAAGGTTAAACACCTGATGATTACCACGGTAACAGGCAGCTTCGGACGGTTTGAAGGCGGTGCCGAGACTGAAGGCAACGACTTTGGCAAGGCGAAAATCAGCTTTACTGCTGATATCGACAGCATCGACACTAAAAGTGAACAGCGCGACGCACACTTGAAGTCGCCCGACTTTTTCGACGCCGGAAATCATCCAAAGCTGAGTTTCGAATCCACCGAAATGATTTCAAAAGGCGGTAACGATTACACCCTGAAGGGAAATCTAAGCATTCGTGGGGTGAGCAAACCGGTAGAACTGGAAGTTGAAGCGGCAGGTATTGCCAACGATCCTTGGGGTAATGCGAAGGCTGGCTTCACTTTGAGCGGAAAAATCAACCGCAAAGACTTTGGCCTGGTGTGGAACATGCCAACCGATACCGGCGGAGTGCTGGTGAGCGAAGAGGTTAGAATTCTTGCAGAGGTGCAGCTGGTGAAAGCATAAACACTCATTTTTATTTGGTTGAAAGAACAGGCTGCCTCTCGGTGGCCTGTTTTATTTATATTCGTTGCAATGCTACATTCCGCATTCGTACCGCTGCAGGCTTCATTGCTTCAGGCCGCTAACTTCGCAAGGTCTGTTCCGATGGAGCGGTATATGAAAAACAAATTTGCCTTTTTAGGTATTCCCGCTACCGAACGACGAGATATCTTCAAGCAATGGAAGCAAGAACATAAACACCTCAAAAAAACCGACTGGCTGGAGCTTATTGAAAACTGTTGGCAGCAAGAAGAACGGGAATTTCAGTATTGCGCACTCGATATGCTTTCACAACTGCGCAAAAAATGGAGTGAGACCGACATTGAATGGCTCGAGCGTTTAATCGTTACAAAAAGCTGGTGGGACACTGTCGATGCTTTGGCTGTGCATGGCCTTGGAGCATGGATTCGGCATTTCCCCGAAAAACAGGAAGAGACGTGCAGGGCGTTTTATGAAAGCGGAAATCTCTGGCTTCAACGAAGCGTACTCATCCATCAGCTTCAGTTCAAGCAACAAACCAATACAGATTTGCTCCTTTATTACATCGAACAGCTGGCTAGCCATCGCGATTTCTTCATTCGAAAAGCCATTGGCTGGGCACTCCGTCAGCTTTCTTCAAGTCAGCCCGAAATAGTTATCGAATTTGTAAAAACCCATACGCTTAGTCCGCTCAGTGAAAAGGAGGCCCTCCGCAAACTAAAGCGGCCTTTTTTGAGTTGATTCTTTCATAACATGAACAATAGGGGGGCTCCCCCGTATAAAGATTCGCTGCAATGAGCTATTTAAACCTTCCGACAAAGAAATGTGCAAAACCGCTTCGTTTGCCTGTTTGTAATTTGGCTAGTTTAGATAGTTTTGTAGCCGTACCCGTCTGCCGATGACCCGAATCTTTACACTCACACTTTTACTGCTTACTTCTGTCGCCTTTGCTCAGGTTCCTGCTGATTCTCTGAAGCCAAAAGGCAGAACCATCAAGGTAGACACCAGCGAATTCTGGAAAGATACCCTTTTCCAGAAAGGAGAGCCAAAAATTTGGCGTGATGGCGAAGTGGTTCGTCCTCCAAGGCCACGACCCAAAAAGAGAAAATTCAAGATTCGCTACAGCGACAGACTTCAATATCCGGTTGCACTTGACTGGCCAATGACTGCTCAGGCCGGGGTACCAACGGTGCTTACCTTTCAGAAGAAACTCACTGCGTGGGAAGATTCCCTGATTCCGCGCCAATACCGTGGCGATACCACGCTCAAGGAGCATCGCCGTTCAGTGTGGCTTCGTCTTGGTCGAATGATGCTGATCGATGCCCCGCTCGAAACCGTGGTCATGGCCATTGAACAGGACTTTTTTGGCCACTATGCCCGTATGCGGGAGTTTGGGCTCACCGGAGCATCATTGCAGTTTGGCGCGCCAATTCCTTTTTGGCGCCCCATGAATACTTTAAACTATGATGTACCGGTGATTGAACCACAGGCCTCCCGCCAGCAGCTTGCCATGGTAGCCGGTGGAGCTCTGGAGGCCGGGCAGATGGCTTCCCAGACCCTTGCGTTTCGCTGGATGATGCGTAAATCGATGTTTTATCGAGAATCGCTGCACTTTCTTCGACTTCAAGCAGCTGCTATTGCCTCGGTGTATACCGCATCCGACGATCAATTAAACCGCAACTCGGCCGTTGAAGACTGGTTGTATTACGGAAACAGAGCTTACGGCTTCTTTTCTGAATATGGGTATACGGCATCCAACCTCAAGCGCGATTTTGCCTTATCGACCTTTACCAATCCTTTGTTGTACAGCTCGCTCAGGCATGTGTTTCAACAATACCTTTTCCACGGAAAAGACTCTATACCAATGCCGGCCATCAAAATTGGGTATGGAAAAACGATGTTGCCATGGGTGCGTTTTGGCTTTTCTCCTTTTGGTGGCGAGTGGATTCCGGAAGTGACATTTACCAAAAACCGTCAGTTGATTAACATATACGGTAGGATTGGTACCGGGGCATTTGCGCAAAATTTTGGAGGTGGTATACAAGCCATCAACATAAAGCGCAGCACTAACATGCAAATTAATGCGCACCTGAGCTATTGGAATCAACAGTACTTGTTTCTTAACTTCGGTAATCAAGAGACTGTGCCTGTGGGTTGGGGTGGTGCTGCTACGGTTACAGGGTTTTTCAAGCTTTCTAAAAGTTGGAAGCATACCATGTCGCTTATGGTTCAAGCCGGCTACAAAACCCGCGGCTACATGGAGGGTGAAGTTTGGGACGCCAGTCCAATTATTCGCGCTGGGCTCAGCTTTAACCTCGACAAAGATTTCGAACAGGACGATACCGTGCCTGAATATGAAGAAGTGCCTAAGCGTTTGACCCGCAAAGAGCGAATTAAAGCCAGGGACAAAAAGCGCAGAGAACAAAAATCAAAATACAAGCGTAAATAAATGGACCGGAGAGGATTTGTTAAAAACCTGGGGTTTCTGGCGGCAGCCGGAGGCATTGGTTCACTGCTACAGTCGTGCAACGATGAGCTTTTGCCGCTAACCATACCATCCAGATCATTTAGAATTCTGGAGCTAGATATTCGCATCAGACAAAAATCGCTGGAACAAACCCGTGTTTTCTGGCGCGATTTCATGGGTTTCACCGAAACCTACATCAGCATGAACCGTTACCAATATCAGGTTGGTAATGCACGTCTGAAAACAAGAACTAGTAACCTACCGCCAAGCGAAGAAGATTTCTTTTTTCCACAGTACCATTTTAGCATAGCTATTCCACCAAATCAGGTTGAAAACTGCTTAAACTGGTTTTACGAAAGATCACGAATGGATGACTTCAAGTCGCTGCCATTTAGTGTTTGGAAAGACTCAGTTACCGGTGCCGAAATTGTACGAAGAGAATTGTATAACTCACAATCAATTTTCATCGAAGACCCAGCCGGAAATATCATTGAAATCCTAAGCCGTCACAATCCAGATAATCCGAACGACTTGGTGGAAGGCGACTTCAATCCGTCCATGTTTAGAGGCATTACAGAAGTGGGCTGTGTTTGCAATGATGTTCGCAAAGTCACAAACACGCTGACGGAAACTTTTCTGGTCGACGAAGTGGATCGCACCTCGAACTCCTATAAGCCAATCGGCGGCCCTGACGGTTTGTTAAAGCTTACGGTTCCCGGAAAAATCTGGTTTCCAACAGCCGATGAGCGCGCTGTTTCGCACGATTTAATTATCACTGTTAAGCATTCGGAGGTGATATCACCCATTAAACTGTCGCTCTACGGAGACCAAAACACTTTTGAGACCGGTGTTTGGCTGAAGACTGAACTTTAAGGGGTTTTACCAAAGTTGCGTATTAACGCCGAAACTTCACAAGAGTTGATTTTTGTGCGCAGTTCTTAAGTTGAGCTCATGCGGGCTAAACTCTGGAGGCTGGATTCCCGTACTCTTAATGTCAGGAGCACTTTCGAAAAGCGTTGAAACCCTTCGAAAGCAAGTTTGAAGTGCGGCCAGTGTATAATGACCGAAGAATGTCATGCCGCGCTCATAAGTTGTCTCCTCATACTCTTCTTTCGTGGTTGTATAGCCCATGTATTCATTGGCATTGCAACACAGCACCACATCGAGAACGCCCTGTTTTTGGAGGTCGTTGAGAAGCGCTTCTTTTAATCGCCGGCCGGCAACTGTGGTAATTTCGCCGGGAACAGCGGCAATTGCAAGTTCACCAATTAAAATAATTTGAATCGGAATAATTACCGGAACCCAAGTATGTTCGTTCAGGGCGCCTTTGCGGTAAAGGTGTTTCAGTTCGTCGCCAACTTCCGACAACCCTGGCGGCAATTTGAGTTTGGTTAGATTGGAAAAGCCTAACACTTTCCGTTCCTGAAGCTCCGACAGAATAAGTTTATTGCCTTGGGCCTCTGAGAGATTCTTAAAGTCACGAATAGATTGCCGTTTGCTGAGCAGAGGCACTTTGCGCAAAAAGTTTCTGTAACGTACCCAACTTTGGAGCACCGAATATGTGATGGCATCAACACCGGGATTATCTACCGGCGATCCACTAAGCATTGCCAGGCCAGCTGCAGCATTTCCGGTTCGGTGCTCGAGGCCGTCGTCGCTGAAGTCGGCATCACAGAGCACCGAGGAAAAGTCGAAATACTGCAAGCGACATTCTACCCGATTGCTGATGGGTATTTGTTCATCTTCCTTCTCTGTGAGGCTTTTGGCCTTTTCAAATTGTAAGAAGCCCGTAAAATAGGCGCTCTTAAATTCATCTTCAAATTTACCACGTGGCCACCATTTGGCTCTACCGTGATAATTGGGCGAAACATCGGCGCTCGCATCATTGCAGAATCCGGCTACATAAGCGTGCAACTCTGATTTATCGTTCTCCAGTAATGACGCCGCGTAACCTTTATTGTCGGAGTGAATTTTATCGTTATTCACCGAAATTGAAGTGCCTTGAACTCCGAACCAATTAATCAAGCCACGCTCATGCCCTTGAGTATCTGTGATTCTCACCTGACGCATCATTCTATCGATGGCCAGATGGGTTTGAGTATCGTCTAAAGGTTCAACATTAACATTTCGGTTGTAGGCATCTAAAGATCTGTTGAAGCCAACATCTACAGAGGCCTCAATTTCGGAGGCATTCAAAAACAAATGTGCTTCGAATTGTGCATTCCATGCCAATAGAAAACTTTCCACGCAGGCATTTTTGTATGCCTCAAAGACATCCGGGCGAAAGCCCCGTGTACTTAAATTATGGAAAGCATAATGCGAAATTCCACCTGGAGCACTGTGTGTATTTTGAGTACAAATCAACAAATGCTCAGCTTTAATTGGGCATTTAGGGATTCGCTTAGCGATTTCGTCAAGCACCGCTTTTTTAAAGTGATGTGAAATCATGTAGCACTCCAAATTGATGATGCAGGCATATTGATTATCATGTTGAAACAAAAACGCCCTTGCAAACAAATCGGTTTCCTGTGCAGTGCTCAGATGGTAAAAGCGTCCATACCCAAACAATGGCATCGACATTTGCCGAAAAACAACTTTGGCTTTACCCACTCCAGCTTTAAGGCCCATAATGGGGCCAAAATACAAAAAAGCGCATCGGCATGGGTTTTTCACAACAATTCTGATTTGCACAAAATCAGAACCTTGCATCAATGAACCGTTTTTTTTTAGGACAAAGTTTGGAGTGAATGAGATTTACTCTATTTTTGCGCTCCCTGAACAATGGTTCGGTAGTTCAGCTGGTTAGAATGCCGCCCTGTCACGGCGGAGGTCGCGGGTTCGAGTCCCGTCCGGACCGCAAAAAGCCCTCAATCGAGGGCTTTTTTTATGGAATATCCGCAAGGCTTTCAGTATCCTAACTGAAGAACCACAACTTCCGGCTCAAGATTTTCAACCTAAGAGCACTTGGCCACATCATTAAGAGCACTTAAACTGTGCATAATTCTTAGCCAACTAATCCACATTTCAATCAACCGGAGAGGTCCTTACAGAGCCTTCTTTGGAGAAGTTCAGTTCTTCGTAGGCTGGAAACGCAGCATCTGCAACACTTCTGGATTTTCAAAGGGCAATAAACAGGGCCCATACCTCAATATTGGGGTTTATTGGATTGCAACACCGACAACGATTGATCATCAGAATAAAAGTGCGTCAAATGCACATAAAACAGTGAAGGTAAATCAGTCGGCCATCAACAATATCGTTCCCTCGTAATTGCGGGCTTCATCACTATTGCATGCACTAAGCCCCAGTTTGTAAAAATAGGTACCACCGGGAAGAGTTTGACCATCCTTTTTTCCGTCCCATTCAATAAGTTCATTTGTTCCCGAAAAGTTAAACACGGGTTGCCCCCACCGGTTAAAAACCTGCAAGTCGAAAGTATCGTAGTTGCTGAAAGGAAACAGGAATACATCGTTAAAGCCATCTACCTTCGCCGGACTAAACACATTAGGAACATCGGTGTGGTTCAGCAAAACAGAGGTTTGTTGAGTATTTAGTGTAAGTGTGTATTTAAACGTATTTCGGCAGCCTAATGTGTCGGTAAATTCTACGGTAATTTCGGCTCCCGACTCCGGATCGTTTAACCAGGCTGTTGGCGAACCGGATGAAAACAGGGTACCTTCATTCAGCCAAACATAATTCGAGTTTATTGGAGGTCCAATAAGAAGGATTCGTGCGGTCGTTTCACAAAATGGCCCCATAACAACTGTGCTGTCGGGTAATGGAAAACCTACAATTTCAAATGACCTGAAATAAGGGCAATCATCAGTTCCTACAGCGTCTAAGTTAAAAACATCACCTTGCACAGGGTTAATAATTTGAATAGACGAATCAGTTTGCCCACCAGGCTGCCATGAGTGCTGATCGAAAGGGTGCTCGGCTTCAAGCGTAATCGTATCCTTTTGAATGCAGGCAAAAACAGTTTTAGACAGCGAGTCGGGCAGCAAAGGTGTTTTCTTGACAAAAACGAACCCGGTACTGAGCGGACAGTTAAATGAGGAGTTGTCGGCTCCATGAATGAATACTGTATCGCCATAAACCGGATTGGGAAAGGAGACAATCGCCGAATTGGAATTGTTAAACTCCCATTCTCCACTAACCATAGTCGATGGTCTGTTGAGTGCTACTGAGTTTTGTAAAAGGCAAACAGGAACTTCGATAAATGCATCTGGATTAGCCGGAATGCTTGAGCTAAGCTCGTACTCAATTAAGTTGGGACATACAGAATTATTCGGTGTGGCCCAAAGTTGAACTGTAGCTCCAACCGAAGGATTCAAGTATTCATATTGACTGGTAGCAGAGAAGTCGGGCCATTGATAACCAACATAACTGGAAGGCGCGGTTAACTGCACACTTTCAGATTCAGCGCAAAAACTTACCTGAATAGTTTGTACGGGCTCTACCACAACGCTTGAGGGCTCTATAGGAATCACAATAGTTGTATCGCATGTTGGCCCATTGGAGAGCTGAACGCTAATTTCAGAAACGGTATTTAAACCTCCGAATGTGGCTGTGGCAGAAGTTTCGCCATTCGACCAAAGATAGCCACCATACCCTGAAGGGGCAGTAAACACGCCTGAAACCTGATTGTCGCAAAGAAAGGAGCTTAGATTTATTTCAGGCTCGGTAAATGGATCAGCGCCATATTCAAACTCGAGAATTACACTACAGCCAAACTCTGTAGAGGCTTCAACCATAAATACTTGCCCCGAATCGGCATCGGTAATGCTAATCGTTCGGGTGGTGTCGCCGGTCGACCACTGGTAAGTACTAAAACCACTGGGTACTGCAAGCAGCACTTCACCATTGCTGCAACTTTGGGCCTCAATTTCCATTCTGCCGCATTTGACATCAAAATAAGCATAACCAAAATGGCCTCCGAGCGTGCAATCATCGGTTCGAAACGAAAAACGAACAGTTTGGCCGATGTAATCAAAGAGGTCGATAGCAATGGTGGTCCAATCGCGAAAAATGATTGTATCGTTTACCAAAGAATTCTGAAAGCCGGGTAAATCGGCCGATGCGGCAACAGAATACCCGAAACAGGGCCCTTGGATGAGCTGATTATTTTGGTTGTATACTCCGAATGAAAACTTGGGCTGCTCATATTCGGCATGACCGGGGTCTTCAAAAACCACAGCATAAGCAATCAAAAACGAGTGTGACTCCGCAGTCACCTGAACCGTGCGATCAAGCCCTTCGGCGTAACCTCCCGACTGATCATTTCCTAAACGAACCGAATAGCCTTCTCCAAAAGGATAAATTTGAAACAACTGACCATTGCCATACGGATCTAAAGCCTGCGTGCTTACAATGGTATGACGACCGTTAACTGGATTGGAGTTGGAAAGGTTCCAGCCTGCATCGCCCACCTTGGCTTGCCAGTTGGTAAAATTATTGCCCTCAAAACCAATATTGTCGCAATTATTCTGTGCTAACAAAGGCGTTAAGCGTATAACAATGCAACAGAAACAAAGTAAAGCAGTAGAAATACATCGCATAATCATAAATATTAGCGTCAGTTAGTTTGCTAAAAGTAAAATAAATTCATTAAAACCCAAACCAAACCTTAAAGAAAAATTACAATCGGCTTCAATTCAATCCCACAGCCATAAACCAAGAGCCCATTTATGGGTTATATTGGCCGATGATTTATTCCTTTCTTCTTGCGTTGCTTATGTTAAATGCTGCTCAAACGGGTTCGGAGTCTTCGCCAGACAATGACTTACCCTCTGCAAAGGGCTCCATATTCGTCGAGGTCAGTGGTTTGCGCAATAGCAACGGCTATCTTTTACTGGCTTTATTCAATAGTCAGGATGGCTTCCCCGACAACAGAGAGAACGCGTTTCGCAAGTTTCGGCTCAAGGCAGAGCAAGGAACCATGAAAATTAACATTGTCGACTTGCCTCCGGGGAGTTATGCTTTTGGAATAGTGCACGACGAAAACGACAATCAAAAACTCGACAAGGGCTTGTTTGGCATCCCCAAAGAGGGTTTCTGTTTCTCGCGACAAGCCATGGGTACGGCGGGACCTCCTTCGTTTCAGGCGGCAGCTGTAACGGTTACGAATAGTGTAACTGTTCAACAGGTAAAAATGAAATACTGGTAGCAATTGATGTGCTTTTGCACTACATTGCAAAGCTTATCAATTCATGAAAAACAGCTACATCTTTGCAGCATGCCTCAGCCTTTTCCTGAGTCGGCTCAACGCACAAATCACCATTAACGACTTTCCCGGCGCCGGAGATACCATCCGCTTTGCGGTATCTAATCCCGGCTTCGGATTCGACGTTGGAAATGGAGGTCAAAATCAAACCTGGGATTTTAGCGACCTCAGTCCTAACTCTACCTACGTTGATGAGTTTGTAAATACCGGATCCACTGAGATTACCTACAGCTTCGTATTTGGCTTGCCGTTTTCGCCAAACTATGCGCAAATCGCCAAATCTGACCCCTTCCCTATTCCACTCCCCTCACAACTTGGTGTAAGCCTCGAAGACGTATTTAACTTTTACCACCGCGACAATGATGCCTTCACCCAAACAGGCTTTGGAGCAAGTGTAAATGGCTTTCCAATTCCTATTCCCTACAACGACGGTGTGGATGAACTGGTACCCTTGCCCCTTAACCTGAATACCACAGGTTCATCGAGTTACAATTACCAAATCGGAATTCCTTCGTTGGGATCCTACGGGAGAGTGGCAAGCCGCGAAAACATTGCCGATGGAACAGGTACCTTAATCCTGCCCTCCGGAACTTACGAAAATGTAATTCGCCTGAAATCAACCCTTCAATACCGAGACTCGGTGTATGTAGATCAACTGGGGTTTGGATTGAATCTTCCGCAAGCTACTGAGGTGAAATATAAATTTATGGCTCCAGGTTTTGGCTGGCCCCTGATGGAAGTCACAGCGAACAGCATTTTTGGTCAGGAAATCGTTAGCCGCATTGTTTACCGTGCGAACCCTCAATCGAACCTTTCTGTGCCCGAAACCTCAGTTACCAACATTCAGGTTTACCCCAATCCGGCTACTGAACTATTGGTGGTGAATGCAGAAATAAATCGAGCCGAAAACCTTACATACACGCTGAGCGACCTTCAAGGACGAGTTGTTTACACTGCAGAGCGTCGCGTATCGGCCGGAACTGCAATGGAGCTCATTCCACTTCATTCACTCAACCTCTCATCGGGAGTTTATTCCTTAAATATTACATCTCCCCGGGGTTGGAAAAAAGCTTTACCCGTAATGATTCATCAACCCTAGTCCTTCAATTTCGTAAGGGCTTGCAAATACTTCATCGCAAACCACTGCATGCCAAAATCCCTTACTCTGCTATTCTTTCTGAGTATTGGTTTCTCTGTTGTTTTAGGGCAAGAGGCAGGTGTGCGTTTTGAGGAAAACAAAGGCCAATGGTCGCAGGTGGTGCGCTTTCGCGCGGATGTCCCTTCGGGTGCCTGTTTTATCGAACAACATGGAATTACGTGGAACTTCCACAATCAAGAAAAACATCAACATGGGCATTCTCACCAAGGGCATGAAGAGCACCATGCACACGAAAAGGCCATCAGCGGCCACGCGTTCAAAATGCGCTTTCTCAACGCTCTTCCATCTACCCGCGTAGAAGGAGAACAACCACGTAAAGGCTACAGCAATTATTATCTTGGGAGTGACTCACGGCATTGGGCATCGCAGGTGAAAGCGTATGGAACTGTTTCCTGGAAGCAGCTATACCCCGGCATTTCGGTGTGCATGTACTCAAATGCGAATGGACTTAAATACGATTTTCTTGTAGATCCGGAAGCCAACCCCAAACAAATTGCCATGGCTTACGACGGCTTAAGTAAGCTAGACTTAAAAAAGGGAGAACTCCATCTTGTTACCTCTGTGGGAACGCTGGTAGAACAAGCGCCGGTGGCCTGGCAGGAAATTGATGGGAAGCGTTATCCAGTAAATTGCGAATTCAGCCTGGAGCAACAAAAGGTACGTTTCAACTTAGGCAAATACGATAGCAAACACCCATTAGTTATCGACCCTCAACTTGTATTTGGCTCATTCACAGGTTCTTCAGCCGACAATTGGGGGTTTACAGCCACCTATGACCAGGCCGGAAACACCTACTCGGCCGGTGTGGTTTTCGGATTAGGATTTCCGGTAACACCCGGCGCCTGGCAGAATACCTACATTGGCGGCGACGGCAGCAGACCTTGCGACATCGGTATTATGAAATTTTCGCAAACCGGAGAGCGAATGTTTGCAACCTATCTTGGTGGAGCCGGAAACGAACTTCCGCAAAGTTTAATTGTGAGTACCTCGAACGAACTCTTCGTTTTTGGTACAACAGGCAGCTCCGATTTCCCCACCACAGCCAGCGCGTATTCACGCAGCTTCAAAGGGGGCAACCAGGTAAGCATTTTACGCAACGGTATAACCTTCGACAGTGGCACCGACCTTTTTATTTCTCGGTTTTCCGACAGTGGAAATACGCTCTTGGCCTCAACACTTATTGGCGGCACCTCCAACGATGGTTTAAATGTGGCGTCTCAACTTAGGTACAATTATGCCGACGAAGCCCGGGGTGGAATCGCCATTGACATCAACAACAACGTAATTATTGGCTGTAGCACCACTTCGCCCGACTTTCCGGTTCCGGGCAATGGCTTTCAATCGCAATATGGTGGAGGCTCCCAGGATGGAATGCTGGCTAAGTTCAACGAAAACCTCAGCAGTCTTCTTTGGGGTAGTTTCATGGGCGGCTCAGCCGCTGATGGCATTTTCGCCTTGAGCATCGACCGCAATACAAAAGTCTATGTAGCAGGTGGTACAGTATCGCTCGACTTTCCAATGGAAGGCGACAGCTACCAACCTAGCAATGGAGGAGGCCAGTCCGATGGCTTTATCGCCACAGTTAGTGCCAACGGTCAGCAACTGCTGGCCTCAACCTATTACGGAACCGATGTGTATGACCAGATTTATCTTCTGGCCCTTGATCGAATGAACAACATCTACGTATTTGGTCAGACCGAGAAGGGCGGAGATTTTTACCAAAACGGCTTCACCTTTGCAGAGCCCAACGGCAAACAATTCATCTCACGTTTCAGCAATTCACTTGATTCACGAATTTGGTCAACCTCCTTTGGAAGAGGCGCTGCAAAACCTGATATTTCGCCTACGGCATTCACAGTAGACATTTGCGGTCAGATATTTTTGGCCGGCTGGGGAGGCTCGTCTAACGCCTCACCCGATGGCAATCAATTCGGCGGCACAAACGGCCTCACGGTTTCCGATACGGCCTTCCAAACCACCACCGACAACAACGATTTTTACCTCCTCGTGCTTAACGAAGCGGATCAGGAACTGGTGTACGCCTCCTTCTTTGGCGGCCCAACCAGCTCTGAACACGTCGACGGTGGCACCAGTCGTTTCGACCGGAGAGGTGTGATGCATCAGGCTGTTTGCGCGGGTTGCGGCGGGCGCGATGACTTCCCCACAACACCGGGCGTTTGGTCGAATTTGAACGGCTCTTCAAGTGGTTGCAATAACGCTGTATTTAAATTTGACTTCCAACTTCCGGCAACTGTTGCCGCATTCACCTCCGAAACTATTGGCTGCGCACCATTCGATGTAGCCTTTAACAACACCTCCAACAATGCGCTTGAGTACCGCTGGTTCATCAACGGTAGTCAAGTTTCTACCGACGAAAACCCCAATTACTCTTTCAACACACCCGGCTTGTATCAGGTGCAACTCATTGCCGAAAACGAGAACAGCTGTAATGTAGTAGATACTTTTTACAAGTTGATCCGCGTAGTGAACTCTACTTTTGATGTTTTTGATTCTCTCGAGGTTTGCCTTCTCGACAAAATAAACATTGGTCCAACCTTTCCCATTGATCCGTATTACCAGCCACAATGGACGCCTACAACAGGCCTCGATAGGCCAAATGAGCAGTATACTCCTGCGAGCCCGCCTGAGAACACCAACTATATCCTTTTACTTTCACTGGCAAACTGTGCCGACACCATCTCTCAGTTTGTGAGGGTGCTTACCGACTCTGTTTATGCCGGCCCCGATTTGAACATCTGTAGAGGCCAAGAAGTTGAGATTGGCTTACCCGCCAATACAATCGATTACACGTATACCTGGAGTCCGGCCACACCACTGAACAATGCCACACTTCCGAATCCGCTTGCAGCAGTAGATGAAAGCACCGTTTTTGCAGTCCTTCGCATTCCGGTCGACAGCACCAACGGTTGTCCGGGCCGCGATAGCCTGCAGGTTTACATTCCGCCCGGCGCACCACTGGCGAAACTCGAAACTGAAGTCATCGCCGGATGCACAGAGGTACGTTTGGCCATCACCAACCTTTCTGAACTGGCCGAAACGTTCAGCTGGGACTTTAACAATGGCAGCGGCGACACGGCAGCCATCAACCCAACAATTACCTACCCTTACGGCGACACACTCCTGATGACCCTCATCGTGAGCAATCCCGTTTGTAGCGACACCCTCGAATTCAAACAACCACTCGAAGACCTCGAGTTTTACTACACAGTAAATAATTCGAATGCCTTTTCGCCCAACGGCGATGGCCTGAACGATTGCTTTAGTCCGGCGTTGCGAAACCTTCCACCTCCCGACGACAAGAATTTTATCCCTTGCAGCAGTTTGATTATTTACGACCGTTGGGGCAAGAAAATCTGGGAGCGAAATGAGCAGCCCGATGGCTGTTGGGACGGACTGAGCGATACCGGTGTAGAAATGCCGGAGGGCACCTATTTTTACCTTTTCGAAGGCAGAGGAAAAAAACAAGAAGGAACCGTGAGCTTACAACGTTAATTGTAAGTGAAGCTTTGTAAATTCGTTGCTTCTAGTTAGTTCGCGACGATGTTTCAAAACATACTTCAACGATTGTCGGTTTTTCTGCTTTTCCTAGCCATTCAAGGTTATGCAGGCGGATACCAAAGTGGTTTCATTCCCAACGCCGGCCAATGGCCTGAGGCCGTAAAATACAGAATGACGCTTCCCAATGGCGCTTTGTTTCTCGAGAGAGATGCACTCACCTACGTGATGCACGACGCGGAAGCTTTGCGACACCTGCATGGGCACGAGCACGAGCATCAGCAGGGACTTCATGCTGAAGACTACCTCATTCAAAGTCACGCCCTGAGGATGCGTTTTCTCAATGCCAATATGGTTTCTCCAACTGCCGAACAAGCCGGAGAAACGCGCTACAACTATTATCTGGGCAGCGACCGCAGCAAATGGGCTTCTGGACTCAAGGCCCACACCACCGTACGTTATCCTTCGCTTTATCCTGGCACAGAGCTGGTTGTTTATTCGAATGCGCAAGGTCTCAAGTACGACCTTATTCTTGAAGCCGGCGCCGATCCTTCTCTGATTCGATTTGCATACGAGGGAGCCGAATCGCTTCAACTGAAAAATGGCAACCTGATCATCGGCACTTCACTCGGCGATGTGATTGAGCAAAAGCCTGTGGTTTGGCAAGTGATCGACGGTGTAAAATACGATGTGGATGCTTCCTTTTCCATCAACCAGGGTTCTGTGGCCTTTGAACTTGGAAGCTACAATCCGAGCCATCCGCTAACCATTGACCCACAAATTGTGTTTGCGACTTATTCAGGGGCAGAATCCGACAACTGGGGATTTACCGCCACATACGACAATGGAGGGAATGGGTACTCCGGTGGAATTGTGTTTGGAGCCAGTTTTCCGGCACAAACTGGTGCCTTTCAAACCGTTTTTGGAGGCGGACAACTCGACATTGGAATCCTTAAGTTCTCCGCCGATGGCACGAATGCTTTGTACATTACCTTTTTAGGCGGAAGCGACATGGAAATTCCACATTCCATGATTGTAAATGAATACGATGAACTCATCGTGTTTGGAACCACAGGCTCATCCAACTTTCCGGTAACGCCAGGTGCACAAATGACAAGCTTTCTTGGCGGTCCACCCACTTCGTTTGAAAATGGATTTATATCAATTCAAAATGGTATTGACATTTTTGTGACCCGCTTCTCGACCGACGGCTCCGAACTGTTGGCTTCAACTTACCTTGGAGGCACAGGCAATGATGGATTTAACAGTGCTTTCCAGCTGGCCTACAACTATGCCGATGAAATCAGAGGCTCAGTTTGGGTCGATAAAGACAACCATGTTTATGTGGGCACCAGCACAGGTAGCAGCGATTTCCCTGTAAGTGCTGACGCCTTTCAAAGCACATTTGGCGGTGGCTTGCAGGATGGCATCGTGGCAAAACTCGATGCCTCATTGAGTGAAATTCTTTGGGCTTCCTATCTGGGAGGCAGCGACGACGATGGTATTTACTATGTGGTGGTCAACTCGGCCAATGAAGTGGTAGTAACGGGAGGAACAGTAAGTCCGAATTTCCCGGTTACTACGGGCGCATTAGCTACAAGTCCGCTAGGCGGCGTAGACGGCTTCGTTTCAAAAATCGACAGCACCGGCTCTAACCTTGTAGGTTCAACCTATGTCGGTTCAGCGGCGTATGACCAGTCGTACATTGTGGGCTCCGACAATACCAGTCACGTTTACCTGTTTGGGCAAACAGGGGCCACCGGAAATGAATTTATTCAGAATTCACCTATTGCCGTTACCGGTGGTAATCAGTTCATTACCAAGCTGAATCCCGATTTGAGCGCCAATGTTTGGTCAACAACTTTCGGGAACGCCACGGGGCAACCCGACATTACTCCAACGGCCTTGCTTGTAGATGTTTGCGACAAGATTTACGTAACGGGTTGGGGAGGTAACATCAATGGATTTGGCACTACAACGTTTGGTCTCCCAACCACACAAGATGCCTTTCAAACCACAACCGACGGAAACGACTTTTACTTGTATGTAATTGACAATGAAGCACAAAATATCGAATATGCTTCATTTCTCGGCGGGCAGTCGAGTTCTGATCACGTTGATGGTGGCACTAGCCGGTTCGACCGCAAAGGCGTTGTCTATCAAAGCATTTGTGCAAGTTGCGGGGGCTTGAGTGACCTTCCGGTTACACCCGGTGCTTATTCGCCGACAAACAACGCGGCGAACTGTAATAATGCACTCATCAAGTTTGACTTTGAATCGCCGATTACCGTTTCGGCCTTCGTCAATGCAAATGATCCGGTAGGCTGCGCTCCTTACACCGTAAGTTTTGAGAATACGTCTGTAAACGCCGATAACTTTAGTTGGCGCCTCGAAAATCAGGAAATTTCAACAGATCAAAACCTTACTTATACTTTTGAAAATGATGGTACTTACGAGGTTGTACTGATTGCCTCCAGCAGCTCAACTTGCAATGAGTCGGATACTGTATCCATTACCATTACCGTACTGAACTCAACCAGCAGCAACTTACCAAACCTGGAAGCATGTGCCGGGAATGAGGTTCTCTTAGGGCCAAACGGTTTTACAGAACCATATTACAGCTTCAGCTGGAGTCCGTCGGCCGGACTGAGTGATCCCAACATTAGAAAACCCTCAGTTTTGGTCAATGAAAATTCAACTTACCAGCTCATTGTGAGTGCAGGAAGTTGCAACGATACGCTTATTCAACAAGTCGTAGTATCGAGTGGCGACTTCACGACTCTTCCTCAACAATCAGCCTGCGAAGATGCTGAAATCCAGATTGGACTTTCAGGCCCCATTGCTGGTGCTACTTACAATTGGCAACCTTCTACCGGCTTAAACAATCCCAACATTTACAATCCAGAGCTAACAGTGAGCGAAGATGCTGAATACCTTTTGCTGGCGCAGCTTCCCGAAGGCTGTGTGGATACATTCTCCGTTCAAATTGATGCCCTCCGAGATACAATCGACGCCGGTCCAACGGTGAATGCCTGCTCCGGAGAGCCCGCCAGTATTGGTTTACCAGGAAACACCAACGCCTACAGTTATGAGTGGACGCCGCCTTTGGGCCTGTCGGATCCAAACCAGCCCCAAACCACCGCCATTATTGATGAAACCACGAATTACCTACTCACCCGAACTCCACTGCCAGGAACGAATGGCTGCGTTGCAAGCGACACTTTGAGCGTTGTAATCGTTCCCAAACCATTGGCCCTTTTTGGTTCTCAAGTCTTTGCAAACTGTTTGGGCGTTTCGGTGCAGTTCACCGATTCGAGTGAGAATTTCCAAACCCTCCGTTGGGAGTTTAGTACTGGAGAAACCAGCAATATCGACAACCCTCTCATTGTTTTTCCATACAACGACACGCTCAAAGTGAACCTTTTTGCCGAAAATGGAGAATGCCGCGATACCATGAGTTATTCGGAATTCATCAAAGGCCTGAAGGATTATTTTGATGAAAACAATTCCAACGCTTTTTCGCCCAATGGCGATGGCATTAACGATTGTTTTAGTCCAGCCTTACAGAATTTACCCGAACCGTTCGGGAGCACATTTTTAGAATGCAGCGACCTTATTGTTTACGACCGCTGGGGCTTAAAGCTTTTCGACAGTGCTATGCAGGGAGGCAATTCATGTTGGAACGGTAAGAACCAGGGTGGCGAAGACATGCCTGAAGGAGTTTACTTTTACACCTATCAGTTTGATGGTGAAGAGGAAGCCGGAATTGTTCATCTCCGAAGAGAGCAGTAAAATATGGAGAAATCCTGGCTGCTGGGACAATACCAGCCGGAAGCAGACGCCCGCTTTGTGAAAGTGCCGGAGCACTTAGCCGATGAACCCGGATATTTCCTGGAAGTTCAAACGCTGAATGCCTTTGAACGCTTGTTCAGCGCAGCACAAACGGCAGGCGTAAATCTTCAGATTGTTTCAGCAATTCGCACCTTTGAACGACAGAAAACCATTTGGGAAAACAAGTGGTACGGACGAACCCTCACCAATGGAGTTAATCTGGCGATAAGCCATTTAAGCGATGTTGAAAAAGCCGAACGAATATTGAAGTACAGTGCAATGCCGGGCACGTCGAGACATCACTGGGGAAGCGATTTCGACTTAAATGCCGTGGAACCGGAATACTTTGAAAGTCATGAGGGTTTAGCGGTTCTACACTGGCTCGAAACCCACGCCCGGGAATTCGGGTTTGCTCGCCCGTATACGCCCAAAAACACCTCAAGGCCCAATGGATACGAAGATGAACCCTGGCATTGGTCGTACCTGCCTGTTTCCATTCCACTGCTCGAAAAATACCTGAAACTCATCCGCTACAGCGACTTGCAGGGATTTGCAGGAGCAGCTCTTGCGCCCTCGCTTCGCATTTTTCCTCACTTTGTTGCCGGGCTATCGCCGGATTGCCTTGGGATTTCCCTTGAGTTTGGAGAATCATCGTAATTTCGCCCCATGTTACGATTAAAACATGCGACCGACCCACGTTGGGCTGATTTGGTGGGGAAAGACATTGAAGAAGTATTAACCGATCATGCTTATTGTGAGCAGAAAGCGGCATCTACGGCCATCTCCATGATTGTGAAATTTCCTGAATACCCCGAGTTGGTGCAGGAAATGTCGATGCTTGCCCAGGAAGAAATGGATCACTTTAAGCGGGTGCACGATATTATTGTTGCCCGGAACCTTAAACTGGGAAGAGAAAGAAAAGATGAGTATGTTCATGAATTATTGGGCTTTCTGAAAAAAGACGGTAGCCGTGTTGTGCAACTCCTTGAACGCTTGTTATTTGCGGCTATGATTGAAGCCCGGTCTTGCGAGCGCTTTCGGGTGCTCAGCGAGCATATCGAAGATCCAGAGTTGGCTGCGTTCTACCGTGAATTAATGGCCTCTGAAGCCGGTCATTACCGCATGTTCTTGCAGTTGGCCCGCAAGTTTGGAAAACCTGAAGGCCTCGACGTAGATGCACGCTGGGCTGAGTTTCTAGCATTTGAGGCTGAAATGATACAGCGTTTCGAAAAAAGCGCGCGCATTCACGGGTAAAAGACGCAAAGTTTCGTGTCGACAATTTATTTTTCAGTTTTCTGAAATGGTCGCTCCATTCCATTTATTTTAGGGCCTTAGCCGTTTACGTATGAAGATTGTTGCCAGCACCTTTTTGTTGTTGTTCACCTTGAGCATCACGGCGCAAAAGCCGGTCAAGAATACCGTAACCCGTATTGATCCGGCCTTTTGGTGGGCAGGAATGAAAAATCCCAACCTCGAATTGCTGGTATATCACCCCGAAATTGGAGGCGCGGAGGTTAGCCTCAATTATCCGGGAGTACGCCTTGCTCAGGTTGAGCCGGCTAAAAATAAAGACTTCCTGTACCTCAAGTTGGTGATTGACGCCGGCGTACAGCCCGGCACCTTCCCGATTACCTTCAAGCTGGGTAAAAAAAACCTGGAATATTACTATGAACTGAAAGCCCGCAGGTCGGCCGAAAGCGCTTCCAGCCGTGGCGTAAGGCCATCCGATTTTATCTACCTCATCATGCCTGATCGTTTCTCGAATGGCGATCCAAGCAACGACATAGTGAAGGGCACGCGCGAACCGAGCATCAACCGCGACTCAATGTACTGGCGGCATGGAGGTGATCTTCAAGGTGTCATCAACAAATTAGATTACCTCAACGATCTGGGCATCACGGCCATTTGGTTAAACCCTGTGCACGAAAACAACCAGCCCAAGTACTCCTATCACGGGTATGCCATCACCGATCATTATAGAATTGATTCGCGTTTGGGCAACAATGAACTGTATCAGAAATTTAGCGAAGAAGCGCACCGAAAAGGCATGAAGGTGGTGATGGACATCGTGCCCAATCACATTGGCGATGAACACTGGCTTTTTAAGAATTTGCCCGACAGCAACTGGGTAAATTGGTGGCCAAAATTTACCCGCACCAATTATCGCGCTCCACTCCTACTCGACCCTTACGCTTCACAAAAAGAACTCGATTTGTTTGCCCGAGGGTGGTTCGACACGCACATGCCCGACCTCAATCAGCGCGATCCGCATCTGGCGAAATACTTAACGCAAAGCTATATTTGGTGGGCAGAATATGCTGGTGTGGATGACTTCAGAATCGACACCTATTCTTATCCCGACCAGGAATACATGGCGCAAATGGCTGCTGATATTCTGCTGGAATACCCGGGCATGAACATGTTTGGAGAGATTTGGGAGCATAGCGTGCCGATACAATCGTTTTTTGCCACCCAATTTAAAAACCGGGGAAGCTTCGATTCAAAGCTTCCTGCCGTTCTCGATTTTCAGATTTACAAGGCCATCAACGAAGCACTTACCAAGCCATTCAACTGGACTGATGGGGTTTCAGCGATTTACTACACCCTCGCTGAAGATCTTCTCTACAAGCATCCTCAACGGAATGTTACGTTCCTCGATAACCACGATTTAAGTCGCTTCTATTCAGTAATTGGTGAAGACATCCGCAAGTTTAAGATGGGCATCGGCTTTTTGCTAACCATGCGCGGTATTCCCTCTATGTATTATGGCACCGAAGTGCTGATGACCGGAATCTCCAATCCGGATGGCTGGGTTCGCATGGATTTTAAAGGCGGTTGGCCGGGCGATAAACAAGACAAGTTTCAACCCTCGGGAAGAAGTGCAGCTGAGCAGGATGCCTTCAGTTTTACCCGAACAATTGCGAACTGGAGGAAGAAAACCACGGCTGTTCAAAATGGTAAACTGATGCAGTTTATCCCTGAAAAGGGTGTGTATGTGTATTTCCGTTACGACGCCAATTCAACAGTAATGGTGGTGATGAACACCAACGATAAAAAAGAAAATCTGGGTTCCGCTGCACGTTTCGATGAAATGCTGAACGGTAAGCGTTCAGGCAAAGATGTGTTGAGCGGAAATTCAAAATCGCTCGAAAATTTAGAGCTAAATCCTTGGGAAATCTTGATCTTCGAATTGTGAGATAACTTTGTACGTATATTTCTGGGAATTAATACTACTTTTGTTTTCTTTTGAACGTCATGGATACCAAAGTTACATTAAGCTTTGATCAGGCTACCATTGAGAAAGCCAAAGCGTACGCATCGTCGCAGGGCCTTTCGCTTAGCCGCATGATGGAAATTATGCTCCAGCGCCTGATTGACAACTCCCAATACTCCCTCGAAAACTACCCCGTTTCCGATTGGGTAACTATTGTTTCTGAAGGTCCGGCCGAATACCGCAAAGCCAACGAATCACTCAAAAAGAATCGCACTGAAGCCTACAAAAAATCCCGCCGCAAAAACCCATCATGAGGATTTTTTTAGATGCGAATGTGCTGATTGCTGTATTGAATAAAGAATACCCTCGATTCGATGAGGCGGCCCGATTGCTCAGCCTTGCAGGAAAAAGACCTTATCAGATTTATGTTTCAGCGGTAAGCCTGGCCATTGCCTGGTATTTTGTTGAACGGAAATCGGGAAAGAAACTGGCCGCTCAGAAATTTGATGTTTTACTTAAACACATCGAAGTAACACCCTGTGGACCAACTGAAATTCGCAGGGTGAGCACATTTCCGCCGAATATTGATTGGGAAGATGGCTTGCAGGTTTCATCAGCCGAATCGGCTGGCTGCAATGTGATAGCTACCTTCGACCTTAAAGACTATTACTTTTCCCCGATACCCTATTTCACGCCGAAAGCCTTGCTGATAGAAATCAACAAAAAAGCCGCCCTGGAATGAGCGGCTTTTTTGTTGATTATTGCTAAAACTCTTGCACCTGCTGCCCTTTCGGGTAAGTTAAGGCGTATCTGAGCTTCAGCTTCTTAGATTCGTTGGCGTTAATCTTCAGGTTCCACAGGATTTTTCCATAATCCTCGATGTATTCCGCTCCCGACTTTTCCTGGAGCTCGACCACAATCTCTTTGCGCTTCGAAATTGGTAGTTGATCCAGTACTTCAATATCGATGGCGTTAGTCTTATTGTTGCGTATAATTATTTCCCAGCCAACCGTTTCTGTTTGCTTGTCTTCAAAGAACTTCTTTGAAGTTTTATCGACCAGCTTCACCCGCTTTACCGAAATCTTCTCATCACGCCCCAGCGATACCAAGAGGGTATCGCTTACGGCATTGGGTTGAATTTCAACTTGACCGATGTACATCTCTCCGAAAAATACGTTGGCTTGTCCACTGAGCAGGTTGTACTGTCCATAGTTGGTAATGCGCGCCATGAGAAACGCTGCAGGGTCGAGCCGTGGAACCGCATGATAACGATAAGTAGCCGGAACTTCCAACTTTTGCAGCATACACAAGTGCTCCTTTCCATCGGAACTAATACGCTGTCTGATGTCAATTTCAAATTCCACATTCATCCCGTTGTCTTCAACATTTACCTGATAAGGAATAGCCCTATCCAAAGCCACATCTTCAGCATCGTCTTTGCTCAGTTGCATCATATTCATCGCCGCTGCAGGAGCTGCAACAGAAGCTCCACGCGTAGCTGCTTTTCGAGGAATATATGCTACAAAGTCGATGAATCGGGGCGAAAGAATCGGGCGATTGTTGTCGCGACTTGGATTGGCTGTTGAAACCGTAATCTTCACATCTTTCCAATCGTAACCGGTGCTTTGAAAAACCTTCGCTTTATAATCTAAGGCCACCGGCTTGGCTGTACTTTCTACCCGAAGATCATAAAAAGGGCTCCAACCCGCAGCCGAAACGAGGTAGTTGATTTTGAGGTTCACAGGTCCGGCAGCATCAGCCATCAAGCTTAACACAATCTCCTTCACAGGCGCTTTAGTTCGTGGGCCCATTTCCTGCAATTGCGCTTGATATTGAGCCACTTTTTCGTTGATGCGTTCCGACTTACGTTCGAGGTCGAAATCTTTCTTCTTCAGGTCGTTCATACGGGTGCGAAACAATTCGGCCAAGGCATTTAAATCGGCCGGTTTAATGGACTCCTGCGTGGTTCCGAGCTTTCGATTTTCCTGCAAAAGCCTTATTTCATCGGCAATAATTTCACGTTGAACAACAATCCATCGGCTTTCATGGCCAAGAATATTGATGGAGTCTTGCAAACGCTTCATTTGTGGGCTTTCTTTTTCGCTTTCTTCAGCAAAGTAATTGGTGCGTACTGTAGCTGAAATGAGACCTGCTGTTCCCTTCACGCCAACCAACAAACTTTGATCGATCATTGAAAGTGAAATGTCGCTCAGGATGACTTCAAAATACCCGGCCGGAGCGTTTATCGTGGCGTTCCTGCTTTCGCGGGCCATGCTCCGGTAAACGGTTACTTCGGAAATTTTCGAGTTTACTTTAATCTCATCGGCTTTGCCGGACTGGCTCTGTAGGAAAAAGGCTGCTGTAATAAGCAGGGCTGTCAAGAATCGGTTCATGGCTTTTGTATTGATGGCCTGCTTTATGAGCTCTTCGAATTCAGGTTCACCACTAAAGGGTAATCGATGGCTAAACCTCAGCTTATCAGCAGGGTAAAAATTAGCACGCCTTAAGTTTGATTTCCTTTTCAAGCCGGGGAATCTCCTTACCTTGCCCCCATGAACGCGCTGCTGCTGGAAAACATACGAATGGCCCTTCGGTCGATTCGATCACAATCGTTGCGCACCTTCCTAACCATCATGATTATTGCGCTGGGAATCATGGCCCTGGTTGGAATTTTAACGGCGATTGATGTGATCAAGGACTCCATCACCAGCAATTTCACCTCGATGGGCGCTAATACCTTCAACATCCGCAACAAAGGCTCGAATGTGCGCATTGGACGCGGAGGGCAAAAGCGTGAGGTTTTTGAGAATATCACATTTGAACAGGCGCGCAAATTCAAGGAGGAATTTCGATTTCCTTCCTCCGTTGGTATTTCCTGTGTGGGTACGCGAACTGCAACGGTGAAGCATCAATCGCAAAAAACGAATCCGAACATCGCGGTATTTGGTGGCGACGAAGCCTATGCGATCACCTCCGGCTATGAAATTGAAGAGGGTCGAAACTTCTCAGCGCGGGAAGTGCTTACCGGTGCGAATGTTGTACTTATTGGTCAGGAAATTCGCTTGCGGCTTTTTCCCAAGGGAAGTCCAATCGACAAAGAAATCTCCATTGGAGCGCTCAAAGCCAAGGTAATTGGGGTCTTCAAAGAAAAGGGTTCCAGTTTTGGGTTTGGTGGCGATAAAATAGTGTTGCTACCAGTGCTCAATGTGCGCAAGAATTTCGGCAGCCAGAATATGTCGTTTGTGATTAATGTGCTGGCCAAAGCTCCCGACTTGCTAGATGCAACACTGGCCGAAGCTACGGGAGTTTTCAGACAGGTGCGTGGTTTGAAAGTAAGCGATCGGCAGAATTTCGAGATTACCAGAAGCGACAATTTGAGCGCCATGCTCATTGAGAACATCAGTTATGTAACCATTGCGGCAACGCTCATTGCCATTATTACCTTGCTGGGTGCGGCCATAGGCCTGATGAACATCATGTTAGTTTCGGTAACGGAGCGCACCCGTGAGATTGGTGTACGCAAAGCCATCGGGGCGACAGCCTCCAGCATTCGCAATCAGTTTCTTACTGAGGCCATTGTGATTTGCCAGCTTGGTGGCGCTTTAGGAATTGTTTTGGGCATTGCGATGGGCAACGCGGTATCGGTGTTTTTCGATCAGGGTTTTGTGATTCCCTGGGCATGGATGATTCTCGCCGCGATTTTATGTTTTGTGGTAGGTCTGCTCAGCGGCTTAATTCCGGCAGTGAAGGCGGCACGGCTAGATCCGATTGAGGCACTTCGTTTTGAATAAATCAATCAGCCTCGCCCCAGCGGAGTTTTTCGAGCAGATGTCCGATTTGTCGGAGAAACTCTTTTTCTTCATCGCTTAAGACATCCTTTTGATGAATGTCTAAGCCATCACCATCTTGATACCTCAAGGGCGAGAATCCGCCTAAGCTACTAAGCTCAGTGTCTTCCGCTTTAAGTTGTCGATATGGTCTTTTCATCACGCAACGGAGGATACATTGTTTGAGGGTTCACTCTTTTTGTAGGCATCTTGCTGCACCGAGAATTGGAAAGGCTTGAAGGTTTCGCTGCTTTGCTTTGGCCATTTGAAGAGGAATCGGGAGAACTTGCCGGGCTCTGATTCTACCCAAATTTTTCCGCCGGCTTCATCAATGATCTTTTTCACGATGGCCAAGCCCACACCTGTACTTTCGAAGGTGTCGCGTGCTTTCAGGGTTTGAAAGATGACAAATATCTTTTCATGAAACTGCGGCTCAATACCAGGGCCGTTGTCTTCGAAGCAGAAAGTAAAGTCGTTTCCACTATCGTGGCAGTATATCTTGATATTTACTTCGGCTTTATCGTTATGCTTGATGGCATTGCTAATCAGATTATTCACTACCTGCTGAAATTTCATTTTTTCGGTAAAGAGCACGGGCAGTTTACCTTGAATTTCAAAATGGATGTTTTCATCCTGTAAGTAGTTCTGGCGGGAATCTTCGATGATTTCTGCAACGTCGACACGAGAATTTGGACTTTTCACGCGGTCGGCTCGTGAGTAATCGAGAATTCCTTGAATGAGTGATTCCATCCGCATTACGCGCCCTTTGAGCATTTTAAAATGTTCGCGTGTATCTTCGGTAAACTTATCACCAATGTCTTCTTCGATCCAAACGGAGAGGTTACTAATGGCCCGCAAAGGAGCCTTAAGATCATGCGATACCACGTAGGCAAACTTGTCTAACTCTTTATTGGCTTTTTCGAGATAGCTGTAGTACTCGGCCATCTTTTCCTCCGCCATTTTCCTTTCGGTGATGTCTGAAGCCACGTACACCAAACGGTCGAGTGCTCCAAACTCATCAAAGCTGGGCGAAACGTTCACTTGAAACCAAATGGTGGTGCCATTGCTGTGGTAAAGTTGAATTTCGCCTGAGAATGATTGATTGTGATTGAGCTTCTCGTCGAATTCTGCAATGGTTTCACGGCTGGTGGCACTGCCATAAAGCAATGCACCTGGCTTTTTCCCAACAATTTCTTCAACCGCATAACCGGTAAGTCTTGAAAAACCGGTATTGGCCCACTCAACTTCACCGGAAGCCCTAGCAATCAGCACCATGTTATCGGTTGAGGAAGCCACCAAGGAAAGCTTTTTGAGCTCTTCGTTTTTACGTTCAAGGTCATCCTTCGCCTCTACTACCTTGGCAATAACAATGTTTTTTGAACTCAACAAGTTGTTCGAAAGGCTGTAAATGAGCAAAGTCGCGGTAGTATAGGTAATCATGTAATCGAGATTGAGCATGAATCCTTCCGGGTCCGTATCTACAATATTTCTTACATGCTGACCATAAGTATTGGAGTAAAAATAGAACGCGATGATGTTGAGTATGCTGAGAACGGTCATGGCCTTTCCGGCCTTATTTCCGAGCAGCATAAATGTGGCTAGAATAATGCCTCCTAGGTACATCATTCCTGAGTTCCGAATTCCACCCGTGTAGTAGGTAACTAGGTGCAAAACCAATATATTACTCAACAAAGAAACCCAATACGCCAGGCGGTGATTGAGATGTGCATTCAGAAGAAAGTAGTTGGCAATCAGAATTGTCGTCAACAGAATGCACGAGGCCGTCATCCAGTCGAAACCACCCATCACCGAAACGATTTGCACGTTGATCGATATTGAGATCAACACTGTGGTCAGAGAGAGCGTTCTGAACAAATTGAACTGCTGCCGGGCTGCCAGATCATCGGTCACCATTGACCTTTGAGCATTCCGAATAAGAATAAAATCCAGCAATTTTTGCGTAAGGTTGTTCTTCATGGGCAAATGCCTTAAATATGAACTGTTGGTATTTCGTTAAGCCCCGAATAAAGTTCCTACTATTCCCTGCTTTTTCTTACGTTAACCGAAGTATACCCTGCACTTGAAATCAGAAAGAAAAGTAGAAAAAAATAAGATACAAAAGACTCGTATTCAACACTAAAAAGGGACTACCGACTTCCAAACACCTTTCTCCAGTTTTGGCCTTCCAAGCGCAAAATAAAGCCCCAGTCCGCTAATGAAACCAAAACCGGCACCTTCACGCAAAAAGAGATAGGCTTCTTGTAAATTCTCGGTGATATAAAGGGCTCCTGCGGCAAACAGAAAAATGAGCAACCAGCCACTTAGCAACCTTAATGCAGCGGCTCCGGTTCCTTTGCGTGCCGTTTCTTCAGAGAAGAATGGGCTTTGGTTGAGGGCGTTGTTCATCATTCGTCCCCAAAAAGTGAGTAGCATAACCGTAAACACAATACCCAGCAGATAAGTGCTTTGGCTTCCAATTAAGGCATTGTACAAACCATGGACTAAGCAAGCCAACAAGAAACCCGGAAGGAGCGAAATGATTGGCGGCAATTTAAATCGATACTTTGTTTCCATCCATAGATAGGCGATTAACGAAGAAGTAAACATGTGCATTATTGCCGTGTAAAATGCCCGTCCTTCGATGATTCGAATGCTGTAGGCGTTGAAATACTGAACATTCTCAACTGCAGCAAACCCCATGGCTCCCACCGAAGCATATTTGAGATAGTCGAAAGGCTCGTCGATTGGTCGCTTGAAAAAGAGCATCACCAGGAAGGGAAGAATCTTTACCGTTTCTTCGAAAAGCGCCACTGAAACAAAATGAAACCTCAACCGGGAAAAGAATGAATGGCCTTCCTCAAAACTTCTAAGGTCGGGGAAAGCCGCATGCAGTGGAAAAATAAGGAATAAGAAACCACAACCCATTAAAAAGGCGAGGAAGCTATAGATTGGACGTTCTTCCTCAAAAACATCGATTTTTCGTAGAAAGCGGATATACACGAATGCCACTAGAAAAGCGGCGGCTGTAGCAAAATAATTCATCGATTACGCTTAAATTTTGAGCACGATTAAGGTGTGTTAAAAATAAGCAAGTAACTTACCGGCATTGATCATCCAATGAATATAGCGCTCATTTTACCGTTAATTTTCATTTTTCTAAGATCTGTAGGTGTATATCTCGGCCTCATTTTACTGCTTAAGCTTTTTGGAAAACGTGAGTTGACGCAGCTTTCACTAATCGACTTGCTGTTGGTTTTGCTGCTGAGTAATGCGGTTCAAAATGCGATGACCGGCCCCGATACCAGCTTTCAGGGTGGAATGGCGGCCGCAAGCGGATTACTGGCAGCAAACCTGATGCTCAAATGGTTGTCGAAACACGTGGGGTTTCTGCACGACTTTTTATTGGGCTATCCGCTAATGCTCATTTACAAAGGGAAGGTTCAGGAAAAAGCCCTTATGCAGGCGGGACTTACAATACAGGAATTGGAATCGGTTTGCAGAGAGCACGGAATTTATGCCTTAAGCGACGTAGATTTGGGCATTCTTGAGCCTGATGGCAACTTTAGCTTTCGGGCCAAAGATTTTGAAGCACACCCTAAACTACACACCTAGAATTTATGCACCCTTGGCACGATATCCACTCCTTTTCGGAGCAAGAAGGCACTGTAAGAGCAGTGATTGAAATTCCGAAACACAGCAAGGCCAAATTTGAAATCGACAAAGAAAGCGGCCTACTGAAACTCGACCGTATGTTGTTTGCAGCCGTGCGCTACCCTGCTAATTATGGATTTATTCCGCAAACCTTTGCCGGCGATAATGATCCTTTGGACATTTTAGTGTTTTGTCAGGCAGAATTGCCCCCACTCTGTCTTGTGGAAGCCCGAGTAATTGGAGTGATGCGCATGCGCGACAAGGAGGAAACCGACGATAAAATTCTGGCCGTTGCCGCGAATGACGTGTCGTTTGACGGAATTACCAGTTTAGAACAGCTGCCACCTTGGATTTTACAGGAAACGCTGAGATTTTTCCAAGATTATAAGGCTCTGGAAAAAATGAACAGGGTAGTCATTGAGGAAACCCTCGATGCAAAATCCGCGTGGAGTTTTATTGAGGAAGCCCGTGAGCTGTATCGTAAAACCTTTTTGATGACCTAAAAACATGGTTCGATAGCACGTACTTTCATCTTTATTGAAAACAAAGATTATGCATGGGATTTGAAATCACCAACAACCAAAGAAGAGCGTCGTGGTGGATTTATTGACTAACAAACTTTGGTTAAATAAATTTTTTAATTTGGAGTTACACACGATTTAAAACAGATTGATTTCTATGAAAAAAATGCGTTTGATTCTTTTTTTGCTTTTGCTGGCCAACTTTTGCTTTTCGCAAAGCAGATATGTTTCAGCAACAACAAAAAAGATTGTTTACAACAGAGATGGCGGGGTTTGTCAATGCTGCGGAAGTGCTCAAAGTTTAGAATATGATCATGTTATTCCTTTTTCATGCGGAGGAAACAGTGAAGTTTCCAATATTCAATTGCTTTGTCAACGGTGCAACCGTAGTAAATCGAATAGCTGTTACTGCAAGGTTCACAACAAGAAGGTCGGATATAATTGTTGTGATGATAAGCCGAGTAGGAAATCTTCGACCACTGCTCAACAATGCTCGGGAACAACCAAAAAGGGAGCTCGTTGCAGGAACCGAACAACCAATTCCAGCGGGAGATGCCACTTGCATTAATAAATTCCAATTCACTTAAAAAAAATGGACAACAGTATATTGTTTGCAATTGATGTAAACACTTCAGAAGTAATCGTTTCCGAATCTTCAAAAGGGAGCAATAAAGTGATTTTTTTAGAGCGTATAAAGCGCGATGAGAATGAAATCCTTTACAATGCTGTACTAACCTTAACCAGCTTAACGCGCTCCCCGAATCTAGATGTTCCTGTTTTCAAGGCAATGGATAAGGTTTGCCAGATGGTCTATAAAAAGCACAAAGAATCGCATTAAATGCGTTTCCAAGCAAGGTTGCATCTAGTGAAAAGCTTACCTTCTTTTATCAAACAGCATGTTTATTGAAGCTTCATTTCAAACGAAGTATAAGTAAGCGCCAGCGACAGAAGCCGGCAGCCCCCGAATGCGCAGCGGTTCGGGGCTAAGGCGTATGGCGCGGTGCCCCCCGAAAAAGTCGAAGCGTATAGCAAAACTCAAACAGGCAGGCGCCCAAAAAAAATCGCTTGTCGAGGCCGCTCAACATGTTACTGTTTCGAGGCTGTCAAATTGTAAAGGCTATACGGCGGCTCTCGCTTTGGTGGCGATTTAGCGGTTAAACCAGCGTTTACGATTGTTCCAGGCGAAAATGCCGATGAGCAGCGGAATCATAATCCAAAAGAAGTACGATTTGCTTACGCCTTCGGTGGTGATAAAGCTAAACAGGCGTTCGTAACGAATTCCGGGGAAGGGTCGGTTGTCGCCTTTCGACATCCAAATGAATACCGCCTTTCCAACTACGTGATCGTGAGGAACAAAGCCCCAAAAGCGCGAATCGAGAGAGTTGTGTCGATTGTCGCCCATCATGAAATAATAGTCCTGCTGAAAGGTGTAGCGATTGGCAGGCTGGCCGTTGATGACAATCTGGTTATTCTTGACTTCGAGGGTGTTGTGTTCGAAATCGCGGATGATGCGCTCGTACATCCGAAGGTTTTCGAGGCTTAAGTTAACAGTCGCCCCTTCGCGGGGAACTTCGAGTGGACCGAAATTATCGCGATTCCATGGCAGTGATGGCATGTGTGGAAAGCTGCGATAATCATACATCTGTGGGGCCGCAATTACAGGCTGGTAAGCATCGAAGGCATTGAGTGTCTGCAACTTCTCCAGGTTATGCTTGTTCAGATTGAGCTGCATCACTTGCTGGTTGAGTTGCTCGTTCACGTTGTCGGTGATTTCGAGTTTATCGAAAGTCTTTTTGGGAACGGCTGAATTAAACTTCACAAAGTATTCGAACTGAAGCAAATCAGGATTTTGCGCCTGTTTGCCGTTGATGAATACCTGTCGGTCGCGGATTTCCACTTTGTCGCCCGGAATTCCTATACAGCGCTTCACGTAATTGTCGCGCTTATCTATAGGTCTGTACAACAGTGTGTACTGCGAATTGATGGTTTGCCGGGCTTGGCGGAGGAGTTCGTTGCGGTCTTTTTCCGGGTCTTTACCTTGGTTTTCGGCCAGTGTCATGGCTTCGCGAAGAACAATGTCGTAGTACGACTCGTTTTGGCGCTCAGCAATCACGGTATCACCCTCGGGAAAGTTAAACACGACTACATCGTTGTTTTTCACTTTACCCAAAGCCGGAAAACGGAGATAAGGCAGCTCAATCCAGGTTGAGTAGGATGGCGTATGATCGGTGAACGGTAATGTATGGTGCGTAAACGGAACCGTTAGCGGCGTGTTAGGCACTTTTGAGCCGTAGCTTACTTTACTCACGAAAAGGTAATCGCCCACGAGCAGCGATTTTTCCATGGAAGGCGTCGGAATCGTAAAGGCTTCGATGAAAAAGGAACGGATAACAGTGGCCGCGACGATGGCGAACACGATGGCTTCTGACCATTCGGTAGCGGTATTGCGCGGGTATTTCTTCCAGTAATCGTTGCCCATCCAACGATACTTCTCAGTAAACCCAAGCATAGCAAGGTAAACCGGCGAGAACACAATACCGAAAATGATTTCGCCTGTTTTTTCGACCTCAAAATTGCGAAGTGTGAGGAAAACGAGTACGAGAAACATCATGATGTTTACTCCGGGAATGAGCAGTAAAATGATCCACCACCACGGCCTTTCGACCAGTTTTAGCCAAACCCAAAGGTTAAACCCGGGAATAAAGGCTTCCCAGCCTTGTTTTCCGGCTTTGCGAAAAATGCCAAAAAGTCCGGCATGAATGAGTAAAAGAATGATGATGTTAACAATCAGTTTGATTGAATCCATGGAGAATGGGTTAGAGTGGTAGTAAATCGTTCATCGTGAAAACGCCCTTCTTCCCTGCGAGAAATCGGGCAGCGGTAATGGCGCCGGCTGCAAAACCCTCGCGGCCGAATGCTGTATGGCGAATGGATATTTCGTCGGTACTAGCGGTAAACACGCCGGTGTGTATGCCGAAAACATCACCTTCTCGTTTTGCACAGATTGGAATTTGGCTTGAGGAAGCCTCTTCTTCCAAGGCAAAACCCTGATAATCATGACGTTCATCCAACATCACCTGAGCCAGCGTTACGGCAGTTCCTGAAGGCTTGTCTTTCTTATGAATGTGGTGAATCTCTTCGATGCTTAGGCGATACTCCGGAAAGGAAGCCATCAGCCGGGCGGCGTAGCGATTCACTCGATTGAACAATTGAACGCCAAGGCTAAAGTTGCTGGCATAAAATAAGGCTCCATGCTGACTTTCACAGGCTTGCTTCACCGTGTCGAAGTTGGCCAGCCAGCCTGTAGAGCCTGTTACGACCGGCACGCCAAGTCGAAAACAGTCCAGGAGGTTTAGAACGGCCGTATCAGGTCGAGTAAACTCAATGGCCACGTCGCATTGCGAAAGCTGAGATTCCCAATTCGAAGGGCGTTCTTTTTCGAAAATAATCACTTCATCCTCTGCTCTTTTTTCGAGGAGCGAATGGATGACTTTACCCATTTTTCCGTAACCAATGAGGGCTATTCTCATGCTAAAAGCGGAGGCTTAAACCGAGACCAGGAACGGGTCGCAGCGCGAGGGTTTGACATTCGGGACGGATGTGAAGGCTTAAATCTTCGTTCACGTTAAAATCAAAAAGATGCGCATCTACCACAGCATCAATTATATTGAGTGCATAAAGCAGTCCCATACCAATAATGGTGAGGTCGCGGTTGCGCCGGTAAAAATCCTGGAGTTCTAACAAGTTAGCATCGGTGTAAAAGACAAGCGATTCATCGAGATTTCCAAGTCCTTGCTGCCGTTTAATAAGCTCATCTTTAAAGCTATTGTAGTTGCGTTGGTTAAACTGGTAGCCATAAACAAGGGCACCGGCCCCGGCAACGAGCACACCCACTTTCCAGTATTTTCGATTGTATGCTTGTCCCAAACCCGGCAGCAGCGCAGAGTACAGGCCGGCCTTTTTTGGGGAGTGAATTCGCGGTGTTGGCTTTTTATTTAGGCTATCGCCGGATGGCTTGATGGCAGTAGCCGGAGCAACGATGGTATCGTTCGGACTTTTATTGATTCCGGAGCGCCGAGGACTAAAACTCGTGGAGGAATCGGTCTGAGCCGAAATGAAGGAGGCGGTACTCAGCAGCAGGAATATCTGTATGAGTCCAACCCGCATCAGGAGAGCAGTTTCCGGAGTAATTCTTTGAACTCGGCTTCAGAAGCGAAGCGGATGGCCACCGTGCCTTTGCCGTTTTTCCCCGATTTGATGTCAACTGGAAGTGAGAGCTTTGATTGCAACGACCGCTGGGCGAGCTTAAACGATTCGCTCATCACTCCGGCTTGTTCGGCGGGCCCGGCTGCGGGTTTCTTCGACTGGCGTGCCGCCTCTTCAACCTGGCGAACCGAAAGCTCCTGGCTGATGATTTCGTTGAAGAGTTGTTTTTGAAGTGCAGCATCTTCGATATTCACCAAGGCACGGGCGTGTCCCATGCTAATTTGTCGAGTCCGTATTCCCAATTGTATTTCCGGGGGCAATTTCAACAGTCTCAAGTAATTGGCAACAGTGGAGCGTTTCTTGGCTACCTTATCGGCAATTTCTTCTTGGGTAAGGCTCAACTCTTCGATCATTCGTTGGTAGGCCAGCCCAATTTCGATGGCGTCGAGTTCTTCGCGTTGGATGTTTTCTACGAGGGCCATTTCGAGCATCGCCTGGTCGTTGGCAATGCGGATGTAGGCGGGAATATCAGTAAGGCCGGCCAACTGAGAAGCTCTAAACCGGCGTTCTCCGCTAATGAGCTGGTACTTGTCGTAACCCAGCTTTCGCACGGTAACGGGTTGAATCAACCCGAGGGCTTTGATAGACTCGGCAAGCTCTTGAAGGGCTTCCTGTTCAAAGTGCGTGCGAGGTTGAAAAGGATTGGCTTCTATGGCCGAAATCGGAATGCCTGATATAGATTCGGCAAGGCCAGATTCGTTTGCGGATTTGGCTTTGGTGGTAATATCTGTTTCAGGACTGGTGAGCAGGGCTCCAAGTCCTTTGCCGAGGGCGTTGCGTTTAGGCTGGGTCATTCAGGAAAGATCAGTTAAAGCGGCTGTTCACATCGTCGATTACCTTTTCGGTAAGCGGAATTCGGGTGAGGTCGTTTTTCTGTAAGATTTCGCGGGCCAAATTGAGGTAGTTTACAGCACCGCTTGAGGCGGCATCGTGCATAATAACTGCCACACCGAAGCTTGGCGCCTCGCCTAAACGGATGTTTCGTTGGATTATTGTATCGAACACCATTTGCTGGAAATGCGTCTTCACCTCCTCTACCACTTGGTTTGAAAGTCTCAAACGGCTATCGTACATGGTGAGCAAAATGCCTTCGATTTCCAGTTCAGGGTTGAGGCGCGACTGCACAATTTTTATGGTATTCAACAGTTTTCCAAGCCCTTCGAGTGCAAAATACTCACATTGGACAGGAATTATCACTGAGTCGGCCGCAGTGAGGGCATTTACGGTAATAAGTCCCAGCGATGGAGAGCAGTCGATGATGATAAACTCATACTGATCGCGAATCTTTTGGATGGCATTACGCATCATGTGCTCCCGATTTGGGAGGTTAATCATTTCAATTTCAGCCCCTACCAAATCGATGTGTGCGGGAATTATGTCGAGATTCGGAGTGGAAGTACTCAGGATAATGTCTTTGGGTTCCGCCTCATTGATGATGCATTCGTAGATACTGTTGCGGATGTTTCGTGGATCAAAGCCAATACCTGAAGTGGCGTTGGCCTGAGGATCGGCATCGATGATCAAGGTCTTGTGCTCGAGAATGGCCAGGCTGGCAGCCAGATTGATGGCGGTTGTAGTCTTGCCTACTCCGCCTTTCTGATTGGCAATCGCAATTATTTTACTCATGGTAAACCTCCGCTTCCTGTTTGATTAATTGATTGCAGGAAATGTGCGCAAAGATAACGAATGGACAAGCCTGAAGTCTGACAAATCATCAACAAAAACCCGTTGGTAAGTATTGGTTTGTTAACAATTTTAGCCTGCCCAAAAGGCAACTTTCGCCAAGATGAAGAGACCGGTGACAAGGATAAGCAGAAGCACTAATTGTTGAAATCGTTGCTCAGGAACACGGTCGAGCAGCTTTTTACCTAGCCACGAACCTACGAAGCTCAAAACCAAGAGCATGGCGACCAATGGTAAATCGCTCCAACGCACAAAGCCCTTTCCGACATACACTACAGAACGACTCACATCAATGGCCAGGTCGATAAATGCAGAGGTAGCAATGAATACTGTTTTGGGCAAGACCATGGCACTAAGCAGTAAACCACGAATTGCACCACCGGTACCCAGCAAGCCGGCCGCAAAACCGGAAAGCGAACCGCCAAAGTAACGGGTCGCAGTACTGTCGGGAATGGCCGTCAGACGACCACTCAACAAAAGGGCACTGAAAATTACAAGGAAGAGTCCTAATACCCATGAAAGAACCACTTCGTTGGCGTAACTACTAAGCCAGGCTCCGGCAATCACCAGGAGCACCGAAGGCAAGCCAATCTGCACTACCAATTTTCGGTCAATGCCTTCCTTGAACAAGGCAATTTTACTGAGATTGCTTCCAACGTGAAACAAAGCGGTTACACCCAAAACAGCATGATATTCCAGAAAAAGTCCGGCGAGAGGAACGAACAGCATCGAGGAGCCAAAGCCACCAAGCGTTCCGGCCACTTCGGCTAAAAGTGCCAAAAACAGCAACAGCAGCATTTCCCAACCGGGTTCCATATCGAAAAGTAAGGGAAATTCTGTGAGACGCGGTTAAAATGCGTGACCCATTTTATCGCGCTTGGTAGCCAAATACTTAGCGTTGTGTGGATTGGCTTCAATAACCAGTGGAACGTTTTCGACAATCTCCAAACCGTAACCAATTAAACCTGCACGCTTGGTTGGGTTGTTGGTCATCAAGCGCAGCTTACTTACGCCCAAATCTCTGAGAATTTGAGCACCTACACCATAATCGCGCTCATCCATTTTAAAGCCTAGTTTCAGGTTGGCTTCAACAGTGTCGAGCCCTTCTTCCTGCAGCTTGTAGGCTTTCAGCTTATTCAATAAACCAATACCACGACCCTCCTGATTCATGTAAACAATCACACCTTTACCTTCCTGCTCAATAAGGGCCATTGCAGCATGAAGTTGTGGACCACATTCGCATCTACAGGAACCGAAAATATCGCCTGTCATGCAGGAAGAATGCACCCTCACCAGAATGGGCTCGCCGGGTTCCCAGCTTCCTTTGATCAGTGCCAGATGCTGTTCGTCGGTGTTGGTTTGGGTAAAGGCCGCGAGGCTGAAATCGCCCCATTGTGTAGGCAGCTTTACGTCTACTTCACGTCGAATGAGGCTATCATGTTCGAGCCTGTATTTGATAAGCTCCTCAATGGAAATAATTTTGTAGCCTTCTCGGGCAGAAAGCGCCATAAGCTCGGGCAGACGGGCCATAGAGCCATCCTCATTCATAATTTCAACCAGCACACCGGCTGGCTCAAAACCCGCCAAGCGACTCAGATCAACGGCCGCTTCTGTATGTCCGGCCCTACGCAAAACCCCACCAGTCTTGGCCTTGAGCGGGAATATATGTCCAGGGCGAGCAAAATCGGTAGGCTTAATGTTGGGGTTCACTAAGGCAAGAATGGTCTTGGAGCGGTCGTGCGCCGAAATGCCTGATGTACAGCCATGGCCGAGCAAATCGACCGAAATGGTAAAGGCTGTTTCGTGAGACGAGGTATTGTTTTGCACCATCATGTGCAAATCGAGTTCGGTGCAACGTTCCTCGGTGAGCGCCACGCAAATGAGCCCTCGACCTTGTTTGCTCATAAAGTTCACCATTTCGGGGGTCGCAAAGCGCGCTGCGCAGATGAAGTCACCTTCATTTTCCCGGTTTTCGTCATCAACAACAATGATGGCTTTGCCTTGCTGCAAATCGGCAATGGCTTCTTCGATGGTATTCAAACGGATTTCGCTCATGGTATGAGTGCGGAGGCCTTTTCAGGCTGCTCCAAGTAACGATTCAGTTGGTGGTTTTGTTCGGCCCAGCTGTAGCGGCGAAGCATGAGCTCGCGGGCGTTCTGACCCAACTGAAGGGCTAGTTCAGTGTTGGTGAGCAGATAGGAGATGGCCTCAGCCACTTTGGCCGGGGTATCGGCTATCCAAATTTCCTTGCCATGCTTCGCTCCAATTGCATTGTTGGCCAAGGTGCTGGTAATAACGGGCATACCCATCGACATGGCTTCGAGGATTTTATTTTGCATGCCTATCCCAATTTGCATGGGAGCCACAAAAATGCGCGACTGTCGATAGTACTTCCTTAAATCTTCGACCCAGCCTGTAAGGTGCAGGTTTCGGGCATTGAGGCGGTAAAGCTCACGGGCAGGGTCTTTACCGGCTGCAACCAGTTGAATGTGACCAAACTCTTCTTTGAGCAAGGGCAAAACCTCTTTAACCAGGTAGAGTATGCAATTTACATTGGGCTCGTATTGCATGTTTCCGGTAAAGAGCAAATCAATGGTTTTGGCCACAGGCTCAGGGCGATAGTGTTCTACATCTACACCATTTGGTAAAATGCGAATACGGCTGCGGTGCGGATGACCAATCAGTTCGGCGTCTTGGGCAGAAATGATGAAGTGCTGGTCGAAATCGTCGAAAATGTCGGCTTCATACTTTAGCAATCGCTTGTATTCCAAGCGGATGACAAAACGTTTCACCCAGGAGGTATGGTGCAATCTACGTTCAAGTCCTTTGGAAAAAGCGTCCTGATAATCGATCACCTTCTGGACATTCCGAAGCGACCTTACGTATTCGGCCATTCGGGCGAGCTGGCAAAACACCTGGTCGGGCTTAACCTGATTGAAATAGGTTTGAAATTGCCGTTTAGCAGCAGCCGAAGTGAAATATCGAACCTGAAAAGGCTTGTTGCTCAGGAAATTGAACGCCAAACGAAGATATATCAACAGCTTATTGGTTCTCAGGAGGCGAACATCTTTGCACACCTCTTTCACACGGTCTAAATCGATAGGGTTTACAGGCTCGTCGCTCAGACAAAACAAAAAAACCTCATGTTTTTCCGCCATGCCCTGCAAATGATGCCAGGCACGCAGTTTATCACCCTTATCGGTTGGCAGCGGAAATCGGGAAAGTACAACCAGTATTCTCAAGCGTTAATGACGGTTTGATAGAACTGCGCGAGGCTTTTGGCCAGGCTGTCGGGGTGAAAATGATGTTGCGCGAAGATACGTGCATTTTTTGAAATCACTCCGGCAAGCTCAGGTTCTTCTGTTAGTTTTTGGAGTGCCTCAACAAACTCATCGGCTGTATCGGCAATTAACAAGTGCTTACCGTGCTCAGCCTGAATTCCTTCTACGCCAACCGTAGTGCTGATAATGACTTTTCCAAGACTCAGTCCTTCGATAATCTTCACCCGAATGCCGCTTCCACTGCGCAGAGGAACGATCATCATTCCCGACCTTTCCATAAACGCAGCAGCATCGTCTGCCGCTTCGGAAAAAATCCCGAAAGGTTCTAGCTTTTTAAAGCGCTCAGGCATGGAATGTCCCGCCAGTTTGAGTGTTAACTCGGGAAACTTCTGATGCAGTACCGGCCAAACATCCTTAACAAACCAATCGACGGCTTCGAGATTGGGCAACCAGTTCATGGCGCCAAGGTGAAAGAGACTTCCCTCTTGCAGTCCGGGGCGCGCTTCTGTGGCTGGTTTTAAATCGCAGGCCACGCCCGAAACAAACGCTTTTCCGGCAAAACCGATGCGCCTGAAAATGGCGAGATCAACCTCAGAAATGGGCACAATGGCGTCGGCTAAGGAGAGCAGATTAAGTTCATCATGGCGCAGCCTAACAGCCATACGCGCAAAATAGCTGCGTAGAAACGGATTGCGCTCTCCCTCGGCTTTTCGTTGCCAAATAAGGTGTTCGGCGTTATGAGCCCGGCAAATCACCGGAACTTTAATTCGGCTGCGTATCGGCTCGAGCATTGCCATGCCGTAAATGCTTTCAGCCTGAACGATGTCGTAATTTCCGGCTACAATTTGTTTTTCAAGGGCCTTCGCAATGGCTTCGGAGCTAAAGCGTGACACATTGTACGAACGATTTGAAAACCATAAATTAACAAGCGCAGAGCCCGCTTTCGGCCGGGTATCGAGTGGGAAACTGTAAACGTTAAACGGGTACTCGGGTGGCGGGGCTAACGCCGGATGACTTGGCGTGCTGGCGAAAAATTGTTCGACGCTGTGGCCCTGACTTTTCAAGCCTTTAGCCATCGATAGCATGGCCAGTTTACCACCATCGTAAGGCGGAAACGTATTTTTTTGAGCTACCTGGAGTATGCGCATCTTGCTCATGCTTTGGCTTTGCTCCTGAAAAAGGCACCAATACTTTGAAAAACACGGAGATAAGCATCGGCATTTAACAATGCAGAATCGCGGGTTGATTTATAGGTGAGGAACAATCCAACCGGCAGCAAAATGGCCGAAGAAAACCACATTCCCCAAAAGGGCGTAAATACGCCTTCGCGGGCAAGTTTCTCACCGGTTATGGAAATCATGTGATATAAAATGAAGAAAATCAGCGAGAAAACCACTGGCATTCCTAGTCCGCCCTTGCGCACAATGGCTCCCAAAGGTGCTCCGATCAGAAATAGCACAAGGCAAGCAAAGGAGAGTGTGAACTTTCGATGCCACTCGATTTCGTGGCGGTAGATGCGTTCTTGCTCCTGGTCAAACGTTTGAATCGAAAACTCAAGGGTGCTTTTACCGGCGCGTATCGCGTTGGAAGCCTGCTCAAGGATCCGAATGCGTTCGTCGGGCGTGAAATTTTCCAGTACCTTTTTCTTGTTTTTCAAGGTACGACCAGTGCGAATTTGGGCCACCTCTTCCAGCTTTTGGGCCGACATTCCAGCCATTTGAGCCGAATCAGGAACCTCGCCTGTGGACATCATTCTCCGCAAGAGGATTTTGTTTTTTAGCCTCAGTTCAGAAGAATCAACTGCTGTAGAATCAAATGATGTATTTAGGGTGTCTGAATTGACTTTCTTGGGTTTTTCTTCTTGTACCTTGGTTGAGTACGCTTTGTTTAAATCGTAGTAAGGTCCGTTAAACAGCACTTTGGGCAGATAAAGCTTGTCGCGACGAAGATTTTCCACAAGGGTGTCGGTTTCGGCTTGCAACTGCGCAAGGTTGAGCATTTGATAATTTTTCTTGTACAGGTTTTCATCGGTTTTGCTGAAGTCGAACAGCGAAAGGTCAAAGCGAATGAGGTCTTCGTTGAACTGCTCACGCAGGAAGGGGAAATTCTGTCTTCGTCGGCCCGACATTCCGGCTTCGGTGTACGAGGCTCCGTTGAAAAGCCGTAGCTCGAGATAGCGTTTATCGGCCGACTGCCCCATTTGGCCACGTTCGGCTGTGATAAGCCGTTCGTTGCCATTGTGGCGGCTATGGTCGTAAATCATGATATCGGTAAGCTGCTTACCGTCGGAGCTCTTTTTCCCGATTCGAATCACATAGTTCGGAATGTCGGAATTGAAAATGCCGGGTTTAATATTAAGCTCCGGGCGTTTGTTGGTGATGTCGCTCAGGAGCGTTTTCATCTTCAGATTTGCGATGGGCAAAACGTAATTGGAGAAGAAAAAAGCGCCGAGGCTCATGATGAGGCAAAGCACTAAAACGGGTCGCATGGCGCGTTGGAGCGAAATACCTGAGGCTTTCATGGCTGTAAGCTCCATGTACTCTCCGAGGTTTCCAAAGGTCATCAACGACGAAAGGAGTATGGCCAATGGCAAAGCCAGCGAAATCATTGTGAGGGCAACAAGCCCCAGAAGCTTTGCAATAATGATTATCTCCAGCCCCTTACCCACCAGGTCATCTACATATTTCCACACAAACTGCATGAGCAGAATGAAGATGGCAATAAAAAAGGTGAGCACAAAAGGACCGAGGTAAGACCTCAGAATAAAGGCGTCAATGCGTTTCAAAAGGATAGCTTCGGACCGCAAAAATAGTCATCAGGCGCCAATAACCCGATGCAATTTCTGGATGGCGCTGTCCCACGACAACTTTGTTTCGTCCATGTCGTCGTCTTCGGCAAAATCGGTGATTAACAAGGCCGTTTCTCCGGTAATGTCGTCGACCTGAATACGAAACTCGAAATAAACGCTGTCGGGCGCGTCGGTCCAACGGTATCGAGCATAAATGTTCTCACGGGAGTTTAAGAGCTTGGCCGATTGCTCGGAATCTTTGTTCCAGATGAAGGTATACACGCCGCCGCGTACATTCACGTTATCGCAGAACCATTCAGAAAGCCCGCTGGGTTCGGTGAGGAAGGAATAAAGGACTCCCGGCGAGCATCGCAGCAGGTATTCAAGTTCTATTTTTTTCATTTCTGCCATACAGCTGGCGTATTTTGTGATTTGCTATAGTACGAAAAACTCAATACAGCACAAACATTCGCCACTTTTTTTTCGGCGAAATCCAACCCATTGGGCGCAAGGTAATGATTTGGTGTATTTTCGCGCCATGTTTCGAAACCAAAAAGTGGTGGTAGTGTTACCGGCCTACAATGCCGAACGAACGCTCGAAAAAACCTACGCCGAAATCCCTTTCGATATTGTAGATGAGGTGGTTTTGGTCGACGATCACAGTCGCGACAACACATCCGCGCTTGCGCAAAAAATCGGGATCCGCCATGTTATTCGCCACGAAAAAAACAAGGGGTACGGAGGAAATCAGAAAACCTGTTACGCCAAAGCGTTGGAGTTGAATGCCGACATTGTGGTTATGCTCCACCCCGATTATCAGTACACGCCCTTGCTAATCCATTCAATGGTGGCCGTAATTGCGAACGATTTATACCCCGTAGTTTTTGGTTCGCGCATTTTAGGTAAAGGTGCTCTTCGAGGAGGCATGCCCATGTACAAATATGTGGCTAACCGCTTTTTAACCTTATTCCAAAACCTGTTGCTCAACCAAAAGCTCTCAGAATACCATACCGGTTATCGGGCCTTTTCGGGCAAAGTGCTGCGCTCATTGAATTTGCAGGCCAATTCCGACGATTTCATTTTCGACAATGAGATGATCGCCCAAATCTTTGCCAAGGGCTTTGAAATTGGAGAGATTACCTGTCCTACCAAGTATTTTGAAGAAGCTTCATCGATTAACTTTAAGAGAAGTGCAATTTACGGTCTTGGCGTATTGCGGGTCTCAATAAGGTATCGCTTACACAAGCTTGGCCTGTTGAGCTGGAAGGCTTTGCAATAAGTTTAGTCCCCTTCCGGGGATGACCTGATCAGGAAAAGTGAAAGCCCGTTAAAAACGCTAGTCCCGACAAGAGCAGAAAGGCTGCAACTGCATTTCGAACCCATTGAATGGATACTTTCTTCAGGTATCGATTTCCCAGCCAAGTTCCGAACAATGCCGACAGTAAAACCGGAAGCATTTCGATGGCTGAAAAAGAGGCATTGTGGCTATAAAAAAGATAATACGGCAACCGTGTCAGGTCGATAAACAGGGCAATGAGCACGCCGGTGGCTAAGTATTGCTCCTTGGTCAACTGCAAACGAATGAGAAAAGCACTTCGGAGGGCGCCCTGGTGACCACTTAAACCTCCGAAAAAACCCGATAAGAAGCCACCCAGCCACAGTAAGCGCGGAGAGAAGGAGAGCGATTGAAACCGTGGAAGGAGTTCCATCAGGCCAAATAAAATCATGAGGACACCTATAACAAGACCAAGCGGATCGATTAGGAATTGAGCCCTGCCTTCATGGAAGGCGAAGAGTGGTTCTTCGGCAATATCGCTGAGATAGAACAGGCACCAACTACCGGCGATAGCTGAAGGAATTGCAAAAAGTGCAAACTTCAATGCCACATTGGTTTGCATGTGCTTTCGAAGCAAGGCCGCTTTGAATACTCCATTTAAAAAGTGCACAAATGCCGTGAGCATCACACCGTTGGCCGGTCCGTAAAACAGGGAGAGCACGGGCATAAGCAGTGTGCCCAATCCAAAGCCACTAAAGAATGTGAGTATTGAGGCCAAACAGGCCGCAAAACACATCCAAAATAAGTCCATAAGATGGTTTAGTTGCCCAATGCTGCTTTGAACTCAAATTCCAATTCGGCTTGCAGCGGAACTGCATCGGGCAGAATGGGCAAATCTGTTTCGCCGTAAATGCTAAACTTCACCGGCGTGCTCTTGAACAGGTCGCGCAATTCAGTGCTTTCTGGCGTTAAATCGACCGTTTGCTGTGTAGTTTCTTCGGGTAAGGTAAAATTGGCAAAGACCACTTCGCCGGAGCCTTCTGCACCCGACATTCTCACTTGCAACGAACGGAAGTAATTTAGCGTTTGTGCGGTATTTACATTTTTAACGGTCACCCGCTTGATGGTTACCTGCTTTAAATTATTGATATTAAAGCCTTTATCGCCAAGCTCTTTGATTAAATCCGGATCTACCTCGAACTGGTTAAGTTCGAATACACCAACCTGTGAAGTGGTATCTACGGTAAAAACACCACTCGCATATTTCCTGGAGAAGGTAAGATCTTTGAGGGTTTCTTTACAAGATGAAAACAAAAAGGCGAACAATAAAACAGTAATGACTGAATAATTCAATGTACGATTCATGGCTGTAAGAGTGATTAGGCTAAGTTACATTTTTTTCGGAACGCACGCATCTACCCCATTTCATCGCTATTTTTGGTGTCATGATTTCAAGATACTTTTGGATAGGCATTGTATTTACGTTAATTCATTGCACTGAACTCAACGCTCAAACAGACCTATTTTATTCACGGGCAAAAATCTTTGGCAATGGGTTTGTCCCAATTGTGATGGAAAAAATTCTCGATAAAAAAGTCACAGTCACAGGAGAAGACACCTGCACAGAATACAGCATTGGGGAATTTTCAGAATATCCACAATTTCGAGACACAATTTCCTACCAGACGTGTATCAATTCGAACTACATTGAAATCCGTTCTTCTTCGGTGCTCAGGCATTTTCTTCCGCTCGACGACAAGGAGGACGGTGTAATGTTTAGCCGGAAATCAAAAGTTAAACGAAGAACCGAATTTGATTCCGTTAAAAATACGCGGTATTTGGTTTTCGAAGAAATAGGCCATCCAGAAAATACGGTAATTCTGGACGAGAAAACCAAGGTGACCATTTTTGAAGGGCAAAAAACGGAGCAACGTAGAGTTTTCGAATCAGAGGTATTAAAATATATCGAAAACAAAGACGCAACGCTACCTGCGCTTGTTTGCAGACCCGACTATTTAAAACCCGGCGACGCCATTCAATTTACCATTGAAGCTAAAAACCCCCAAACCCAACAATGGGAAAGTGGATTCGCATTAATGCACAAGCTTGTGCGAATTGACACGACAGAATCGGGGCCGCGTTACGTTTTCTTAAATCAGATTATTCATTTAAATGATCAATTCATCGAAAATCGTGATACCTTATTTTTAACCCATTTTTCTGATGGACTGTTTATCGGTTCCAACATTGGTATGCCGGTAGCCTACTATCAGCCTGGGTTGCGTATTGTGAATCCGGAAATTCCGGGGTTTGTTTATTATATGCAACCGATGGAAACGCCAACAATGCCTTTTCTGGAAGCCTCAGCAAAAACAGATATTAATGTTGGAGTGGAAGCGTTCCCGCTATTTGTGTATTGGAATTCTACCATGCAAAACCCTTATCGTTGGATGATTGATTTCCCACTCCCATGGAGAAATTCAGAAACGTTTCGGCAAACACCGGTATTTGTTTTTTCCCAAAATAAAATCGCCGGAAAAGTCATTGATGTATATGCCAGCGCTAAACCATTTCAGCTCCAAAAGGTTTGGGAAAATCAACAAGCAATTCAACTCGATTTAAACAACTCAGAATCCAAAAGCGTTAATCTGAATATTACAGTTACCAATGCGGCTCTTGAGGTTCAGAAATTGAGCAAATCTGATTTCAAAATAAAAAAGAAAAAAACAACCATTCAGCTGGAGTTCCCAAATAAAGAACCGAATCAATACTATCTCATCAAGGTGTTTCGTAAAAATGATAAAAAACAGTTTGAATTGATTTACGAAATTCCATACATATCAAGAACCGACATTTGAATTGATGAAATACAAATTACTGGGCCACAGTGGTCTTCGGGTTTCTGAATTGTGTTTGGGAACCATGACTTTCGGAAAAGAATGGGGCTGGGGCTCTGATTACGACGAGAGTAAAGCCGTATTTGACACGTATGCAAACGCCGGCGGCAACTTTCTCGATACAGCCAACAGATACACCGAAGGCACGAGCGAACGCTGGTTGGGTGAGTTTATAGCCGCCGGCCGCGATCATTTTGTGTTGGCCACAAAATATGCCCTCAAAGACCGAAATGGAGATCCGAATTTCGCTGGAAACCACCGTAAAAACCTCATGCGCTCGGTTCGCGACAGTTTACAGCGACTAAATACCGAATATATCGATTTGCTTTGGCTTCACGCCTGGGATTTCACCACTTCTGAAGAAGAAGTCATGCGAGGCCTCGACGACCTCATTTCGCGCGGATTGGTGCATTATATTGGAATCAGCGACACGCCCGCATGGATTGTTAGCCGAGCCAATACCATAGCCGAAATGCGCGGCTGGAACCGCTTTGCCGCTTTACAAATTGAATACAGCCTCCTTCAACGCAGTCCCGAACGCGACCTATTGCCTATGGCCGAGGCCTTAAATTTAGCCGTTACACCCTGGGCGCCACTGGCAGGAGGAGCGCTTTCGGGCAAATACCTCCGACAAGAGCCTGGAAGAGTCAAGGAAGAGAGCATCCGCCGGAGCGAATGGGCAAATGGCATTGTGGCTGAAGTGGTAAGCCTCGCAAACAAGCTCGATTGCAGCCCTGCTCAGGTGGCCTTAAGCTGGGTTCGCCAACAAGGACAGCAAGTAATTCCAATTGTAGGTGCTCGCCGGCCCGAACAGCTACTCGACAGCCTGGGCTGCTTAAATGTTACGCTGGGCGCTGATGACATGGCGTTACTCGATAAGGCAAGTGCCATAGAATTAGGCTTTCCACACGAATTCCTCAAAAGCGACGGCGTAAAAGACGTGCTATTTGGGGGCACTTCAACTCAGGTGCAACAACGCAAAAGTATATAATGGCAGCCCGCTTGGTTTTACTGTTGGTGATGTGGCCTCTTTTTTCGTGGGCACAAGGAGTGTACCTCGAAAAGGCCATTTCGGCCGAAGACCACAAGCGAAAAAGCCCGTTAACAGAAGCCTTAACCTTTCAATGCGCGGGAGTCGCGTTAAAAGTTAAAGTGGGAAAAGATGGCATAATTCGGTGCGGTAATCAAACATTTGAAAACCTCTACCTAAAACCACTCGAACAGAGAGTAGCCGGAAATGGAGGCAATGTTTACGAAGGTCGTACTGAGGAGTTTTTCCTTTTTGTAAATGTAGATGGCGATAGCATTCAGGTATGGCAACAGATGCAAACCTTATGCGCTGCGTATGCTGGTATGCTATCGGGTATTGAAAATGGCCAGCGGAAAAGAAAGGCGGTGAGAATTGTGCTTTCGGGAGATGTGCCGGCTCGGCAGATTGCACTGAGCGAAAACCGGTATCTCCATGTTGACGAAAACCTCGAAAAACCTGATGCCCGCTGGAACGGTAACCAAATAGCCACGGCGAGTCTCAGTTTTGGCAAACTTTACAACTGGAATGGAGAAGGGAATATGCCCAACATGCAATACATGGGCATCATGGGGCAAGTAAAAAATGGACATAAGGCAGGCAGACTGGTGCTTTTGAGGCAAATACCAGAAAGCCTGAATGCATTTAGCATACTCGATGGCACCGGAGCCGATTTTCTGGAAGTGGAAGACTTGAAACTCTTCAGTACATACCGAAAAAATAAAAAGACTTATTAAAACCCGAGGTGCTTCACACAGTGAAAAAACTTCGGTTTAGAACACGTTGCGCAAGCGGGTGAAGCGGTTAGCCCGGGCAAGGGCAGCAAGGACTTGGCCGCGCTGCGCGTTGACCGGGATTTGAGCGAAACACGCGGTGCCCGACCTCAAGGCTAGAATAAAAATGTGAGCCAACCGGGCATGCGCCCAAAAAAAAATCATAAGCATCGACTAAAGATTGCTTGGTGCCGATTGCCCGTAAAACAAGCGATTTAACGGCCTCGTGACTAATTGTGTGGAGGTTACGACGCAATTAACATTGCCCCTCTTAAAATTTAGGAACATAAGCCGCGTTCTGCCCTCTCGTGATGCTTAATTTAGAGCTATGGAAAATCTCTGGCGGCAAAAATGGCTTCGGTTGAAGCGTTGGCTACTGAGAATTACCGTAGCGTTTATAGCGATTATTGTTGTTCTGTGGGGACTTGCGGCCTGGTTTGAAGAAGACATTAAAGTGTATTTTTTAGAGCGCCTCAACCGCGAATTGAATGTGCGAATGAGCATTTCGGAACTCGATTTTTCGCTCTTACGCGATTTTCCAAATGCTTCAATTACCTTATACGATGTGGCGGCTGAGCATGCGCAACCTTACCGTGGTGCCGGAAAATTGCTTCAATGTGAATCGCTACACTTTTCGTTTGGTTTGTTTGATTTGTTGGGTGGACAATACGACATTCACTCAATTACAGCGCACCGCGGAGGTGCGCAAATACTGAGAAATAGTCGGGGAGAAATAAATTATAAAATTTTACGGGATCGAAAAGCGGAAAAAAGCGGTGAAAAATTCAGTTTCCGCCTTCGCGAGGTCAATTTGCGCGATATGCAGCTAACGGTCGTTGATCAGCTGTCGGAATTCGAATTTAGGGCACAATTGAATGAGGTGGAATTTAGCGGCGACTTTAGTGAACAGCGTTACCAGATGGAAGTGGCCGGAGAATTTCAGAATAAAACGTTGAAAAGCGGTAATACTGAATGGCTTGGTGATCGGCCCGTTTCGCTTGAGCTTGCACTGCAAATCGACCGGGAAGGGAAACGGTACATCGTACAGCGCAGTGCCATTCAAATTTCAGAACTACAATTGAGTCTGGCCGGCATTTTCCGCGATGAGAAGGAGCCCTATTTCGACCTTGAAGCTGAAGGCGAATCGCTCGACATTGCCGCGGCACTTTCGTTGCTACCTCCGGGTTACGATAAACACACCAAGCCATACAAAAGCAATGGAGAAATGTATGGCCGCTTGCAGCTAAAGGGCTACTGGACAGCCAGGAAGGCCCCTGCTGTTCGCGTGGATTTTGGATTTAAAAATGCGACCATCGAACATCGTGAGACCGACGTGAGTTTGGAACAGGTTTATCTTACCGGAACTTACACCAACGCAGCGGGCGGATTTCTGGAATTGAAAGATGTGGCCTTTAACCTGAATGGAGGCAGCCTGAATGGTAGTTTTCGGATGGAAAAATTCGATAATCCACGCTTTTTTCTGCGCACCAAAGCCAATCTAAATCTCGCTGATGTACAAGCCTTCATACCACAAAGCATCGTTAAAGGCATGTCTGGAAAAGCGCGTGTTGAATTGGCCATGCAAGCCGATGCCGAAAGCCTTGGTCTTTTGGGTGAAGGTGGTTATGAGCGCATCAATTCGGAGGGCTTTATTGCCTTAAACGACGTGGCTTTTCGGCTCGAAGGCGACACTCTCCAATACAGCAACTTTAACGGTCAGTTTCGCTTTAATAAATCGAGGGTGAATGTTGAAAACCTAAGCGGAAAAATGGGGAAGAGCGATTTGTTGCTAAGAGGCTCAATTCGCAATTTGTTTGGATGGCTTTTCGGCAATCAGGAAAACATAGGCATTTCTGCTCGTCTTGAAAGTCGTTTACTGGATCTCGACGAACTCTTTAGCCGAAAAAGTAAATCGAGAGCCGACGATGCCTATCGTTTTAAAATTTCGCCCCGCTTGGGACTTGATCTTGAGGTTCGCACGGGGCAGCTCCTTTTTCGCCGTTTTGGTGCGACCAACATTTTAGGACGGGTTCAGGTTGCCGATGCAGGCATCCGCGCCGAGCAACTAAGCTTCAACACCATGAAGGGGAAAGTAAACCTTCAGGGCAGCGCCAATTCGGCACCCGACGGACGGTTGCTCATCACCTGTAAAGCGAAACTCAGTAAGGTCGATATCCAACGGATGTTTTACGAATTTGAGGACTTCGGCCAGACTGTAATGCGATCAGACAACATTCGAGGCAGTGTGGATGCTAACATCGACTTTGAAGCGGTAGCCAGCGAAACCCTGAAAATTAATCCGGCTATGGTTTACAGTAAGGCCGATCTTAGCATTCGCCAAGGAGAATTGATAAATTTCCAACCTCTTGAAGCGCTCAGCCGCTTTATTTCGCTCGATGAACTGAAGCATGTCAAATTCTCGACCCTCACCAATACCATTGAAATTAAAAACCGGAAGATTTATATCCCGATGATGGATATAACCTCAAGTGCGATCAGCATTAGCGCCTCCGGCATTCACGATTTCGACAACCAGGTAGAGTATCATCTCAAGCTGCTCCTCTCAGACCTGATGGCGCGAAAAGCGAAGAAATCCAGAAAAGATGTTGAAGAATTTGGGGTAGTAGAAGACGACGGATTGGGCCGCACCTCATTGTTTATTTCAATGACAGGCCCAATTGATAATCCAATAATTGCTTACGATGGAAAAGGGGCGCGCGATAAAATCAAACAAGACATGGTCAAAGAAAAGCAGAGCGTAAAGCAACTGCTGCGCGAAGAATTTGGGTTGTTTAAAAAAGACATCACGCTTGAACGCAAGCGTGATGACAACAAGAAAAAACCTAAAGTAATCATCGATTTTGAGGATGAATGAAGCCATGAGGGTTTCGGTGCTTTTGCCCTTTCGGGACGCGGAAGATAGCCTTGAACAGGCCGTGCAAAGTGTAATCGTACAAAACGAACCTAACATGCTTATTCTGGTGATGAACCAGGAGGAGTCGGCAGCCGCGGCGCGCATCATGAAACGTTACGCCGGTGCGCAAATACAATTGATCAAAGAAGCGCGAAAGGGAATTGTTCCGGCTTTAAATGCAGGACTTCGCGTGGTTCAAACGCCTTATGTTGCGCGTATGGATGCCGACGACATCATGCTACCCGGCCGCCTCAGTGCCCAATGCGACTTTCTGGATGCTCATCCAACCGTGCACATGGTAAGTGGAAAAGTGCGCTATGAGGGCAATTCAGCCTTACATCAGGGCTACAAAATGTTTGTAGAACAGATAAATGCGCTCAACACACCGGAGAAACTGTATAATTTCCGTTTTACAGAGTCGCCATTTGTGCACCCGGCCGTATGCTTCAGGTTCGAAGAGCAGTATCGCACTGGGCTTTACCGAGAAGGAGATTTTCCCGAAGACTATGCATTATGGCTACAGTGGTTTGCCGAGAAAGGTCCGCAAATGGCCGCAAGCTTGCCTCAGGAGGTGCTTTGCTGGGTCGACAGTTTGAAACGCCTTAGCAGAAGCCATCCTGCTTACAGTGCTGAGGCCTTCGATTCATTACGCCTACCCTATTTGGCGGCTTGGCTAAATGCTGCGGTCCAATCGCAGCGCCCAATTATTATTGCAGGCGGCGGGAAATTGGCCAAACGAAAAATTCGGAAATTACAGGCGCTTGGTGTTGCAATCGCCGCGTTTAGCGATTTAATTCCACGAAAAATAGAAGGCCTACCATTTATTCTCTGGAGTGAGTTACCCAAAGCGGGAAAATATTTCGTGGTTTCCTTGGTGAGCAATCGAAACAGCCGATATGCAATTGCCGAAGCATTGGAATCAAAAGGCTATCGGGAGGGCTACGATTTTATTCTGGCCGGCTAATTTCACCTTTTTCGCCGGTGTAATAGTCGCGGTTTCGGTTAGAACGAAAGCGATTGCGAAAGCGCAGGAAGGGCATTTCAATGTAATGGTAGCTGAGCCATGCCAAGCCAAGTGTTCCGGCAAAACATAAAATAATTTGAGAAAGAAACACCCATGGATTGTCAACCTCAGGCTGAAGTCCGGTTGCCTGGAATAAGAAAAATACAAGCCAGATAACGACCAAATGCCAAATATACAAGCCATACGAAAACTTGCCCAAAGCAGAGAGCACCTTCAGTTTTCCAAATTTGTAAAACGATTCGCGTGAATAATGCTGCTCACCAATAATAAATGCGAAAATAAACGAGAACAGAGCAGGCTCAATCGCATTTACCCATTGGATTATGCTGTAAAATCGATGACTGTATGTTGTTTCGCGAATAGTAACCAAAACAATTGCTGCGATGTAGGGCAGCACAATCGACTTGCGTGGCAGATTGGCAAAATAATTTCGAACACCTTCGTAATAATGTAAACCAAAGGCCAGTAATGCTCCCATTGCGATATCAGAAAAAATACTGAGCGTATGAAAGCGTGTACTAAGCGTAGCTCTGAGATTTAATTCTGTGTACTGTGCTACAACATTGGTTGGGTGAGGGACATCAACATTTCCTAATTGGTAAGTATTAAATAAATAAGCCACCTCGTTCCATTGAAAAAACCGGTATGCCGCAGCGCCGAAAAGGACAAAAATCAAGGCATAAATCATATATTTCCGGGGAACAAGAGCAATCAGTATTGGCCAAAATATATAGAATTGTTCTTCAACTGAAATCGACCATAATATGGCCAAAACAGGCATTGGATAATCAGAATACACCAAATCGAAATTCACCAGAAACAATAAATAATGCCAAATTCGATCATAAGGAATTAGCGAAAATTGTTCACTAAATGGATTGAATTGAGGGTAGGCATTTAGTATTTGCGGAATGACAACAAAACCGGTAAAAACCAACACAAAATAAAGCGGCCAAATGCGTAAAAAGCGGCGCGCGTAAAATCCACCAATGTTAATTTTTCCATCATCTTCTTTTTCCTGAATAAGCAGGTTTGTAATCAAAAATCCGCTCAGGGTAAAGAAAAAATTCACGCCTAAATCGCCGTTTCGGATTAGTGAAGTTTCGATCCATTGGTACCAATCTTCTCCGTTATAGTACAAACCAAAGCTCACCATGTGCAGGCAGAACACGGAAAAAAAGGCAATAAATCGAAGAGCATCAAGGTTCTCAAAATGGCGTAGCGGTTTCATGCGGGCGAATTGAACGTGAGCGAAAATAACAATTTGCCCAAATCGGCCATCCTCCAACAAAAATTGATTACTATAAGGCTACGCATATATCATTGGGTAAGTCAATTTTTAGGGGCGTTCCCCCGGTAAGCCGGGGTCGTGCTTTCTGTTTCAAGGCATTGCCCGCTCCGCGTGCCATTGCCTTTCCACGCCAATCACTAACGCGGCCATCCTATCCAAATAAATTGCACAAAAACGTCAGGCTTTATCCACTCACCCTTAAGCCCACTAAACGAACTCTACCTGCGGCGAATCAAACCGTTTCCATCACCGAAATTCTTCTCTTCGAGCATGGGCACAAAACGAAATTCACCGTGCACTTCCTGTTTTACATATCCATCCGCATCTTTATCAATCACCAACATTTCCTGAATATCCGATTCGCCCACCGGAATAACCATTCTGCCACCGGGCACCAGCTGCTCCAGCAAGGCCGGAGGCACAATTGGAGCTCCGGCCGTAACTAAAATCCGGTCGAATGGCGCAAACGTTGGTTGCCCCTGGTAGCCATCCCCAAAAAAAGAATATGGCTTTAAGTTTAAGGACTCAAACAATTTTCGCGTGCGAATGAAGAGTTCGTGCTGACGTTCGATGGAGTAAACTTTCAAACCCAACTGAAGCAATACCGCGCATTGATATCCACTTCCGGTGCCTATTTCTAGAACTTTCATACCCTTTTGGGCCTGAAGCAAGGTGGTTTGGTAGGCTACTGTAGAAGGGTGTGAAATCGTTTGCCCGGCTCCGATCCGAAAGGCAATGTCTTCGTATGCTTTTTCCAAAAATGCCTGATCGGGAAAAAAAAGATGCCGAGGCACCTCAAGCATTGCGCTCAAAGTGGCTTCATCAGCTACGTTCCGTTCTCTTAACGCTTCCACCATTTGTCGGCGCAGCCCTTTATGTCGATAGGTTTCTGTAAACTTCATACTCAATCTGTGCACACAAATTTCGGGGTCAGTCAGATTACAGCAGCGAGGCTTAAGGCGGATAGTTCACAAAGTGATGTTTATTTTTTCATTTCCCATTCCATGCATTCGCTTCGTGTTATAGGTGGAAAACGTGTAGGTTTGTGGCGAAATTGAGCATGGTATGTTAAAAATAGGGGTCATTGGGGCCGGCCACTTGGGAAAGATTCATATCAAATGTATTCGAGAGTCGGAACACTTCCATTTTGAGGGCTTTTACGACACCGATACTCCCGTTGCAGAGGCCTTTGCCCAACAGGAATCCATCCGCCTCTTTGAAAGTGCCGAAGCACTCATCGAAGCCTGCGACGTAGTCGATATCGTTACCCCTACCCTTTCGCACCATTTCTACGCCTGCAAAGCCTTGCGCATGAGCCGGCATGTATTCATCGAAAAACCCCTGGCATCGACCGTTGAAGAGGCCCGACAAATCATGTTTCTTGCCGAAGAGGCCGGGAAAAAGGTGCAGGTTGGGCATGTTGAACGATTCAATCCGGCCTTTGTGGCCGCCCAACCATACCTCAAAAACCCCATGTTTGTTGAGACGCATCGATTGGCACAGTTTAACCCCAGAGGAACCGATGTTTCGGTTGTGCTCGATTTGATGATTCACGACATCGACATTGTGCTCAAGAGTGTTGGAAGTGCTGTGCGAAAAATTAATGCAAGTGGTGTTTCGGTGGTAAGCGACACTCCCGATATTGCCAATGCCCGCATCGAATTCGACAATGGCTGCGTTGCCAATCTTACCTCCAGCCGTTTGTCGATGAAAAACATGCGCAAAACCCGCTTTTTCCAGCGCGATGCTTACATCAGCGTCGACTTCCTGGAGAAAGAAGCTGAAATTATCCGACTCGAACCACTCCATGGCGAAGCCGACCCACTGGCGCTAACCATCGATTTAGGCCCGGAGAAAGGGAAAAAAGAGATTTTTCTGGAAAAACCGGAAATTGTGCCCATCAATGCAATAAAAACCGAACTGGAGAGTTTTGCTGATGCCATTGCCAAAAACCGTCAGCCCATAGTAAGCGCGAGCGATGGATTGCAAGCCATGGACGTGGCCTACCGGATTATCGAAAAAATGAGTAACGCACCCCATTTGCTCACCTGATGAAGCACAATTACCTGTTTACTCTTCTTCTGCTTGGGTTGTCGCTTTCGTCATGCAACTTAATTAATCCCGACGAAGACGTTCCGGCGTATATCGAGGTTAACGAGTTTAAGCTAACAACCGATCCGGTAATTCAGGGTAGCAATTCTTCAGGCATTACCGATGCTTGGATTTATGTGGATGGCCAACTGATTGGCGCCTTCGAATTGCCTTGCCGTGTGCCTGTGCTCAATACGGGTAACCGAGAAGTGCTAATTGGAGCGGGTATAAAGATTAATGGGTTATCGGCCACCAGGGCTCCCTATCCATTCTACCGCTTTTACACAAGTTCAGCCGATTTTGCCCCGGGCCAATCCGTAAGCTTTAGTCCTGAGGTAGCCTATTTTGATTCCCTCATTTTTCCGTTCATCTCCAACTTCGACGATTTGAGCGGAAACCTCTTCGAAGCCTCCGGAGGTAGCGACACGCTCATCGGCTTGACCTCCAATCCATCAGAAGTTTTTGAAGGTGCCGGTAGCCTGAAAGCCAGTTTATTGAGAGATTCAGGCGCTGTTGAGTTTCAAATGGTAGATGCCCTGGAGCTCCCTAAACAAGGTACACTGGTATATCTCGAGTTCGATTACAAATGTTCGCATGCCTTTGGCGTTGGCTTGCGTTCGTTTTATGCAACATCCGGAACACGTACCACCTCGCTCATCAATGTTTTCCCCAGCGAAACCTGGAATAAAATGTACGTTAACCTCACCAGAGCCGTGAGCGAACAAGTGAATGCCGACAATTACCGCATCTTTTTCCAATCGTTGAAAGAATCGGGCTCCGGGCCACTGAATCTTTACATTGATAACGTTAAAATCGTTTACTAACGAACGTGAATTCTATCCGCAGAGACCGTAATCAGGCATTTTTGCAGGCCTTCACCGACTGGTGTGCTGCAGCCTCTGCGTGGACCTTATACTACCTCTTTCGTAAAGTTTGGCTCGAACCCATCCGCTTTCAACACAGCATTCCCATTGAGTTCGACGCCAATTACTATTCCGGCCTGCTACTCATTCCGCTGTTTTGGCTTGTACTTTATCAGGCAGCCGGCAATTACCATGAAGTTTTTCGTAAATCGCGATTAGGCATAGTGGGCAACACACTCATGGTTTGCCTTTTAGGCTCGCTGGTGCTGTTTTTTGCCATCTCGCTCGACGACTTTGTTCCCTCCTATCGCTACTACTACAGCTCTTTCTTGGCTTTGTTTGGATTGCACACCGGTATAACCTTTATCGAGCGAGCCATCCTTTCCACCATCAACGCACGAAAAGTGCAAACAGGTCGCATTCAGTTCAATACCCTGCTTATCGGGGCCGGACCAAAGGCGCTAGACATATACCGAAAAATCAAAGAACAACCGGTTTCCAGCGGAAATCACTTTCTAGGCTACATTCCGGTTAACGGCTCTTTTGAACCTGAACTTGCGCAAGAGCTTCAAAATATTGGCTCGTTCGAGAACCTGGCCAGCATCATTCGCGAACGCGACGTTGAAGAAGTAATTGTCGCGCCTGAAAACAACGAACACGGGTATCTAGGAAAAATTCTCACCGAACTCGAAGTTACCAACGTATATATAAAAGTAATACCCGACATTACCGATATTTTGCTGGGCTCTGTTAAAATGTCGGCCATCTTCGGAGCCCCTGTCATCGAAATCAATCGGGTGATGATGCCTGTTTGGCAACGTTCGCTTAAACGGCTATTCGACATTGTGATTTCATTGTTAGTGCTTTGCCTCTTCTTTCCGGTATTCCTGGTTATCGCCATCATTGTGAAAGTGGGATCACCTGGGCCTGCCTTATACAGCCACTACCGGATTGGGTTAAACGGCAAACCCTTCCGCATCTATAAGTTCCGCTCCATGTTCATCGATGCCGAAAAAATGGGGCCACAGCTCAGCAGCAAACACGACAGCCGAATCACCCCGTTCGGGCGGTTTATGCGTAAAACACGACTCGACGAAATTCCGCAGTTTTACAATGTGCTCATTGGCACCATGTCTATCGTTGGTCCGCGCCCTGAACGCCAACATTACATCGATCAAATTGTGCAGGTTGCCCCGCATTATCGCATCCTTCAAAAAGTGAGACCTGGCATAACCGGTTGGGGGCAAGTAAAATTCGGCTATGCTGAAAATGTAACCGAAATGGTAGAGCGCCTTAAATACGACATCCTGTATGTCGAAAACATGACCCTTGCACTCGACTTTAAAATCATGATTTACACAGCCTTAATCGTTTTACAGGGCCGTGGCAAGTAAGTCGCTTTACTCAGGCCAAGCCTGATGACATCATCCACAACCTTTGCAAAACACTCAATATCAGACTGGTGGTTTAATTTTGGGTGTCTCTCACCGAAATCCAGAACAATTCGGCTTCGGATTTCTTTTCTTTGCACACCCAAAATCACCTTTACATGAAAAATATTGCTGTTGTTGGCGCCGGAACCATGGGGAACGGCATTGCGCATACGTTTGCCCAGTTTGGTTTCCCGGTTTTGTTGATTGATGTAAGTGCTGAAGCCTTAGAGCGCGGACTTGCGACCATCGGTAAAAACCTCGATCGTCAGGTTGCCAAAGGACAGATTAGCGAAGCCGACAAGGCCGCAACGCTTGCAAACATTCGCACAAGCACGCAATTCGACCAACAACTGAGCGACCGCGATCTGGTGGTTGAAGCGGCCTCGGAGCGCTTCGAAATCAAAGCCGACGTTTTCAAAAAGCTCGATCAGTTTTGCAAACCCGAATGTGTTTTGGCCTCCAATACATCCTCCATTTCAATCTCTCGCATTGCAGCGGTAACGGGTCGCCCCGAAAAAGTAATCGGAATGCATTTCATGAATCCCGTTCCGGTGATGAAATTGGTCGAGATCATCAATGGATACTCCACCAGCCAAGAAACCTCCAATGCCGTTCACCAATTAAGCCTGCAATTGTCGAAAGTGCCGGTAGTGGTGAACGATTACCCCGGATTTGTGGCCAATAAAATTCTCATGCCAATGATCAACGAGGCCATCATCACCCTGCATGAAGGTGTGGCGGGTGTTGAAGAAATCGACACGGTAATGAAATTGGGTATGGCGCATCCAATGGGTCCATTGCAACTCGCCGACTTTATCGGCCTCGATATTTGCCTATCGATTTTGAGGGTTTTGCAGGATGGCTTTGGCAATCCCAAGTATGCGCCTTCACCACTGTTGGTAAATATGGTGACGGCCGGACATCTTGGTGTAAAATCAAAGGTGGGCTTTTATGATTATAGCCACGGCACCAAGGAACTCATTCCAGCAGCGCGCTTCAAGAAAGCCTGAGTTGATGTGCAGAACTGAAAAAGCCTCAGTTCACAAAAGTTCCGTCTTCGATAGTCAACACGATATCTTCAATCATGCGGTCTTCGGAATTGCTGTTGGGGTCGTAAGATGACTTCAGATTCACGCTAAAAATACGGGCCAGCGACTGCCAGAAGAATGCCTGGAAAGAACCCCGAAGGTCTTTCACCAGTGAATATGAGGTGTTTCCGGTTTCCCGGTCGATCAATTTGATGAGAATGCGCCCCTGGTTTAATGTCATGTCGCGGATGTCATCCTCAAATTCCTTCTTCAGATCTTCCTCAGCCATGCGCAGCAATTTCTTTTGCTCGGCAGGCTTGAGGCCCATCATTTTATCGTTGTACTCTTTTAGCTTTTTACCGGCAATCTTAGAGTAAGGGTAAACCTTGGCTACATCGCGTTTGAGCCTCGACCACTTTCGTTCTTCGCGTTTGGAGGCAAAAATCCGCGTCTCCTGAACAGTAATGGGCTGTAAGGTAACGGTTGGAATGGTATCGCCATTGTCGCCGATAATAAAGTGAACCCGAATTTCGACTGGTTTAGGTTGGTCGGAAAGCTTGGAGCGATCAACGATGCGTAATTGAGCCGTGGCCCCTTTTGAAAGGACAATCCACAAGGCCAAAAGAAGGATGCGATACATGTTTTGGAGTTGCGGGCCGGATGCCAATTTATATGCCATCTTGAAAAAAGGGTTGTAATGAGGCTATCAGCATTTCGGGTGCCTTACGAACTCTGCGGCTTGCAGCATCAAGGAAGACCAGCTCAGTAAATGCTTCATTGAGCAGAGAACCTTCCGGGTTATACGTCACATAATCAAATCGGATTCGCACGCCGGGCAATTGATGAATTCGGGTAACTATGCGTAAGTGCTCATCATACAAAGCCGGCTTTTTGTAACTAATCTGGAATTGAGTAACCGGCATCAGTACGCCCGAATCCTCCAGTGCTTTGTAGGTACACCCAAGGCTGCGAAGTGCTTCAACGCGAGCCACTTCGAAATATGTGGCATACTGGCCGTAATACACAAACCCCATCTGATCGGTTTCTGCATAACGCACTCTGAGCTGGATTTCGTGTTCAAACATGGAATTATCGCCCGATTTAGATTTGGGTGTTTAAATTTGTGAGCATTAACGCCTCTATTATCATGCGCATTACAAAAGTTATTCATCAGGTTTTCCACCTGATCGTATGGTCATCCTGCGCTAGCTATACACCTAAAAGTGAACCACTTACTGAACCATATACACTTTCGTCATCCAACCAAACCGATACAAAAGCCGAAGCCTTGATTCGTCCATACCGCGAGCCGATGCAGGCCTCAATGGCCGAAACGCTTTGCATCAGCAGTGCAGCCGCGGTTAAAGGTTTACCCGAATCTACATTAGGCAATGCCATTACCGATTTGTTGAGGAACGAAATTGCCTTTGCAGGCAGGATGGCCGACATCTGTTTTCTGAATACCGGTGGGCTCAGGGTTGAATGGCCGAAAGGAGCAATTACCCGGAACCATGTTTTCGAGTTGATGCCTTTTGAAAACGAGCTGGTAATGGTTCGCATGAACAGAACTCAAATCGACACCTTTCTTGCGGGAGTGGCGGCCAAAGGCGGGGCTCCGCTTTCGGGGGTGCAGCTATCGCTGGATGGCCTTACGGTTCAATCCTGGTCTGTGTTGTCGAAACCCGACCAGCGTTCGTATTGGTTGCTCACCTCCGACTATCTGGTCAATGGAGGCGATAAGTACAACATCCAATATGAGGAGCTGCTACGCCTAAACATTAAAGTACGCGATGGCATCGAAACCGCTCTGATTCAGCTCAATAAACGGGGAGAAACCCTTAATCCCAAGCTCGATGGAAGAACCAAACAAATCAAGTAGCAACCGTCGTCAGTGGATTAAGGCGGGCTTAGGCTTTTTGGCACTGGGTGCGGTTAGTCCGCATGAACTCATCGCCAATGAAGCAAAAAGAGGCAAAAGGCTGTCGGTGCTACATACTAACGATTGGCACAGCCGAATCGATCCATTTCCACAAAACGACCCGAAATTTCCCGGTCAGGGCGGTGCTTCACGCAGGGCCCGGCTGATTGAGCAAATCAGGGCCGAAGGAGGCGAGGTATTGTTGCTCGACGCGGGCGATATTGTGCAGGGCACACCGTATTTCAACTATTATGCGGGCAAGCCGGAGATTGAGTTGATGAATTTGATGCGGTATGATGCCGCAACTTTGGGCAACCACGATTTCGACAACGGAGTTGAAGGGTTGAAGAAGATGTTGAGTTGGGCGCGCTTCCCCTTTGTGAATTGCAATTACGGTTGGGGCGATACCCGATTGGAACAATGGGTGAAGCCTTCAGTGATTGTTCGAAGAGGAGGCTTGAGGATTGGTATTCTAGGTGTTGGCCTTGAACTTGGGCCACTTCTACCCGCTGAAAACATTAAAGGTATACACTATTACGATCCTATTCAAAAGGCGAATAGTGAGGCACTTAAACTCAAAAAAGGCAAGGGCTGCGACTTGGTAATCTGCTTATCTCATTTAGGCTACTCTTATCCCGACTCAAAGGTTTCCGACAGGGTACTGGCTTCACAATCAAGGAACATCGATGCAATTTTGGGGGGTCACACCCATACATTCCTAGAAAAACCTGAGGTTTCGTTAAATTTGGAGGGGAATTCTGTGATCATCAATCAGGTAGGTTGGGCAGGACTCAGACTGGGACGGGTAAACTGGCAGTTTAGTAGCTGCAACAACACGAATAACAAGGCTTCGGCCCAAATTGAAGATTTCAAAAAGTCAATAGCTATTTAATTTTTTTTTAATGATTTTTTGCTAAATATTTGCTCGCTGCAAGAATGGAACGGTTGTGAGGTGGAACTTGCAGATAGCCAATACATAAATTACAGACTAACAACTTAAACCTCTTTACAGGAGAATGGAGAACGAATTTGAGAAGGTATGGCAGAACTGTCTGGATGTAATTCGGGACAATGTGAACCAGCAAAGCTTTAAAACCTGGTTTGAGCCCATCAGACCAGTTAAGCTAAACGGGAAGGTATTAACTATCCAGGTGCCCAGTCAGTTCTTTTACGAATGGCTTGAGGAACATTACATTGACTTGCTAAAAAAAACCATCAACAAAGAACTGGGTCCCGATGGCCGTTTAGAGTACTCTATTATTATGGAGAACTCTTACCGTAGCACAAACCCATACACCATCAACATACCGGCGGTAAATGCAAAAACCAAGAATCCGCCGGTTTCGATGCCCATCGACCTCAACAGTAATTCAATTAAAAACCCGTTCATTCTTCCGGGTTTGAAAAAGCTCAATGTTGAGTCGCAACTAAACCCGAATTACTCTTTCGACAACCTGGTGGAAGGCGATTGCAACCGCTTGGCCCGCTCAGCAGGTTTTGCCGTAGCCAATAAGCCAGGCGGCACAGCCTTCAACCCACTCCTTATATATGGAGGTGTTGGCTTAGGAAAAACGCACCTTGCCAATGCTATCGGATTGGAAATCAAACGGAATTTCCCCAATAAAACTGTGCTTTACGTGCAGTCGGAGAAGTTTTGTCACCAATTCGTCGACGCCGTTAAAAACAACTCACACAACGACTTCATTCATTTTTACCAAATGATTGATGTGCTTATCATCGATGATGTGCAGTTCTTCGCGGGCAAAGAGAAAACTCAGGATATTTTCTTCCAGATTTTCAACCACTTGCACCAAACCGGAAAACAACTGGTACTCACCTCCGATAAGTCGCCCATTGAACTTATCGGACTCGAACAACGACTCTTGTCGCGCTTCAAATGGGGATTATCAGCCGATTTGCAAGTACCCAACCTTGAGACCCGCATTGCCATCCTTGAAAAGAAAATTTATGCGGATGGCATTGAGATGCCTAAGGAAGTAATCGAGTACCTGGCTTACAACATCACCACCAATGTGAGAGAACTCGAAGGTGCACTGATTTCCCTGGTCGCTCAATCAACCCTAAACCGCAAGGCCATCACCCTTGAACTGGCGCGCCAGATGATCGACAAGTTTGTGAAGAACACTACCCGTGAAATCTCCATAGACTTTATTCAGAAAATTGTTTCCGACTACTTTAACCTACCACTGGAGCTTCTCAAGTCGAAAACCCGCAAACGTGAGGTAGTACAAGCCCGCCAAATTGCTATGTTCTTCGCTAAGAACATGACTAAATCGTCGTTGGCAAGCATCGGACTTCAATGCGGAGGAAAAGACCATGCAACTGTTTTACACGCTTGTCGTACAGTGAACAATCTGATTGAAACCGACAAAAAATTCAGGGTGTACATCGAGGAAATCGAAAAGAAAATCGGCAATCAGTAAACTTCTATTTTTCAAGCAAGCGCATTGTCGGTCAGGAAAATTTTAATGGTTTGTTTAGGGAACATCTGTCGGTCGCCCATGGCTGAAGGTATTCTCAGAAAAGCCATTGAGAAAAATGGAGCGCGTGTTATTGTCGATTCGGCCGGCACCTCCGGCTATCACAGTGGTGAAGCCCCCGATTTCCGCGCCGTAAGGGTGCTTCAGAAAAAAGGCATCGACATTTCCGGCTTAGCAGCGCGGCAGTTTACGGTTTATGACTTTGATGATTTCGATTTCATTTATGTGATGGATTCATCGAACATGATGAACGTGCTGAATATGGCCCGAAATGAAGAAGACCGTAAGAAGGTAATTCTCATAATGAATGAGGCAGAACCGGGCCTGAATCGCTCTGTTCCTGATCCATACTACGGCAATCTGGATGGCTTTGAGGAAGTTTACGAAATGCTTACCAAAGCGTCGGAAGCGATAATTCGTAAGCTTTGAATCAGACACCACATTCTGTCGAACTACACCTGCTTCCGGTTACTCTCGGCGAAGAGGCTCCAACAAATACCCTTTGCGCACAAGAACTGGAAGTCATTCAATCGCTCTCCCTGTTTTTTGTAGAAAACGAGCGAAGCGCCCGTCGATTCCTCAGAAAGGCGGGCTACACGGCTTCATTCGATGAAACCGAAATCGTCCGAATCGACAAAGACAGTAAAGCATCCGACATAAAAGAAGCCATGGCTACTTTGTCTCGCAAAGGGAAGGCCGGATTGCTCTCGGAGGCGGGCTGTCCGGGCATAGCCGACCCCGGATCAGAATTAGTGCAAGCGGCGCATCGACAAGGATTTACTGTTATTCCTTACCCTGGCCCTTCTTCTATTTTTCTTACCCTCATGGCCAGCGGAATGAATGGCCAGCAGTTCCGATTTCATGGCTATTTACCCATTGATGGCGTTGAGCGAAGTAAACGAATCCGCCAGCTCGAAGAGGAAGTACAAAAAACGGGGTGCACCCAACTCTTCATTGAAACGCCCTACCGAAACAACGCATTACTGAACGATTTGCTCAAGGTTTGCCGCGACCAGACAAGGCTTTGCATTGGCGTCAATCTCACCCTTCCGAACGCTTCAGTGCAAACCCGAAGCATCCAGCAATGGAGAAACAAGAGTACCGACTTACATAAACAGCTCGTTGTATTTGCCTTAGGATAATTTTTTGAGGTGTCATTAAACCAAACTAAGGATTATTCACTCAGGCTGACGTTACAAAAACAAAACGACCATGAAATTAGCCCGTATTTCCCGCATCACGATGTTTGGCCTCAGCGTGTTAAGTTTGTCGCTTACCACCTCGTGCAGAAAAGATGAAATCGACAACGACACAGGAGTTGCGCGCACTGAAAATCAGGTAGAGAGCTATTTTACAGACATTAACGACGTTTCCGACCATGTTGCCCGGCGTGGAGACTTAACCGGATTCAAAGTGGCGGAGGACGCTTCCTCACCATTGAGCAGCTGCGCTTTAATTACCATCGATACGCTTATTGTTAACGGGCAAATCGACTCTATCGCCTACACGATTGATTTCGGCAGCGGTTGCACCGGAAACGACGGTAAACTGAGAGCCGGAAAAATCATCACCACAGCGTCTGGTCCTTACTTCCAAGAAGGAACCATCATCACCATCACGCCGGTAAACTACAGTGTAGATGGCAATGTGCTCAGCGGCTTTCGAAAGTTGACCAACACCACAGCAGCGGGCGGATTACCAACATTCACAGTGGAAGTAAATGGTAGTGTAGCACTTGCGAATGCAGGAGGCACCATTACCTGGACTGCCAATCGGGTTAGAACCTGGCTCGAAGGCTTTAATACTCCTTTGCTGTTCGCTGATGACGTGATTAGTACCACAGGAAGCTCCAATGGCGTACGTGCCAGCGGAACCACCTGGAACAGCGTAATCAATACACCATTGGTTTACAAGCGCTCATGCCGCGAAACAGTAAGTGGTAGCCTCAGTCTTACACCTGCCGATAAACCACAGAGAATCATCGACTTCGGTAATGGCAACTGCGACAACACAGCAACGGTTACCATCAACGGAAACACATTCACCATTGTCACGAACTGATTAGTCACTGAACATGCATCAAAAAAGCTGTTGGATTCCCGACAGCTTTTTTGCTTTTACCACGCATGGAATCGCTATTTTCGCAGGTGATGAAAAAAACCATTGCATCAGCCTTCGCTTGTATTTTACTGCTGAACGCGTGCAGAAAAGAAGAAGCAACAAGTTGGGATACACGCTTGCTTACGCCCATTGCTGAAGCTGAACTATCAGTTGAAGACATTATACCTGATTCATTGATTATTAGTGCTAATGGTGACCCTATTTTAATCCGTTACGAGAACACCTTAAGCCTGATTCCGTACGATTCTGTTTTACAAATTCCAGACACGAGTATCGTTCAAAACTTTATTTTCCCGGTGCCCTTCACCCTGCCGGCCGGTTTTGAAGTCTTGAACCTCAACGAGTTGGTCCGTTTTGATTATGATGGAATTGAACTCACCGAAGCCAGAGTAGCCTCAGGAACGCTCGATTATACAGTAGTTTCGACCCTTGGCGACACTGTTTTTTACAATTACCGTGTGCCCAAGGCCATGTTTTCGGCCTTGCCACTGAGCCTTCAAAATGTGGCTATTCCGCCGGGAACCGTCTCCAATCCGGCCATCCAGCAAAAAAGCATCGATTTATCGGGCTATACCATCGACCTGAGAGGCTCAAGTACGAACGAAAGCAATCAGCTACAGCTGGAGCTTGACGCTCAATTAAATCCGAACGGCAATGGCTCGCCGGTTGTGGGCGGACAGGAAATTGTGCGGTTCACCTCAACCTTCAAAAGTATTGTGCCTTCCTACGCGAGGGGCTACTTTGGACGTCAGACCTTTGAAACCGGTTTCCAACGTGAGGGGCTTGGTTTTTTAAAGAATTTAAGTGGCAATTTGAATCTGCAGGACATCACCCTCAACCTAAGCCTTGAAAATGGGATTGGTGCCGACTTCTCCTTTCTGATTACCGAGTTGAAAGGTCGGAAGTCAACCACCGGAACGGAAGTGAATCTTTCACACCCCATCATAGGAAATGCGCAGCGACTGGCCCGCGCTTCGGAGGTTCCGCAATCCGGTTTGCCATACACTCCCACCCAAAAGACTTACAGCCTCAATACCGGCAATTCGAACCTAAAGGCTTTTATTGAGGCACTGCCGGATGAACTCTATTACGACGTTGATGCGGAGGTGAATCCATTGGGTAACATCAGCAGTGGAAACGATTTTATCTACAGCTCCAGCAATGCCAAGGTGAAGCTGCAATTGAACCTTCCGCTTCGGTTCTCAGCAAATAGTTTGGTATTCCGCGATACACTCGAATTTGAGGGCGTTGAAGAAGCCACAGAAAGTCCTGTTCAGGAAGCCATGCTCCGTTTGCATGCAGAGAATGGCTTTCCATATCAACTTAGCACTACACTTTGGTTGCTCGATGTGAACAAGGTGAGAATGGATTCACTTTTTGGAGGCCAGCTCATCGAGGCCGCGCCGGTAGATTCCGACCTGAAAGTAACCCAGCCCCGAAAATCGGTTCTCACAACGAATATCAGTCCTGCTAAGCTCGAAAAACTGGAAAAGACTCGATTTATCGTTGTGGAGTCGAGGTTGAATACCGTTCCCGAGAACACACTTTTACCCGTTTACACCCATTATAAGCTTAAGCTTCAGCTGAGCGGACGTGGCATTTACCGCATTGAGGTTCGATGATGAAAACACGTCTGTTCTATATTTTCTGCTTGGCATTGCCAGCCTTTGGTGTTGCGCAGGCTCTTCGCAGCGACTCGATTTATCGGGTACCGGAATTTCATCCCGCCGGCCGGGCATTATTTAGCCTTTCTGCGGGCGGACAAACCCAAAGCACCACAATTCCGGCGGCTTTCTCAAACCGATTTATCGACCCCGGATTTATTGATGACGTTCTAAAAACCTCCGTAGAAGATAGATTCAAAGGAGACAACCGTTTCGGAGCGGCGTTTGGCTACTCGGCATCGGCGTTGTTTTTCCCCGACAGTTCGGCAAAGGCCAATGGATCAGCGCTTCAGATTTCGGCGGGAACAGAAAGTTTGTTTGCCTTGCGGTTTAGCAACGATGCCTTTAGTTTGGCCTTTCGAGGGAACGAAGATTTTGCTGGCCAAAGCGCCAATCTCAGCAATAGCAGCTTTTATGCGTTGAGGTACAATTTCTTCCGCCTTTCGTATCGTAAACGCTTTGAAACATGGGGGTTTGAGGCCGGTTTACAAGCCATGAGAGGCGTAAGCAACAGCGATGTTCGGCTGGAGGAAGCCTCACTGTTCACCGACACTTCGGGAACATTTTTAGACGTGCGTTGGAAGGGAAGAATTCGGTCTTCGTCGCCAGGGGCCAATGCCTGGAACAATTATCCATCGGCAGGGGCTGCCCTCAATCTGCGCTTCATTTATACGCCGGTGAGCCAACGCAAGTGGTTTGTCGAAGCTTCTTTGAACGATTTTGGTTTCATCCATTGGAACAACCAAACAAATGATATTCAAAGAGATACATCATTCCGGTTTACGGGATTATGGTTCGGAGATGTCATTACGTTTAACGACACCAATTTTGTACTTGGCGACAGCCTGCTAAGGCGTTTGCGGGGCAATGAGGAGCAGGCTTCGGGCATGCGATTGTTTCCATTTCGACTGCACACGGCGGTTTCATTTGAGCTCAGTGCCCGTCATAACCAGCGATTGATGCTGGAAGCCGAGTATCGGGCCCTTCCGGGAATGCGTCCACAGTTCACGTTGGGCTACAACAGGCAACTAGGCACACATTTCGAACTTGGCATTGATGCCATTTACGGCGGATTTGGCGGCTTAAATAGCAGATTTAGAATGGCTTATCGTTACAAAGCGAATCAACTGTCCATGGTTATTTTTGCCCCTGAAGGCTGGATTGGCGCGAAACGTTTCTCCGGGAATGGAATCTTTATTCGATACGCACTGGATATATGAAGAGCATTGGACAGATTTTGGGTTTAGTGTACCTGTTGATGGGCTTTTCTGGTGAAGCCCAAAACCTATTCAACAGAACTTATGGAGCTTATGGAGCCTTTAATCAAGGCGCTGCCGCTGTTGAAGTTTCCGACAATGGCTTCCTCATTTTGGGTTCAACCGGAGGCTGGGAATCACAAAACGGCGATATGGTTGTTATTAAAACCGATTCGCTTGGAGAGCAACAGTGGTTTAAGCTCTATGGTGGCGAATACAGCGATCAGGCTGTCGATTTACTTCGCCTCCAAAATGGGAATGTTTTGGTGTGTGGCAATACCGCAACTGGGCTCGATGGCGACTATAATGTACGACTTATTCTGATTGATGAAAGTGGAGCTGTGCTTTGGGAACGTGTTGAGGGCAGTTCAGATTGGGATTTTTTCAGGTCGGCAACCGAGCTAAGCGATGGCTCCCTGGCCATTTGCTTGCAAACATTTGGGGCTGAGTCTTCGAACGGGAATATGCAGCTTTTGCGCCTATCGGCGGATGGCAATGTGCTTTGGAATGAGGTGCTTCCCGGAACTGAGGCTCAGCGTGCAGGTGGCATTTGTGCGATGGATGGCGACACGATTGTAATGGTTGGTTCGCGCTTCAACCCAAGCAACAATAGCAACGACTACCATTTGTCCTGGTGGACAGCAGACGGCGAGTTGATTCAGGAAAGGATGCATGCTTTTTCGGAGGATGACCATTTGGTTGGACTGCTTCCGGTTCCGGGTGGCGACTTATTTGTGGTGGGCAATACCTTGCTTGGTCCCGATCAATTCCAAACGAAGATTCACCTGATGGATCGTCAAAATGGGGACATGCTCACTACTTTTTCATCTTCCTCAGACCCCGGTCAAAGCTTTGAGATTCGCGATCTCGCCTATCTTGAGGCAGTGAATGCCTTTGTGGTGGCGATTAATTACAAGGACAACACCCTGATTAGAGCGGCGGCTTTTCGGTTCACGCCCGACCCCATACTACAATGCACGTTTGTGTACCCTGGGGCCGACGATAGCGACGTTTCGACCATTGTTTTAGCGAGCGATGGCTTTGGCTTTGTTGGCACCTCAGAGGAGTTTGCGCCTGGTCAAACCAGCATTGCCTTCAGCAAGGCCGATTTCGATTGCAACAATGTTCCGGTACAGGTCGGAATCAAGGTGCTTGAAAAAAGCGATAAGTCAGTAATGGCCTTTCCCAACCCCAGTTCTACGGGCATTTTTAAGGTGCGCTTTCCGGAGAATGCGACCATGCTGAAACTTATTGGTGTAGATGGCAGGACGCTGCAAACTAGAATCATTCAATCTGAGCTGGAAGAACTTGATATTTCGCAGCATTCGCGGGGTCTGTATAGAATTCTGTATCTCGATAAAAATGGTGTGGTGGTCGGACAAACGCCAATCGTCAAACAATGAGCGTATTCAGAGAGTTTTTAAAGCGTACCCTCAAGCCCTGGCTTATTCGTTCGGGATTGCCGCTTACCCGGAATATGCAGTATGATCGCCAGGCCTGGCTTATCATGCGTCAAATTATCCACGATGGCGACAATTGCCTCGACATTGGGTGCCACAAAGGCGAGTTCAGCGATTGGATGTTAGCCTGTTCGCCAAAGGGCACCCACAGTGGATTCGAGCCGATTCCGGATTTACAAATGCGGTTGAAATCAAAATATGGACAGCGCATGCGAATTTTCCCTTATGCTTTGGGCAAAGCGCCGGGAAAAGCCTGTTTTTCATGGGTAAAAAACGCTCCGGCATATAGCGGGCTACGAAGAAGAAACTACGCAGTTGAAGCTCCCGAAATCATTGAAATAGAGGTAGAGGTAAAGCGGTTGGATGACCTTGTCGGTAAAGAGATTCCCAACAAGATCAAGTTAATTAAGATTGATGTGGAAGGCGGAGAACTGGATGTAATTGCCGGAGGAACTTCACTCATTGAAAGCTGCATGCCCTACATTCTTTTTGAGTTTGGCTTAGGTTCGGCCGAATACTACGAGGCCAGGCCTGAAGCCATGTTTAGCCTGCTTTCATCGCTTGGGCTTTCAACCTTCACCCTTGGAGGTTTTTTAAAAAATGAAAAACCCCTTACCCTTGAAAAGTTTTGCCAGCATTTTCAAGATGGTAGCGAATACTACTTTCTGGCTGGCGCCAATCGCCAATAGTCGCTGAATTCGGTTATCAATCATTATTAAGTTCAGGCGATTCCACTGAACACCCAGCTGAATTCCCTTCAGCGCTGAATCCTAATCACTATTCACGCCTTCTCAAAAGGCCAAGCGTATGCGTATAAATCAGATTTACCGCTAAAGTCCGCTTGATATTCTCAACCTGCGCTTAGTTTTCCTACAGGCGGGGGTGGATGACCTTTTCCTGCACTCAAACTGCGAATTCACTTCGAGCAATACCGGCCCATTAAGCGAAATCACCCAGAAACCATAAAATTCTTGGTGTGAAACTACTGCGCGAATCTCTATACACAAACGATTTTACAATACCTGGTCACAATACAACTCGTGAATTGTTCAAATAGTTTCCAACCAATCTGTTGATATCTAAACGTTTATAAACGTTTAACGCTTGCACGGTTCAGGTTTTTTGGCGATCTTGAAACTGGGGAGGAGGATGGTGGACCCCGGAACCCCGGCTCGGCCTTAGCCCTTCGATCCCTATGTAAGCAATTAATAATGTGGTATTTAATAGGTCAATTTTTCTTTCATGTCTAAACGAGGGTATTGACTTGAATTGCGACAATTTGCCATCCATAAATTCGGATCCAACACAGCGTTTCAGCCCAAGCAAGGGTAAAAATGCAAAAAGGGGAGCAATGCCCCCCTTTAAACTTGAAAACTAAGTATTTAACGATTGGGAATGTCCGCAGGATCGAGCTGAAACTTGTCCTCCTCCTCTTTGTAACGCATAATTTGATCGAGGGCATCAGGCACCACATCACTGCAGATAACAATGAATGAGCCTGGAACGGCCTCGCCGATGGCCTTGTCGATAGCTTCGCGTTCGGTCGGGATGACATCCACCCGTTTACCGGGTGAAACAGCATTGATACCACTGAGCATGAGATCGATAATCTCTTGTTCGGTACGCCCTCGAAGGTTTTTATCTTGACGAATAATGATTTCATCGAACATCTGAGCGGCTACTCTACCCAGACTTACAATGTCTTCATCGCGGCGATCTCCAACTCCGGCGATAATTCCAACTTTAGGGCTCGCCTCAATTTTCTCGAGGAACTTGGCAATCGCCTGGAATCCTGCGGTATTGTGGGCATAATCGACCATCACATTAAAGCGTCGGAACTGGAACATGTTCATACGACCCGGAGTTTGGGTTGGCGAAGGAATGAAGGTTTCCAGCGCAAGTCGCATGTCTTCAATCTTGAATCCCCGAATGAACCCGGCCATCACAACCGGTAACACATTTTGAATATTGAATACCGCTTTGCCCGAGAAGGTTAACGGAATGCTCACCACCTTATCGACCCGTATTTTCCATGTGCCTTTACAAATGGTTACGTAGCCATTTTCTACGATGGTTGCCAGTCCGCCTTCATTAATGTGGCGAAGAATGCGAGGGTTGTTCTCATCTAAACTAAACAAGGCAATGTTGCACTTGAGGTTTTTCCGCATGGCATACACCAAATCATCATCGGCATTTAGGATGGCATAACCTGTTGGTTGCACGCTTTCCGGCACAACAGCTTTTAGCTTGGCCATTTCCTCAAGTGAGTTAATCCCTTTTAATCCAAGATGGTCGGCGGCTACATTAGTAACGATGGCAATGTCGCATTGACTGTAGCCTAATCCTGAACGAAGAATTCCACCCCGGGCAGTTTCTAATACGGCAAAGTCGACCGTTGGGTCTTTCAGCACAAACTCAGCGCTTACCGGACCGGTGCAGTCGCCGCTTTGCAACATGCGGTTTTGGATATAAATACCGTCGGTGGTAGTAAAGCCTACTTTGTACCCCATGGTCTTTACCATGTGCGCGGTGAGCCTTGTGGTGGTTGTTTTACCGTTAGTTCCGGTAACAGCAATAATCGGAATGCGTGCAGAGGTTCCGGGCGGGAAAAGCATGTCGATTACCGGTTCGGCTACGTTTCGTGGCAGGCCATCGGTTGGGGCAATATGCATACGAAAGCCCGGTGCTGCGTTTACTTCCAGAATGGCCCCTCCATTTTCACGAATAGAGGTGGTGAGGTCGGGAGCCATAATGTCGATGCCACATATATCAAGACCCACGACCCGGGCAATCCGTTCGGCCATGAAAACATTGTAAGGATGGACGAGGTCGGTAATATCGGTAGCAGTTCCGCCTGTACTGAGGTTTGCGGTGGATTTTAGATAAAGGGTTTCGCCGGCTGGCAATACATCACTCAATTCCAAACCTTTATCGCGAAGGATGTTCAAGGTCATCTCGTCGACCTTGATAGCGGTAAGCACTTTTTCGTGACCGTAACCGCGCCGTGGGTCTTTATTCACTTCGTCGATGAGCTGCTGAATGGTATGCTTCCCGTCGCCGGTAACGCAGGCGGGTGTTCGTTTAGCTGCAGCGACAAGTTTGTAGTTAATCACCAACAGACGAAAATCGAAGCCGGTAATAAAGCGCTCACAAATCACACCCCGCGAAACACGTTTAGCTGCTAGTAGCGCGACTTTGGCATCTTCCCAATTTTGGATGTTAATGGTTGCACCACGTCCGTGATTACCATTCACAGGCTTCAGTACGATTGGATAACCAATGCGGGAAACGGCATCTTCTAAATCTTCCTCATCATAAACAATGTATCCTTTAGGTACAGGAATTCCGGCTGCATCAAGAATATTCTTGGTTTCCTCTTTATCACAAGCAATCTCCACCGCTATATTTGAGGTTGTCGATGCTACTGTTGCCTGAATTCGTTTCTGATTTACGCCATAACCAAGCTGAACCAGCGAATGTCGGTTGAGGCGAATCCACGGAATATTCCGGTTTTGAGCCTCTTCAACGATGGACCCTGTAGATGGCCCCAATCGCTCATCTTCGCGTATTTCTCGCAATGTTTGAATGTCGGCCTCTAAATCATAGCTTTCCCCTTTGGCTAAAGCCTCAGCAATACGCACAGATGCCTTCGCTGTATATATTCCGGCCTTCTCTTCCATGTAGGCAAACACAACATTATATACGCCATGCTCGCCGTTACCGCGAGTGCGGCCAAAGCCTACATCCATCCCCGCAAGGGTTTGAATTTCCAGCGCAATGTGTTCGATGACATGTCCCATCCAAGTACCTTCCTTTACGCGGTGAAAAAATCCACCCGGCCGTTCCTCCGAACAACGGTGCTCATACATAGAAGGAAAAAGGGACTCGAGTCGGGCAGAGAATCCATCTATTTTATTGGTAGGTAACTCTTCATATTCACCGATATCCAACTTCATCACAATAAGTTTATGACGACGGATTGACCAGTAATTGGGCCCTCTCATGGCCCGTATTTCAAGAATTTTCATGCGCTAGGAAGATGAGTTTCGCCGAAAATAGGTGAATTAACCTATATCTACAAAAAGAAATACTGCTAAAAAGATTGTTGAAATCCCAATTCAATCACAGCTGCAACATCGTTGCGAAGGTCTACTTTTGCAGCAGAAAGACTTAAACCCATGAAGGAACCTAAAGGCATTCTGATTTCCATTGGAGGTAATGTTGATAAAGGAACAGCCAACGAGCCCGACTATAACACGCCCAATAAGCTCTCTTTTTTTGAAGATGGCATTCTTAAACGCATACTTTCGGAAATGAAAGGAGATCAAAGCCGGGTAGAAGTCATTACCACTGCTTCTGAAATTCCCGAAGAGGTTGGGCAAAACTATGTAGATGCCTTTCAACGGCTAAACTGCCGAAATGTAAATGTGATTCACATAAAAAACCGCGAAGACGCATTAATGCCCGAATATACCGAGCGAATTAAGCTGGCTGATGGCGTGATGTTCACCGGCGGAAATCAAATGCGCCTTTCCATGATTTTTGGCGGAACAGAATTTCTGCAGGTTTTACATGAACGCTATCAAAATGAGCGTTTTGTGATTGCCGGAACCTCAGCCGGAGCCATGGCCATGTCGAACACCATGATTTACGAGGGCGCCGGCGAAGAAGCCTTTTTTAAAGGCAAAGTGAAGATTACCACAGGATTAGGCTTTCTGCACAATGTAATTATCGACTCCCATTTTGTAAAAAGAGGACGGTTCGGACGCCTTGCCCAGGCCGTTACTGCAAACCCTGGCTGTATTGGAATTGGTTTAGGGGAAGATACCGGAGTTTTGGTAGAACATGGACATAAGCTTGAGGCCATTGGTTCGGGACTGGTAATTATTTTTGATGGGCACTCGATTCGCCATTCAAATATTGCAGAGGTTAACGACGGACAGCCAATCTCGATTGAGCATCTTATTGTTCATGTGATGGCCAAAGGAAATCACTACAATTTAAGGTCGCGCCGATTCTCTCCCAACGGAAAACAGCTTGCAGAGCAGGAGGCCTGATGCCATATCGGTTGATTCACTAATTTCGCAACGTTTAAAAAACATCCATGAATTACGATCTCATTGTTATTGGCAGCGGTCCCGGAGGGTATGTGGCTGCTATACGCGCTTCTCAGTTGGGCATGAAGGTAGCCGTTGTTGAACGGGAAGAGCTGGGCGGAATTTGCCTGAATTGGGGCTGTATCCCAACAAAGGCATTGTTAAAAAGCGCCAACGTATTTGAGTACATGCAACATGCGGCCGATTACGGCATCAAGGTTGAAAAATCTGAAGCCGATTTCGGTGCTATGGTAAAGAGAAGCCGTGGCGTTGCTGATGGCATGAGCAAAGGCATTCAGTTCCTTTTCAAAAAGAATAAAATCGAAATCATCAATGGCCACGGAAAAATCACCCGCGACAAAAAGGTGGAAGTAAAAGCGGCCGATGGGAAAACAACAACGTATACGGCTAAGAGCATTCTTATTGCCACAGGAGCCCGCAGTCGTGAGCTACCAAACCTCAAACAAGATGGTAAGCGAATTATTGGTTACCGCGAAGCGATGACCCTACAAGAGCAACCTAAATCGATGGTTGTGGTTGGTTCGGGTGCCATTGGTGTTGAGTTCGCCTATTTTTACAATACCATCGGAACGAAGGTAACCATCGTAGAATACCTGCCCAATATCGTACCGGTTGAAGACGAAGAGGTAAGCAAACAACTGGAAAAAAGCTTCAAGAAATCAGGCGTCGAAATTCTCACCAATGCTTCGGTTGAATCGGTTGACTCTTCAGGTAAAACCTTGAAGGTAAAAGTAAAAACCGCTAAAGGAGAACAAATAATAGAATGTGATACCGTGCTTTCCGCAGCGGGTGTTGTAGCCAACCTTGAAAACCTTGGTTTAGAAGAAGCAGGTGTAAAGACCGATAAAGGCAAAGTTCCGGTGAACGAATGGTACCAAACCAATGTTCCGGGCATCTACGCTATTGGTGATGTTATTCCCGGTCCGGCCCTGGCCCACGTGGCTTCGGCTGAAGGCATCATTTGTGTCGAAAAAATTGCAGGACATCATCCGGAGCCGCTGAACTACGGAAACATTCCAGGCTGCACGTATTGTAGTCCTGAAATTGCATCCGTTGGCATGACCGAAAAAGCGGCGCGTGAGGCCGGCTACGAGGTGAAGGTTGGAAAATTCCCTTTCTCTGCTTCCGGAAAGGCATCCGCCGCAGGCGCAAAAGATGGCTTTGTAAAAGTAATTTTTGATGCCAAATACGGCGAATGGCTTGGTTGCCACATGATTGGCGCCAATGTAACTGAAATGATTGCTGAGGCAGTTGCCGCCCGAAAACTTGAAACTACTGGTCACGAAATTATTCGCACCATTCACCCGCACCCAACCATGTCGGAAGCGATTATGGAAGCAGCAGCGGCGGCTTATGGCGAAGTAATTCATCTTTGATTTCTCGCTCCCGCCCATGTGTGGAATAACCGGAGCATTTGCATTTACCGCATCTGGCGCAGCGTTTACAGAACGTTGTGCAGATGCGGTTCGTGCATTGGCCTTAAGAGGTCCCGACGGTAGTGGCGTTTTTCACCACAACAACATTGCATTGGGCCATGCGCGGCTTTCCATCATCGATGTAAGCAACAATGGAGCGCAGCCATTTACCGACGAATCAGGGCGATATACCCTCGTGTTCAATGGCGAGTTTTTCAACTTCCAAAGCTATCGGGATCAACTTCAACAAGAGGGAATTCAGTTTCGGTCAACGAGCGATACAGAGGTTTTGCTTCACCTGCTTATTCGTGAAGGAGAAGCCTGCTTACCCAAAATCAATGGGTTTTTCGCCTTTGCTTTTTGGGACCAACAAAACGAAACGCTTCTGCTGGCACGCGACCGCTATGGAGTGAAGCCCTTGTTGTTTAGCGCATCAGCGGAGGCTTTCTGCTTCGCCTCAGAAATGAAGGCCCTCCTCGCCTACCCTGTTGTACGCCAAATCGATACTACCTCGCTCTTTCATTACTTGCACCTGAACTATATTCCCGGCCCTTTCAGCATTTTCAAAAGTGTTGAAAAACTGGAGCCCGGACATTGGATGAAGGTCACCAAAAAGGGCATCGAACGGCGGTCGTGGTACCAAATTTCAGATCGGGCCATCGAACCGGTTCCAAATTATGAAAGCGCCCAAAAGCAACTTTTGGAAACCTTAAACAGAGCCGTCGAACGAAGACTCATCTCCGACGTTCCGCTCGGAAGTTTTCTTTCCGGTGGAATAGATTCGTCGGTGGTTACGGCTTTGGCTGCACAACACCGAAGCGGGCTTCACACCTTTTCGATCGGTTATAAAGATGAACCTCTGTTTGATGAGACTTACTACGCCCAACTGGTCGCCAAAAAATACGGCACAAAGCACACGGTGTTTAGCTTGAGCAACAAAGATTTATTCGATCACTTGCAGGAAATGCTCGACTATATCGATGAGCCCTTCGCCGATTCTTCAGCACTTGCCGTAAACATTCTTTGCAAGGAAACGAGAAAGCAGGCTACTGTGGCCCTGTCGGGTGATGGCGCCGATGAACTTTTCGGGGGCTACATGAAACATTTGGGCGAGTGGAAGTTGCGAAACGGTGGTGTGAAGGCTGAAGTGGTGAGCTTGCTGGCTCCGCTTTGGAGAGCCTTGCCGAAATCGCGCAACTCTGCGTATGGAAACCTGTTTCGTAAGCTGGATAAATTCGCGAAAGGCAGACAGTTGTCGGCAACCGACCGTTACTGGAAGTGGTGTGGCTATGCCGATGACGCTTATCTGCAGTCGATTGTTGCCTTTTCACTCAATGAAAACGAGGCCAGAAGCCGTCGCCATCAGTTTACCCGATTTATAGGTAAAACCGGCGACATGAATGAAGTCTTGCTCAACGACATGCATTTGGTTTTGCCGGGCGATATGCTCACGAAGGTCGATTTAATGTCGATGGCTCGTTCGCTCGAAGTGCGAAATCCCTTTTTGGATGTCGAAGTAGTTGATTTTGCAGCGGGCCTTCCAGCCGATTACAAGGTGAGCGGCAAAGGGCGAAAGCGAATCGTGCAGGATACGTTTAGGCATTTACTTCCTCCCGAACTATACAACCGACCCAAGCAAGGCTTTGAAGTACCGCTCCTGAATTGGTTTCGGGGCGATTTAAAAGCATGGATTTTCGACGATTTGCTCGAGCCTGGTTATTTAAAGCAGCAAGGGTTGTTTAATCCAGAAGCTGTAGAAGCGCTGAAATTTGCATTGTTTTCGAACGACCCGGGCGACAGTACCGCCAAGATTTGGGCCTTGATCGTGTTTCAAAACTGGTATCGAAAATGGATGAAATGAGTACATTTACGGAGTTGAAATTGTAGCCGAATGCCCCGGATTCTGAGAATTATCAACCGTTTTAATCTGGGTGGTCCCACTTACAATGCCGCCTATCTGTCGAGATACATGCCACCGGGTTACGAAACACTTCTGGTAGGTGGTGAAAAAGATGAGACGGAAGACAGCTCCGAGTTTATTTTGCAAAACATAGGTTTAGAGCCTCTGATCATTCCCGAAATGAAGCGGGAAATTGATTTGCGAAACGACTACGAAGCATACAGAAAAGTGGTGCAGCTGATTAAGGATTTCAAGCCTGACATTGTACACACGCATGCCTCGAAAGCCGGAACGATTGGCCGTTTGGCTGCCGATAACATGAAAGTTCCTGTGGTAATCCATACCTTTCATGGACACGTTTTTCATTCTTACTTCGGAAAGGTGAAGACGGTGATGTACAAGAATATAGAGCGAAATCTTGCGCGAAAGAGCACGGCCATCATCGCGATTAGCGAAAAACAAAAAACAGAGCTTTGTTTGGTGCACCGCATTTGTAAACCGGATAAAATCAGAGTAGTACCTCTTGGCTTTGACCTTAGTCGCTTCACCGAAAATATGGATGAGAAGCGGCGCCTTTTTAGAAGCAAATATTTGTTAGATGACGATGAGATTGCCATTGGCATTATAGGTCGCCTTGTGCCCATCAAAAATCACATCTTGTTTTTGAAGGCCGCTCGCATTGTGCTGGAGAAAACACAATTCAAGGTTCGTTTTTTTATTATTGGGGATGGCGAGGATCGTTTAAAAATCGAGGAGCAGGCGCGCGACGAAGGCTTGGTGTTTTCTGATTCGTTAAAAGAGCAAATCAAAACTCCGCTTACCTTCACTTCGTGGATGAAAGAAATTGATGTGGCTTGCGCAGGGCTCGACATTATTGCACTTACTTCTTTGAATGAAGGCACTCCGGTAAGCCTCATTGAAGCACAGGCCTCAAATACTCCAATTGTAACTACGAATGTTGGAGGAATAGAAAACGTTGTTGTAGAAGGAGTTACGGCCTTACTTTGTCATTCAAAAACCGACGAGAGGCAATTTGCTGATTTACTTTTGCAACTCACCGAAAATGCCGAAAAGCGAAAGTCGTTGAGCATGATGGGCTGGGAACATGTGAAAAACAAATTTCACTTCACCCGACTTATCCGCGATATGACAGAGTTGTATGATGAGCTTTTGGAACAACACAAAAGGGGGCCGTTTTAGCCTTTTGTAAATACCAAAGCGGCCAAAAAATAATCCTGAAACTACCTTAACGCGTGCCCATACAACACGAGCCTTTCCGGCGTCGATAGTATCTGAGGCCCGAGGCCATGTTTGGATTTGTATTCGCTATGCATTCCTCGTTTATTTTTTTAGTTTTGCGCTTCTATGCGTAGTCTGCAAATTGCCACCCGATACTTGATTCTAGTAGCAAGCTTGTTTTTAGTCTTGCCATCTTGTCAGAACCGGGCCCTGATGCTAAGAACAAAGAAGGATTTTGTGTATGATGATGTCCAAAAAATTCCGGACAACAGGGAGTATAAAATTGGGTTGAACGACAATCTCGAAATTCAGATTTTCCCTAACAAAGGTGCCTTGCTTTTGGAAGGCGTCGGCGACCAGCAAGGGATGGCCATGGGGCAAAACGGTTTTGCCAGACCCATCAACTCCATTGTTGAATTTGATGGAACGATTAAAATCCCGGTTTTGGGCCGCATCTCAGTGCAAGGCCTTACGATACGTGAAGCCGAATTGCTTTTAGAACAACGCTTGTCGGCCAACTTCGTCGACCCCTATGTAAACTTACGGATTAGTAACAAACGTGTGATTCTGTTCCCCGGCGAAAGTGGAACTGCCAGAGTGGTTCCGCTTGCCAATAACAACATGAATCTATTGGAAGTACTGGCCTCAGCCGGTGGTATTCCAATGAACGGGAAGTCCAATAGAATTAAGCTAATCCGGGGCGACTTAAAAAACCCGAAAATCTATCTCATCGACCTCTCGACCATCGAAGGAATGCGCGAAGCTAACCTCATTGTTGAAGGAAATGATATCATTTATGTAGAGCCTAGGAACGACTACGTGCTGAACTTCCTCAACAGAGCCAGTCCCTACCTGAACTTCATCAACATTGCGTTTTTTATCAGGTTTTTGTTTATCAATTGATTGGATCGAGAGATGGTGGACCGTAAAATATCGAATTTAAATGATGATTTCGACTTCAGACTTTTTCTCAAAGTACTGAGAAAGAACATCGCCTGGATACTTCTATTTTTTGTGATTGCCTTTCTGATGGCATTCCTTTACTTACGATACACCTATCCCATTTTTGAAGCCAAAACCATCATTCAAATCACCCTGGCAGATAAAAATTCAAAAATGCTGCTTGGCGACGAATTTAAGGCCCAACGCGATCTTTCCTCAAAAATAGAACTGCTTAAATCGGCTACATTTCTCGACAGGGTATTTAATAAATTACCATTAGACATTAGCTATTACCAAATTGGTAACGTGTTGAATTATGAGATGTACAAAACATCGCCCTTTGAAATAGAATATAGAAAACCCATTAACGAGCTTTATAATGTTCCTGTTTATGTGCTGTTCGCTGATGAAAATAACGTAACCCTCAAAACCAACCTAAACAACAAAGAGACTGTTTTTCGACTCAGAACAAACACGTGGAAAAGGCTCCCAATTATTGACTCAATTTTCATCAAAACAAAAAACTTTGATAAAATTCGAAATGACCTCAGAGGGCTCAATGATTACCCGTATTACTTCATTTTAACCAAGCGAGAAAACTTAGTAAGAACGTATTCAGGCAATCTGAAAGTGGATAAGGAAAATGAGGCCGCAGGAACCATAAAAGTTCAATATTACGAACGAAACCCCTTCAAAGCCACCGATATCTGCAACAGTATTGCCGAAGAATTCAAAATATACGATATCGAAAAACAGGCGGAATCTGCCAATAATACTATCCGATTTATCGATGAACAATTAAAGGTTGTCTACGATAAACTCTATGATAGCGAAGTAGATTTACAAAATTTCAAAACCGCAAATAAACTCAATGATGAAACTCCGCTTCCAGATTTTTCAACGCGTATAAATGATTTGGAGGAGAAGTTAAATCAACTCCAGCTTGACGAGGCCGGACTGAATACGATAGAAAAATCGGTAAATCAGGATAAAGACATTGATGTGTATCAATTGGTCTCTTTGTTGGCCGGAACCGAAGTGCAGGGAACACTTAAAACCATGCTCGACGAGCTGAAAGGTCTTCTGCAAAAACGTTCCAACGCGCTATACAGCTCTACGCAAAACTCTTCCAAAATTTCCTACATCGATTACCAGATTTCAATTCAGCGGAAATTGATCATGGAAACATTATCGTCGTTGAAGAGAAGCTTGTACGACCAAAAAACAGAGGTTGAGCAACGCATTAATAGTTATGAAGATGAAATACGGAAGAGTGCATTAACATTCGACCGAATTGAATTCGTTAGACTTCAGAAACTTAACGCCATCAACGAAAACTACTACAATCGCCTCGTTGAAATTAAATCTGAACTTGCGATTGCCAATGCCGGTATCACCTCAGAAAATACAGTGCTCGAACTTTCATCAACACCGGCAGCACCTTATTTTCCAAGTCGCAAAATTGTAGCTCTAAGTGCCCTGATTGGTTGGATTGTAGCCAGTTTAATTATCATTGTTATCCGCTACCTGCTTTACAACGAGATTACTTCCATGAACGAAATCATGAAGTATCTTGATGTTCCGCTGTTGGGAATCGTTCCAAATTACAAGGATGTCATTCCCATTTCTCAGCTTTTGGTTGATAAAAAACCCAAATCAATTATTGCAGAATCGTTACGTTCGATTCGCTCCAATTTAGAATTTCTTTCCCCCAGCAACGAACCTAAAGTATTAGCCATTACCTCAACCATTTCGGGTGAAGGAAAAACCTTTGTGGCTTTGAATCTGGCGGGTATTATTGCGTTTTCTGAGAAAAGGGTAATTATTCTCGACCTTGACATGCGTAAACCTAAAATCCACGTCGGATTTGGGGTTCCTAACGATAAAGGCATGAGTACCATCCTGATTGGACGAAACTCTATTGCGGATTGCGTATTCAAATCGTCGCTCACCAATCTCGATTTCATCACGGCAGGGCCCGTTCCTCCTAACCCTTCAGAACTAATCATCAGCTCGAAAATGGCCGATATTATCGAAGAGCTGAAGAAAATGTATGATTTAATTGTAATCGATAATCCGCCCGTAGGGCTTGTTACCGATGGTATTAAAATCATCAAAATGGCCGATTATCCGATTTACGTTTTTCGCGAGAATTTTTCAAAACGAAATTTCGTGCAGAACGTGAAGAAACTCATTCGCGACAATAACATTAAAAACCTGTCCATCATCCTTAACTCTGTCGACATTAAGCGTTCTGGTTATGGCTACAGTGGTGTGTACGACTATGACTATGGCTATGGTTATGGTTATGGTTTTGGCTATTACGACGAAGACATCCGCCGCGAGCGATTCAGTTTGAAAGAGTTCTTCCGAAAACTAATCAACAAGTAAATGCGTATTGAAAAGACTTTTATACCCGACCTTTTCCTGATTCATCCAACTGTTTTCGAAGATCCGAGAGGCTATTTCTTTGAGTCGTATAACGCAAAAGCCTTTCAGGATGCCGGAATTCATGACCATTTTGTTCAGGACAACCAAAGCCTCTCACAAAAAGGTGTTTTAAGAGGTTTGCATTTTCAGGTTGCTGAGGCCGCGCAATCCAAACTTGTTAGAGTTATTCAAGGGGCAGTACTTGATGTTGCCGTAGATATTCGCATAGGATCACCTACTTTCGGAAAGCACTATGCAACTGAACTTAACGAAAAAAACAAGCTCATGCTTTATATACCCGTTGGCTTTGCACATGGGTTTCTAACGCTTCACGACAACACCGTTTTTAGTTATAAATGCGGCAATTTTTACAACAAGCCCCTCGAAAACGGAATTGCTTGGGACGATCCACAACTCAACATCGATTGGGGAATTCATGATCCGCTACTCTCAGAAAAAGACCGGAACAACCCATTTCTGGCAGATTTTAACTCTCCGTTTCAATATAACCCACAGCCTCTTTAACCATGTTGGAACTCGGTAACTTCACCTTCTCCATATTGCTCACCACTTTCATCGCTGTGATGGTAGCACTGTCGATTCTGGTGAATGGCTTATTGCTAAAATTTTCCAGAAGCATGGGCACCAAAAACGAATTCGAACAAATTCGTTGGGCCTCAACCACAAAACCTGCCCTTGGCGGAATTTCATTCTACCTGATTTTTCTGCTTTCGATCGTTTTCTTTACCATCTTCTTCCCGAATCAGGAAATGCTACTCAACAAGCGTTTCCTTGGATTTTTCCTCTCTGTATCGCTCGGGTTTCTCATGGGTTTGGCCGACGATGCCTACAACACCAAACCATTTATGAAATTCCTCGTGCAGTTTATCTGCGGGGCTTCTTTTGTACTTAGCGACAATGTAATTCACATCTTTCCCTGGGAAGGCTTGAATGTATTCATCACCTTTTTCTGGGTCGTTGGCCTGATGAATTCGGTGAATATGCTCGATAACATGGATGCCATCACCACCTCGGTTTCAGTAGTGATTTGTGTGGGCGCCATTATGAGCTTTGCCTTCCGCGGCACGTCAATCAACCTCGATTTAATCTTGTTACTCGGCGTTGTTTCAGCCCTGCTTGGTTTTCTCTATTACAACTGGAACCCTTCGCGAATGTACATGGGCGACTCCGGTTCACAATTCCTTGGTGTGTTTCTCGCTGGGATTGGCATCGAGTACTTTTGGAACGCCCCCAATTATTACGGAGAGTTCGACTCCCTGCGTCAATTGATCGTTGCAATTCTTGTTTTCGTAGTTCCCATCAGCGACACCACAACAGTGTCAATCAATCGCCTTTTAAAAGGAAAATCTCCTTTTGTAGGCGGTAGAGACCATACCACGCATCATCTTTCGTATGCCGGTTTAAGCGATCGACAGGTAGCAATAGTCATGATTGCCATTTCAATGTTGGCGATGGTAGTTGGCATTTTTGTAATGAACAATATTCGTAACTGGAACACAACTTATTCCGTAATATGTGGAGGTCTATTTGCGTTAATTCTGGGTTCGCTTTACTCAACAACCCGAATTAGCAAACCCAAACCGAAAGCGTGAATCTGCTTAAACGATTTGTAAAACCACCCTCGGGTTTCTTCAAAGCCCTGATTTCACTCAGCCTTCTGCTCGTCGCGCTGGGAATGCTTCGGTTGTTCACTTTCTCAGGTAAGGTGGGGTCTGATGACGATCTCTACCAGAAATACTTCAAAGACCATTACCGGATTTACGCGGTAAACATTCCGCACGATTTGAACTTTAGCGGTGAGCCAGCACCCGTTGAAGATTTTGAAGTACGTGAAAGGCTCGATCGTGAATTTCTGATTAACACCTATTGGCAATCGCAAACCTTACTGCTCATCAAACGTGCAAACCGTTGGCTGCCGGCAATCTCGCGAATCCTCAAAAAACATGGTATTCCCGACGATTTTAAATACCTCGCAGTCGTTGAAAGCGGATTTCAATTCAACGTTTCTCCCAAAGGCGCCGCAGGTTTCTGGCAGTTTATTCCTTCCACCGCTCAGGGGTATGGATTAACCATCAGCGAGGAAATTGACGAGCGATACCACTTTGAGAAATCCACGGAAGCAGCCTGCAAGCTCTTTAAAGAATCATACAAAACGTTTGGTAACTGGACACTCGTCGCAGCATCGTTTAACCTCGGAATTACCGGTATTCAAAAACAGCTTGAGCGTCAGAAGGTGAATTCATACTACGACCTTCTGCTCAATGAAGAAACCGGAAGGTATATTTTTAGAGTGCTGGCCATGAAGGAAATCCTTAGCAATCCTGCCCAGTACGGATTCATTCTGAGAAAGAAAGACCTTTACCCCGCCCTGCCCGGAAAAGTGATGGTTATCGACTCAACCATCAACAGCCTCCCCGATTTTGCCCAAAAGTTAGGTACGAATTATAAGCTCCTCCGCTATTATAATCCTTGGCTGAAGGGCGACAAGTTGAGCAATCCGGAGAAAAAACGATTTTCGATTCTTGTTCCCAGCGAAAACGCAAAAAACCACAAAGCACTCGTGAAGGAAGCCGAAGCCATGGAAGAGAAAAACGGACAACGCGATACGGTCATCCCACCGGCTCAATAATCATACACCCAAAGAATCGAATTGCCCGTACCCACCTCGTTGTCTTCCCACAGTGTATTGCCGGGGTCTAATGTCCACTTACCATCAATAATAAACTTGTAAAGGTGCTTCCCGGGCGGAAGGTATAACGCTAATTTCCAAACATTTCCCTCTCTTTTCATTCGAAATCCCGATTCTGTCCAGTGGTTGAAGGTTCCGGAGAGGATGACTTCCCTGGCTTCACTAAAGCCTTTCAGCACAAACTCATGATTCGGTTGGTGAATCAGGTATGAATTCCGATTGCCCATTCCATCATCAATCGAATCGGCTGATGCCGGGTCAACCATCCATTTACCATCCACCACAAACTTGTAATAATGCGTGCCCTTTCCGGGAACGTATTGGGCCTCCCATCCATCTGCAACGCGTGCCATGGCAATACCATTGGGATTCCAATTCACAAACGAGCCTGATAAATAGACATTCTTCGCCTCCATAAATCCTTTCAACCTAAACACCACAGGCTCTCCCTTTTGGATTATCGAATTGAAACCTCCGTTGTTATCGTTCACCTTCAGCGGATTGCCCTTGTCTTCCACCCAAAACCCACCGGAAGTATACTTATATTGATAGGTGCCATCCACCAAAAACACAGAACACTCCCAACCATTGCTCAGCTTCGTCATCGGAATTTCGCGCTCCTTCCAACCACAAAAATCGCCGCTGAGGTAAAACTCACTTCGATCGGTAAACCCGGCAAGCGAAAACCGGGTATTGGTCTGATAATAAATTGAATTCTCGCCCATGTAACCGTCCGTTTCCTCCAGTAAATTCTGAGGATCCGGCTTCCAGGCTCCATCAACAATAAACTTATACAAGTGCTTTCCTGGTCTCAGTTTTTTCTGAATTACCCACCCACTATCGGTTTTTAGCATCTTGTCTTCGGCGGTCTTCCAGCCATTAAAGCTTCCGGAAAGCAATACCTCGCGGGCATCTTTATAATCGTGCAAAACAAAAACAGCCGTAGAATCGCCGGTTTGCCAAACGGAACGCTTGCGGTTAAACCGATTCACTCCGTAAGGCGCATCCATGTAAGGAATGCCGGGCTGAAATGGATTATACTTGTTGTTCACAAACATCATCGACAGCCAGTCGTCCAAATCGCCTCGGTACGAATAGAAGTTTCGACGCAGCCTAACCTTCCCATTTCGGTAAGTTTTAACCTTCCATCCATTCTGCTGAAAATAATCCCAACGGCCTGTTGCCAGAGCTTGTCGCAATTCAGGACCATTCATGTCGAAATCAGCAATCAAACTGTCGAGCGCACGCTGTGAGTAAGGAGAAGGAATTTCAACCACCAATTTCCCATTCGCGATGTAACAAACCGGGTCGCTTTGAGCGTTTAAGCCACTCACGCAAAGAAAAAAGCAAAAAACCCATGTCCAAATTCCTAGTCCGCGCGCTTCCATAATCTTACTTTACGTTGACTCAAGTTAATCACCATCCTTCGATGGCGGTACAAAAAATCCATGCCCAGCACCCCGTCGAACCCTTCTTGAAAAGCGGCTTTCAAGGGGTTTAAATCTAAAATTACTGCCGGCAAGCCGGGATAACCCTGGTTTCCAAACTGCATAGAACCAATGCGCCCCAAAACTGCTTCCGAAACCTTGCCTGTGCTTCCGGTGATGCTCGTACGTTTTATCAGCTGTACATTTTGCATCACCTTGTTGCTGAGTTGATTGTGGAGCAGATTAGTCTCTGCACCGGTATCGAGGCAATACCTCAGCATTTTGCCCCCGATACTGCCATCCACAAAAAGCTGCCTGTTGCTTCCGGTCATATTCAATTCAACATCAGCACTATCGGCTGCGGCTGGAACCATCCGTTCACCTCGACGGTTCACCGGGAAAAACTCCAAAAAACCGGCTTCAAAATCAATATTCAGCTCCAAGCGAGCGAGTAAATTCAACCCAATCAATCCGTAAATGGGCGTACCTGTTGTACTTTCCAAATGCCCGAGAGGAACCATGTCGGCATCCACTGCATTAAACTCAAGTCCACCAAAATCGAGTTTGCCAATACGGGTTTGATTGCCCACATTTCCGGCCACGCTCACTCCGGAGGCCAGTACCTCGCCAAATCGAGGGTATGAACGAAAATAGGTTTTGTTGAGGACTAAGTGAGGAGCTCCGGTATCGAGGATGAAATCGCCGCGAATACTATCCACACTTAACTCGACCAACATAAGATTACCGGAAAACCGAAAAGGAATGCGCAAACTTGCTTCTTTCCAAATTGGCGATGGTTCGGGAAATAAGGAAAACCGAGACTTTCCATTGATTACAGGCAAGCTATTGAGCTCCCAACGAATAGGAAACAGCAGCATCAGCAACAAGGGAAAAACCCGAATCATCACTGCGAATATACACGATTCCAATAGTCATTCCACCCCTTACATCATCAACAATTTGGCTACTTTTGCCGTTCCTTAAACCATGAAGTCAGACTTGCCTAATACCGACCGCGCCATCGAGGTTTACGGTGCCCGCGAGCACAACCTGAAAAATATCGACGTGCGCATACCACGCAATAAGCTCGTGGTGATTACGGGTCTGAGCGGAAGTGGTAAGTCATCGCTGGCCTTCGATACCATTTACGCCGAAGGTCAACGGCGCTACATCGAAAGCTTCTCAGCCTATGCCAGACAATTCCTGGGCTCGATGGAACGCCCTGATGTAGATCGCATTACAGGACTGAGTCCGGTTATCTCTATTGAACAAAAAACCACCGGTAAAAACCCGAGATCAACAGTAGGAACCATTACCGAAATCTACGATTTCATGCGTCTGCTCTTTGCGCGGGCCGGAGACGCCTATTCGTATAAAAGTGGTGAGAAAATGGTGCGCTACACCGAGCAGCAAATTCAAGATTTAATCATCAAAGAGTTTGATGGCCAACGCATTGCACTGTTAGCGCCGGTTGTAAGAGGACGAAAAGGACATTATAGAGAGTTGTTTGAGCAAATCCGAAAACAAGGGTTTATCAAGGTGCGTGTGGATGGAGTTATTCAGGACATCTCCTTCGGAATGAAGGTAGACCGATACAAAATTCACGACATCGAGATTGTAGTCGACCGCATTGAAGTAAGCGAAAAACAAAAAGTCCGGATCGCTGAATCGCTTAAGCTGTGCATGAAATTGGGCAAAGGGGCCATGATGGTTACTGAACTTGAATCTGAAAGCCTCCGACATTACAGCAAGTTTCTGATGTGTCCGGTTACCGGAATCTCGTACGACGAACCTGCGCCTAACCTATTTTCCTTCAACTCGCCATACGGAGCCTGCCCCAAATGCCACGGTTTGGGAGAAATTGCGCAGGTCGACATGGCCAAAATCATTCCCGACCCCAAAAAGAGCTTGCGCAAGGGAGGCATCGTTCCACTAGGAGAATACAAGAACAACTGGATTTTCGCACAGGTTGAAGCCATCGCCGAGAAATACCATTTTACCCTCGACACCCCAGTTGCAGAGATTGAAGAAGCGGCGCTCAATGCCATCCTCTACGGCACTGAGGAAATTCTCAAAATCAAAAATCCGCAATACACGCACGGAGGTTATGCCATGCAGTTTGGTGGTATTGTGAATTTCATCGCCGAACAGCACGAAAACAGCAACGACGATGGTCGAAAAAACTGGGCCGACGAATACATGAACAATGTGGTTTGCCCAGAATGCGAAGGCGCCCGATTGAAAAAAGAATCACTTTGGTTTAAAATAGACGGGAAAAATATTGCTGAATTGGCTCGCCTCGATATTGAATCGTTGCAGGCTTGGTTTGATGACGTTGAGGATCGGATGGAAGGTCGTCAACTCGCCATAGCCAAAGAAGTACTGAAAGAAATCAGAACGAGAATTGGCTTCCTGCTTGAAGTCGGGCTCGATTACCTCACGTTAAACCGCAGCGCGGGAAGCCTCAGTGGCGGGGAAGCGCAACGCATTCGTTTGGCCACACAAATCGGCTCGAAACTCGTTGGCGTTCTTTACATTCTCGACGAGCCCAGCATTGGGCTTCATCAGCGCGACAACGTCAAGCTAATCAAGGCCTTGAAAGACCTTCGCGATGCCGGAAACTCGGTTTTAGTGGTAGAGCACGACAAAGACATGATTCTTGCGGCCGACCATGTAATCGACATTGGTCCGGGAGCAGGGGTTCACGGTGGAAGAGTCATTGCTGAAGGAAGTCCCGAGCATATCGTAAGCGGAAACTCCCTCACAGCTGCATACATTCGTAAGGAAAAGGAAATAGCCCTTCCCGCCGAAAGGCGAAAAGGCAGCGGCCAGCATCTAGTGATTAAGAAAGCCAGCGGAAATAATCTAAAAAATGTGAGCATTGAAATCCCACTGGGAATGATGGTTTGCGTGACTGGGGTTTCAGGTAGTGGAAAATCAACCTTGATTAACGAAACCCTCTACCCTGCCCTGAGTCGTTATTTTTACAATGCTCATAAGGAGCCACTTCCGCACCAGAAAATTGAAGGTCTGCAAAACATCGACAAGGTCATCGACATCGACCAAAGTCCGATTGGACGAACACCGCGCTCCAATCCGGCCACCTATACCGGTGTGTTCTCCGACATTCGAAACCTGTTCGCTTCTCTGCCGGAAGCGGCAATCCGAGGCTATAAGCCCGGAAGATTCAGCTTTAATGTAAAGGGTGGACGCTGCGAAACCTGTTCCGGTGGTGGTATGCAGGTGATTGAAATGAACTTCCTTCCCGACGTTTATGTGCAGTGCCCGAGCTGTCAGGGAAAACGCTACAACCGCGAAACCCTAGAGGTGAGGTATAAAGGGAAATCGATTTCTGATGTCCTCAACATGACCATCGAGCAAGCGGTAGAGTTCTTTGAGAACATCCCGTCTATCCAACACAAGATAAAGACGCTCAATGATGTAGGCTTAGGGTATGTGGCTTTAGGTCAATCGTCAACCACCTTGTCGGGTGGAGAAGCTCAACGGGTAAAACTGGCCACCGAGCTGAGCCGAAGAGATACCGGAAAAACGCTGTATATTCTCGATGAGCCCACTACGGGACTTCATTTTGAAGACATTCGGGTGTTACTCGATGTGCTTCAAAAATTGGTCGATAAAGGCAATACGGTCATTATAATTGAACACAACCTCGATATTGTGAAAGTGGCAGATTACATCATCGACATGGGACCTGAGGGTGGCGAAAAAGGAGGCACAGTGCTTGTTACCGGCACGCCCGAAGAAGTGGCAAAAAGCAAGATAAGCCATACCGCCCGGTTCTTGCGTGAAGAATTAGCCACTTCAGGAACTACCGTTAATGCAGATTGAAACATATTGATATTCACTGATAACAGATACATGGAAAATCTAAATCGCCGTCACGAAGACAAAATCATCGAAGCTTTTAAAGAAAAAGACGCCTTCGAAATCAAAACCACCAACTCTTGGCAGATCTTTAAGATTATGGCTGAGTTCGTGGAGGCCTTTGAAAAACTGAGTAAAATCGGACCCTGCGTTTCGATATTCGGTTCGGCCCGCCTCAAGGAAGATCACCCATATTACATATTGGCTGAGGAAATTGCCTATAAACTAACCCTCGAAGGGTATGGCATCATCACCGGAGGTGGCCCCGGAATTATGGAAGCCGGCAACCGTGGTGCGCATCGCGGAGGTGGAAAATCGGTTGGACTAAACATCGTTCTACCGCATGAGCAGGAAGGCAACAAATACATCGACCGCGATAAAATCATCAACTTCGACTACTTCTTCGTGCGTAAGGTGATGTTTATGAAATACGCCCAAGGTTTTGTGATCATGCCGGGTGGTTTCGGCACACTCGACGAGTTCTTCGAGGCCATCACCCTGATTCAAACCAATAAAATCGCTCGTTTTCCACTCGTTCTTGTAGGCCGAAAATTCTGGGGTGGTATGGTTGAATGGGTGAAAGAGCAGCTGCTTCAAGAAAATCCTTTCATCTCGCCCGAAGACCTCGACCTGTTTAACATTGTGGATACTTCTGACGAAGCCGTTAAAGTAATCAACGACTTCTACAACAAATACATGTTCCGTCCGAACTTCTAACGGCGATAAAAATTGAGAGAACGGCTTCGGCCGTTTTTTTTATGCCTGAATATTATTTTTAGATTCATCTAAATATTATTTTTGAACCCCGAAAAGTTAGAACTATGCGATTGCTCATTCTTTTAATTTTCTTCACGTTCAGCCTTAACTGTTGGTCGCAAATTCGGGGCAGCGTGCAAGATGCGAAAGGCCAGGCGATCCCATTTGCAACGTTGGCCTGGAAGAAACAAAGTTCAGGAGCACTTGCCGACAGTCTTGGCCGTTTTCAACTTAGCCCATCCGGGTTGGCAAACGATACCCTCGAAATTGCGGCCATTGGGTATGCCATGAAGCAAATTCCTGCTTCTGATGTTCAGAATAACCTAAGCATTGTTTTACGCTCAGCCTCCGCCGAACTCCCCGTTTTTGTGGTGAGCTCCGACCGAGAACCCGTGCTGCTGAGAGAATCGCCGGTAAACATCTCGGTAATTAACCGCGCAACTTTTGAGCAAACCCAAAGTAACAGCCTCGCCGATGGGCTTCGATTCAGTCCGGGATTACAAGTCGAAAACAACTGCCAAAACTGCGGTTTTGTTGGAGTTCGTTTAAATGGACTGCCACCGGCCTACACCCAAATTCTCATCAACAGTCGCCCTGTTTATTCGGCCCTTGCTGCGGTTTACGGTCTGGAACAAATTCCACCGGCCATGATTGAGCAAATCGAGGTTGTTCAGGGCGGCGGATCGGTCTTGTTTGGCGGAAATGCTATCGCCGGTACGGTAAATATCATCACCACAACACCCACCGGAAAGTCATTCGAAGCCGGATTACAGCAGTCGCGCATAGGTTTAAATTCACCCGACACCTATGGCTACGCATCAGGGTCGTGGGTCAATAAAAAGCGAACCACCGGATTGCAGGGCTTTTCGGCCTATCGATACCGCAATCCATGGGACATTCACAACGATGGGTTTACAGAAATCACACGGCTTCAAAGCCATACATCTGGCCTTCAATTTTTCCATGAGCTGGGCTCTCGCTCAAAATTGAGTGGTTCGGCCAGATATATACAAGACGAGCGCCGGGGAGGCAGCACGCTTTTCCTTGCGCCTCACCAAAGCGAAATTGCAGAATGGATTGCTCACCGAATTGCAGGGGCCGATCTGAGTTACTCGTTACAAAGCCGCAACAGTAGAAGAAAATTGGATGTTTATTCTGCCTTTCAACGCGTGCTTAGGGATTCGTACTACGGAGGCTCAACGCATCCCGATCCGCTTTCGCAATACGGCTTCTCCAGCGATTACAACGGTGTACTTGGGCTGCAAGTGGTGCAACACCTAAAACGCTGGAACGGACGCCTATTGCTGGGCAACGAGAGTTTAATTCAAGGATTGAGAGACGAATTCCGCGGACAAATCCGCAGCCTCGAGCAACAGAGCCTCAGCTCAGGAACTTACATCCAATACGCGTTTCAGCCGGCCTCCAAAACCAATATCAGCGCAGGTTTCAGAATGGATTATCAAGACATTCGCGGCGATTTTCGTTTCCCTGAGAACACGTTTAGCCATCGGCGAAGCCTTTGGATTCCAAACATTCGGGCTTCCATAAGGCAAGGGCTCACAGAAAAACTGAGCTTGAGGTATCAACTTACCACAGGGTTTAGAGGCCCGCAGGTGTTCGACGAAGATTTACACATCGACCTGGCCGGTAGCAATCTCCGCTTTATCAGAATGGCCGAAAACCTTCGAACAGAACGCTCATTAAGCCAAAGTATTGGTGCCGAATACAATCAGGAATACATGGGCTGGTCGCAACGTTACACCATTAGCGCTTTTCACACGCAACTGAGGAATCCTTTTGTGATTGAAGGTCCGGTGGAACAATCGGGCAATGTGCTTATTATGGAAAAACGCAATGGCAGCGGAGCTTTGGTGAGCGGAATCAATGCGGAGGCCAGAGTGAAAAAGCAAAACCATAGCCTTCAGGCCGGACTTACCCTACAACAAGCCCTGTTTCGGGAGGCGGAAACCATTTTTGAAGACGAACAAAACACGCTAACAACCAATCAGTTACTCCGAACACCAGCGGTGTATGGTTATCTCCAAAGTGCATTTTATTTGGGTAAATCGTGGTATGCTGCTGCTTCTCTGGTGTATACCGGAAGCATGCTTATGGCCCACATGACAAATACAGAAACCGGATTCATCGAATTGAAATCAACACCCGATTTCTGGGATGCAAGCCTCCGTCTCATGAAGAGTTTTAACCTCAGTAAACACTGGAATCTCGAGGTTGATGGAGGCGTAAACAATCTTTTCAACCAATTTCAACGCGACCTGGACACGGGTTTTTCCAGAGACCCGGGCTATGTTTATGGTCCGCTTCGACCCCGAACAATTACCTTAGGATTGCGCCTCAAGTGGAAAGAATAAGCATAGGGCCTTTGAAAAGCCGAAGTAGAGTTTAAGGTTAAGTGCGTAGATTTAAGGCGTGAAGCATGCTGATGTTTTTCATGCCTTTAACGGATTGCGTTTTCAATTTCTGAAATGGAGAATCCGCAATGTGAGTAAACGCAATTTTCTTCTTGGACTGAGCGTGTTTACAGGATTGGTATGTGGGTTTGCGGCCATTTTGCTCAAAAATCTGGTGCACTTCATCCAAGACTACCTCCAATACCGGGTGCACTTTCCTTACCACACCACGCTTTACTTCATTTTCCCCATGTTGGGCATTTTGCTCACTGCTGTGCTGGTTAAGCGATTGCTCAAGGGCCAACTGGGGCGTGGGCTCAGTCCGATTATTGAGAACATCGCCCGGAAAGGCTCAAAAATCGAGCAACATAAAACCTGGTCGCATGTCCTCACCAGCGGCGTTACCGCTGGTTTTGGCGGTTCGGCCGGATTGGAAGCCCCAATTGTAGTTACCGGTTCGGCCATTGGCTCCAACCTGGGTATTCTGGCCCATCTGAATTACCGGGAAAGAACGCTGCTTTTAGGTTGTGGCGCTGCCGCGGGGATTTCAGCCGTTTTCAACTGCCCGATTGCCGGGGTAATCTTCGCTTTTGAAGTCCTCCTGGAAGGCTTTAGCGTGCCGGCATTCATCCCTCTTTTGCTTTCGTCGGCCACAGCTGCAGTAGTTTCACGGTTTTTCTTCTCCGACCGCTTGTTTTACTTAATCACCGACAACTGGACCGTTGGTCAGCTTCCCTTTTACACCTTACTTGGGCTTGCTTGCGGACTCGTTTCGGTGTACATGACGCGGAGTACTCTGCTCATCGAAGGTCGTTTCAAACGCTGGAAAAGTAATTATCGCAAAGCCTTAGGCGGTGGCGCCCTATTGGGCGGATTAATTTTTCTTCTCCCTACACTTTACGGCGAGGGTTATACATTAATTCAGGCCTTACTTAACGGCGAATACACCCTGCTTTTGCGGAACAGCTTGTTTGGAGAACTGGGCGACAGTGGAATGATGATTATTCTGTTGGCCGGGGCAACAGTGTTTATGAAGGTTGTGGCCACTTCTTTAACCATTGCTTCCGGTGGAAATGGGGGAATCTTTGCCCCTTCGCTTTTCACCGGCTCGCTGCTTGGCTTTACCTTTAGTTTCGGATTAAACTCAACCGGAATCGTGGCTTTGCCCATTGCCTCTTTTGTTGCCACGGCCATGGCCGGAGTGCTTTCCGGCGTTGTTCATGCTCCACTAACCGGAATATTTCTCATCGCTGAGATCACCGGAGGTTACAACCTGTTCGTTCCCTTGATGATTGTATCGGCCTCGGCCTTTTTTGTATCGCGCTTACTCGAACCTTATTCCGTTTACACAAACCGTTTGGCCCGAAAAGGAATTGTTGGAACACACCAAAAAGACAGCGCCGTGATGCGCGCAATTCGTTTAAAAAAACTCATTCGAAAACCTGAATACACCCTCCGTCCCGATATGCCCCTTGGCGATTTGGTGAAAATTGTTGAGCAATCTCATATCAACCATTATCCTGTGATAGGTCCTGAAAAACATTTTCAGGGTATGGTCGAATTAGACCGTATTCGAGATTTGCTATTCCGGGTGGAACTTTACGAAACAAAAAACGTTAGTGAATTTATGTTTTTCCCTTCTCAAACGATACGCTGGAACGATACTGCTGAATCGGCATTCCACAAATTTGAGATAGAAGGAGAAGAATGTTTGCCGGTTTTTGACGGGCCACAATTCAAAGGGTTCGTATTTAAATCAGAACTTTTGGAATCCTACCGCCACAAATTAATCCGGCAATCAAGAGAACTAAGCTGAAAAAACTACCTTTGTCTAAACACCCCGAACATGAGTTTTAGCATCCCCGAAGGCCAACTATACGATTTAAAGTTGATTCACGAAATTGCTCACGGGAACACCGATTTCGTTAAAAAAATGGTGAGGCTTTTCATCGACACCATGCCACCTGCCCTAGCGGAAATGAGGCAACATCTAAACGACTCCAACTGGAAAGAGCTCGGTGCTGTGGCCCATAAAATCAAGCCATCTATCGATACAATGGGTATCGAATTGCTTCGGGAAGATATTCGCACCATCGAACGATACGCTAAAGAGTCGAGCAATATCGATGAGCTTCCGGCCTTAATGGACAAATTGGAAGGCGTACTTCAAAAAGTAATGGTCGACTTGAACGTTGAATTGTAACAGAGCCTCCCGAATAGCGCTTATTTGCTGCATTCAAATTACTTTAAGCTTTGTTGACCCGGGAGATTACACATAGCACTTCTGCATTGCTTTCGAAAAAATCTGTGCAATTCTGAAAATGTAAAGCTCAAAATTTTTTGGCTGGAAAAGTAGGTCTGCTTCGTTTCTTGCAGTTTTAAGTAATGCACAGTTTCGTCCTGTAAACATGAACCTTCAGCATTTCAGAGTCTGCCAACACAATGGTGAGTGATTGCTTTCAAAAAACCGCTTTAGTAAAAAAAGCAGTTACAAGTTTAATGCTACCACAGATTACATGGAACCGAGCTTAACTCGATACTTTGCCCTAAAACAGTCAAGCCTTACTTAGAGCTTACTGAAAAAGTCAGAAATGCGGCAGATGCAACGCGACTAGGCGAAGCTGTATATTGAATAGTGCTAGGCTCGGGCAACGAAACAGATGCTGCATTTGTGGCTAACGAATAATCAAACTTCATGAATTCAGGACTTCATGGATTTTCAAAAGCTAGACTAAAAATCCATGCATTAAGCCTCATTCAAACAGGGGCTAAAATGTTAAAAATAAAGCTATTAAGTGCTTTTCAGTAAGCCCTATTTAACGCTAATCAGCTCTACGTTGAAGATAAGGCGTGCTTTTGGCGGAATAAGTGGAGGACGACCGGTTTCACCATACGCCAGATTATAGGGGATTGACAGTAAGGCTTTTCCGCCGGCATTTAGATACGTTAAGCCTTCATCCCAACCGGGAATAACCATTCCAACACCAAGGCGAAAAGAAATCGGTTGACCTTTCAAAACAGAAGAGTCGAAGATGTCTCCATTTTCCAAAAAACCTGTATAGTGTACTTCAACCGTTTTACCGCGCTCAGCCTTGGCACCACTGCCTTTTTCCAATATACAATACTCCAAACCGGAAGCAGATGTTTCTGTTTTCTTTCCTTTTGTAATGAACTGTTTAGGGGCAAAGTCTTTAATCACATCCAAAACTTCCACCTCGAAAACCAAATAAGAGCCTGCCGGAATTTTAGGCATTGGCGTATCGCCGTAACCTAAGTCGGGAGGTATCAAAAGTTTAGCCTTATCGCCTGTCTTCAATAACAGCAGGGCTTGGTCCCAACCAGCAATTACTTGGTTCATGCCCATCACAAACTCAAAGGGTTGGTTGCGCTCAATGGAGCTGTCGAACGGGCGGCCATCCACCAATTCACCCTTGTAATGCACTTTCACCTTATCGCCTTTTGCAAGTGACTTCCCCTTTCCTGTTTTCAGCAAGGTGATTTTCAAACCATTGGCAGCGGCATATTCCTCGTTCAACTTCAGTTTTACAGCCGATTGAGCAACGCCGTAGGATAAGTTGACCAATGCAGCAACCAGACAAAAAACAAGATTTCTAAACATACCGTTAACTAATAAAGGGTTAATGCAACGTGAATAAAGCAGCAGTTACTCAGCTTTGATGAGCTCTACATCAAAAACCAAGGTAGAATGTGCTGGAATTGGCCCCATACTTCGGCCACCGTAACCAAGATTTGATGGAATAATCAGTTGTGCTTTTTCGCCGGGCTGCATTAATGAAATCCCTTCGTCCCAACCTGCAATTACTTGCCCTCGCCCTAGTTCAAACACAAAAGGCTGACCACGGTCAACACTAGAATCGAACTTAGTGCCATTGAGCAAGTAACCGGTGTAGTGTACAGTAACTTTCTGCCCTTTCTTTGGCTTTTCGCCAGATCCGGGAGATTTTTGGACATAAATGAGACCGCTGGCCTGTGGTGTTGTTTTAATTCCTTTTTCTGTAATGTAAGCCTGCATTAGTGATTTCTCGGCTTCTGCTTTCTGTTGCATTTCTTGCTTTTGTTTTTCAAGTTCAATTTTACGGATGGCTTCTGCTTCAGCCTTAGGTGTGATTTTCAGCAAACCTGCACAAAACAAAATTTCATCACCGGCTTTATAGTGCTCGGGAAGTTCTCTAAATCCGGCCGACATTAAAAGGAAAGAATCACCGGGTACAATAAACTGGGCGCTATCACCGGCTTCCATTTGATACAAACCGGCAATTACGTCTGACTGAAACGTAGGTTTGGGCAATATCAGCTTCAAGGCTTTATCGTTGGGGTTGTTACCGGAGCTAAACAACAAAGAGTCGGTGCTGCTTCCTTTACGATGCCGGTAATAACTGACATACATCAGCAACACATCTCCTTCTTGAGGCTTAACACTGGTTTTTCCACTTTTTATCTTACGCCAAGAAATACCTTTCTGCAACTCTTTAAATTCGGCGCGGTTAACAGCAGGCGCAGTACCTTGAGCCAAAACAGTCATCGCGCCCAGCGCAAATGAGAGGCAAAAAATCCATTTTTTCATGATTACTCAGCTTTCATTAATTGTACTTCAAAAACCAATGGTGAGTACGGAGGAATTTCCCCGGACCCATTAGAACCATAAGCCAATACCGATGGAATGATAAACATTGCAGACGTCCCTACATTCATCATTGAAACTCCTTCATCCCAACCGGCAATCACCTCCCCGTTTCCTAACGTAAAGGAGAAAGGCTGCCCATGATCAAAACTGGAATCGAATTTCTTCCCATTTAAAAGATAACCTGTGTATTGGAGCGTAACAACTTGTCCTTTCTTGGCTTTGGGACCCTTACCTTTATCCTTTTCAACATAGATCAATCCACTCGAAGTCGGTTTTTCCTTGATTCCCTTCCTGTCTAAATACTCAGCAATGCGCGATTGTTCATTGTCGCGCAATGCATCCATTTCCACCTTTTGCTCGGCCGACATTTTGGCTCTCAAACCAGCAATCAGGGTCTTGGTCTCCTCTAAAGATTTAAAATCCCGAATTACGAAATCAAACAAAAGTTCATCACCGGTTTTAACACCAGGAGGCAACTCCTTTAATTGATTGGCCACTAAAAAAAACGAATCGGCCGATACAATAAACGAAGCACTGTCGCCAAGATGCAACATCGAAAGACCTTCCATAAGATCGCCCTTGTGTTTCGGATCCATCAATTCGATAAACTTGATGCTTTCATCATAATCCGGAGCCTCCTCTGATGAATACATCAATGAGTCTTTTTTTCCTTCTTTACCCATCAACCAAAGCCTCATATTACAAAACAGAATATCGCCTTTTTTGGGTTTCTTGGCTTTATCGTCGTGCTTGTGAAGTGCGAAATGCAATCCGGTTTCAGTTACTTCAAAACCATCATGCTTACTTTTTGAACAGGCCGCCAGTAATAGCAAAGCGGCAAATGCTTTGAGCAAATTCATCTTTTTGATCAGGATCATCTCTTTTTCAGGGCTATCAATTCAATGTCGTACACTACAGGGCTTCTGGAGGGGATTTTTGCGTCATCTCCCATCAGTCCATGAGCGAGGTGCGAAGGTAAAATAAATTTGGCTTTACCGCCTTTCCCAAGCATTTTGATGCCTTCGTGCAAACCGCTTTCTACGTCATCCCGATCAACTGTAAATGTTTCTGAACCAGTCGAATCAGAGCTGTAGCACAATGTGCCATCCAACAAAAACACCTTGAAATTCACTGTGGCTAAATCTTCGGCATCAGCCAGCGGCTCTGCGCCTTTTGTGTAAATGTGATAACGTAATCCTGTGCCGGTTCTTTGCATATCAAGTTGATAACGACGTTGGTAACTGTCGATGTCCTCACTTTCTTTCCGGGCCAGATTCTGATTTACCCGAATCAACGGTTCATGCAATTGCGATTGTTCCAGAGATCGCTTATCATCAGGACGATTCCTGCAGGATTCTAGTAAAGAACCAACAAAGAATAAACAAGCAAGTACCCAGATGCAATTGATTCCTTTCATGATTTTAACTGAGATTTGTAAGAAGGGAGAATGCTTAAAAAGTGCTGAACGGCTTCCTGAATACTACCTTCAAAGCTACCACCCGCCGCATTTTCATGTCCGCCGCCATTAAAATGCTCACGGGCAAAGGCGTTGACCGAGAATGTCCCTACAGAACGGAACGAAATTCTGATTTTCCCTTTTCGTTCGCTAAATATTGCCGCCATTGTTGTTCCTTTTAAGCTAAGTGCAAAATTTACAAGCCCTTCTAAGTCACCTTCTTCATAGTGATGCCGTTGAAGTAATTCGCCATCAGCAACCATATAACTAACCCCAAATTCCTGAAGCTGAGAAAGGTGACGGCTAAACACTTCGCCCCAAAGCTGTAGTTTAGACAGTTTGTTCTGATTAAAAAGATGTTCATGAATTTTCCAATGTTCCAAACCTGAGGCCAGCAGATTAGCGGCAATACGATGAGTGGCAGGACTTGTAGCACTGAAGCGGAAAGACCCCGTATCGGTCATAATACCGGTATACAAACACATGGCTGTTTCCTTGGTCGGAATGGACTCAAAACCAAGCATCTGTGAAAATGTATAAACCATTTCCGACGTCGAACTGGCCGAAGTGTCAGACCCAATATAGGTTATGAACGCTTCAGGTTGTTGATGGTGGTCGATCATGATACCCGAATCAGGCCTTAAACTTGCCCGAGCCCTCAACACATCTTCCATATCGCCTACCCTTCCCGGATGATTAAAGTCGAGGCAAAACAAGACATCACAATTAAGGATGGCCTCAGTTGCTTGCTGCGTTTCTTTGTCGAAAACCAAAACTTCAGTAAATCCGGGCAAATACGCGAGAAAATCAGGCCGTTCATCGGGAACAATCACCTGGGTTTTAAATGAAAAATGCCGATCAAATATCGATTTCAATCCGAGTGTAGAGCCCAATGCATCGCCATCGGGATTGCGGTGCGAAACCAAAACAACAGTGTTGGCCTTAAGCAGTAATTCGCGGATTTCCTGCGTCTGGCTTTCAGAAAAAAACATGCTGCAAACCTAGTGAATTCATCGCTGTGTGAGGCAATCACATGGTAAATGGGCTTTGTTTGCAGAACTAAACGGAGATGCCTATATTTACAATCCCAAAATAATGCTTCGTACATGTTCGCAGGTAAGTTTTCAAATCGCTCTTGGATGCATAGTTTTTCTTGGATAATTTTAATCGTGGCCTTAGTAAGTTTCAGTGCCTGCGAAGAAGAAACTGAACCGGAACCACCACCAACAATCTTCGGCTCGGCTGATGTAAACGGCTCCTATACCACATTTACCCGTGCTACATTTACCTCCACTCCTGAAAACGGGCGAGTTAAAAATGTTGTTTCTCTTGCCAGGTCAGACAACAGTACGGTTGTTATTCAATTTTTCGGAACCGAGCTAGGTACCTATGATTTGCCAAACCCGGATACACTGATTCGCTGTAGATACATCGATGCCTCAGACCGTATTTTCAAATCCGATAGTGGTAAAATTGTGATTTCAGACTACTACGTAACCAACAGCATTATTACGGTGTCTGGAGGCTTTGAATTTGAAGGCGATTTTATCAATCCAAACACTGGATTAGTTTCCAACATCAGAATCACTAATGGTGGTTTTGTGAATGTAAAAACAGAACCCTGATAGCATGTCATCGGTTTTGGTTTTAGGTGCGGGGAAGTCGGCAGGTTACCTTATTGACTATCTGTTAGACTGGTGTAGAAAAGTTGGATTTGAATTGCACATTGCCGATTTAAACACAGATCACTTACGTCAACTTAAGTCGGAATATAGCTTCGTACAGCTTTATACAGCAAAGCTTGATGACACTGAGGTACTCCGCTCGATTATCGCCGGAAAACAACTGGTGGTTTCCATGCTCCCGGCCTTTATGCATCCCGTGGTGGCCAAAATTTGCGTTGAACACAAAAGTCACCTGGCTACAGCATCTTATGAGAGCCCTGAAATGCGGACTTTATCCGCTGATGTTCAGCAAAATGGGTTAATTTTTCTCAATGAGTGCGGATTAGACCCGGGCCTCGATCACATGTCGGCCATGCGGATAATTCACGCACTTCAATCAGATGGAGAGCAGATTACAGCCTTTCATTCCTATTGCGGAGGACTTGTGGCTGAGGCCTGCCTGGCCGACAACCCCTGGAAATACAAATTCAGCTGGAATCCTCGAAATGTGGTATTGGCCGGCCAATCTACTGCACGATACCTTGAAAACGGCCAAATCAAGCTTAAGCCCTATCATCGGTTATTCGCCGAATCTACGCAACATGTCATCAACAATACCCATTATGATGGCTACCCGAACCGCGATTCATTAAGTTACCAGGAAACCTACGGGCTCAATAACGTCGAAACCCTTGTTCGCGGTACTTTAAGGCATTCGGGGTATTGTTCGGCCTGGAACTTCCTTTTGCAGCTTGGCTTAACAGATGATTCTGTTCAATTCCCGGTTAAACCGGGGATGACCTATCGTGATTATATAGAAGCTTTTCTGCCATCAACCAACGAAAGCACTGAATCTAAACTTCAACGGGTTTCTGGGTTTTCTGAGCTGAATATGCAAAAGCTACAATGGCTAGGTCTTTTGAATGAAGAACCGATTCATTCACACGGGGGCAGCCCGGCTGAAATTCTACAGGCTTTGTTGGAGAAACGCTGGGAGCTTAAACCCGACGATCGGGATTTAGTGGTAATGCAACATATCATCGAATCAATTGACTCGAACGGCAAGAAACATACTTGCTATAGCGACCTTCAGGTGGAGGGAACGGATAACCGAAGAACTGCCATGGCCAAAACAGTTGGTCTGCCTTTGGCTATTGGTGTTCGTATGATTCTCGAAAAGAAAGTGGCGCAACCGGGGTTACACATTCCCATTTCGAAAGAATGGTATACCGAGATCCTTACTGAACTTGAGGAAAAGTACCAAATCCGGTTTTCAGAAAGAACAATCTGAACTCCAGAAGCTAGGTTTATAATTAGAAACGGTAACCCAAACTAAACTGCAAACTCACAGCCGAGCCTGCCGTTTGATTTGGAATATTGGTTACATAACGGCGGGTTCCAATTCCAAAGGCAGTTCCAATACTAAGTTCCTCAACCGGAGTGTACAAAAACCCAAAACGAAGTAAAAACGCGAAGTAATTTGAGTTTCCTGTGGTGGAAACTTCGCCGCCAATGACGTTATCAAAGTATGAGTATGTAGTTCGGGCTGCACCTAACCGCAACGAAGGTCCGATAAACATCCGCGAAACTCCTTGCCCTAAAGGGTAATAGTTTACATCAAAGCCCGAATTAAACACATTTCTCGCATTGGCGAAGCCATTATTGAAATCGCCGGAGTTCATATTCACCGAAACCGGAACACGAATTCCTAATTTTCCTCGGGTTCCTATGAATCGCTCATAAGAAATCTCGATATTTTGAAACAACAACGACATAGCATCGATGCTAATCAAGTTCCGGCCAAAAGAATCACCAAAAGAATTTTGAGTGTTCGAACTTAGTTTAGGGCTAGCGGCCTCTCCTTGAATTGGATTAAACTCATCAACCGCCCCACTTTCATAATTAATCCGGCCAATGTCTTTCAGTTCTGCCCTGTATAAAGGCCCTTTAGGATTAGAGAACTTTCGATAGGTGACATCCTTTTTATTCACTTCAGATACCACCGCTTCGATTTTCTTTCCGTTTCTCAACGTAATGATGTCCTGCGAAAACGATAACACAGGAATAAGAATAGCAATAGCTATTAGAAAACTCAACTTTCTCATATGTGCTTTATTGAAACGGAGAATATCAAGAAAATTGCCAAAATATAACAAAAAAGCCCCGACTTTCATCAGGGCTTTTGAAATTCAAAAGGTTAAAATTAATTGCGAACAACTTTGGTGAAAGCTGTCTTGCCATCAAGTTCAAGACGAATGGTGTAAATGCCGGATGACAAATTACTCATATCGATATTGAATGACTGATCACCAGCTCCTACTTTTCCGTTAAAGCCTGTAATTACTTCTTTACCGAGTACATCGTAAACACGAAGACTCATTTGAGCTGACTTGTATGAGTAAAAGTTTATCTGTGACTGATTGGTAGTGGGGTTAGGGAACACATTCAAACCAATTTGATCTTCTAAATCGAATTCACCCAATGAACTACCAATATTAATGTCGTCTAAGTAAACATTGTTCGCTCTGTCGCCGGTTCCAGATTCATACTCAAAACGAATTCGAACATTGTCTTGCTGAGCTACTGGGGCTAAGGAAACAAAGTATGTTTTGTAGTGCTCCTTAACGGTTGGAACAAATTCGTTGGTGTATTGCCCCGCAGAATTCATTTCATTGAAGTTGATGGTTCGGCGTGGTACTCCCCAGGACTGACCGCAGTTGTTGGAAGTGTAGACACGGAAAATATCATTAGGCTCACCGCCTCTTTCAGCAACGGCCAGACGGAACATTAGAACTGGATTTGTTACTGAGGACAGATTGTATGATGGAGTGATTAAGAAATCCTTCTCAGTTGCTGTATTGAAATAGTTTCTCAAACGCACACCACCTCCGAATTCAAAACCTCCATTCGAAACATACTCCCATTTGGCTTCAGTTCCATCAGGATTAATTGAGGTGAACAAGCTGTTGTAGTTTGCGGAGTTTGCGAAAGTTTCTTCAAAAGGCCCTGTTGGGAATTGAGCTGCGTCTGGAGATACGATAATGTAGTTCGACTTGGTGAGGGTATTGGCACCTGCTGTTGTTGAAGTGGTTAATGATACATCGTAAACACCAGAAGCTGAATAAGTAACCACAGGGTTTGCAGTAGAGCTTGTTGCTGGAGAGCCACCTTCAAAGTTCCATTCGCGGGTATAGCCAACAGCGTTATAGCTTGCATCTGTAAATGTAACAGTAGCATTCTCGCAAACCATCATTCTGTTGTCGCAGAAACTTGATTGCGGAACGCAGGTTACCGCATTGGCGATATCTTCATCACGGGTTCCTGTTGCAGCCAGGTTTTCATCAGATGAAATGAAGAAACGGAAAGTCGCCAGTGTGGCATCCATCACATCTTTCTGCCCATTGGTGAACATCGACATGCACTGATCATCGGAATAGTCCATGTAGTTCATGAACATCTCCCCGCAGTTATCGTTAGGGTCGCCACCTTCGCAGCCTCCAATGTTGTAAGGGAAATCTTCGAAGCAAATTCCATAGTTAGGAGCCGCAGCAATTGGAGTATCGTCGATTCCGTCAGAACCACAGTCGGCATCACCCCAAATATGGCGCAACCCTAACCAGTGACCAACCTCGTGAGTCATTGTACGGCCAAAGCGTGGAGCGAAGGTTCCTGTTTGAGCAGTACCAATTGATCCGATGCAGTCGTGGCGGATTACAACACCGTCGGTGGATGGCAGACCGCCAGCAGGAAACTGCGCGTATCCAAGCACCTCACCACCCACACTTTGAATAGAACCGATTGAATTAACAACCCATACATTTAAGTATTTGTGAGATGACCAACGGCTAATGGCTTTAACCCCACTTTGGTTATTGGCTTCAAAAGTTTTCGCAGATTCAACCCGAACGATACCATCTGTACAATTCCCCAAATCATCTTTGGTAGCTAAACGGAACTCAATCTGACAATCTGCGGCAACTGCAGCATGACATTCAGGAGTTTGCCCAAAGTTGGGATTGGTGAGCGAGAAGTCTTCATTGAGAATTCTCAATTGGTCTTCAATCTGAGCTCTGGAAATATTCTCCGGACCACATTGGTGAATAATGTGGAACACAACAGGAACAATACGCTTTTGAGTGCTTCTGAACGGCGCACTTTGCATCCGCTTGTAATCCTCAACTTGCTTTTGATGCTGAAGAAACTGCTCCCTGAGTTCTGGATGCTGCTTGAATTCTTCTTCCATGAAGTGCATTGTGCCGCACTGATGGACTTTAGAAGAGTTATTCTGCGCTGATGCCGTTCCTGCTGCAAAGGTGATGGCTCCGGAAATCAGCAATACGGTGAGTTTTTTCATTGGTTGTAAAATTGCTCGATATGAATGTCAGTTTAAGCGCACAAGGATAAGAAATAATTCTCCTCCATGAGTATGGTCGAAAGGTATTTATCCTCAATGTTAATTCAAAATTAACCGGACATACTCAGGCGTACAATTACAAAAAAAACGTTTTGTCGCACGATAATCCCATCTGCACATGCTCATTTAGTGGTTCCTGGACAAATTTAGTATATGATTTTGTTTACTCCAAACCTTATGAACAGGTATACTGAATCTTCTGCAAGCCGTCTCCCAAATCCTCAAATTTCGCGATGGCTTGAGCAAAGCAACCAAATGAACATTATCACTTTGAAGTAATTTCCACGGATTTGCTTTTGATTGTGGATCCACGCACAAAATCGTCGCAATCGAGTCGTCGATTTGTATGTTGAAACGCAAAATTTGCTCTCCTTTAGTGGGCCCGGGAATCTCTATACTGTGCGGTGTTAATTGCTCTTTCTTGCGTTTCAAAAAGCCATCCGACAAAGATGGTTCAACACAACCATATACGGCACGGCCTCCGGTAGTTAAAACAAGCAGCTCTGGTCCTTTAACAGCAATTAAGTGGTTTGAAGGCCTTCGTCTGTCTTTTCCAAGATGACCTGCCACGGGCATAAACAGCAACGCGATGACAGAGAATTTCATAAATCGCGTGAGGCTTATTGAAAACACTGAAAGCATCAGAACAAAAGCCATCAAGAGCAGCATTTGAGGAAAAGTGGGGACTATATTGGAGATTTGGGCATAGGGGAGTTTTGAAAAAAAACTTACCAGTGCGACAAAGCCATCAATACACACCGATAACACATCGCATGCAAACGGCGCTACAACCGGAACAGGAGATAGCATGAGACACAGAATAGAGGCGTAGGTTAGAATGGCTGAAAATGGAACAGCCAGTAAGTTGGCCGGGAGAAAGTAAACCGGGAAAGTGCCAAAATGGTAAAGAATGACCGGAAGCGTGGTTAGCTGGGCTACAATACTAATCCACATTGCCTGAAGAAAATATCGTTTCCAACGGCTATAGCTAGTGAATGCATATCGGTTTCCTAAAGTAACTATACCCAAAACGGCTAAGAATGACAATTGAAATCCCATGTCAAACAAAAACCCCGAATCAAAAAGCAGCATGAGTACCGCAGCAGCAAGAAGACTGTTCAAACTGCTGGTATTGCTACGATTTAATCCCTGACCAATGGCAATTAAACTATACAAGGTGGCTGCGCGTGTAACAGATGGCGAGAGTCCTGAAAGTGCGGCGTATAACCACACACCTAAAATCAACAATACTGCCTTGAGCCAAACATTGCCCAACGATTTAACAAGAAGGGTGAACAATCCAAAAATGAGCGCCACATGCATTCCCGATACGGCGAGAATATGAACCAATCCAGATACGCGAAATGCCTCTTGAACATCGGATTCTATTTCAGAGCGCTCTCCCAAAATCAGCGCTGAAACAAGTCCGAATGCTCGCTCAGGAAGTCCGTTATCTCTGAGGTTTTGAAGAAGATGGTTCCGCAAACGACCAAAAATGGTGAAAGACCACTGCTCTTCAACCCCCAAATTAATTGCTTCACCTTCCTTGACTTCCCAAATTCCCTCTAGATGATTGCTGGTTAACCAATTTTTCAAGTCAAACTCAAGAGGAAGTGTTATCTGTGGTAAGTCCTTTAGCCTACCTCGGTTAAGAATTAGATCGCCGGGTAAGGGTACCATTTTATGGAGTCTAACCCAAACGGGAGCCTCAATGAATTGCCATTGCCGGTTAACGTAAACTGCTTTTAGAATTCCTTGAAACCGGGAGCCGGTGTCTGACTTTCGAATGTCGTTTCCCACAGATAGAATCACGGGATGCCGACCGTACCATAAGTCAGGGTTCTGTTTAACAGGAATGTATTGTTTCACCACGCCGCAAGAGGCCGTAGACAACCACAAGCCTATAATAATTCCGGTAAATCGGGAAGATCTTTTTCGCCAGATCAGGTAAATCAGCACAAGCGACAAACCCAATGAACCCGAGAAAAGCAACCATACATCCAAATTTAAAGTCGACTGAACTAAGATTCCAGTGAAAACTAAAATCGAAATTCGAATAAATGGTTGTACAGCCAGCTGGCGCTTAAACAAAACTTGATGATTTGCCATTGGCAAAAAAAGAAAATGCCCGGCGTTGGCCGGGCATTTTAAACATTTATAAACGTTTATAAACGTTTAATTACTTAATCAGCTTAAACACAGTGCGTCTGTCTTGTTGCCATTCTGCTTCGCTGCATGATTCACAAACACAGGAAGAACGGCGAACAGTTTCACCATAGCCTTTGTAGGTCAAGCGGCTTGGGTCGATATCGCGTAAGGTACAGTACTTCACTACGGCCTTGGCGCGGTTTTCAGAAAGCTTCTGGTTGTACTCTTCAGAACCACGACAGTCGGTATGCGACCCCAACTCAATTTTGAAGCTTGGGTTATCCTGCAACAATTTTACAAGCTTATCCAGTTGCTTCGCGGCATCTGGGCGAATATTCCACTTGTTGTAATCGTAGTAAATGTCGTTGATGTCGTACTCTTTAGCATAATCAGGAGCTTCAACCTCAAGAATTTTTCCATCATCACAGGTTTTTACAACAGTAGCGCAGCTTTTGCCTTTTGTGGTGATGTCGATACTGTTGGTAAGAACGGTAGCGCTTCGAGCCTTAATCACAAAGTCATATTCACCTTTAAGTCTGAAAGTAGCTTTGCCATCAGAACCTGCGGAAGTACTATCAATCTCACCGGTGTCTTTGTTTTCGGCATAAACCATCAAACCACTGGCTGGCTTGCGCGTGATTTTATCAACCAAACAAACTTCTACAGGAACGATAACATCCTTGTAGATTACCTCATAGAGTTTATCGGTACCGCCGCGTGAGGAGGTGAGGTTTCCAATTTTCCCTTCGTTGTCGAGAACGAAAGAGAAATCATCGCGCGAAGAGTTCACAGGCGACTTGAGGTTCGTAGGCACAGACCAGCTAGAACCGTTCTTGGTAGCACTGAAGATATCCAAACCACCTAAACCTGCATGTCCGTCAGAAGAGAAGTACAATTTCTCATCAAAGCCTACATGAGGCATCACTTCACGTCCGGGTGTATTGATTGTAGGACCAAGATTTACAGGAGCATCCCATGAAGTACCGTTCCATTTGCAGCTGTACAAATCGGTGCTGCCATAGCCACCAGGACGATCTGAGCTAAAATAGAGCGTTTTGCCATCCGCGCTTAGCGCAGGATGACCGTTTGAAAACTCCAAAGAATTATACGGGAAAGATTCCAGGTTCGTCCACTCGCCATCAAGGAAAGTAGCCTTGATAATTTCGAGGTTCGACACTTGACTGTTGTTCAGCCGCATTTTACCCTGGTCGGTTTGAGTGCGGGTGAAGTACACTGTTTGTCCGTCGGCGCTAAATGTAGCAAATGCATCATGAAACTCACCATTAACGCCACCTTTCAGTGCTTCAGGAGCAGACCATTTGGCACTTGACTTATCCTTCTTAATGAAATACAAATCCATGAAGGAATTTCCGGTGTATGGGTTACGCTGTTTCCCTTTCTCATCGACTTCAATGGCTGATTCTCCGGCAAACACATATCCAAAATTGTATGGAGTTCCGCCGAGTGCATTCATTAATCCTGTTGTTTCGATGGGAGTAAGTGTATACGCACAATCGTCGAGCTTTCCATCAAACTTACCTGGATTTGAAGCGGCCTCAATGAGGGCTTTCACAAAGGTGTCTTCAGGTTTAGCTTTTGCATACTCTTCGAATGCCTTCTTTGCCTCAGCGTACTTTTTGTTTTGCATCAAAACCTGACCATAAAAGAACTGATTCATAGGATCACTCTCCGGCATTGCTACCACATCCTTATACAGTTCTTCAGCGGCCGATGGATTGTTCATCAAACGGTAACTATCGGCAAGCTTCTTTTTTGCTTCGTAGAAATCGGCTTTTTTATCCAAAGCCTTTTTGTAAGAGGGAACAGCATTGGCATATGCAAATGCATCAAAATCCCGGTTACCCTTTTTAGTCCAGTAGGGCGCTCCGCACCCCGCAAAGATGAGTGCTGCACCTAGACTGGCAATTACATATCTCTTTTTCATGACTTGCTAGCTTGATCAGGTTTTTAGAAGTAACGAGGGTGTTTGATTTTTACCAATTTCTGGGTAAAGTCGTAGCCCAACATCACTTCGAAAGATCCGTTTTGATATTGGCGAATTGCTGAAGTGGTTGCATCATATGCGATACCAGCACGTAACTTTTCTGTAATCTGGTACTCTGCCATGAATACAACAGCTGCATTGTGGCGGTAAGAAGTTCCTAACCAGAAGCGGTCGTTGAAGAGGAAGTGCGCGTTAATGTCGGCCGAAATTGGCGACGTTGGCTCATACTTCACAAGGAAAGATGGCTTGAATTTCACCGAACCTGATGCATTTAAGTCCCAAACATAGCCACCGTTGAGGAAGAAGTGACGACGAATACCGGCATCTGAATTATCGGCTTTTCGAGGGTCAATAGACAATACGTTCGGAATTGATAATCCTAAATATCCACGTTCAGAATACCAGTAAGCCCCGAAATCAAACTTTGGAATCCACAAGCTCTCATTGGCATTGTAAAGCGGGTCTCCTTGATCTACAATATTCTCCAAATCAGAAACATTAAACATAGTGTTTCTAATTCCGGCCCTCAAACCGAAGGAGAGCTGGCTTTTTTCAGTGACACGAATCTTGTAGGAATATGCCGCTGAAAGGTCGTTTACGCGAGTTAGTCCGATGTTGTCGTTAACAATCATAAACCCCAGACCCATCTTCTCATTTTTAATTGGACCATCGATGGCAATCAAATTTGACCAAGGGTTACCGGAGAAGCCTACCCACTGACTGCGGTGCAAAAGCGTTCCACTCCAATATGGGTGGGTGCCTGCATACGCCGGGTTAAGGAACAGTCCGTTAAACATGTACTGACTAATCTGAAGCTCCTGCTGTGCGTTTGCAAAGAAGGAGAAGATCAGCATACTAATGACTGTAGCTATTCTCTTCATTGTTTTTGTTTTTAGTTCAGATTCAGGGGTTGGAGATTATTTTCTTCTAAGGTCGATAAAGTTTTCAAGGTTTTCTGTTCCTTCTTTATTTAAGTCAACGACGATAAAATACGTACCGTCAGGCAGAAGGTTACCATCATTACTCACACCGTCCCAATCATTGTTATAATCCTGTCTGCTATACACAAGATTACCCCAACGGTTAAAGATGTTCACCTTGTTACCTGGGTACCCTTGGATTCCTTTGATCACATAGAAATCGTTGAAACCATCACCGTTAGGTGTAAAGCCATTAGGCAGCTTAATACCTTGAGGTTCTTTAACAAAGATCGAATCAACAACCGGACAGCCTTCCGCGTCTGTAACTGTCACAGTATATGTTCCGCCAGGGATGTTTGACAAATCTTCATTAGTTGAGCCATTGGACCAGCTGTAGTTGAACGGACCAACACCACCAGAGATGGTGAGGTCAATAGAACCATCACTTGCACCCAGAGCTGTGACATTAAAATCGTCGAACTTAATTGGACTATTCAAGCTGAGGGAGAACGGAACATTCTGAGTAATTACAAATTCTGCGGTAGAGAAACAACCGTCGGCAGTTACACCAGTTACTGAATAGTTACCAGCAGATGTAGCTGTAATTTGAGGTGTTGTTTCACCAGCTGGCTGCCACAGGTAGGTTTCGAAGCCCACAGTGGCCGAAAGAAGTATAGAAACTTCCTCATCATTACAAACAACCGAATCTTGAGCAATGATGTCGATAGGTACAACTGGCTTAACGGTGATTACAATCGGTGCTGAAGTAGCTGTGCATCCTTCAGGACTTGTCACAGTTACAGTATATGTACCGCCTAATGAAACCACGATGGTATTACCAGTTTCACCCGCAATGGCACTATTGTTTACCGACCACTGATTGCCGATAGCAGAGCTGCTGATTAATGTGGCAGTAGTTTGGCCTTCGCATAGAATATCGTTACCGTCTAAAGTGATAACAGGCGTCTGAAGCGGTGGTGCAACTGAAATGAAGATGGAATCAACACCTGTACATCCGTTTTCTGTCCTTGAGAGAATGTACCAGCCCGCGTCGCAAGCTTGAATTGTTCCTTGCGTTGATGTAGAACCATCTGCTAATGTCCACTGGATGTTTGATGTTTCACTGGCGTTCAGCGTTGCACAGATGCCATCACACACAGTAGTTGGACCTTGCGCCACGATTGAAATAGCAGGAAGAGGAGTTACGACAACCTCGATAGTGTCGGAATAAGCCGGACAATTGCTTCCTGTGAAAATGGCAAAGTAATTTCCACTTTCAGTAACCTCTATCTCATCGAAGTTTACTAAGCCGTTGCTCCAAATTACAAGATTCCCGGTTGTAGCTTCAAGAACTACACTTTCACCTTGACAGAAGGTTGTTGGGCCATTTGCCGTGATATTGAATACGGCATTCGATGGAGTTACAGTCACTAACAGCGTGTCTGTGCTTTCACATCCATTGGTGTTTACCGTAGATAATGTTACGATAGTCGTAGCAAATGTATTGATTACAGCAGAAGGGCCATTTGTCGCCCCTACGATAGCATTGGCTGGTCCCCATGCGTAGGTTGCACCATCAACGCTGTCTACTGAGAGCGTTAAGACTTCATTTTGACAAATGGTAATGTCTGAACCAAGATTTGCATTTACAATCGGAAGGACAGTTACATTAACGGTATCGCTACCTGTGCCGCAAATACCGGTTCCAGTAACAACATACGTTGTAGACTCAAATGGAGTACAAATAGGATTCGCGATGATGGTTCCAGAAAGGTAAATTGATGGAGACCAAACATAGCTAGTTCCACCGGTGGCGTTAAACTGAATCGGTGTACCTGCGCAAACGGTTGTATCGTTGAAGCTGGCTTGAATTCCATTGGGAAGCACTTCTACTACCAAAGCTTCTGAGGTGTCGGCGCATCCAAACTGATTGATTACAGTTACAGCATATGATCCTGCAGTTGAAACAGTGATTGACTGATTAAACTGATCTGGACCTGTGATATTCCAAACATTTCCAGTTTGCGCATTTGAACTTAGAACTACACTTCCACCTTCACAGAACGTTGCGGGGCCGTTTGCAGTAATTACAGGTTCAATAGGATTTGGATTCACAACAATTGAAACCTCAGAAACACCGAAAGAACCTTCGCAATCAGGCACCAAATCGGAAACTATCGAAACCAATTCAACATCTGTCTGAACTGCTGGGGCGATAGTGGTTGTAAATGTGTTTCCAGCGAAACCATTCACAGTTACTGGAGTACCATTTTGATTGTAAGTGAATGTAAACGGACCTGTTCCAGTGATATCGATGGTTAATGTAACCGGTGCATTTGCACAAATGGTGTCGGCACTTACCGATACAGTAGCTACTGGACCATCAGCATTGACTACGGTGGCCGATTCTGTTACCACGCAAAGACCATCTGTAACAATTACTGTGTACTCACCTGCGGCCAGGTTGTTAATGTCCTCAGCGGTAGATGTAAATCCGTCAGGACCAGACCAGGCATACGTTGGACTGGTTTCGCCAGAGATGGACAAGTCGATAGCGCCGGTAGATGCTCCACATTCGGTTCCTGTTGGGGTAAGAACAACATCCGGCTCATTTTCATTAACAATGGTCACACTCGCATTGGCCGAGCAGTCGTTGGCGTCGGTAACCTCAAGTGTGTATGTACCTGCGGCCAATGCAGTTAGGTCTTCAGTGTTAACATTATTAACACCCGGGCCATTCCAGCTGAAAGTAAATGGAGCTGTGCCGCCTGTTACAGTTGCATCGATAGTACCTATAGACTCGCCACAGTTCGTATTGGTTGAAGTTGTGGTAACCACTGGTGCAGGTGCACCATTCGTTACAAATTCAACAGTATCGGAGCAAGCATTTGACTGATCAGTTACGATTACAGAGTTGTTACCAGCACAAAGCGTATTTGGCGATTCCGAAGTTGCACCATTGTTCCACAAATAGGTGAAAGGACCTGTTCCATTATTTACGATAACGGTTCCAACACCATTGCAAGATCCACAGGTTGCATCAGTAGAAGATGCGGTTGCTGAAAGTGGTTGAGATGGCAATACGGTGAAAGTATCAACAACCTCGCATCCGGCACCATCGGTAACCGTAACGATGTAATCACCAGCGGATAGCTCAGAAAGAGAAGTTGAAGTGTTTCCAATATTCCAAAGAATATTGATTGGGTCATCACCACCTTGAATATTCAATGTGATAGCACCATTGTCATTCCCACAAGTAGTGTTTACAACTGAACCTGTTAGAACAAATGAGTTGCTGTTGAGGATGTTTACTGTGATACTATCCACGCAAGTGGTTGTTAAATCAGTAACAATTACTTTGTACTCACCTGCGGGGAGGTCATTCTGATCTTGAGTAGCTGCATTTCCAATTCCGTTTCCTACCCAATTGTATGCGTAGTTTCCAGAACCTCCGGTTACTGTAACATCAATAGAGCCATTGTCGTTTCCACAAAGGGCATTTGTACTGGTAAAGGTGATTTGTGGTCCAGGAGCCTCATTAATGGTGAAGTTACCGGAAGCTTCGCAACCTACAGCATCAGTTACAACAACAGAATAAGCACCACTGCCTAAACCTGAAATTGAATTGGTAGTTTCACCTGATGGACTCCACAAGAATGAGTAGGGAGCAACTCCTCCGCTTACTTGCAAAGTAATGCTTCCATTATCTGTTCCGCAGCTTGCATCGGTCTGATCAGCTGTTACAACAAGGAGTCCAGTATTGGTCAAAGTAACCGACGCAGTTGTTTCGCAACCGTTTGCATCTGTAACTTCAATTGTGTAAGTACCTTCAGCTAGGTTGGAAGGCGTAAGTGTTTGACCAAGATCAGGTGTCCAAATGAATGAATATGGTTCCACACCATTTGAAATGGACGCAGTAATAGAGCCATTGTCTTCGCCACAATTAGGTTGAGCCGGTGTTAGTGTAACGTCTGGGCCATCAGTATTCTCAATACAAACTTCAAGGGTTACTTGACATGTGTTTGCGTCAACCACAGTAGCATTGTAACATCCGGCTGATAAGCCAGTTGGATCAGGGCCAATGAATGTGAAGCCATCAGGTCCTGTCCAAGATATATCAAATGGAGCTTGGCCGCCCGTGATTGTTAAATCGATAGAGCCAGTTGGTGCCGCGCAGGAAGTAGAAGTGGAAGTAAATGAAAGAACCGGTTGGTTGTCGTAAATGAGGTTGAAGGTATCGCGAACTATACAGCCTGCTCCATCAGTCGCAACAATAATATATGTACCGGGAGCCAATGACGAGAGGTCTTCACTGCTAGAGAAAGCCGAACCATCAAGAGTCCAAGCATAAACAATTGGACTTACAGCTTGAGAAACAGTGATGTTAACGCTACCAGTATCGTTTCCACAAGTTGGGTTTATTGCTATTCCATCGATCACCGGCTGAGTAGAAGGAAGAATCTCAAAGGTTTGAGTAACCGAGCAATCGTTCGCATCAGTTAAAAGGAAGGTGTAGGTCCCCGGAGCGAGGTTGATGCGGTCGAGCTCCGTAGATGGGTTGCCATTCCAAAGAATAGTAAATGGCTCAGTACCACCGTCAATGGTAATGTCAATCAAACCATTGTTTTGCCCACATGTGGTATTAACGGATACTGCATCTAACTCAGGAGCATCAGCAGGTGAAACAACACCAGACTCCTCAACAACACAGGTTGTAGTAATGTCGGTTACGACAACATTGTAAGTTCCCGAGGCCAGGCCTGTTAGGTTTTGGTCTGTAGAATTGAAGGAATTGGGGCCACTCCATACGAAGGAAAAGTCTCCAGAACCTCCGGTAATCGAAAGTGTTGCAGTTCCGGTATTTGCGGTACAAGATGTATTCGTTGTTGAAATGCTTACACTTGGTTCATTGTCGTTCACAATTGTTGCAGATGCAGTTGTTGTGCATGAAAGATCGGCTACATCAGTAATAATCACACTGTAATCGCCAGCAGGCACAGCAGTCAAATCTTCTGTTGTTGCACCATTACTCCATAAATATGTGAAATTCCCGGAACCACCTTGAACGGTAACATTAACTGATCCGGTTGATTGCCCGCATTGTGCTGGCACAAGATCAACTGTTGCAGTTGGAGGAACGGGAGCTGTAATTACACTTTGAAGAGTAAACTCACAACCTGCGTCGTCGGTAATTTCAACAGTATAAGTTCCACCTGTCAATCCGCTAACGTCTTCCGTTACATTTTGAGTGTTGGGCGACCAAACAAAAGAGAAAGGCGCGTCTCCACCTGTAATTGTTACGTCAATTGAGCCACCGCTTAAGTTGGCACAGGTTGGGTTAACTACTGTTGATGTGGCTGTAAACTGGTTGGCGTTAATGATGTTCGCAGAAATAATAACCTGACAACCGTTGGCATCTGCAATTGTGTCGGTATAAGTACCCGCTGTAAGTCCGCTAATATCTTCGGTAGTGGCTCCATTACTCCAGCTGTGTGTGATTGGAGCAGTTCCGCCGGTAACATCTACATCAATAGCTCCTACAGGCGATTGGCATAACGCGTTTGTTACGGTAAACGTTGCCTGTGGTGCACCTTCCTGCGTGATGGTAGCAGAACCACTCACTTCGCAGGTGGTACCATTATCGACTACAGTTACGTCGTAGGTACCAGGAGCAAGACTGTTAAGCTGCAAACCCGAACCCGTCGGAGTCCAAACGATATCAAAAGGACCTACGCCATTGTTAATTGTAAGCGTGATACTACCATTTTGATCACCGCAAGAAGCATTGTCGATGTCGAATACCAATTCTGGTTGGTTGGTGTTTATGATAGATATGGTTGTATCTACTACACACCCTTGGTTATCGGTTACTCTGAATGTGTATGGTCCAGAAGGCAAACCTGAAATATCTTCAGTGGTTGCTCCATTAGACCAACTGTAGGTGTAAGGAGTTTCTCCGGAACTAACGGTTACGTCAATCGAACCGGAAGATTCTCCACACTCAGTGTTCACAACGACAGCCGTAACTTCAGGTGATTCAAGTGTAGTGACAGTCGTTGAAAATGTATTCTGACATACTCCAGCAGGAGATGTATATGTAACGTTGTAGGTGGCTGATGGGGAAGCATCAGTAATCACCCCTGTTACTGGGTCAATCGAAGCACCATCACCAGGGTTTGTTGTAAACGAATAAGTACCACCACCGGCAAATCCAGGAACAGTTTCGGGCAATTCTGAAGGACTTCCGGAACAGAAAGGCTCTATCGAGAACTCAACAACATCGGAGTCGTCGACTGTAACAGTGGTTGTTGAAGATGCTTCACAGTTGGGACCTTGAACAGTATATTGAACTGTGTAGGTGGCCCCGATTACTGTATTAGAAAGCACGCCAGTTGTAGGATTAATGGTTGCGCCATCACCCGGAGGGGTTGCAAATGAAAAAACACCACCACCTAAGAAACCACTTGCCAGAACGGGTACTCCAGAACTAGTGCCGCAGAACGGCTCGTAACTAAAATTTGTAACAGGAGGAGGAGCAAGTTGAACGATTACTGTTCCTGAACTACCGTTTGATCCACAATTGGTAGGAAAGTTATCGGTAACTCCAATAGTTTGGTAAATACCTGCTGTGGAGGTGAAGAAAGTGTATTGGAAAGTGTTTGGACTATTTGAAGGGACTCCAACGTCGTTAACAGTAATAATGTTAAACCCGTCTGGCGTATAGCTGATGTCGAACGGAGCTACACCGCCTTCAATCAAAATCCCGATTTCAGCAGAGTCTCCCTGACATACTGTAATTGTCGTGTCTGCGGTAGAGGCAATATTGCCGTTTTCGAAATATGCAAGGAAAGTAAAGATTGGTGTGTTTACATTGATACAAACAGGAACAGATGAGGTAGTACAACCAGATCCGTTTGCTATTTGCGTGTAATAGCATCCTGAGGAGGTTACGCCAATAAATGGATTGATGTTGGTGCCTCCAGGAAACCACAAATTACCGCTCGGTACAGATGAGGTCAGAAAGGTTGTCGCAGAACCAAAGCAAAAATCTGTAGGGCCATTCACGATAACACTAGGAATAGATGGTGCAAAACCACTACCGATGGCAATGTCGGCACCGTTATCCAAAGATGGGATAGCCGGAAACTCAGAAGAAACAACCCGAATACGATAACCCGCACCAGCAGGTACCGAACCAGGGATTACTCCAAATATATATGTGTTGGTAGGAATCGAACTTCCCCCTAAAACGACACTACCAATATTCGTTGGCGAAGCGAAACTGCCGTTTTCATCCGACAACTCTGCAGTAAAAATATTGGAAGGTGAGAAAACAGCACCGCTAGCATTGAATTGCACTACGATTGCAGAACCCTGACAAAGGCTCAGCGAAGACACAGGCAAGGTTGAAATAACAGCCTGTCCGGCAACATTTACCGGTGAAGGGTGATTGGCTTCCGAAACTCCAGACTCTGCCAATACAAGCGTAGTTGGCAACAATGCGGTGAGAACAGAAAATAAAGCCACGTAAAAGCTTCGTTTCATACTGTGTGGTTTAAGGCGACGGGCAAAAATAAACAGATTGCTCAGATAAAAAAATCATTCGCAAAGCCAATTATGCGCAGTCGAGTTACAAAGAAAAACTCAGGATAACAGTGATTTACATTTATGAAAAAAAACTTGTCAACACATCCATCATGGATTGTTTGTTTTTGCGAATGAAGAACTTGCACGAAAACGGGGATGCTCAAATGTAGCGAAGTATACTCCACCTTTAAGCGATTCAACAGAAAGTGTCTCATTGGTATTTATCGTTTGGGATAACACAAGTTGACCCATCGAGTTGTAAACAAGACAGCGAACGTTGTTCAAATCTTGTGGAAAGCGAAATCGGATGAAATCAGAAGATGGATTCGGGAAGATGGCTACTTTCTCAAAATCCTTGCTAATTGATTTCGAAGAAGTTAGAAGCGACTCACGAAAATTCTCAATAACAAATCTCATGGCATTTACTTGCTGTTGAGTAAATATGTTCATGCAGCTTTCATCTGAATAATCCATATAATTTTCGAGCATATCAGGCAAATCGCCGGGGCCTTCATCGCAGGTGTTTGAGGTGTAATCGCAGGTCTGTTGTTGAGCTTCGGCTGCATTGGGTGTATCGCTAAGTCCATCGTCTACATTACATCCTTCACCAGCTTGTCCGTCACCCCAAATATGGCGAAGCCCAAGATAATGCCCCACTTCGTGAACAGCAGTGCGCCCCCGGTTAACTGTAGCAAGAGCTCCAGTGGCATTAGGGTTACTGCCAACCACTTCATAATGGAGCACAACTCCATCATACTCAGGCTGCTCTGCGGCCGAACCGTCAGGCCAATTCGGAGCTCCATCAGGTGGTGTAGCAAAACCCAATATAAATGGTGTGTTTATAATGGGCAAAGCCAGATTACAAACCCAAATATTGAGATACTGTGTCACATCCCAGGCATCCACGCCGCCGGTAGAAGCCCGCTTCATCCGGTTCAAATCGAATTGCAGATTGATAAATGTGGCCTGATTTGTCTCGGTTCTTGTGATTCCGTTGGTTGGGTTGCCCTGTGGATCCCATTCCGCCAAATAAAACTCAATTCCGGCCGATGCTGCAACAGGCTGAAATTCTGGTCTGGTTAAGGAGGTATCGGCATTCAAACGATTGTAATCGGCATTTAAAATGGCCAATTGATCGAGAATCACCTCATCAGAAACATTTTGCTCGGCGTTGTTGTAGATTACATGGAAAACAACCGGTATACGGTAAACCTCTGTAGATCGGCCTGTTTGCGCTTGCGCGGATGACGCAATCCACTCATCGAGTGCAGAGCGCTTAGTCAGATAATCCGGATCTACAGCCGAACGTTGCTGTTTGTGGAGATGATCGCCGCAGCGATGAACACTTTGCCCGAATAAAAGCGGGCTGAAAGTGAGAAACAATAAACACGTGAGGTAATGCTGCTTCATAGTCTTAAAATCTGAGCCAAGATAAAACAAGAGCACGAAAAAGAAATTTAACTCAATTGAAAATCTTTTGCGATTTCTGAGGCCACCACTCGACCGGAGATCAAAGCAGGTGGAACACCCGGGCCGGGAACTGTTAGCTGGCCTGTGTAATACAAGTTATCGACCTTTTTGCTTTTACAGGATGGCTTCAGTATCGCGGTTTGCTTGAGTGTATTGGCCAATCCGTATGCGTTGCCGCGGAACGAATTGTATTCTGATACAAAATCGCGGTAACCAAAGGCCTTGTAGAAATCGATGTGCTGGCGGATAGTTTGCCCTGTATGGGATTCCATCCGATCAATAACCATATCGAAATACTTCTTTCGCACTTCATCGGTGTCCTCTAATCCAGCGGCAACTGGTATAAGTATGAACATATTCTCATGTCCGGGAGGAGCACCCGATGGATCGGTTTTGGTGGTCAACGATACATAGAACAATGGTTTAGATGGCCATTGCGGACGAGTGTAGATTTCTTCAGCGTGAACATCGAGCGATTCATCAAAGAAAAGGTTGTGATGCGCCAAATGATCAAGCTGCTTGTTTAGCCCAACATAATAAATGAGACTGGAGGGAGCCATCACCCTGGTTTCCCAGTATTTTGATGAATAGGATTGGAGAGCCTTGGGGAGTAGTCGGGTTTCGGTAAAATGGTAATCGGCCGACGAAACGATCACATCAGCCTTCAGCAACTCCCCTCCTACCCTTACTCCAGAAATTCGTGTGCCTTCAAATTCAAATGAAGTTACATCGGCCGAAAACCTAAACTTTACTCCTTGCTCTTCAGCCAATGCATGCATGGCTTTGGCAATTTCGTACATGCCACCTTCAGGAAACCAAGTACCCAAAGCCATATCAGCATAATTCATTAAGCTGTACAACGCCGGCGTATTTGATGGAAGAGCCCCGAGGAAAAGCACCGGGAACTCCATGAGACGTATGAGTTTATCGTTACTGGTTACTTTACGAACGTGTTTTGAGATACTTTTAAATACATCTAGTTTGAAAACACCCTTGACCAATTCCAAATCGGCAAATTCAAGCCAACTCCTTCCTGGTTTGTAAACCAGCTTGTTGATTCCTACATCATATTTATATTCAGCCTCATTCAAAAATTGCCTCAAGCGACTTCCACTTCCCGGATCGTATTGTTCAAACAGAGCCACCAAGGCATCAACACCTGATGGAATGGGCGTGTATTCATTTTTGCCCCAATATATAAAGTAGGATGGGTCCAGTTTTTTTAGGCTGTAATAATCGGAAGGCTTTTTCCCAAAAGCTGCAAAATACTGCTCAAATACATCAGGCATCCAGTACCAACTTGGCCCCATATCGAAGGTGTAGGCGCCTCCTTGCATCTTCCTGGCGCGCCCTCCAGGCAGGTTGTGTTTTTCAAGCACAGTTACCGAATAACCTTTTTGAGCAAGAGAGGCTGAAACAGATAACCCGGAAAAGCCCGCACCTATAACTATCGCAGATTTCGACATGAAAATGTATTTTGCACGTTGGAACAAAGCTAAACAACCCTTGTTCACAGAAAACAAAAATGTTGGAATTCCCTGCTTATCGAAAAATTGAAAATATCGAAGTGTATTTTAAAATCACCGATGAAAACACCTTTACAGAGTTAAAAAAAATGGGGGGATTTTATTTCGAAGAAGAGTTTACAGCAAAGATTTACCCCGATAAGGTCAGAATTCAGGAAATGCTTCAGGCCGAAAAAACATTTCAAAAAATCAATCAACATGAGTATGAATTGATTCACGCAGAATGGACTAAAAACTTGGTTAAATCTTCATTTTAGAACGAAGACTCTGATAAAGCCTAACATATAAATGAATTTTCCCTTTCAGTTCTATTCAAAAAGCAATGATGTTGGAAAAATTAGGATTTCAATTACAAAAATGTGAACAATTAAAAAATGATGAATTCCTTATTTCATTAAGAATTCATGATTAAATTTAACTTGAAAGCCCTACACGAAAAAGCGTTGTTTAATTAACACTTAAGTTTAACTTTTCTTTATTGAGCAAGGGATTAGCGTATATTTCCAAATAAAAAGGCTTAATTAATTCAGGATTTCCATCACCAATTTGAGCAAGCTCTTTATCCATTTCCCGAATAAATCGATCTTTCTGATGGGAACTGTATCGCGCTTCCCAATTGGCCGTACCTTTTAATAAATCGGCAGCAATAAAGTTTGATGGACTTAATTTAAACCCAGAAAGGATTACTGCATCAATGGCTTCGGCCATATTCTTAAATCCGTCGTTTTTACTATAACCCTCGAAGAATTCAGCAATTCTGATTGGTTGAATTTCTTCTCCGAAATGGATATGTACTTTTCCCTTTGGGGAAGAAATACCGATTTTCATAGAGGTTAAATCTTCTCCAACTTGCTTTGTATATGACCCATGAAAAGCCTTATAATAAAGCTCTTTAGCTTTAAGTGCAGCACATGGCTCTTTTTCATAACTCAGTGTAATGGGTACTAAATGCATATTTACAAAAGCCTCCGAAGGCTCAACATTGTGGGCCATTGTAAACATCTTGAGCAATCCGGGTTGAGTCTTGTCAATCCCATCTTTTGTTCGTCCTTCGCGTTGGGCAATCCAAACTGAAGATCTGTCGACTTCAAGACTATGCTTAATATAGCTCGATAAACGTAGCGAATAGTCATATGCCATCCGCGAAGCGACATTCCTGTGAACGATGAAATTCTTATTTAATTTAACCAAATCGGTAATCCAACTTTTCTGTAGGAGATTATTCCCAATGGCGATGCGCGTTGTAGGGAATCCTTCGCGGTGAAGTATATAGTTGATAAACGCAGAATCTAAAACGATATCGCGGTGATTAGAGATAAACAAATACGGCTGACCTGGATTCAGTTGCTCTAATCCGGAAATCTCAAGCCCGCTGGTAGTGAAGTCAGAAATTCGCTCCACGGCACCCGCGACAATCTTAGTTTGAAAATCGTCGACCGTCTGAATGGAGCTAAGTAATTTCCTGAGCTCATCGCTTCCGAGTTCAGGAAAAACATAAGCCAATGCCTCATCAAATCCGGGTTCTAAAGAAAGTCGCTGCAGTGCATCTTGCACTTCACGATCTTCAAAAGGACGTATTTCGTCAAAATTCAATTCCATACAAGGGTTGCGATGGGGCGAAGAAACGAATAATCTTCAAGTCAGTGTGGTATTGGTGGAAGACAAAATTCAAAACCCTTGGATTTTAAGGCTTTAATGCTGGGCTTCAATGCACCCAAAACACGGTCTGCGGCTTTGAGAGAATCGTGAAAAACAATCACAGAGCCATTTCGGCTGTATTTGAGTACCGTGTCAACGCACTGTTCCGGACTGCGATTTGGCTCATAGTCTACGGCCAGGACATCCCACAGCATCACCTGATAGCTCTTTTTAAGTTTAAAAAACTGCGAGCGCTTCATTTTCCCATAGGGCGGTCTGAAAAAAGGAGATGAAATCCAATTCGAAGCTTCTGAAACATCATCGATGTACTCGCCCAGCGCAGTGTTCAATCCATTCAAGTGACTGAAGCTATGGTTTCCAACCCAATGGCCTTCGCGCTGAATTCGGGCAAAAAGTTCCGGATAGGCTTTCACTTGCCGGCCTAAGCAGAAAAAGATCGCCTGTATTTGTTCTTCTTTCAAGATATCTAAAACCCGATCGGTTACGCCAGGCTGAGGACCATCGTCGAATGTGAGAACAAGCCTTTTCCGTTTGCTATCAGGAAGGCGAAAAAGAGCACCCGGATAATACCAATTCAGCCAAAATCCGGGGTGCTGAAAAAAATTCATAGCATTGCTGCTTATTGCGAAACTACCTCACCGGCCACAGCCATATATTGTGATTCCAACGAATCGAAAATAGGCTGAAGTTTGGCTACTAAAGCATCACGTCTGTTCTTCTTGGCGGTATCTAAAAGATACTTGTAAATAGACATATTTCGCTGAATTTCGCCTTCAAAATCTTTCTGGATAGGCCGCTTCTGTTTGAAGTAGTATTTAAGTTCAGCTTCAACGATGCCGGCGTACCTGGTCATAATCTGGTCGGGCTTGTCGGTTACTCCAGCTCGGTAGTAAGCATCGGAAAGTTGAATGACAAAGAAGTTGTAAGGGACATTTTTCTCAGGAAGCACCTCAAAACAACGATCCAGGGCTTTAATCGCTGAATCGCGTTTGCCTTCTTCTATGAGGCTGCTGGCGAGGCGCTCAAAATTGCTCCGAAGATTCATGGTCATTCTCAGGTTGTTTTCATCCATGTAGATTTCACGCTTTTCTACGCCTCCCCACTTGAATTTCTCCATCATGTTTTTGTACATCAAGCCGGTATTCACTCTTCCATAGTCATCTCCACGACCTCGCGCTTGCGATTTCACAGGTACAAGGCGGTAAGCAAGACCTTCAAGTTGGAAGTAATCCTGCAATCCAAGGTAACTGTCATCACCCACTGTAATGGCAAAATAAACAGGTCGCTTCCAATTGTTTGTAGCCAACAAATCGAGAATCATCAATTCGGCTTTTAACACATAATTGCGGTCAATTGTGAAATCAACACTTTTTACAATTTGCGAGGCCATCGAAGGAGGCACCAATCCACTTTGAACTACAGCCGCTGAATCGACCGGAATGCTAAACTTATCGGACGGGAAATAATCGAAAGACCGGCCTTCATAAGAAAACTTGAATTCAGGGTTATCACTTGCCACAAATTCAATCATTTCCTTGATGTTTTGATGCCCTTGCAAGCCTTTATCCATAATCAGGATTTGCTCTCGTTTCCCTTGACGGTATTTGTCTTGTGTGAACGATAAAGGAACGGCATCAGAATCGTAGGCTTTACGTTTAATTTGATCGATATACCAATCGGTATTCAGGAGACTTAAGTTAACAACGCGCACATCAGTGCGTATGCCTTCGACTTCCTGGGCGTACCAAAGCGGGAAGGTGTCGTTATCACCATTGGTGAACAAAATGGCATTGGGGGCGCAGCTTTCCAGATAGTTGCTCGCATAATCGCGGGCGGTGTATCGGTGTGAGCGATCATGGTCATCCCATCCGCCTTTGGCCATTAAGCCTGGCACAGCAACCAGGCAAAGTGCTGTGGCTCCAAGGGCTACAACCGGAGCAGGAGCAAACTTGCGGAGGAAATCAAATACCGCGGCAACACCCAATCCTATCCAAATGGAAAAGGCATAAAACGAACCTGCGAAGCCATAATCACGCTCACGGGGCTCATTGGTATACTGGTTTAGGAATAAAATGATGGCAATTCCGGTAAAAAAGAAGAAGAGCATCACAACCCAAAAATCTTTATTGGCCCGATTCATTTGATAAATGAGTCCGATTAAACCCAAAATCAGAGGCAGAAAGTAAAACTGATTATTGGCTTTGTTACCGGCCATCGATGCCGGCATATCGTCTTGAGTGCCCAATCGGCTATCATCGAAGAAGCCAATTCCACTTTTCCAGCCTCCTTCCCACGATGGCTTTCCTTGCCCTTGTACGTCGTTTGTTCTGCCTACAAAATTCCAGGCAAAATAGCGGAAGTACATAAAGCCCAGCTGATAGGTAAAGAAAAACCTTAAATTCTGAGCAAACGTAGGCTTCTTCTTGGTGTCTTTAATGTCGGCCCACGATTTATATCCGCGAATGTGCTGACTTTGTCCGCTCCACATCCGGGGAAAGAAAGTAGAATATTCAGGATCGTAAACCGGTTCAGCTGTATCTTCAGGCTTAGCTACTACAACATACTTTCCGCTTTTATAGTCGGGAGCGTAAACCGGCTTACCCGGCTTATAGTCAACTACTTTTGCGTTAAAATATTGTCCATATACAAGTGGACGCGTTCCATATTGCTCGCGGTTAAGATAACTCAGGAGGGTGAACACATTTTCAGGATTGTTTTCATCCATCGGAGTATCTGCAGATGAGCGGATGACAATCATTCCATAAGTGCTATACCCGATCAGCATGACCATGATGCACACTGTGGCGAGGTGGGCCAATTCGAAGCTGTTCTTGCGCACCAACATGAGGTACGCGAGAATGCCTCCAACAATAATTCCTAAGGCTAAACCAGAAACCAGTAAAACCAGAAGTGCCAAAGAGATGAATGCCGGAACTTCCTTGCGTTGACTGATGAACCGGATGCTTAAAACTATGAGGACAATGAGTGTCACGATGTAGGCTGCCGCGCCGCTGCCAAAGCCCATTCCAAGGGTATTTGTGAACAGCAATTCAAATTGGGCCGCAGTTCCCACCACTTTAGGAATGAATGCGAACTGTACAAAGCCTAATAATAGCATACCCACAAATGCAGTGACAAGGACTCCGGCTCGGGTAGTTTTAAACTTGCGGAAATAATATATGTATGCAAGTGCCGGAATGGTAAGAAGGTTAAGCAAGTGAATACCGATGGAAAGGCCCATCAGATAAGCAATTAAAACAATATACCGATCAGCATAAGGTTGATCTGCCACTTCTTCCCACTTGAGCATTGCCCAAAAAACGATAGCCGTAAAAAACGAGGAGAGCGCGTAAACTTCACCTTCAACCGCCGAAAACCAAAACGTGTCTGAAAACGTGTAGGCCAAAGCTCCTACAAGCCCACTTCCAAAAATGGCAATTAAGGTCCCTTGGGTAAGCTCCTGACCTTTCGAAGTGAATATTTTTCTGGCCAAATGGGTGATGGTCCAAAACAGGAACAAAATGGAACCCGCACTGGCCAGGGCCGACAGCAGGTTCATCATGTAAGCAACCTTGGTGGTATCGCCCATAGCGAAAAGCGTAGCCACCCTACCAATAATCATAAATAAGGGAGCTCCCGGAGGGTGACCAATCTGTAATTTGTAGGCTGTCGCAATAAACTCACCGCAATCCCAGAAACTGGCAGTCGGCTCAACGGTCATTCCGTAGGTAAGCAGGGCAATGGTAAAGGTAAGCCAGCCAAGGGTATTATTCAGGAATTTATACGACTTCATAGTATGGGCAAATTCAGATTCGGCGACGAAAATAGGAAACTCAACGCAATCGACTACAGCGAATGACTAAAGTTTTCAGAGGGTGGTGTTGATAGGGTAAAAATAAAAAAGCTCCCGCGGGGGGAGCTTGGTTGTCCGACTAGGGGTCGAACCTAGACTCTTCTGAACCAAAATCAGACGTGTTGCCAGTTACACCATCGGACAGATTAGTGGTGTGCAAAAGTAGTAAAAGACAATAACTCACAAATAGTTTTTCAGAAAAAAATCCCAAAGCAATTGATATGATTGATTCCCAACAAAATAAATTACTCAATCACAGTTACAGCCCCCCGTTTATTTACCCGGGATCCATCGGGAAGGTCAAACTCAAGGTGGTAAACATAGACCCCTGAAGGCACATAAGCAGAATTATACTTCCCGTCCCACGCTTTCTTAGGATCGCTGGTACTGAAAATCTCTTCGCCCCAACGGTTAAATACAGCAAAGCGGTGGTTTAAGGCAAGGCGCTCATACAATCCTTGGGCTTTGAAGGTTGTATTCTGGCCGGCTCCCTGTGGAATAAATGCATTCGGTACATATACCGTAGCCTTTTGCTGAAGACACAGCACATTCGACCAAGAGGTATCGCGTACATTAAAACTGTTTCCCGGAAGTTCGATGGCCCTTACCCTGTAACAAATGTCGAGGGTAGTATCGAGGGTGTTGATGACATTATCGTTAAACAGGGTATCATTTTCAGAAGTAAACCATGGAATAAAACTCCCACCATTATTGATCGACCTGAACAATGTGTACTCCTTTACACCGGCGTCCCATTCTCCATAGCTGTTCCAGTTAAGGCGATTCACGAAGCCATCCCCGGCTATGCCGGATAACAATATAGTTCTGCCCGGATTGCTCACTCCCGAAGGAAGATTGCATTTATCGATTAATACAAAAATATATTCGTAGCTATTTTCGGATGTATTTACACCGGCATCCCAAAATTCCAATTCATTTGTACCCAAAGGCAAAGGCTGAAAATCGAGCGTATCGCGCTGACCCAATGGCCAAACCGCTCTCACTACTCTGTAAAATGCAATATCCGATGCGGTATCAATCAAGCATCGGGTATACGCAGTATTATTATCGATAACTGTAGCTCTACGCAGATAAGAAAAATCGGGGAGATTCTGAACATCAGCTTCAAAACAGATAAGGTTGGATGTGCTCGAAAATCCGCTTGAAAGGCTACGTGCACGCACAAAAAAGCAATACTGCTGGTTAGGCAGCAAATTAGAAGAACTAAAACTTACCAAATTGCCTCCGGCTTGCGTAGTTCCTGCCAGTACGTATGGGCCGTTGTTCACGGATGACCATATCTCATAACTTAAATCACTCTGTGGATAGGCATTGTAGCTATTCCACCGTAGGTCAACCTTGCCCAAACAACCCAACAATTCATACTCTAAATACAACGTTGAATGAACGGGAGAAAGGGGACTTTCCTCATCGCATTCATCCAAAGCTGAAACCGCAAAGGAAACAGAACCATTCTGTGGAAATAGTCCTGATAAAACGGCCTGTAAATCCATGAGTGGAACCGTGTCGATCACAGTAGTATCGGCCCCGTTTACCGAATAAAGAATATAGCTCTCCACATCTGGTGAAGGCGAACTTTGCCAGCCCAGCACAACTTGATTGTTGAATGGATTGACAGAAACGGAATCCAGCAATGGCGTATCGGGTGGTTCATCATTGCTAAACGGTCCGCCATTTCTATTCGAGCGGGAAATACAACCGGAAGCATCGGGAATGCTTACCTGATAAAAAATATCCTGCGTGCACCCAACCATAAAATCGTTGGCCGATAACATTTGAGTATTCTGCCAAAATGCAGGCGGGTTTGGCGAAACATCTTTGTCGATACGATAAGGCAACAGACTTGTAGCTGGTAATGGGGAGCTCAATCCATTCCAGTTTAAATTAATATTGCCTGCACCGCCATCATTTACAGCGAGATACATTGTTTGTAATGTGTCCAAAGCCGGCGAGAAAACCAATCCTTCACAACCTGAGCGGGTGCGAATACAATAATAAACGGAACCAGCATTGGCATTGGCTCCAACGTGTGTGTACGTGCTTTGGCCCAGACTAAAAATGCTGTCAACCACAGTGAACGGGCCATTAGGACCCGGGCCAGAAAAGATGTGATAGCTATTAAACTGATTTTCCGGGTCAGATGGAGGAACCCAGGTTAGTTGAACATCGCCCGAAGTCAACACTTCCAAACAGCGAAGTGAAGGAGAACTCGTTACTGGCGGCGCTGTAACCACAATGGTAATTGTAGCTATATTATAGGATGGAGCAGGACAAAAGTCATCCTGAAAGGCCAAAACAAACGTATGTGTATTCTGGGTTGCGAAACATTCATCGTTAATTGCTACGTGATCGCATGTTGTTTGCCAATTAAAATTTATCGAGCTATTATTGGGTAAAACAACCGGTGGCGCAGGGTTTAATGTTGCGCAAGGCGGATTACTACAGCCGCTTGTTGAAGATGTAAATCCATCACCAAATTGTCCTCCTGATGCAGTAATTCTTAAAGATTGCGCAACTCCGATAGGTAAAAACTCATTGTCGGTTCCATTGATACTGAAGCTAACCAAGTCTCCAGCCATGACAGTATCGATGAAGGAGGTTTGCAGGCCAGTTGATGGGTTGATAAATGGGGCAGTTATTGAAGGCGGATTGTTAGCTCCGCAACCAATAACGACGACTTGCAATTCTCTGTAGATCTCGGCCACTAAAACTCCGCATCGGAATGCCGACACCTTAACAACCGTAACAAAATTACCGGTCATGTTTGGCGTAAATGCGATTTCTCCGGTAGAGCGATTTAAACTTGTAGCCACTCCAAAAGGATTCACTGCAGAATATGGGCTGTTTGGAGTGTAAATCAGGGTGTCGGGAACTGAACCAGAGAAGGCGGCTCCATTTAACCAATCGAGCGGAAATCCGAAATCGTATGAAAGTGAATCTTTATCCGGGTCAAAAGCATTGTGATTGTAGGTAAATGGATTCCCAGCACAGATGATTACAGCGGGAAGCTGCGCAAAAATCGGGGAAGAATCAAAGCATGGGCTGGCACTATTTCCCGGATAGGCATACATAATGGCCCTCAGCGTGATTCCTGTTTCACTGGGATTCACAACAACGTTATCGATTGCCTGATTTCTGCAGCAATCATCATAGGTGAAAATCCAGCCTTGAGCAGGAGGTGTTCCGGGCAAGTTCACTGCATTGGAACGAAGAACGAACTCCTCAACTGCACCATCTTGCAGCTGGCCGTTGCAAGATATGGTTGGCCCCGACCCATTGCAAACTGGAGAAATATCGGTTTGAGAAACCAGTGTTAATGGAATCGACGTAACGCTTGGGTGGTTATGAACACGAAGTGCAATTGGAAACTGAAGCGGATTACCCTGACAGTCTCGATATATCTTCAGCGTAAAAACATAGGTTCCGTTGCCTTGACAGGCCCAGGTGATTTCGCCACCCATGATATGCGTAGCCCACGAACTTTGCGCCACACAAAGGCAAAGCAGCAGTAATACATGGTTAAGTATCGTTCTGAGCATACTGCGTAAATTTAACAAAGTAGAAGAATATATTCGTCGTTCAACGAACGAATGACATCGTTTTATAAATTAGCCTGTTACAAGAACCTCCTTCTGATTGCTTATGAGAAAACGGTTTACTCTAATAACAGCTTTGATTCTAACTCTCCTTGGCATTACTACGCAGGTTGAGGCGCAAACTACGCTTGTGTATTCGGAAGACTTCGAAAATGGTCCTGGAAGTTTTATCCTGAATACCTCGAGTGTTGGCACGCCTTCGGGCCCCAATCAGTGGGTGGTTAACAATCAATATTCAGGAGAAGGTATTTATCCGAACACCACCTCGCAAAGCAACACAGTTGGAGGCTCGATCAACTTTGCCCCGTTTAGTAATTACCTGCACATACATGACTCCATCGCGGCTGCGCAATTGAATGTGTTCAACGCGAATTTTAATCCTTCTGAGGCCTCAGACCGCTTTGTTGAAACCGGTAATTTTTGCACTCTGGGCCTAGATAGTGTTCGTATTGCCTTTTATTTTCTGTGTGAAGGCAGCTCCAATGCTTCAGCCCAATTGTATTTCCAGGCCGATAATGGTCCATGGACTGCCGTGCCGGGAGCTGTTTTTAACAATACTAATCTTTGGAATTACGCAGAAATTTATAATCCTGCATTTAACAATCGAAACGATATTCGATTCGGTTTTAGATGGACAAACACAGATAATTCAGGCCCTTCGTCAATTTCCATGGCAATAGATGGGGTTCGTATTGTAGGTGTTTATTCTCCCAATTTGTACAACATTCGCCTCGAATTAGAGAGCATTACTCCGAATCCGGTTTGCAAAGGAGATGGAGTTTTACTGTTTTTTGATAATCCAGTGCCATTATGCGGAAACGGATTTTACGAAATTCAGCTATCGGATTTATTCGGTAATTTCACCAATTATTCATCCCTCGGAATTTATCAGTTAGACAATGAAGACACAAGCATGGCTTTGTTTTCATTACCAACGCCTTCTAATTTAAATGCCGGTGATTGCTATCAAATACGAGTAGTTCGGGTAGATATAACTCCGGCTATAATTTCAGATACTTCCATTTGTATTAGCATTATTGATTGTCCAAATCAGGTTTTCACATTGCAACCGGCTGTTCTATCCAATCCAGCCGATACTGTGTGCGTTGGAAGCGTTATTGATGTGCCATTTTACTCAGAGGGCGTATTTGTAAACAACACTTACGTTGCTCAATTGTCCGATTCAAACGGCTTATTCCCCCCGAATCCTAACGTACTCGGTTTTGTAAACGATAATACAACCTATCCGGTAGGTAGCATTCCGAGAGGAAATGTTCCGGGATTAATCAGGGCACAAAACCAGCCAATACCGCCCGGTTGTAATTATTACATAAGAGTTATCGCCACATCTCCCAGCACAATTGGCTCTGTATATGGCCCTTTCTGCATCAGAGAATGTGACATAGAAACCAATAACAAAGAGGATGTACAATTTTGTATCACCGACGTAGAAGGCGGCGACACAACCTTAACTGTTGAAATAGAACAATTCGATCCGCCGGCAACATATATTGAGCCGAATGAATTTCAAATTCAATTGCTCGACTTTCAAACTTTTGGGGTAATTAATACTGGCGTGGTGGGTTCTGTGCAGGCTGTTAACGATACCCTAGTTGAATTAAGTATTCCTCCTCTGCCCCAGCTATTTACTGTTGGGCTAATCCCTGGCAACTACTATATGCGTATTGTAGCCACAAACAGCAATCAACCGTGGGATTTATCGGGCACTCTGGTTAGATTAACCATAGGAGCTCCAAACCCTAGTCCACTGGGAATAGGCATTGTAGATCAAAGCACATTTATTCCGGTTCAATGGGACAACGACACGACTATCTGCTTAAATGATGCCTTGTATTTTTATTTATTCCCATTTAATTTTCAATCGCAGTATACGTGGGCGCTAAATACAGATCCAAACTTTTTTGAAGGTGGCCCCTACAATCCGATTCTTTTTAATTCGGCCGGAAACTACACACTAACCGTAACCGAAACAAACTTTGGGTGCGTTGGACCGGGTTCATCGCAGGCTCAAATTACTGTGAGAACTGGACCAAGCGCGCTTATAACAGGTCCGGGGCAAATCTGTGAAGGCGATACGGCCACCTATACAGTTCCTTTGAATCAAAACACTTATTATGCCTGGGGAAGCAATACAGGTAGCATAGTTGATACCTTGGGGAATCAAGGTCAATTTTATTTTCCGAGCTCAGGTACAACATCAATTACCATTTTTGCTGTAAATGATTGTGGGACGGCATCCTCTTCAAAAAACATTTTTGTGAGAGAACCGCCTACCCTCGATTTAGGAGCTGATACCAGTTTTTGTAACGAAGCTGAATTGCAGTTATCCAGTCCTACAGGCCCTAATTTCACGTACACCTGGAATATAAACGGAGAGTCTGTGAGCACGGCGCCCCAGTACACATTAAACACCGATTCTACTGTTACAGTACTATTAAGAACCACAAATTTCGGCTCTCTTGAATGTGAAAGCTTTGATACCCTTACCGTATTTATTGAAACACCGGGGCCGGCAAGTTTTGACACCATAAGCATTTGTGAAGGTGATTTCGCCCAGTTGCAAGCCGATACTATTGCTGATGCCTATCTTTGGAGTACCGGAGATATTCTTCCGGCAATTGCAGTAAGCGATACTGGATGGTATACCTTGCAAAGGGTTTATAATTCAGAGCTTTGTCCTAAAATTGATTCGTTTTATGTAACCATTAAGCAGTGTTTTCAACCGCTTGTTTTGGTGAATGTTTTTTCCCCAAATGGGGATGGCCAAAACGACTTCTGGATTGCGAAGCAAACATACAGCTATGAAGAATTCTCAATGGTAATCTATAATCGTTGGGGGCAGCTCGTTTACGAATCTATAGACCCGTTTTTTGCGTGGAATGGAAATGACCTAAATGGGAATGCGCTTCCTGATGGCACTTACTTCTACGTTGCCCGATTAAAAGACCTTGAAAATACTGATGAACAAAAGGGGACTGTCACATTGATACGATAGCCAACCAATACGCCACGCTTTGTAGGGAAGCTACACAATAGGTCAAATTTCGAAAAAGAAATTCAGGCTATACCAATATGAATGTCGTGTGGATTGATTGAAAAACCCATCTACACGATAATCTAAACCGGTTTCTATCTTAAATTTCTTCCGAGTCTCATAGCCTATCAATGGTACAAAACGATTCTCCAAATCGTAGATATTGGTTTGAAGGCTATTCACAAATTCATTACTTACCTTGAAATAAAATTCACCAGGGTCAACGGCTTCCCCGTTAAACGGAACTTCGAGCGTTAAACGATATCTAAATCGTAATTCAAGATCCTCCAAATTTGAAATGGTCTGGTCGGTCATAACTCGATGAGCCAAACGATAACCAGATTTCTTCTGGACAAAAGCGTACTGTTGTATAAATCGATGAGCCAATTCACCAGAACCAAAACGCAATAAATACCCTCCACCTACTCTTCCGTTCAAACCTACTTTTCTTGCAACCTGTAAAGAAACGTCGGTGAGTAAGTAATCATATTCACGAATTGATTCGACTCCATGAATACCACTTTCAAACTGCTGACGAGATTCTATTCGTGAATTGATTGACCAATTTCTCTTTAGTTTAATGTTAAGATTCACAGCAGGGAGAGCACCAACGCGGTACTCAGGTTGAGCAAATCCTGTGGCTACGGGTAAAATCACCGCACCAAACAGCAGCTTCAAAATGAATTTAGTACTCAAGATGACTGCTATTTTTAAATACAATTTTAGAAGCCTTATAGCTCAGTGTTTTGTCGTCGAACAAATACTCAAACAAATCAACGCTTTTTTGTTGGGTACACTTGACGATGATTTCGTAGTGCTTTTCGAGATTTATTCCCGATTGATTGTCGATGAACAATCGAATTAGAGAAGCATTGGATCCTGAATACTGAACCTGAAGCCTTTCAACCTTAAACCGCGTACAATTCTTTTGAAATATTTGCTCAATTGACTTTCGAACAGACTCGTTCAACTCATCCCAAACCATTAATATCTCAACATCTTCAATGATTCCTTTCTTTGAAAACTCAACACTGTAGGCTCTTTTCTGGTAAGTAAATTTGGCTTCAAATGAAGTATCAGATAGACTTTCCTCTCGATACCACTTTAATTTACTTTTATCGGGAATGGAATCCAGAAATTGTGAAGCCAGAACCGGAACCTGCGACGCACGAATTCTACTTTCTCTTTCCCACTTTTCTTGTGCTCGAGCACAATAAGGAAAGCAAAAAAGATAGAGTAAAAGCAAACAACCAAATTCTTTCATTAAAGTTATTTTAATCCAAATTAGATCATCAAAAATTGCCCATTCAACTACTGTCTTTTCTTGTAAATGGAATTTAAATACGCTGCTTTGATTGGAATTTCTAAAACCACCTCCGATCGGTAAGGCATGTTTCCTTGCGTAGCCGGATAGAATTCTACCTTCTCCAGAGCTCTTGACAATTGTCCATCAATACCATAGCCAACTTCTGCAATACTTTTGACGTTCTGGACTTTTCCATCAAAATTGACCTGAAAACCTATCATTGCCGTAGAAACTAAATTCGCATTCAAAGCCTCCTCAGAAACATCAAGCTGAGCGTACAAGAGTCGAAATAGAGAATCTAAGCCTTCAGCGAAAAATGCATCATGATTTTCAACATCAAAGTTCACATCATAATTCATCCCTTTCTCTAATTTCTTTTGCTTTAGGTCTTTTTCATTCGGTTTAAAACCGGTACCACTTGTGTTTTGCGCAGAGCAAATGGAAAGAATAAACAAAATAAGAAAAACAGATAAAATCGTTTTCATAAAAACATGAATTGATTAATTGTCTTTTTTTCCTCGAACCATTCGCTCAATAGTGTCCCACATTTCATTGGGTATTGCCTCGAGATTATTAAATTCTCCGGCACCTTGAAGCCATTCACCTCCATCAATGGTTACCACTTCTCCATTCACATATGCCGAAAAATCCGACATCAGGTAAGAGGCCAGATTGGCTAACTCTTCATGATTTCCAAATCGGCGGAGGGGAATGCGTTGTAAAGGATCAAGTTTTTTACCCAGTTCGGCAGGAAACAAACGGCTCCACGCGCCTTCCGTTGGGAAAGGGCCTGGGGCAATGGCGTTGGACCGAATTCCATACTTCGCCCATTCTACAGCTAAGCTTCGTGTCAATGCCAATACACCGGCCTTGGCGATTGCAGATGGAACCACGTAACCAGAGCCCGTAGACGCATAAGTGGTTACAATATTTAAGAAAACACCATTTATTTCCTCAGCAATCCAACGCTTGCCAACAGACAAGGTGCAGTTGTAAGTGCCTTTAAGCACAATATCAGTTATGGTATCAAAGGCTTTATGACTCAAGCGCTCGGTTGGACTTATAAAATTTCCTGCTGCATTATTAAGCCACGCATTTACAGGTCCTATGGAACTCCAGGCTTTATCTATCGCCTTTTCCACTTCGTCAACTTTACGTACATCGCAAACCGCATAATCAATTTTACCACTTCCTAAAGCGGATAGTTCGGCACAGGTTTCTTGTAATACTTGCTCACGTCGTGAAGTAATCAATACATTGGCGCCACACCGCATAAACATTGCACTCATCGACTTACCAAGCCCTGTTCCGCCTCCTGTTACTACAATATTTTTACCACCGAGTGCATTGGCATTCAGCATTGGAGAAATCATCAGTTTTTCGCTCATAATTTTGGCACCGTATTTGAAAATTCAAACCTAGGAAATATCCATCAATATTCACGTATGATTCGCCTTTTTCAACATCTGATTCTCCTATCAACTATTGTGATATCAATCAAAGCTCAGTCTCAAAACGCAGGGTTTTCTCTTAGCATGTCAGACAGTAGCTTATTCACATTCTCACTCGGCGATAAACATTACGATACCCCCGGTACAATGGCGATTATTCATGATCTGCCACCGGGAAAATACAAACTTAAAGTGCTCAAAAGGATGCGTTTGGGGAATTCTTTCGTAGATAAGCCTTCATTCGACAACGAGATAAACCTTGAGGAAGGCCGTCACACTGAAGCTGTAATCAATCAATACAATCAATTGATTGTAACGAGCAACTCAGTAAAGAGTAACACTAAAAATTCGAACTGGAATAATCAAGCGAGAACTCAGGATTTACCCACAACCAGTTTTGAAGGAATGGAAGCTGGTCAGTTCCGAGCACTTATTGAAAATTTAAGAGACATACCTCATGAAAGAAGAAGGTATGAAAGCGCCAAGGGAAGAATTAGTCTCAGCACACTCAACTCCCTACAACTCAAACAAGTTATGGAAGAGTTTAACGACGAGGATTTCCGAATTAGAATTGCGATTGATGGTTATTCAAGAGTTACCGATCCCAATTTATTCAGCGAAGTATATTCGGCCTTGCGACATCCATCCAGTATAAGACGAGTGAATAGACAACTCAATCGAATCCAAAATTGATATTATTTAATCCGATTTTGTTCAATTGAATCAAACCATAACCTGCAGCTATACCAATATCTTCATTGTATAGGTATGGGGTGATGGCCTTACGCATAAATAAAATGGATGTCGTAAATCACCTTATTTGCCCTTTAACCCAAAGTTACTTCAATCTATCTTCGATTTTGGCCTTAAGGACTTTCCAGAATGAATTGATAATTCCTTAAGAGATTGATTTTCGAACACGCTCAAAATAAAGCTTCATCGCTGTTCGCGAATCGTGTCCATTTTTTTCAACGTCTGTTAATATGGTAATTGCTGCAATCACGTGCGTCAATTGTTCTCCTTCATCTTCACCTTCTATCTCAATTTCAGGCTTGCGTTCATCGAGCAATGCTTCTTCAGCAGCTCTTAACTCTTGAATAGAGTATTGTTCAACAATTTTTCGAATTACCGGAACTTTCATGACTTTAACTCTTCAAGCATTGCTAAAACAGCTTCTTCGCGTGAGGCCGCTTTTCCCTTAATAAATTTACCATCCTTGAATAAAGCAAAAAATGGCAGATTGTCGACTCCAGCGGCATGACGCGCTTGTTCATTTTCTTCCGCGTTGACATCAAGAAATTGAATTTCGCCAAATCGTGAGTCTTCTGAAAGGCGGCGGTATTTGGGAGCAATTAATTTACAATTGCCACACCAATCAGCAAAATACTTTACAATTGTTGGTTTCCCGGATTCAATAAATTGCTGAAAGTCAGCATCTGAAGACAAAAGTACAGCCATGGTTCAATAATGTTTACTGGTACTTAACAAAAATAAACTTAAAAGGTTTTAGGGGAGTTTTTTAGCTTCATTCCAAAAGATATCCATTTCGCTCAGACTCATTGAGGAAAGTTCGCGTCCACTTTCACGGGCCTTATTTTCTAAATGTTGAAAGCGTTTGATGAATTTAAGGTTTGTTTTCTCAAGTGCGTCTTCCGGGTTGAGGCCTCGAAAGCGGGCATAATTAATCAAAGAGAAAAGTAAATCGCCGAATTCAGCTTCTTCCTGCTCTCGATTGTTCTGAGCGGCTTCTGCTCTAAACTCTTCAAGTTCTTCGTTCACTTTTTCCCAAACCTGCTCTTCCTTTTCCCAGTCAAAACCTACTCCACGTGCTTTTTCCTGAATTCGAACGGCCTTTATCATTGCCGGTAATGACACAGGAACACCCGATAAAACAGAACTGTTGCCTTCCTTTAACTTCAATTTTTCCCAATTCTCCTTCACCTCTTGTTCATCTTTAACAGTAACATCACCATAAATATGTGGATGTCGGGCAATTAACTTTTCACAAAGCCTATGAATAACGGTACTTATATCGAAATGACCGGTTTCGGAACCTATACGCGCATAGAACACGATGTGCAACAAGACATCACCCAGTTCCTTCTCAACCTCGGCCAAATTACCTTTCAAAATGGCATCAGACAATTCGTAAAGCTCTTCAATGCTCAAATGTCGCAATGACTCTAAGGTTTGCTTTTTATCCCAAGGACATTGTGTTCTTAATTCGTCCATGATTGTGATCAAACGCTCAAAGGCTTCTTTTTTGGCTTCCATGGTTGTCATGCCGCAAAACTAAGAATTAAATATAGGTGGATGGAACTTCAGGCTGAATGATTATTTTCGTCCAATTATTCAATGAAGCCATTCCTTTTCAAATTAAGTGTATTAATATTCAGCCTTACCGGACTCACTTTGAATCCGTTAAACGCTCAATTATGGGTATACCCGGGAGCTGTTGGTTTGAGAGGCGGCTATGGATTCATTATTGCTCACAAAAAGGATATGGATCAGTTGGTAACCGGACATATTCCTCAGTTTGAACTATCATGGCGAAGAAATTATTCCGGAAAGAAAGAATGGGAAAAACACCATAGATATCCCAATACCGGTTTTGCACTTCAATGGGTGAATTTGAACAATCCCAAAACTGGGCATGCAATTTCATTGATTCCCTATGTTGGTTTTCCGGTGCTTAAAAATCGGTTTTTAGATGCCAATTTACGGGTTGGAACAGGTTTAGGATTTCTCACGAAAACATTTGATTTACAAAAAAACAGAAAAAATAATGTTATTTCTTCACGGCTAAATGCTGCGGTTGATTTTCTTTTGTCGGCCAATTGGAAGGTTTCTAAAAACATTTGGTTGATGACGGGTATGTCGTTTACACATTTCTCCAATTCGGCATTTAAAATACCAAATGCAGGAATCAATATTGCCAGCGCTAATGCCGGATTAACAGTTAATCTTGGAAGACCTGTAACGGTAGACCATAACCGCTTTCCTGTGCTGGTAAAAGATTGGCAATATCTTGTTTGGACAGGAACATGGCTTAAGGAAACGAATCCGGTTAACGGTTCTAAATATTTTGCACAAACCTTTTCACTTAATGTGATGCGGCGATTTTCAATTGGAGGTTTGTATGGAGGCGGGATTGATTTTATGTACGACAGGTCGCTGAAAAGAAGGGACCCTGATTTAGAATCGCCAATTCGTGTGGCACTTACAGGAGCCTATGAAATTCAATTTGGAAAATTGAGTATTCCTTTACAACTGGGCTTTTACGTGTATGATCCCTTTAAAAAAGACTTGTTTATGTATTCCAGAATCGGCTGGCGATACAGAGCAGGAAAAAGACTGGTGCTGAATATGACCCTTAAATCGCATATGGCTGTAGCTGATTATGCTGAAATGGGTTTTGGATATCTCATTCGATAAAAATGCGAATACTCATTTTTTTAATAGCTAGTGTGTTGATTCTATGTTCCTGCGAAAAAGAACAGATGAATGATTGCATCACATCTACCGGGATTATTCAAAGAGAAAAGAGACTCTTAACAGAATTCGATAGTATAAGACTTTATCGAAGATTAAATCTCATACTTATTCAAGACTCTAGTAATTTTATTGAAATCGAAGCTGGAAAAAATCTTATTGAAGGCATTCAGACAGAGGTAAATAACCGAATACTTACTATTGAAAATAAAAATACCTGTAATTGGATGCGAAGCTACTCGAAACCTATAAATATTTATCTACATCATACCAATTTTAAGAGGCTTGTATTGTATGGCTCCAATAACGTCACCACCAAAGGGGCCTTGAAATCCGACTCGATTATTGTAGAATTCAGAGATGCTTCAGGGAATGTTGACCTTACGCTTGACAACAAACATTTCTTTGGAATACAACATACCGGAGCTGGAGATTTAGTGCTTAGAGGAAGTACAGAAGGACTTGAAATTTACACTGCTTCGTTAGGGCTGGTAAATGCGCTCGATTTAGATGCGCGAAATGTTCTTGTAAAAAGTCTAAGTGCGGTAGATGCTTATGTGAATGCCAGTGAAAGTCTGTATCTCGAAACATTCGCGGCAGGGAGTATATTTTACAGCGGATCTGCGCAGAACATCTTTAAAGAAAGTCGCGGTTCCGGAACCATTAGTCGTATTTATTAGCCATTCACTTTAAAGAACACATTGATAGCAAAACAGGCCCGTCTGCGCCTGAATGTTGGGTTTATTTCTAAACAAGCCATAAACACTCGCACCGGTGCCCGTCATTGACACATAGCTAGCCCCAGCATTTCTCAAAAGATTTATACAATTGGCAATTTGAGGAAACCTATGAGCAACGCCATTTTCAAAATCGTTAATCAGTCGGCCCGACCAGTGATCGGGATTATCCTGAAGAACCGCTTCAACTGAATGCGATGGCAATTGAGGCTTAATCATTGAGAAGGCTTCCTTTGTTGAAACGTGCACACCCGGATTTAGCAGCACGAAATGCCATCCCCCTAAATTAATTGAAAAAGGCTCCAAAAGCTCTCCCCTACCCTTTACAAGGCATGGTTCATCATATAAAAAGTATGGGCAATCGCTTCCAAGCGACTCGGCCATCCCGCGAAGCGAAACCAGCGAAAAAGGCTCACCCATGAGATTGTTTAACATTCTAAGCATCCAGGTTCCGTTTGATGAACCACCGCCTAGTCCTCCACCCATGGGGACGACTTTATGTAAATGTACTTTCAGGGCAGGAAGTGGGATCTTTTCATTGAACAAGCGATGCGCCTTAATAATTAAGTTGCCCGATTCGTCACCGGGAATAGGTAATCCGCTGGTTCTAAAGACTAATGAACCTTGTGGCGAAGTCGGATCCAAAATTACTTCCAGCGCATCGCAGAGAGGGATTGGATAAAACACACTTTCAAGGTTGTGAAAGCCATCGGCTCGCTTTTCAAGGATGTTCAATCCAAGGTTAATCTTTGAAGGAGGAAAGGAAATCATACTTTAATTCCTGTTTTTGTGTGCTTTACGTTATAATCTCACTTGGATTGTGCTCCGAAAAATACGCAGTCCGACCGAATGCTTAACTTGCAGCCCCTAACATAAATTCGATTTATGACCTTCTTGGAATTTGAAAAACCAATCGAAGAACTGTTTATTCAGCTCAACGAAGCCCGTGAATTAGCCGAAAAAAGCGGCGTTGATATGAGTAAAGCCATCGCGGAGCTGGAAAAGAAAATCCAATCCACACGCAAAGACATCTACAAGAATTTAAGCCCATGGCAAAGGGTGCAAGTGAGTCGCCATCCCGATAGGCCATATGCACTTTCTTACATTCAGTACTTGACAGACGGCAACTTTCAGGAGCTTCATGGCGACAGAACGGTGAAGGATGACAAAGCTATGGTGGGCGGTTTGGGTTGTATCGACGGGCAATCGGTGATGCTCATTGGTCAACAAAAAGGCATTAACACTAAAATGCGTCAGTACCGTAATTTTGGGATGGCCAATCCGGAAGGTTATCGAAAAGCACTGAGATTGATGAAGTTGGCAGAGAAGTTTAACATTCCTGTGATTACGTTCATCGATACTCCGGGAGCATTTCCTGGTTTGGAAGCTGAAGAGCGCGGACAAGGAGAGGCAATAGCTAGAAACTTATATGAAATGGCGAAGTTGAGGGTTCCAATTATTTGCATCATCATTGGGGAAGGTGCATCAGGCGGAGCCTTAGGAATTGGCATTGGCGATAAGGTTTTAATGCTCGAAAACACTTGGTACTCGGTTATTTCACCAGAAAGCTGTTCATCTATTTTGTGGAGGAGTTGGGAGTTTAAAGAGAAAGCATCAACTGTTTTGAAATTGACGGCCGACGATATGATGAAAAATAAGCTCATCGATGGCGTTATTCCTGAACCTGTTGGTGGGGCGCATACCAATTACAATGAAATATTGAAAACCGTTAAGGCTGAAATTCAGAAGCATCTCACAAAACTGAATAAAATGAAACCCGAAAAACGGATAGAAGAGAGAATCAACAAGTTCTCTTCTATGGGGGCTTATGCAGAAAAATAATAGCACGCTTGCCTAACAATTGGTTTCAGTTTAAGCAATTTAGAGTAAATCAAGATCAATGTGCCATGAAAGTTGGCACTGATGGCGTTTTGCTGGGGGCATGGACTGCAATTGGAACTGCAAAAAGAGTAGCCGATTTAGGAGCAGGTACCGGGCTTATTTCTTTGATGATAGCCCAAGAAAGTACGGCTTTCGTTACAGCCATTGAAATTGACGAAGCATCGGCAAAGCAATGTGATGAAAATTTTAAAAATTCACCTTGGGCCGAACGCTTACAAGTAGTTAAGCAAGATGTGTTTCGCTATGAACCGACTGAACTTTTCGACGTGGTTGTAAGCAACCCTCCGTATCATGTTGAAAATATTCTTTCGCCACGAAAAGAACGCGCTTTGGCAAGGAGCGCGGAAATACCACTGCACTTCTGGCTTGAAAAAGCGTTTCATTTGTGCCATGAAGATGGTGTTTTCTCATGGATTATTCCAGCACACAAAGAAGCAGAAATTCTTCCTCAAGCTCAGCGCATAGGTTGGTTTCCGGATAAAATAACACGCGTAAAACCCAATGAACACAAGCCCAGTGTTCGGACATTGTTTCAGTTTAGGAAGAAAAAAACTGAATTACTTTCAGATGAACTTATCATTGAAACAGAGCAACGAGGTATTTACACGGAGGCCTACAGGTCGCTTTGTAAGGCTTACTATTTAAAGTTTTAAGTTGGGCTTACTGAAAAACACTCAATATTTCTATTGATAATGCTTTAGCCTTTGTTTGAATTAGACCTAATGCAAGAGTTTATCGTCGGGCTTTTGAAAATCCATGCACGCTTAAATTCATGAGGTTCAATTTTTCGTTAGCCAGAAATACATCATCTGCTGCACTTCTGATTTTTTCAGTAAGCCCTAAGTAATGAAAACTTGATAATCAGACTTTAGTATTCATTCTTATCTAGTTATTGATATTTCTGTACAAATGCATCAATTGCCTGAACGGTAAATTGGCCTGATGGTCCGTAAATAGGGTATTCGAAGCTGTGAGTAGCCCAAGGTAATTCGAAATAATGTCTGGGAAAATACTTTGAATTTAAATACATAATTCGCGACTGATTAACAGGCACAATAGGATCTTTTTCTCCGTGCAATAATAGTAATGGTAACTTTTTATTTGAAAATAACGGAGAAGCTTGTTTAAGTTGATTATTCTGTATGTAGGCTTGAACGATGCGTCTAATATCTGATATAGAGTGTATTGGTTGGGTAAAATCAGAAATGGGATACAATGCAACTACTCCATTCACCTTCAAGGTCGAAAGTGCGGCGGTATTTAGGGCTAGAGTTCCCCCAGCCGAAGAGCCAGCGAAAAACAGAGAAGGTCGATTCTGAATTGGGCCATAAATAAAATCAAGCCAGCGATTAAGATGACTTAACAAAATGAAGGAAGAATTTGGGTAAAATGCCTTAGGCTCAAGCGGGTAGGTTGGTGCTATCACATCATAGCCTTTATGCGTCAACTCTGACGATAATGCGTTCATCCATTCAGGAGCCCCCTGATAAAAACCGCCGCCATGGAGCAATATGATTACTGCCTTGGCCTTAATATTCGGTGTTGAATAATAGAAAGCGCTTAATGTATCGTTGGGTGTTTGAATAAACTTTGGTACACTTAATTCACTTTGTGCAAAAAGCCATTTTGAAAAAGAAAAGTTTCCCTTATAATTAGTAAACTGCAGCCCGATAGATTCTGTAAGACGTGAACTTTGTATCAATGGTCTGCTTAACAAAACAGAGGCGAGCAGAGCCAAAAGAAAGAATATAAATCCACGCTTAAACACTCGCCAAGCGGGAATGCACATGAGTAACAATGCGAGAATCCAAGCCCAGCGGCCATTTTCGATAGCTTGGAGATTGAAGTAGAAGCCTTTTTCAGAGGGCCACTGATAAATGGTTAGAAGGCTGTAGGCCAATAAAAGCAAAGCGGCCAGAATCCATAAGAATCCTGGCCACGATTTACGAAACTTTTGATGAATCATTTCACTGTAACTGTCTGACGTGCACCGTTTAAGCCTGCTGTAGGCGGACAGTGGTCGACAATTTCAGGGGTTGTTCCATGCAGACTCACTTCATAAGTGCCCGCATCTTTGAAAGCATAATCTACGCTTGGAGTAGTAGTAACGGTGTCGTTACCGTCTCCAAAATTCCAGTGATACAATCGAACGCCCTCAGAGCAGGAGCCGTTAAATGTGACGCGAGTACCTGCTGTGGGCTCACGATCAGAAACTGTAAAGCAGTAACGCTCAACATTTTCTTCACATGAACTGAGTAGTGCTGCACCGGAGAGGAATAAGACCGGTAAAAAGTGTTGCTTTTTCATACGCAGTATTTGATTCAAAATTAAACAATTATTGAGATGTCCGAAGCCTTGCAACAATTATTCCCAAATCAACGGAACATTCTGCAAGCAACAACGGCTTTCTGCCATCTTTGGTATGCATCTACAGCCCAATCGGCAGATTTGAGCGTGGAAAACGTTTTTTCGACCACATACAATTCGCTCAAATCCTCGAGGCTTTTAAACCAATTTGCAGCAAATGCCGCCATCGAAGCGACTCCTGCAACTGTTGATTCTTTTTGAGCAGGGCGGTCAATTTTTCGCTGCAGAATATCGGCCTGAAACTGCATTAAAACTTCGTTATGAGTAGCGCCGCCATCCACCTTTAATGTTCCACTGAGGTGCCCAATTTGTTGCTCCATTAACTGAAGTATATCTGCAGTTTGTAAGGCCATCGACTCTAGGGCAGCACGCATAATATGCGCTTTGGAGGTTCCTCTGGTGAGACCAAAAATCGATCCTCGCGCTTCCGAATCCCAATATGGTGCTCCGAGCCCTGTAAATGCCGGAACGATAACAACACCACCATTGTCATCACACCCCGCAGCCAAAACTTCGGAATCGGAAGAATGATCAATAAAATTAAGCGCGTCGCGAAACCACTGAATAAGTGAGCCGGAAACAAAAACGCTTCCCTCAAGTGCATAATGCGTTCTCCCGCTGATAGTCCAAGCCACCGTTGATAACAGGCCATTTTCAGGTAGTAAGGCTTGAGTGCCGGTGTTGGCAAGAAGAAAGCAACCGGTGCCATAGGTTACTTTAGCCTCGCCCGGGTTGAAGCAGGTTTGCCCAAATAAAGCAGCTTGCTGATCTCCGGCAACCGCAAGTATGGGCAGAGAAAAGCCACAGACATCAGCATCTGTTAGAGCCAACTCACCTATGCTTTCAACCAGGTTGGGAAGCATTTCGGGAAGGGCTCCTGCCAAATTGCACAAGGATTCGTCCCACTTCATCTGATGAATATCAAAGAGCATGGTTCGTGAAGCATTACCGTGGTCGGTAATATGCGACTTACCACCGCTCAATTTCCAAATCAGCCAGGTATCTATAGTTCCGAAAAGGAGTTCGCCTTGTTCAGCAAGCGTTGAAGCTTCAGGCACATTTTCAAAAATCCACTTTAATTTGCCAGATGAAAAATAGGCATCCGGAACTAATCCGGTCTTTTCAAGAAAATACTCCTGACCTTTATCTCTTTTCCAACGCTCAATGATTTCAGCAGATTGCCGGCTTTGCCATACAATTGCAGGATAAATCGGTTTGCCATTTCGCCTCCAAACTACGGTAGTTTCTCGTTGGTTAGTAATTCCTATTCCTTGAATTTCCTGAATTTGTATAGAGGATTGTTGAATACAGGTTTGGATGACCTGAAGCACACTATTGAAAATTTCCAGTGGGTCGTGCAAGACGAATCCGGGCTCAGGAAAATACTGAGGGAACTCTTGTTGAGCCATTGCCACAACTTCGAGTTTACGATTAAACAGAAATGCTCTTGAACTGGTAGTTCCCTGGTCGATGGCAAGTATGTATTTCTTCACAGGCACAATTTACAGGAAAATAATTCGAATGAAAACATTTTAAATACCTTTGTTCCATGAGCAGAATGCTTAAATGTTCGCACTGTGGCCAATGGAACACCACAACAGAAAACCAAAGTCATTGTAGTTATTGCGGCAATGAATTCTTTTCGATAAGTGCAGCCGAGGAACAGAGCTTGGCACGAAGAGAAACAGCAGGAGACATTAAAATTAAAATAAATGAATCAGATAATGCGATTGTAGTTTTCTTTAAACAGACCTTTAATTTTGTGCAAATGGTTTTTTTAGCCATTGTAAGTTTTATTGTATGGTTCGTGGCGGCAGGTCCGGGTTAAACATTTATAAACTAAGCATTTTGGCCGGTATGCTATCTATTTATCTTATCCACAGGTACATACTTAGACCGACACAATGGGTTTGGATAGACTCTTACCTTGGTGATTTTTTAAGTGTACCTGTAATTGGCGGATTAACAGAAATAATTATGCAACCATTGCTTGGCCTCAAATTTAGATTAAACTGGAAGCATCTGTTATTTATTTCAATTTATTTAAGTGTAGTATTTGAATTTGTTTTACCCAAGTATTCGAGCCGATATACAAGAGATTTATACGATATTTTAGCCTACTTCGCCGGTGCGCTGTGTTTGTTTGCAGTGAATCTAAAAATCGAAAAGTACAATGCATAAATTACTCATCATTGCTGGGTTACTACTCATTTTATTGGGTATTTTGATTTGGCTTGGTTTTGATTGGACGAAATATTTGGGAAGATTACCCGGAGACATTCGAATTGAACGCGAGAATTTTCGTTTTTATTTTCCTATAACAACCATGATAATTTTAAGTATTATTGCGAATCTTATCTATCGGATTTTCCGCTGGATTAATCAGTGACTTTCAATGCTATACCTCCTTCTCAGTATTTTGGGTTCTACCGCAATCATGATTGTTTTCAAGCTGTATGACCGATTTAAAATCAATACTGCGCAAGCCATTGTGGTTAACTATTTTGTTGCCGCTTCGCTGAGTTTTTTGTTTGATGATAGCGGTATTACTTTCCAAGAGGCTCCAAACCAACCATGGTTTTTGAATGCAATTCTCATGGGAGTCTTATTTATTACCCTATTTAATATAATTGGATTAAGTGCTCAAAAGATTGGAGTATCTGTTACCACGGTAGCTAATAAAATGTCGCTCATCATCCCTGTTCTCTTTTCAGTATTTTACCTGGGAGAATCGGCCAATTGGATTAAATTTACAGGAATAGGTTTGGCTCTTGTAGCTGTTGTTTTCACTTCTATTCAGGCCGAAAGAACTGATGTTGATGCACGATTTGCCTTTTACCCGCTAATTGTATTTGCAGGAAGTGGTTTTATTGATGCCTTCTTCAAATACAATCAGGTGTATACATTGGGTGATAACGGTAATAAGCCCTTCACGGGTTGGATATTCCTCACCTCATTTATTCTGGGAATTGGTTTTCTTGCGCAACAATATCTACGTCACAGAAGAATAATGACATTGAAGGATATTTTGGGAGGCATTGCATTAGGCATCCCAAATTATTTCTCCGTATTTTTCCTTCTCAAATCATTATCACAAGGGATGGAAGGTTCTGTGGTTATTCCAGTGAACAACATGGCCATCGTTGCAGCTAGTGCAGTAGCTGGAATTGGTTTGTTTGGGGAGAAGGTTAGTAAAATCAATATCTTAGGCATTGTTTTGTGCGTCGCCTCAATTGCAATGATTGCTTTTTCCGACTCATTTTGAAGTTTTGCATACCGGATTTTATAAGACGATAAAGGAAAAATCGGAGGCTACCTACAGAGAGAAAGGAAGTAGGTTTATTGCCTATGCTGGTCCGGTATCCAACCAAACCGATGTGTTGATTTTTTTAGAGAAAATCAAGAAGCTTCACCCAAGCGCCAGGCATGTTTGTTATGCTTACAGAATAAAACCCTTAAACGAGGAGTGGCGAGCTAGCGATGATGGCGAACCTGTAGGATCAGCGGGTAAACCTATTTTGAATCAAATCCGGTCAAAAGAGTTAAGCAATGTAATCGTTGCTGTAGTCAGGTATTTTGGAGGTACCTTATTGGGTGTACCCGGTTTGATATACGCCTACAAAGAAAGCGCGAGATTAGCCCTTGAGGAATCGGTAATTGAGGAAAGGCAAATCACTCGAGAGCTGAATGTAATAACCTCCTTTTCAAACTCGGGCAGTTTAAATGCAATGCTTAAAAAATTGAGGCTCGACAACAAGGTTAGTCCATATAATGATGGACTTAAAGTGCAAGTGAACATTCCATTATCACAATACGAGGAAGTTAAGGTTCTCTTGTTAGAAAATGGATTTCAAATCGAATCTTAAGGTTGATTAAAAGTGTATATTGGCAGCAATATTTGCCAACCATGTACATTTTAAAAATAAAAGGTAAGGCCAAGATACCTGACTACATTCAAATACGCGACGACCAATTCACCTTGAAGGCATATTTTCGAGTTGACAGGCCTGAAAAAACCCTTGAAAAAATAGGCCTTGAAGGGAGAAAAGAGGAAATTTTGAAGTTGATTCAGGAAATTCCGTTTGGCAAAATGATTAAGATTGATTGATATGGAGTCGGAAGTATTGATTTCAATTCGAGATGCCTCAATCTTTCAACATGACAATCTGGTTTTAGAGCATGTAAACATAGAGGTAAAAAAAGGCGAGTTTGTTTATCTGATTGGCAAAACCGGAAGTGGTAAAAGCTCTTTGTTGAGAACTTTATATGCCGATTTACCATTGAAAGCCGGAGAGGCTGAGATTGCAGGGTTTTCTCTAAATCAGTTAAAAAACCGGGAAATTCCATTTTTAAGAAGAAAGTTGGGAATTATCTTTCAGGATTTTCAGCTTTTGATGGACCGTGATGTTTCTGAGAACCTTCGATTTATATTAAAATCGACGGGGTGGAAAAAGGGGCATGAAATGGAATCGAGAATTGAAGAAGTTTTGAAAAAAGTGGGGCTTTTCACAAAAGCACACAAGATGCCTCATCAGCTATCAGGAGGCGAGCAGCAGCGATTAGGTATTGCAAGAGCTTTAATCAATGATCCGGAAGTAATTATTGCTGATGAACCCTCCGGAAATCTTGATCCTGAAACGACGGCAGAGATTTTACAATTGTTGTTGGACTTAGCGTCAGCCGGATTGGCTGTATTGGTGGCAACGCATGATTTAACACTTTTTGAATTGCACCGTGCCCGCACACTGAAATGTGATGGAGGGGTTGTTATAGATTCAAATCTGCTTTAAAGGACCATGATTTCAGTGTTGATTCCTGTTTATCGATACCCGGTTACAAGACTGGTGTACGACTTAGATAAACAGTTAAAAACATTGGGTATTCCTTATGAAATCAGGCTGCTCGACGACGGTTCACCCGAGAATGAACGACATGAAAATCGAACGTTAAATCATTTAAACTCGGTAAAATATTCGGAGTTGCCTCACAACATTGGCAGAGCGAGTATAAGGAATCGTTTAGCAAAAGAGGCCCAATATGAGTGGCTTTGGTTTTTGGACTGTGATTCAGGTGTTGGAGAAAACCAACAATTAGCGCAAGTATTTTGGGAAACCAAAATAGAGAGTGGCTTAGTGAGTGGGGGAAGAATTTATAGTCGGGAGAAACCATCCGATAAATCATATATTTTACATTGGAAATGGGGCGCTTTCAGAGAATTTATTGAACCAGAAACCAGAATGAAAGACCCGGTGAACCATTTTTTATCTAACAATTTTTTTATACCTAAAGAATTATTGCTGACCTCACCCTTTAATGAAAAATTAAAAGGCTATGGTTATGAGGACACACTATTTGCCTATGCGCTTCAAAAACAAGGTTTTCAGATTAAGCATGTTTACAATCCGGTAGTACATGAAGGGTTAGATAAACAGCTAGAGTTCATTGGAAAAATTGAAGAATCGCTGCACAACCTTCTAAAACTTGAATTACTAGCGAAAGAAGATAATATCGAAAATCCAATTAAAAGTAAATTGTACAGCACTTTGATTAGAATTCGCAGTTTTCGTTGCATTTGGTTATTCAAAATGCTTAGTAAGCCAATACTAAAACTGGCCAAAAGAAAAATTCTTAAACCGGAACCCAACTTATTTTGGTTTGATATTTATCGAATTTTTTATTTAATTGCTATTTCAAGATAGCCATACATACGCATGAAATTTTCTATTTACAATGCTTCGGCCGGGTCGGGTAAAACCTATACGCTGGTTAAAGAATATTTAAAAATGGCCTTTGAACATCAAGGTTCAGAGTCATTTAGAAGAATACTGGCAATCACCTTTACCAATAAGGCGGCTGCAGAGATGAAAGAACGCATTATCGCGGCTTTGGAAGGTATTTCTGAGGAGAATCCGGATTATGTTAGGCTACTTGAAACATTGGTTAAAGAAACGGGAAGAAAACCTGAGGAGCTCATTCAAAGGTCTGGAGAAATTCTCAGGGCGATTCTCCACCAATACTCAGACTTTTCGATTAGCACAATCGATAGCTTTATGCACCGAGTGGTGAGAACCTTTGCTTTCGATTTGCATTTACCGGTAAGTTTCTCGATAGAATTAAATAAAGAAAATCTAATCGAGCAGGCTGTAGATCAACTCATAGCGCAGGCTGGATTTAATGAGGAGGTTACAAAAATTCTTAAGGGATTTACCGAATCCAGAGCGGAGGAAGAAAAAAGTTTTCACATACGTTCTGAGATGATTTCGACCGCCTCTGATCTACTTGATGACCAGAAGGCAATGGCAATTGGTTTATTAAGAAATAAGAAACCTGCCGATTTCCTCGAAATTCGACAACAACTCATTCAAGAGATACACCGATGCGAACAAGCCATACAAAAGCTTGGGATTGAAGGTTTGGAGTTAATAAATAAAGAAGGCTTGGTTAATGAAGATTTTTACTACGGAAATCGGGGAGTTCCAGGTCTTTTTCTAAAAGCTTCAAATTATTCTATTGCCTCAAAACCCTTGGGCAACACCTACACTGAGGCCGCATTGAAGATGGACAAGTGGACAGGAAAGGGAGCAAGTAAAAATACGATTAGTGCTATCGAAAATATAAGTGGAGAATTAAAAAATATAATTGAGAAAATTATTGAATTTGATAAAAATGAGGCCGCTAAAGGACGTTTGTATTCCATAATGCTTAATGAAATTTACAGCATGGCATTACTGAATGAAATTTCGGGAATTATTGATTCAATACGAAATGAGCAACATGTTATGCACATTTCTGAATTCAACAGAAGAGTTGCCGAGATTGTATTTCATGAGCCAGCTCCTTTCATTTTCGAGCGGTTAGGCGAGCGTTATCATCACTATTTGATTGATGAGTTTCAGGACACATCTGTGTTACAATGGCAGAATTTGTTGCCTTTAGTTCACAATGGTTTGGCCTCCAATGCCAACTCTTTAATTGTTGGAGACGGGAAACAGGCCATTTATCGTTTTCGAGGTGGCGATGTCGAACAATTTATTCGACTTCCCCACCCCTATCCTGAAGCACTTACCGAATTCCAGCTAGAACGTTACCTTTTACTCAAGCAAGCAGAGCAGAAGGTGCCACTCGAAAGTAATTTCAGATCACTTCCTGAAATCGTAAAATGGAACAATGCATTTTTTCAGTTTACATCAACCCAATGGCTTAGCGGAGAATATCAAGCGGTTTACTCTGACCTTAATCAAAAGAGCCATCCAGATAAAAAAGGGGGACTAGTTCAAATTGAGTTTCTCAATATCGCCAGATTCCAAGGTGAACAGCAAGGTTTTGAAGAACGTGCCTTATCCATCGTAAAAGAGTGTGTAGAGGAAAAAAAATATAACTACTCTGATATTGCCATTCTAACCCGATCGAATAAACAAGGCAACGAATTAGCCGTTGAATTACTAAAGGCTAATATACCCGTAGTTTCTACAGAATCTTTATTGGTAAGTTCCTCGCAGGAAGTGCAGTTTCTACTCGCTTGGTTTAGGGTTTTAGCCAATCAAAATACAGATGTTCAGCTTATTCAAATTCTGTATTATTTAATTCAAAATCAAAAACTCCCATTTAATAGTTTAGAAACTTTGCTGGAAGAAATTAAATTCAGTGAAGAAAAAATCTTATCTATATTCAGTGAACACGGGTATCCTATTCCACTTTCATTGTGGAGAACCCAAGCGCTACCCGAAACCTGTCATCAAATTTGTAGAACCTTTGAATTGGAAATTCAGTTGAATCCTTTTCTGCAATTCTTTATAGAATCGGTTTGGTTTTCAACACAGCAGATAAGTCCCGATATTCCTGGGTTTCTCGAGTATTGGGAAGAATCTGGATATAAGTTAAGCATAAGTCTTCCGCAAAACGCGAATGCTGTTAAAATTATGACTGTGCATAAATCAAAAGGACTTGAATTCCCGGTAGTTATTTTGCCCTGCGGCGGAAACGAAAATCGCAAATCTGACTATACTTGGGTTACTGGAGATTCAAGGATTCCGTTCGATTTACCTGCTATAAAGCTCAAGGTGAGCAGTCAGCTTACGCGCACAGATTTTTCAGACTTATACGAGCTGGAAGAAAATCGACGCAATTTAGATATGATAAATTTATTGTACGTCGCCAATACAAGACCTCAAGATGCATTGTTTATCTTAAGCAAAGAATACATACCAGATTCTGAATCAAGCGGATGGGCTTCTTTTTTAAGCAGTTTTATAGCCAGTCAAGGAGGCGAAAACTTGGTAAGTGAAGGTGTTTACGCTTGGGGAGACCGCGATTTCAAAGCCTCAGAACATGCAAAAAAGAAAACCCGAATAAAAGAAGAAAAAGGCAGCGCTTACAAGGGCGGTGGTTGGCTTGGGAAGATTCAAATTGCCAGGGCTTCAGAAAAAATATGGAATCAGCAAGGCGAATCAGAAGCCGTTGCCTTTGGCAAACTTAGTCATCTCGCGCTCAGCTGGATACATCACAAAGAAGACGCACCGGCTGCTATTGCTAGGCTTATCGAAGAAGGCCATGCCCGCTTAGATGAAGCTGAACGCATTCATCATTTAATTAATAAAGTGCTCAATATGCCTGAGTTGGATTCGATTTACAATGCATCTAAGGTTTACACCGAGCGATTGTTAATGGACGAAGAAGGTGAATTGCACCGACCTGATCGGGTTTCATTTTGCGACGATACTTTGTGGGTGTTGGATTATAAAACCGGACTGCCATCACCCAAGCACCTGCAACAAATGCAAAGGTATTTAAGAAAAATTGCAGAGATAGAAACTGCAGTTCACGTAAAAGGCCTCTTGATTTATCTAAAGGAAAATCCTGAAATACAGATAATTGAATAGCACCAAGAAACAAGTTTGTAATTAGAGCAGAATTGCTTTACTTGTGCGAATGGAAAGATTTACCGGTATCATAGGCGTTATTTTCATCCTTGGCCTTGCATGGCTATTTTCAAATAATCGAAAAGCCATTAACTACAGACTTGTTCTGAGCGGTATTGCCCTCCAAGTGGTTATCGCAGTTTTGGTTTTGCGCATTCCTATGGTCACCCGCTTTTTTCAAAAGATTGGTCATGGTATGGAGAAAATCGAAGCTTTTGCGCGCAAGGGTGCAGCCTTCGTTTATGGTGGATTAAATGTTCAACAACCCAATGGGACTTACGATAATTTCTTTGTTGGGGGCTTTGTATTTGCCTTTAATGTTACTGCGACGATCATTCTTGTGACGGTTTTAGTAGCGGTACTTTACCATCTCAACATCATGCAGCGTGTCGTTTCAATCATTGCAAGAGGCATGAATGCCATCATGCGTGTGAGCGGTGCCGAGGCCTTGAGCAATGTGGCCAGCGCGTTTGTTGGGCAAGTAGAGGCGCAGGTTATGATTCGACCGTATTTGCAAACCATGACCAAAAGTGAGTTGCTTGCCAGCATGAGTGGAAGTTTGGCCTGCATTGCAGGAGGCATTTTGGTTGTTTATGTGAACATGGGAGCTAATGCTGGATTAGATTTAGCCCCTAAGCTCATTGCCGCTTCCTTGATGGCTGCACCGGGAGCCTTGGTGATTGCAAAAATCCTTTTCCCTGAAACAGAAGAAAGTCAAACGCTCGGCAAAGTAAAACTAGACGTTAAAAGTCATTATGTTAACGTGATTGATGCCATTTCGCATGGTGCAGGCGATGGCTTTAAAATAGCGATGAACGTAATTGCTATGCTGATAGGCTTTATTGCCTTAATCACTATGGTTGACTGGATGTTGATCAAGGTCGGGCATATTTTCGACCCTACTTTCAATCTCTCGTTAGACTGGATCTTCGGAAAGCTGTTTTACCCTATGGCATGGGCAATGGGGGTTCCCAGTGAAGACGTGAACAGCGTGGCAACACTCTTGGGGCAGAAATTAACCATCAATGAGTTTGTGGCTTTTCAAAATCTAACGAGTAAAACAGTTCCTATTCTCACCGAAAAGGGTATGCTCATTTGTTCGATTGCCATTTGCGGTTTTGCAAATTTTTCCAGTGTTGGGATGCAAATTGGGGGTATTGGTGAGTTGGCTCCGGGAAGGCGTTCTGATTTAGCTCGACTCGGCATGAAGGCATTATTCGCCGGAACGCTAGCCTCTTATCTATCAGCAACTTTGGCCGGAATAATTATCGGTTAAACGTGCTTTCGAGCATCGAACGAACGGCTTGTTGAACGGTCATCTCGCCACACTCTACTGCACTTTTTAAGACTTCAAATTGTGCAATAGACTCCGGTTTTCGCAGGAAGACACTCCATATTTCCTCTTTGAGCAGCGTCTCGAACCATAAACGTGCTTGTTCTTTACGCCGGTGTTCACGATAACTACGGGAATCAATCCATTCAAAATAGCGTTGAAACTCAGTTTCGACCTCGGTCAATCCTGTTTTTTCAAGAGCCGAAACCAATAACACTGATGCGTTCCATGCACTTGGTTTCTGCGGCATAAAATGAAACGCTCTTCTTAAATCAGAGGCGGCAGCTTGAGATGCTGCCATCAAGGCACCGTCGGCCTTATTAACCAGCACTATGTCGGCCATTTCAGTAATTCCCCTTTTGATGCCCTGAAGTTCATCGCCTGTGCCAGCGACACTCAGCAAAACGAACAAATCAGTCATGGCGTGAACCGCCGTTTCATTCTGCCCTACACCCACTGTTTCTACCCAGACATCGGTAAATCCGGCCGCTTCGCACAAGTGTATAACTTCCCTGGTACGGCGGGCCACACCTCCGAGATTTCCGGAGCTCGGACTTGGTCTGATAAAGGCATTAGGATGAGCCGCAAGCTGATGCATTCGGGTTTTGTCGCCCAGAATACTGCCTTTTCCCAATTCAGAACTGGGATCGACGGCCAGCACGGCAAGCTTTTTCCCCTGGTTGCAGAGAAATGTTCCAAAGGCTTCAATAAATGTGCTTTTGCCGGCTCCTGGAACACCGCTAATTCCAATTCTTCTTGATGTACCTGTTTGAGGTTGAATCCAATGAAGTATCTCTTCAGCCAATCGTTGATCAGCATCACGATCGCTTTCAATGAATGTGATGGCTTCAGCCAAAGCCAAGCGGTTACCCTGCAAAATAGACGAAGCTAACCTTTCGGCTTCAGGCAGTTGCGTTCGCTTCGACTTGATTGCATTAAGCAATTGTTTACGGGCATTTTCTTGTGCTGAATCCATCAGATTTCTCCGGCATCTCTAAAACTGAAAAACCCTTTTTCAACCACAATTATATGATCAAGCAGGGTAATATCCATGAAACTGCAGGCTTTTGCAATTGTTTTGGTGATGGCACGATCCGGCTCACTGGGTTTAGGATTCCCTGAAGGATGATTGTGACTGAGCAAAATTGAAGAAGCATTATTCTCCAGCGCAGTTCGCAACACCATACGGGTATCGACAATTGTACTGCTTAAACCTCCGGAAGATATTCGAAATGCACCGATAACCTTGTTATTTCGGGCCACACAAAGCATCCAAAACTCTTCGTGTTGTAAATGCGCAATGCGTGGGTGCAAATAGCGGTAGGCATCGTTGGATGACTCAATGGATGGCCTTTCGCTCACCTCAGCCAACTGCCTTCTTCGCCCCAATTCTAAAGCAGCGGCAATGGTAACTGCCCTCGCCTCCCCTACTCCACGGCATTTCATGAGCTCCTGTGGTCTTAGCCGCGACAATACATGAAGGTTGTTTTCTGCTCTTTCGAACAAGCTTCGTGCAACATCGATTGCACTGAATTGGCGGGTTCCTGAGCCAATAAGGATGGCCAATAATTCAGTGTCGGAGAGTGCAGAACAGCCCTTAGCGAGCATTTTCTCTCTCGGCCGGTCATCTTCGTTCCAGGCCTTTATGCTTCGGAAATCATTCCCTTCCATGATCCATGGCCTGCGGAAGTGTAGCCTCGTACAAAGAGCGGAAATCGGTAATGGTGCCCCATGACTCGCCGTTCACCTGTACGGTTCCCGATGTTACCTCACCCAACAGGGTGAATGGGCTTGACTGTAGGGCCATAAATTCTGCGAAGGCATCGAGTTTCTCGGGAGAAACGCTCACGATGGCCCTTCCTTGCGCCTCGCCGAAAAGGTATCCGTCGGTTCGATAGGCCTCATCGGTTTCGATGGAAAACCCAAGCTGATTGTGAAAACCGGCTTCCGCAAGCGCACAGAACAATCCACCATCAGAAACGTCGTGTACCGACTGTACCAAACTGTTTTGAATCAAACCCGAAATGGAGTCGTGCAATGCCTTTTCCTCATCCAAAGAAAATGCGGGTGCAGGGCTTAAACTCACTTTGTGCCAAGCATACAGATATTCTGAAGAATGCATGTCATCGGAGGGCTGGCCGATTAAAAAAACGGAGTCGCCGGCATTTCGGAATGCCAAAGTTGTAAGCATCGATTTGTGCTCCATCAATCCAAGCATTCCAATTGTGGGTGTTGGGAATACCGGAATAGCAGGTTTACCGGAAATCACGGTATGATTGTAAAAGCTTACATTTCCACCAGTAACCGGTGTTCCAAAAGCACGGCAGGCTTCGCCCATCCCTCGAATGGCGCCAACAAATTGCCAATAAACTTCAGGATTATAGGGATTTCCAAAATTCAGACAGTTGGTTATGGCTAAAGGCTTTCCACCGGTACAAACAATATTGCGAGCGGCTTCTGCAACGGCAATGGCTGCTCCTTTTTGCGGATCGGCATGAACATACCGCGAATTGCAATCAACAGTCATTACTAAGGCCTTATTCGTTCCTTTTACTTTAACAACGCCGGCATCAGAAGGTGCGTGACTTCCCATTGTAGCTGTCCCAACCATGGAATCATACTGTTCGTAAACCCAACGTTTACTGGCAATATTTGGCTGAGAAATAAGAAAATCGGCAACCGCTTTTAAATCGTTTGGTTGTGCAATTTGTGATACATCGAAACGGGCCGATTCAGCAAAGTAGGCCGGCTCGGTAAACTCGCGGTGGTAAACCGGAGCACCACCTCCCAGAACCAAATCATGGGCAGGTACATCCGCTTCGAGTTCACCATTCATGAAATAGCGAAGCCGCTTAGTATCTGTTACGACGCCAATTTGGGCAAAGTGCAAATCCCATTTTTCGAATACCGCCTCCACTTCTGCTTCACGGCCTTTTTCAACAACCATGAGCATACGTTCCTGAGACTCTGATAATAGTATTTCCCAACCTTGCATACCGGCCTGACGAGTTGGCACTTTATCGAGCCAAATGTCCATTCCGTGCTCGCCTTTTGCCGACATTTCAGAAGTAGAACAGGTGATTCCGGCGGCACCCATATCTTGCATACCAATGATAGCGCGGGTTTTGATGACTTCAAGGGTAGCTTCGAGCAGAAGTTTTTCCTGAAAAGGGTCGCCCACCTGTACTGCAGGCAGATCCTTTGCCGACTCTTCAGTAAGGTCGCCGGAAGCAAATGTAGCACCATGGATACCATCTTTTCCGGTTGAAGACCCAACGATATATACCGGATTACCAACGCCGTAGGAAGTAGCCGAGGCCGTTTCTCCTACTTTTACAATACCCACCGACATTGCATTCACCAGTGGATTGGTATTGTAGCAATCGTCGAAGAAAACCTCACCACCAACCACCGGAATACCAAAGGCATTGCCGTAGTCGCCGATACCTTTCACAACACCTTTGAGAAGCCAACGTGTTCGATCGAGCTTGAGATTTCCAAAACGCAAGGAATTCAGTTGGGCAACGGGCCGCGCACCCATGGTAAAAATATCTCGATTGATTCCACCCACGCCTGTCGCAGCACCTTGGTATGGTTCGAGCGCAGAAGGGTGGTTGTGCGACTCAATTTTGAAGGCACAAGCCCATCCATCACCTATATCGACAAGCCCGGCATTTTCTTCGCCAGCTTTGGCTAAAAGACTATCGCCATCACGCGGAAGTGTTTTAAGCCAAACAATAGAGTTTTTATATGAGCAATGCTCGCTCCACATCACAGAGAAAATACTTAGCTCTGTGAAGTTGGGCACTCTGCCTAAAATTTGGGTGATGCGATCAAATTCTTCAGGAAGAAGACCTAGTTTTTTTGCTGTTTCAACAGTGGTCAGTGATTGAGATGTGGCTTGCATGGCAATAATGGTTTTGCAAACCTACAAAATGGTAAGGCCTTGACCACATGTGTGTGATCCAATTTTGAACATCGATGTGAATAACGTGGTGAAAAAGATGTTCATTTCGGAATTTACAGAGCTACGCCAGGCGCTTGTAGTTCCTGTATTCGCCGGGCCTCCAGCCGGTAAGGCGTTCAATTCCCATCAAGAGCCGATATTTCAGGGAGAGTTTTTTGAGTTTAGGGTCGATATTAACCTTCCAATGCTGCGAATCAACGCGGGCTTGCATTACAGCAGGGTGAGTGCCGGTAAAAAACGATACCGAATCAATTTGACCGTAATCAAAAGCTTCCACTTTGGGAATGTGTTTATCCATCCAAGAATCGTCGTGCCACATCTTATGAAAATGCTGCTGTTTGGCTTGTTGCTTCTCGGGAGGTTTTACCCAGCCATAGTGAAAAACTCTGGCCTTTGCCGGAATTACCTGCAATTTCCTACCTTGTTTTCGAAACCCTTGTGCATCTTTCCAGCTTTGAATGGATGCATGGGGCCTGATAATTCGGATTTCGTGGCGGTACCACTTTCGGGAGTCGGCCACAAATCGGTAATCGCCATAAAAGTGGGTGTAATCGAACAATAAGCCTTCAATTTCAGGTTTGTTGAGCGCAAATTCCATGGCCTGCCTGATGTTTGAATAATCGTCCTGATGAAAAAGCTCGTCGGCCTGAATATAGATGGCCCAGTCGGCATCTTTTCGAATGAGGGCCTGGGCTTTATCTGTTTCAACCGCGAGAACGCGGCCACCTTCCCGCAGGGTGTCATCCCAAATGCTATCGAAAATGCGCAATTTATCGGAGCCTATTTGCTCAATATAGTGTCGGGTATCATCGTCGGAATTACCTACCAACACTATAAATTCATCAACCAAGGGTAGGACGGATCGAATACTTTCCACCACAGGATAATCGAAATTAACGGCGTTTCTAACAATGGTAAAACCGCTTACAATCATTTTAGAAATGAATAATTCCGATGTAATTCGCCGGAGTTATCCGGTATAACTCAGCTTTTACCGCATCACTCACTTGCAATGTGGCAATAAAATCGTGAATTTGAGATATGGTAATTTCTTCTCGCCCCCGTGTGAGTTCTTTCAAGGCTTCGTAGGGCTTTGGATAGCCTTCACGGCGGAGGATTGTTTGGATGGCTTCGGCAATCACAGCCGCATGTTTCTGTAGATCGTTCTCAATGGCTACGCGGTTTAGTAACAATTTCGCCATGCCTTTTTGGAGTGATGACAAGGCGATAAGACTATGCGCAAGAGGTACTCCCAAATTTCTCAGTACTGTTGAGTCGGTTAAATCGCGCTGCAAACGTGAAACCGGCAGCTTGTCGGCCAGAAAGCCCAATATGGCATTGGCATAACTCAAATTTCCTTCTGCATTCTCAAAATCAATTGGGTTCACTTTGTGAGGCATTGCTGATGAGCCCGTTTCGCCTTCTTTCACCTTTTGGCGGAAATACTCCATTGAAATGTATGCCCAAACATCGCGTGAATAATCGATGAGAATCGTGTGAATACGCATCATATTGTGGCAAAACGAAGCCAATTGGTCGTAATGCTCTATTTGGGTAGTGGTTTGGCTACGATTCAAGCCCAACCGCTTGAGAAACTGGTTGGAAAATGATACCCAATCTAATTGTGAATAAGCAATATGGTGCGCATTGAAGTTACCCGTGGCTCCACCAAATTTAGCCGCCCAAACGGTATGTTGCAATTTTTGGCGTTCGATAGAAATTCGTTCGGCAAACACTTGAATTTCTTTTCCTAGTGTAGTAGGCGATGCTGGCTGACCATGCGTCCGTGCAAGCATAGGAATAGATTTCCATTCCTGCGCTTGTTGTTTAAGGCCATCCTCAATCGTCACAATTGCAGGTAATATTACCTGTTCAACTGCTTCTTTCAGTGATAAAGGAATGGCTGTATTGTTGATGTCTTGCGAAGTAAGCCCAAAATGCACCCATTCTCTGAAGTCCGTTAAGCCTAGCTCATCCATTTTTTCCTTCAGAAAATATTCCAGGGCTTTAATATCGTGATTGGTCGATTTTTCCAGCGATTTAATTCTAGAGGCATCGTCGATTGAAAACTGGCGATACAATGAGCGTAATTGCTCAATTTGTGAGGCGTTAAATGCGTTTTCACAGGGGAATCCGGGATTTCCCAGCTCAATTAAATATTCTACCTCCATTTGCAGGCGATAGCGAAAAAGGGCGAACTCAGAAAAATAATTGCGAAGGGCAGCTGTAGATGCTGCATATCGCCCGTCGACCGGAGAAATGGATAATAACGCGTTTTCCATGTGCGAATTAAAAGTGCAAAGAACGCTAAAGCGGACTAAAGGCCATCCTCACACCTTAAAAAAAGCCACCGAAAGGCTTCATGGAAATAAAACAATCAATTCAACAAGGCTACCGAGGCGTCATCGGCAATGTTGATATCTCGGGTCTGACTCTTGGAGCCATCCAACACCAAAGTATAGCGGCCAGCAGGCAAATCGCAAAGATTTAATTGAATAAGACCACCTCTGTTTTCGGGCTGCTTGTAGCATTTTACCTCATAGCCCATCTGGTTGAGAATGTGAATATGCTTGAGCTGAGCGTCGGGATGTACCTCCACAAAAACAAATCCCTCCAGCTTGCTGTTGCAAAATACGCGATCGTAACGTTCTGGAACCGCAGCTTTTTTAACTACTCCGTGCGCCTCTTTTACTTCCACCTCAACCAATGGCAAAAAAACCGGTTCCGGAATCAAATACATATCGGTTTGTTCAGGAAGCGGACTCACATGTTCTTTCTCATAAAATGAGTCCATAATGAGATTGTCGATGGAATCGTCTTCATAAGACTGAGCCGAAAGAGAAAGGCAAAAACCAAAGGCGGAGAGAAGTAGCGTAGCGATTTTCATAACTGGAATTTTAGGGACAAAATCGGGCTAACCTAAATCGTGCCATTTGGGAAAATCGAACGTCCAAAAAATGAAGAAGCCCCGTTGAAGGGGCTTTCTGAGTTTTATTTGAGTACTTCGGCCATCTTGGCTCCGATTTCTGCCGGAGATTCAACCACGTTGACACCACATTCTCGCATGATGCGCATTTTGGCTTCAGCTGTATCGTCTACACCTCCAACGATCGCTCCGGCGTGACCCATGCGTCGACCTGGAGGCGCGGTTCTACCGGCAATAAATCCAACCACAGGCTTGGTGCCGTTGGCGCTAATCCATCGGCTGGCTTCCGCTTCGAGGTTACCACCAATTTCGCCAATCATGATGATTCCATCTGTTTCAGGATCAGCCATCAATAACTTTACAGCTTCGAGTGTGGTTGTACCAATGATTGGGTCACCCCCAATTCCAATTGCAGTACTGATACCCAAACCGGCCTTCACTACCTGATCGGCAGCTTCGTACGTTAAAGTACCTGATTTTGAAACGATTCCTACTTTACCTTTTTTGAAAACGAAGCCTGGCATGATTCCCACCTTGGCTTCTTCGGGTGTAATTACGCCGGGACAATTAGGACCAATGAGTCTCACGTTGCGGTCGGCGAGGTAAGCTTTTACGGTAACCATATCGTTTACCGGAATGCCTTCGGTGATGCAAACAATTACACCAACACCGGCGTCAGCAGCTTCCATGATTGCGTCGGCGGCAAAAGCCGGTGGAACAAAGATAATTGACACATTGGCTCCGGTTGCGGCAACCGCATCGGCTACGGTATTGAACACGGGCTTGCCGAGGTGTTCAGTTCCGCCTTTTCCGGGAGTTACGCCACCAACCACTTGTGTACCATATTCAATCATTTGCTGGGCATGAAAAGTTCCTTCACTACCTGTGAAACCTTGCACAATGATTTTGCTGTTTTTGTTTACCAGAACGCTCATGGGATGTTTTGAATAGTGGCGCAAACCTACTAAAAATGAGCATCGCAATGTGGATTTTTCAAAACTAAAATCTCATTCACTCAAGTATCTGAAAATCTGAGTTATTCGAATTAATCTTTGGGCTTTACTATCTTCGCAGCGATGGAAAACACGCAGAAATTGGATGCCGACTTAATCGTGATTGGTGGTGGTGCCGCCGGTTTTTTCGGAGCCATTCAGGCGGCCAGTTTTGCCCCACAGATGCGAATTGTCATCCTTGAAAAAAGCGCCAAATGGCTCTCCAAAGTGCGTATTTCTGGTGGGGGAAGGTGCAATGTAACCAATGCAGAACGCGACATGCGTCAGTTTGCAGCATCGTATCCACGGGGCGAACGTTGGATGAAAATGCTACTCCATCATTTTGGCCCCGACGATACTTGTAAATGGTTTTCTAAACGCGGTGTTGAGCTCGTTAGCGAGGCTGATGGCCGTATGTTTCCAAGCTCAAACACTTCCGAAACGGTGGTTCAATGTTTAATGAGCGAGGCTAATTCTTTAGGCATCCGACTTGAGCTTCAGAAACCAGTACTGGCGGTTGAACCCCAGCATGGATACTTCAAAGTAAAAGGCAAGGAATTCGAACTCCGCACACGTTACGTGTTGATGGCCACGGGGGGCTTTCCAAAAATTCAGGACTATGCATGGCTCAACAATTTAGCCTTGGAAATTCAAAGTCCGGTTCCGAGCTTGTTCACGTTCAATTTGCCCTCCGAACCCATCACCGAATTGATGGGCGTTTCCTCGGAGGCCGTCGTTAAAATCCCGGAGGCCAAAGTGATGTCACGAGGCCCCTTACTGATCACCCACTGGGGCATCAGCGGCCCGGCCGTTTTGCGTTGTTCGGCTTACGGGGCTCGTCAATTGGCCGAACTCGAATATCGTTATCAACCCAAGGTAAATTGGCTCCCCGAGTACAATCCCGAAACCGCCTACCGTGCTTTAAGTGCGTTTAAAGAAAACAATCCGAACCGAAAAAAGTCGAACCGACCATTTCCTCAACTGCCGCAACGACTGTGGCAATATTTATTGGAAAAGGCCAAACTCGACCCTGAAAAACCCTGGTCGGCAACGCGAGAAAATGCTTTAAGATCGCTGGCAGAACTGCTGTGTAACGATGCATACAGAGCTTCCGGAAAAACAACTTACAAGGAAGAATTTGTAACAGCCGGAGGTGTAAGCCTTTCGCAAGTAAACCATAGCACTTGCGAACATAAACGCTGGAAAGGTTTGTATTTCGCCGGTGAGTTGCTCGACGCGGATGGCATCACGGGAGGCTTTAACTTCCAACATGCCTGGACAACCGGATACGTTGCCGGAAAAGCCATTGCTGCTTCATTTGTAGAATCCAAGCAAACCTAGTTCTGTAGCGCCTTTATCATTTTTGTGGCCAGAATTTGCGCCATTTTTTGGTTTGACTCATGCGTCCAGCCTGCGATGTGCGGACTTAAAACCACCCTTTCGTGTGCCATAAGGCGTTGTACAACTTCTGAGTGCGTATCGGCTTGCTCGAATGACAAGGACTCAAACTCAAGCACATCAAGCGCAGCGCCACGCACCTTTCCCGAATCTATGGCATCAAGCAGGTCGGAGGTATTGAGGCACTTCCCGCGTGCGGCATTGGCCAGCCAAATCGGCTTCGCAAAGCTCGAAAGCCACTGTTTATTAACGAGATAACGCGTTTCTTCGCTCAATGGAATATGTAAAGAAACAATATCAGCGTGTTCAAAAATAGCCGCCATATCAACTAGCCTCACGTGACTTAAATCTGTCGACTCAATGTATGGGTCATAGGCCAATATTTGTGCGTCAAATCCACGAAGTACACGGGCAAAAGCGCTACCATTATTTCCTAAACCAATAATTCCAATGGTTTTCCCTTCGATTTCGTAACCTCGATTGGCCTCACGCCGCCATACACCCTGCCGTACCTCGATATCGGCGCGACGAAGGTTATTCATGAGCATAAGTAACATTCCAAGCACCTGTTCTGCAACGGCATTCCGATTTCCCTCAGGAGCATTTACACACATTACGCCTTTCGACTGAGCATAGGCAACGTCGATATTTTCCAGGCCTGCCCCCACTCTACCGATACACTTCAGGCGGGCACCGGCATCGAGCATTTCGCGGTCGAATAAAAAACGACTTCGGATAACTACTGCGTCATATTGCGGGAGTATTTCAAGCGCTTGCTGGCGATTTAATTCGAGATGATCACACTGAAAGCCCTGTTTTTCGAGCAATTCGCTGAGCAGTGGATGGGCGGAATCGGCAAAGAGAATCTTCATGTTTACTTTGAGGCTGTAAAGATTGGAGAAAATCAAGTATTCAGGATAAAAAAGAATGAACAGCCGTGTTGATGACTTTAGCGCAGCTTCCTGTTTTTCATATTTCGCCGTGGCGGAAATTTGTCGGAATGAAACTGGCTTTTCTCCTTCTATGCAGTATTACGGGGTTAGTTTCCGCTCAGGCGGAGGCTTCCGCGATTGAAAACTGGCTTCCGGCCACCTACCATCTTTTGGGTTCAGAGCCTTCGGCGGATGGCTATTTTGTTTTGCAGGATGGCACCATTATTCATTGGAGAGCGAGTCAGAATGCAGAGCCTACGGGCGTTTTACATATAGAAGTATTTTACGAAACAGAAGGAATTCCACTCAATCCGCATTCGGCTTACCTGAAGGAAAAGCAGGCTGTTATCTTTGCGCCACAAATTGAAGAACTATGCCCAGAAAATATGTTGCCGGAAACTGGAAAATGAACCTGCTCAAAGAAGACGCAGAACAACTTGTTAGAACGCTTTCAGAGGCCTACACAAGCAATCCCGACGTTGAATGTATTGTTTGTCCGCCGTTTCCATGGCTCACGCAAACCAAAGCCATACTCAGTGAGTCGGGAATTCAACTGGGGGCACAAAATTGCGCCGCAACAGAGAAAGGCGCATTTACAGGTGAGGTTTCGGCCCAAATGCTGGCTTCGGCTGGCGTTAAGTATGTTATATTAGGTCATAGTGAGCGGCGAGCCCTTTTTGGCGAGAAGGGAGAAGTGCTGCTTGAAAAAACAAAACGTGTGCTCGAGGCCGGTTTAACTCCTATTTTTTGCATTGGAGAAACGCTTCAGGAAAGAAACAGCGGAGAATTGGAACAGGTTATTTCAAATCAGTTGCAGGAAGTGCTTGGAAATTTATCATTGCCTGAGGTGTTAAACCTTGTTTTGGCTTACGAACCGGTTTGGGCAATTGGCACGGGCGTAACAGCCTCACCCGAGCAAGCTGAAGAAGTTCACACCTTCATTCATAACTGGTTAATCAAAACCTTTGGAGAAGAAGCTTCAGCCGTTAGTATCTTGTATGGAGGTAGCGTTACAGCGGAGAATGCCGCAGGTTTGTTTTCCAGAAACTACATCGATGGCGGACTGATTGGCGGGGCTTCATTAAAGCCGGCTGATTTTCTGAAAATTGTGAACGCATGGTAGGAGAAGCCTACATCGAGCTTCGGGCTGAAACCGGCAAAAAGGCAGCCTTAAACGACTTGCTAACTGGTCTTTTGGCTGATGTTGGATTTGAGAGTTTCGTTGAAGAGGGCCGCGAATTATTGGCTTACATCCGCGAGTCAGAATACGAGGCCGATGCTGTTCAAGCGGTATTCCAGGAGTTTGCCCCGGAAGTTACATTTCACATTCAGCAGATAGCACCCCAAAATTGGAATGCGACCTGGGAGGCTCAATTTGAACCTGTAGAGGTAAATGAGCACTGCTTGATTAGAGCGCCATTTCATCCTTCGATGAACGATGGCCGACTTGAAATTGTGATCGAGCCTCGCATGTCGTTCGGAACCGGACACCATGCTACAACACGGCTGGTTTGCAAAGCGATGTATGCCGACAATTGGGCAGGCCTTAAGGTACTCGACATGGGCTGCGGAACCGGTGTTCTGGGTATTTTAGCCGCGAAGCTGGGAGCAGAATCTGTAATGGGAATTGATATCGAGCCCTGGGCTGCTGAGAATGCCCTGGAGAATGCCCAACAAAACGGTGTACAGATGGATTGCCTGTGTGGCGATGCCTCACTGCTGAAAGAGAAAGGTCACTTCGATCGAATTTTGGCCAATATCAACCGGAACATTTTGATGGAAGACGCCGCCATGTATCGTTCGGTTCTTCCCCAAGGGAAAATTTACCTGAGTGGATTTTTGATGACCGATATTGCTCAAATCAATGAGGCCTTCCAGCTACAAGGGTTTATCTTAGAAAGCCAACACCAAGAGGGAGATTGGATTTGTTTGGTAATGCGTACTTCTTAAGCATAAGTGTGTATTGTAGATTGATTACTTTCACCGTTTAAACTGTAGTTATGAAAAAACTCTATTTAGGCCTTGGTGGCTTGTTCCTGTTGTTTTTCCTAACAATAGAACTACAGGCGCAGTCGGCGAAAAAATTGTATAAGGATGCTGAACAGTTTTTCAAACTCAAAGAATACTTCAAAGCCGAGGAGGCGCTAAATCAGGCAGTTTCTCTGGAAAAAGACAACCTTGATGCTTGGATATTGCTGTGTAAAGTGAATCAGCAACTAAACAAGCCGGCCGAGGCGGTTCGTTCCGGAGAAGCTGCCTTGGCCTTGTCGCCCGAGGATCTTGATGCTTTACTGGCTCTGGCTTCAGCGCACGAAAGTGGAAAGAGCTTTTCGAAAGCAACTGAGTATTACAAAACTCTGGTGAAGAAGAAACCAAAAAGTGCAGAGTACGCTCAATTGCTGGCTGAGGCCCAATGGAAATCGGGCGATTACAGCGGAATGATGCAAACCGCCCAACAAGCCTTCGCCTACGATAACGAAAATGATAGATTCGTGTATTATCAGGGTGTAGCCAGTGATAGCCTGGGCAACGACCTTGTGGCGGCGAATTTTTACCGAAAAGCCATTGAGTTGGCCTTAGCGTCGAAAAGCAAACGCGAAGATGGCCTCGTTTTGGGTCCATATTATACCGGATTAGGCACGAAGGAGGCGGAACTTCATCAACATGCCAATGCCATCCAAACGCTTACAAAAGCAATTCAATTTGCACCCGCAAATGCCCGATTGTTCCTCTTAAGAGGCATTTCACTGAGCGAAAACTCAGATTTACAATCGGCAATTCAGGATTTTGGACAGGCCATCACCCTCGACAGTCGATTCGCTGAAGCTTATGCACAAAGAGCCAAAGTGCTTGTAAAGCTTGGGCAATTTCCGCAAGCTGAAGCCGATTTCAACCAGGTCATCACCCTACGCCCACAAGACGCTGCTGCATTTGCCGGACGTGCCCTGTGCCTTGAAAAAGCGGGCAAACTTAAAGATGCGGTTCGCGATTACAAAAAGGCTATGCAACTGGCACCGGGCAATGGGGAATACTCCAAAGCCTTTACGGTAACCCGCGAAAAGTACTACGAGGCCAACAAGGAAGAAGATAAACCCTCCATTCGAATTACCGCGCCACTGCTAAAAAACGAGTCAATTGTCGTAAAAGCAGACACCGAAGAACTCAAGTTGGAAGGCCTCATTACCGACGCCAGTCCGCTTAGATCACTGGTCGTTAATACGTTAAGTTTACCTGTCGACGAAGAAGCGCTCAATCCGGAATTCAGTACGAAAGTGAACATTCGAACGGCCAAAGAAATACAGATCAATGCCACCGATATCTACCTGAATACCGAAAAGCTTGTAATACCAATCGTTCGGCAAGAGAGCAACCCTCCAAAAGTTGAAGTCACCTATCCGTTCGAAGCTTCCAACAAAACCTTGTTTTTACCGGCAGCCAATCCAACGGTGATTGAAGGACGAATTCTGGATGAAAGCAAAATCATTTCTGTAACCGCCGAAGGACAATCCGCGGTGTTTTCGGATGCCGTGTTGAATCCTGTTTTTCGTTTCACCCTTGAAAATTTCAATGGAACATCGTTGGCCATCAAAGCTGTTGATGAACATGGCAATACCGTTGAGAAAGAGCTGAGCATTCAACGTGGGAAACCCGATACTTCTGCAATGGGAAATACCTGGCTCATCATTGTAAACAATGCCCTACAAGATGGACAGCCCGACACATCAGTGATTTCGACACTCAAAGAGGCCTTCGCATCCTATTCCATTCAATCAATCCTTGAGCTTAACCAACCGACCAAAGCGGAATTGGAGCAATTCTTCACCCGCGACTTACGCCAATGGACGCTTCGCAATGAGGTGAAATCGATTCTGCTTTGGGTGCAAGGCGAGGGTCATTTTGAACTGGGTGTTTCGTACATCATTCCAAAGGGCGGTGACAAGCTGAAGCCTGAGAGCCTTTTTCCCATGCAGAACATTCGATCTTCACTCGAAACCTGCACCAGTGTTGAGCATAGCCTAATGCTCTCGGCTTCAGGTCCGCTGGGTGATGCCTTTGCATCTCCCCTACCAGAAACAACCAACACTGGATGTGCAGCCCCAGTTAAAACGCCTTCCCCAAGTGCCGAGTTATTGGCCCCGCTTAGCGGAGAGCCTAAGCTGAGTCCGACCTTATTTCTTCAAACCTTAAGCTACATCGCATCCAGCAATCCCGAACCCTGCCTCAGCAGCAGCGAATTGCTTTCAAAGGCGAACTTTGTGTTTAACCGAACCAAGTCGGCCAATATCGCACTAAGCCGCATCAACGGATTGAAGCACGAAGGCGGGCAGTTTTTGCTACTCAAAAAACGCTAGACCAAGGAGGCACTCGGGTAAGCTTACTTGGGTCATCCAACCAAAGTTTGCCAGCCTGATTTTAGACCGATTGAGGCTCGTAGGCCAACACCGGACTAAGCCAACGCTCGGCCTCTTCAAAGGGCATGTTTTTCCGTTTGGCATACTCCTCAACCTGATCGCGCTGAATTTTACCTAAACCAAAATACTTGCTTTCGGGGTGCGCAAAATACCATCCACTTACAGCGGCCGTCGGATACATCGCAAAGCTTTCGGTGAGGGTAATTCCGGTATTTTCGGTCGCCTTTAACAAATCGAAGAGCAATCCTTTTTCGGTATGGTCGGGACAAGCGGGGTAACCCGGTGCCGGACGAATACCGCGGTATTTTTCTTCGATGAGTTCCTGATTGGTTAACGATTCGGATGAATACCCCCAAAATTCGGTTCGAACCAAATGGTGCAGCCTCTCAGCAAAGGCTTCCGCCAATCGGTCGGCCAGGGCTTTGAGCATGATGGCACTGTAATCGTCGTGCGCAGCCTCGAATTCCGAAACGTATTTCTCAATTCCAATTCCGGCTGTTACTGCGAATCCACCCACGTAATCGGCAATTCCGGAAGCTTTAGGCGCTACAAAATCGCTGAGGCAGAAATTGGCCTGACCGGCAGCCTTTTTATTTTGTTGACGAAGATGATGTACCACCTGCTGAATGGTTTTACGCGACTCATCGGTGTAAATCTCAATGTCATCACCCACCGAATTGGCTGGCCACAAGCCATATACAGCCCTCGCCCTTAGCCACTTTTCGTCGATAATCGTTTGAAGCATTTTCTGGGCATCAGCAAATACCTTGGTCGCCTCCTCGCCTACCACCGAATCGTTGAGGATGGCCGGGTATTTTCCATACAACTCCCAGGTGGCAAAAAATGGTGTCCAGTCAATAAACTGCGCTAAATCAGACAAATCGTAATTGTCTAACACAAAAACGCCTGTTTGCTTAGGCTTTACAATGGTATCGGGGCCGAATTGCACCGGTATTTTATTTTCCCTAGCCAAGGCAAGCGACACGTATTCTTTGGCCGTGGTTCTTCCGGCGTGTTGCTCGCGAATTCGGCTGTAGTCCTCCTCGATGGTACGGCGGAAATCGCCCTGCTGTTCTCTGCTTAGCAATGCGCCGGCTACCGGAACGGAACGAGAAGCATCTAAAACGTGAATTACCGGACCACTGTATTGAGGCGCAATTTTAACCGCAGTGTGGGTTTTGGAAGTTGTTGCTCCACCAATCAGCAGCGGAATTTTGAATCCCTGCTTTTCCATTTCCCGGGCAACCGTAACCATTTCATCCAGCGAAGGCGTAATGAGTCCGCTAAGCCCAATGATATCGGCTCCAATCTCTTTTGCAGTGTCGAGAATTTTCTGATAAGGCACCATCACGCCAATGTCGACCACTTCGTAATTGTTGCAGCCTAAAACCACGCCCACAATGTTTTTCCCGATATCGTGTACATCGCCTTTCACTGTGGCCATCAGGATTTTTCCATTGCCCGAGCTGCCACCGGCCTTCTTCTCCGCCTCAATGTAAGGCAAGAGGTAGGCTACGGCTTTTTTCATAACACGGGCCGACTTCACCACTTGAGGTAAAAACATCTTCCCGCTTCCAAACAGGTCGCCCACAATGTTCATTCCGTCCATCAATGGGCCTTCAATAACTTCGAGAGGCTTAGAGAAAAGGTGGCGGCACTCTTCCACATCTTCATCGATGTAATCTACAATACCTTTAATCAGAGCATGGGTTAAACGCTCCTTCACCGGTAGTTTCCGCCACTGTTCGTCTTTTTCCTGAACCTTACCGGCCGACTTCACCGTTTCGGCGTATTCAACCAGTCGTTCGGTGGCATCAGGTCGGCGGTTGAGCAGCACATCTTCTACTTTCTCAAGGAGCTCCGCCGGAATTTCTTCATACACCTCAAGTTGGCCGGCATTCACGATGCCCATGTCGAGCCCAGCCTTGATGGCGTGGTACAAAAACGCGCTGTGCATGGCTTCACGGACGCGGTCGTTTCCACGGAATGAAAAAGAAATATTGGAAACCCCACCACTCACCCGAACTCCGGGCAAATTCTGCTTTATCCAACGTGTAGCTTCAATAAAATCAACTGCGTAATTGTTGTGTTCCTCAATACCGGTGGCTACGGTGAGAATATTGGGGTCGAAGATGATGTCGGTAGCCTGAAACCCTACCTTTTCGGTAAGAATGGTATAAGCCCGCTGGCAAATGGCAATCCGTCGCTCGTAGCTGTCGGCCTGACCCACTTCATCGAAGGCCATCACCACCACAGCGGCTCCGTAACGCTTAATCAGCCTGGCTTGCTCGATAAACTTCTCTTCGCCTTCTTTGAGTGAAATCGAATTTACAATCGATTTTCCCTGTACACACTTTAAACCGGCTTCAATCACCGACCATTTTGAAGAGTCGATCATCACTGGAAGTTTAGCAATATCAGGCTCCGAAGCCATCAAGTTGAGAAACTTCACCATGGCAGCCTCCGAATCGAGCATGCCTTCGTCCATGTTCACGTCGAGAATCTGCGCTCCACCATCTACCTGATCGCGGGCCACACTAAGCGCTTCGTCGTAATTTCCAGAAACAATCAGGCGGGCAAACTTCTTACTGCCGGTCACATTCGTACGCTCACCAATATTTACAAAATTGGTCTCTTTCCGAATTAACACAGGCTCCAGTCCGCTGTAAAATGGCAAGGGTTCGAGTTCCGGAATTTGATGCGGTGTGTATTCAGCCGCAATTCTGGCTATTTCGCGAATGTGATCAGGCGTAGTTCCGCAACAGCCGCCGATGATGTTCACCAGGTTATTGTCGAGGTACTCTCTGATTTGTACGCCCATCTGCTCGGGAGTTTCGTCGTAATGACCAAAAGCATTGGGTAATCCGGCGTTGGGGTGTGCCGAAATGCGGAATTTTGCATTCTTCGCCAGCGTTTCTACGTAAGGCTTCAGCTGCCTGGCCCCAAGTGCGCAATTAAAGCCTACCGAGAGCAAGTCGATGTGCGACACCGAGTACAAAAAGGCTTCGGCAGTTTGCCCGGTAAGCGTTCGTCCGCTTTGATCGGTAATCGTTCCCGAAACCATAACGGGCATTCTCCGACCAATTTTCTCGCAGTATTGGTCAATGGCAAACAGCGCAGCTTTGGCGTTGAGCGTATCGAAAATGGTCTCAACCAGCAAAATATCGGCACCACCGTCGATCAGTCCGCGCACTTGCTCGGTGTACGCGTCTACCAGTTCGTCGAAGGTGATGGCCCGGTAGCCGGGGTCGTTCACATCGGGCGAAATGCTGGCCGTACGGTTGGTTGGCCCAATAGAACCGGCCACAAAACGAGGTTTATCAGGCGTTAAAGCCGTGTATTTATCGGCGGCCGCTCTGGCCAAACGGGTGGCGGCCACATTGAGGTCATAAACAATGTGTTCGAGGTGATAATCGGCCTGAGCAACGCTGGTAGCGCTGAATGTATTGGTTTCGGCAATATCGGCACCAGCCTCAAAATACGCCTCATGGATGCCTTGAATAATCTCCGGCCGGGTCATGGCCAGCAAGTCATTGTTTCCTTTCAGAGGATGCGGATGCTGCTCAAAAAACCCCTTGCGAAAATCCTCCTCTTCCAGCGTATGTCGCTGAATCATCGTTCCCATCGCTCCATCGAGCACCAAAATCCGGCGGGAAAGCGCCTCTTGCAGTTTTGTCATATACCAAATCGCGTGTTCGGCAACACTTACAACTTATCACAAAAAACCGCAGAATAAAGGATTTGAATTTCGCTTATCTGCTCTCCTTGTGGAGATTAGGAATTGGCACCATACTCAACTGAGCGGTTGCCAAGACGTCAACGGGCCTATTCCCTCGGTCTTTCTGGATAAGTGTAATCAACGAACAACGGCGCAAAGATAAATAGTCTCGTCAAAAATCCAAAACGCGGCAAGGCCCCCTCCTCATGAATCGCTGTTCATGATTTTAATCGCGATTTTTTTTGATTTGGGCGCCTGCCTCGCTGGTCATCACGGTATCTTGAGGCTGCATCGCCGGGCACCGCGTGTTCCGCTCATACTCCTCAAAACAGAGCCGCCATCGCACGGCTTTTCTGCTCACGCTCACCTACACACGCTCCTCGCTCTGTTTTGCGTGGTATCCGCTACACCCGCTGGCGCTAAAAAAACAGGAAGCCTGTGACCCCGGGTTTACACTGTGAAAATGAAATGATTATCACGTACCATTCATTCACGAAAACATCAGGTAATTGTTAATCAAAAGGCCCTCAGTAGGGCGTTAGCGGTTAGATTTCCTTCATTGTAAAAGTTCAACAATATCTCGCCTCCAACCACCGAACCTGTGGCCGTAACGTAATTACCAAGGTGAATTAAGGGCTGCATGGTTACCGCTCCGGTGCTGCAATCGAAATCCAAAATCATATCGTAAGGGGTTAAGCCTTCAACCAGCAACTTTCCTTCGGTGGTGTAACTACACTGGATGGACTCGTTGTTTGGAATTCCGTTAATCACGTAGGTAATCCGGCCGTAGGTAAAATTGCGGTATTCAAACGCGCAATTGGGGCGATACACCAAATATACCTGTTTGCTCTTGGGCGTTGAATTCTCGTTATAAATAGACCCGCGAAGACTGGCGCTGTAAACACCAGGATTCATATCGAATTGGTTAAACTGTATCGTAAAATTACGGGTCGAATTGGCCTCCACCGAGAGCTCGCTTTCTAAAACCGAAAATCCTACAGGAAGAGTCTCTAACCGAATACCCAAAAGCTTTCCGGCCCCTGCTGTTGTAGAAACAGCAAAAGGCTTAGTACCTGAATGCTCGAAAACAAGAGAGTCGCCCGAGCTGATAGTGAATGGCGACTCTGAAACCTCTTCGCCCTCCTTCTGGCAAGCAGTTAATAGCAGGGCCAAACCCCCAATTAACATGAAAAACGTTTGCTTCATCGGGCGAAAATAACCAATTAGTTGGAGTCGTGGCATTTTCGCGTAACAACGTTGGCCTTTTGCAAGGATGATTTTTTTTGGGGTCTGTGCAGCACATTACCGGTACAATCATCTATACCGGCGAATTTCAACCTATATGCACAGATTAATTTTCGCTTCTTTCTTATCGCTCAGCCTGAGTTTGAGCCTGGGCGTTAATCTTCAGGCACAGTGTAGTTTCGACGTATCACTGAGTCCCGAAAACCCAATACTTTGTCCCAATTCGAGCATCCAACTTGAAGTGAGTGGCGACAGTTTCGACAGCCTTCGATGGTTTAAGTGGCTGGGGTACAACTGGGATCCGGTGCAGGAAATTTCTTCTGCGGCTAACCAAACAACACACATGGTTAATTCCTTTAATGATGCAGCTTACAATTTCTGGGTAGAGGCTTGGAAAGATGGCTGCATGGAGCGTTCCGACACTCAACTGGTAGATGGCTGGGCTTTCTTGCCTCCGGTGGTGATGACGGAGTACATTGGCGAGCCTGATGATCAAGGGAATTACCTTTTGGGCTGCGGCGATACGGCTACACTTACATTGTTATCGCCTTACAATATCAATATTGTTTGGTACAGAAACGGAAATGTCATCCCCGGTGAAACCGGAAATACCATACGCATTGAAGAAAGTGGTGCCTATACAGTGAGCGGTGCACCAGATATTTGTCCTGATTTTGTTAATCAACTGGGCGTAGAGGTTTCATTTGAGGTTTTGGAAATCCCTTCTTTTGAAATTGTTCAGAATGACAATCAGCTTAGTGTGAGTGAAGGCCTTTCGTGGCAATGGTTTTACAACGGGAATTTGTCGTTGGGTGCGACCGACAGCATTCTGAATACTGCTTTAAGCGGCACTTACAGCGTAGAGGTAAACTTTGGAAACGGCTGCGTTTTGATGTCGGATCCGATTACCATTGATTTTACCGGAATACAACAGCAATCGAACGTTGCAGGCTTGCTTTATCCAAACCCAGTTCTGGATTTTGTGCAGCTGCCATCAACCAATAAAATATGGATGCACCTAGAAATTCTCGATTTCTCAGGGCGCAGAATTGAAGCGTTAGAATCGCCGGTTAACGGGGTTTCGGTGAGTCATCTGCCCGAAGGGCTGTATTTTATTCGTCTCCACGATTCAAATCAAAATACTTACCTTTATAAAATGGTAAAAATCTAAGCCTTTCTCGGATTGTCGCTCGTCAGCAAATCCATCATTGATGCCTGTAAAAACGGGAAAAGAGATGCTCAAAAGGCGCTCTACGAGGCAATTTCCGGCCGTTTGTATGCAATCTGTATGCGGTATGCCGGACAACCTGACGATGCCAATGATTTGCTGCACGACTCGATGATTGTGATTTATACAAAGATTAATCAGTACGATGAAAGGGGCGATTTTACCGGTTGGGCCATACGAATAACCGTAAATACGGCTCTGCAGTGGCTGCGGAGGAATAAAAAAATCGTGTTTACCGATGAAGTGGATGAGCGTAAATTGAGGGTTGTAACTGATGCCTCGGAGACGCTGAATGAAAAGGCCTTACTGCAAATGATCGCCCGATTGCCCTCCGGTTACAGAACGGTGTTTAACCTATTTGCGGTGGAGGGGTATTCGCATGCTGAGATTGGCGAAATACTGGGAATTTCTGAGAGCACTTCCAGAAGTCAATTTGCCCGCGCTAGGGCGCTTTTACAAAAACAAATCAAAAGGGAAAACGCGATTCCCGAAGAAATAAAATTGCATGAAAAAATATCAGGATAATAACGCACAGTGGGACGCTTCGCTTGAGGGCTTGAAGGGATTGGAATTTTCCCCTCCTCAATCGGTTTGGGCTGAAGTGGAGGCCAGTTTAGATGCCCGAAAGAGGGTTCGGTTTGCTTGGATTTCAGCCATTCTACTCTTCATCGTTTCATTTGGAGCGTATCTTCTTTGGCCCGAAAGCAGTGTTGGAAAAATGTCGAAGGTTGGTAAAGAATTGGAATTATCACAGACGGCTGAATCAGCTGCATTAATGGGCGTTGGAGAGAAAAAGTCTGTGTCCGGTGAGTTCCAGAAAAGCTTAGAAAAAGAAGTTCAAGAGGCCGTGGCGTCTTCGGAAAAAACCATTTCAATACCGCACGAAACAGCAGCCGATGAAGGTTTAGTTCGGGGCAATGACGAAGTAGGAACCCCTAAGGGAATTCAATCAAAGAGCCAAGGCAACCGGGCCGGAAAATCTATGGGCTCCGAAAATGTTCGTCAGAATTCAGGATATTCAGCTGTTCAATACGAACGGATTGCTCAGGAAAATACCGATTTCATAAATCGAAATCGAACTGAGACTGCTTCGTTATCAAGCATTCCAACTATGTCGGTAGGCAATGTTGAATGGGAAACTCCAACGCTGGATCAACTGCGTTTACCCATTAAACCGGTAAAGCGTAAGGGAGAAAATCGCCTTGCATTGAGCATTGGTGCGGGAACCTTCAACCAAAACTTAAAAGTGGCCAATGTGCAGGCAGATAGTATTGCGTTTTATGCTAGACCTGGTGCGCAGTTTCAGGCCTCGCTGGCCTATGCTGTGAATGCAAACCTAAGCATTGAGGCGGGTATTGGGTACTCCTACAACACATGGGTTTCACCGGCCCGTTTGGTGGTAACACCAACAACCGACATTCTACCGGCGAGCTCCGACACTGTGGTTTTTATTAGTACACCCTACGTATTTAACGAAGTTACGGATGCCGCTCAGATGCAGGGCCTCCTCCAAAATTACAATCCTGACCAAGAAGTGCGGCTCGAGCATGCTATGCGTTACCTGAACTACCGTGTGGGTATAGCTTACAAACTGGTGGATTACCGGAAGCTGAGTTTCCACATGTTGTTACAAGCTGATTACCTACGTATTCTCAGTTATTCCGGTCGTTTCGAAACAGCAAGCTACAGCATGGAATATCCGGTAAACGGCTTCAGATCTAACATTTTAGGTATTCGTCCGGGTATTGGTTTGAGTTATCGCTTAATTCCAGGCTTACAGTTGTTTACTGAAGCCGCTACTGTGATTCGCAGCGGACATTTATTGAGTCAACCGGGCTGGAGACTTTATGAAAACCCGTATGGTTTGGTAGCTGGAATTCGGTTTGGATGGTGAGTCGGATTTATAAATTGTACGTTTAACCTGATTGCTGAAATATGCCAATTAAAGGCGTAGTGAACTTGCACTCGACTTGGAAAAAGAACAGTTGTTGTCAAAAAAGCACCAATTAGACAGGTATTTTGGAAAACTAACGTCTAATTGATGGAGACGCCAAAGATTGAACTTAGTTAAGCCCGGCAGTTCACCGAAAGTGCATCTCCTGAGCATTGGTAGTGCTTACTGAAAAATCAGCAATACAGCAAAAGCGAGGCGTCGAAGCGAAGCTGTATTTAAAACTACGAGCCACGAAAAACGAAGCACTTACTGTAGTTTGACTAATGAGATTATTTAGATTAAGAAAGTTCAGCGGCATTTGAATCGTTAAGTTGGTTAGAAAGCCAGCGCTGTACTCGGTGTATACGTTCATTAAGTTTCTATGAATAAACACACCAGATGTTTCCAGTACGCCCAAGATTGCGATTAATGTATACTATGACTTTATGTTACAACTTTCGCAAGCATTAGCTTAGGTTTGAACGCGTTAAAGAGAACTAAGTTATGGGTAAAAGAGCTACACGTTAAAAATCACGAATAATTCGAACTCGTCCATTATCAAGATACTGATATCCGATATCATAGCAGCAGTGTATAGCATTGCCTTTATTGTCGTTAACCAGGTGTGTGCAAAAACTAAACTCAAAGCCTTTGACCTTGAGAACAAAAATCGATACCGGGCGATTTGGATTCTTGCATTGTAAAATCTCCAGTAAAATGCTTCGATTCCGGCGAAGGATTTGGTTTACAAGTTTAATTTGGGTATCGCCCATCATTATTTCGGTTCTGTTTTTATTGTGGTAGGCATTTCGACAAGCGTCAGAACAAAACTTCTTATCGGCCCTTCCTTGAACACGTGTGTTGCATTCAATACAAACAATGGTAGAAGAAATCATATTAATTGGCAGCTTTGTAAAAACATTGAGGGATTAAAAGTATATATATACTGTTATACATTGTTGCAATATAAATCAACACCATTAACCCTGACGTGAATATTTATTCCAAATCGAAAAGTATTTCTCGCAGATAAAGGACAAAATCCATGACAATCAAAGTGGTGTTTAACAAAAAAGCATACTTTATCTAACGAAGTTCACTATTTTTAATTGTTCTAAATTACTATAATCCTGTATTTGTGATGCTTATGAAACAAATCAAGCCTAAACACTTATAAACGTTTATAAGCACTTAAGAAACGACTAATTGGATACTTTATCACTAATCTTGCCATGTCAATTGATAATCGGAACAACACAGGGTGCACCCTATTTTTTCACACATTAATCTTTTTCAGAACATGAATCAACTAAAAAACTCAGTTCGATTACTGGGGAACTTGGGGGCAAATCCCGAATTGAAAGAAACAAGTCAAGGTCGAAAATTGGCAAGGCTTAACCTCGCAACCAGCGAATCATACAAGGATGCGGAGGGAAACAAGGTTACAGAAACGCAATGGCACAATTTAGTGGCTTGGGGTAAAACCGCTGAGTATGCCGAAAAGTACCTGACAAAAGGAAGCAAGATTGCCATAGAAGGCAAGTTAATCAACAGAAATTACAACGATAAAGATGGTAACAAACGCTACGTAACGGAGATCGTGATCAATGAAATACTCAATGTGAGTGGGAAGGAAAGGTAAAACAAGACGGCAAGCATTTTCTGAATGCTTGCCGGTTTACCTCTTGGGGGTTTATATGGTTTTTCCTTGATTTCTTTTCGAAATGAGGAAGGCCATGCGAACACCCGAACGGATTTAGACTGTAATGCCTAGATTTTCATTCTGCAAATAACTCATTCACAGAACACTCCGCGTTCTCACACTTTGCTATTTGCCCAGCTTAGGCATTAGAGCCATTAAGAAGATGTAAGTTTCAACCTAAACTTCAGCTGTTGCAGCTCGAACAGTTTGGATTACTTCATCGTAAACCACCAATAAATCTACCTAGTTCATACCGAATGCAATTCAATCAGCCGAACACAGCATTTCTGCTGAGCCTTTCATTGTTAGTTGGTTTCCTTTTTATTGTGGGAACTCTTCAACAATTGCTTGCCAGCATTCGTCGACAAATTCAAGGAAAAACGAGGAGACAATGGATAATCATGACCTTTTGCTTAGGCTCAGTTGGCGTTACTCTGCTTTTTTGGATAACAAGCTTGTTAAGCGGTCAAGGGCTCGATTACATCTCAGTTTATGTCGCAATAATTATGATTGCCGGCTGCATCTTCGCCATGCACAGTGTTCAAATTGGAATTAATAGTTTGCGCAAAGCTAACGACGCGGATGAAACACGGTTGTTTCTTTCGGGAATACTTCAAGAGCTCGGTATACTTATGTTTATTGTAGATGAACAGGGCAGAATATCTATGGTAAACAGGCAAGTGGAAGAGCAACTAGGACGCCGCGAACAAAGCCTTATCGGTCAACCGGTTGATGAGTTCTTTCTGAGCGAATTGCCTGATCCAAATACTGGTCTGGTCGAAATGGGTATCATTCTTCCTGGCATGAGAGAATTACCAGTGCAGGTGAGTGTGAGTCAGTTCAGTCTAAACGAAAAGACCTTTCTTTTGATTGTAGCACAAGATATTCGAGAGATCAAAGAGCAGGAGCGAAAGTTAAAATCATACCTCACCCAAATTGAACGAAGCAATAAGGAACTGGAACAGTTCTCTTATGTGGCTGCACACGACCTCAAAGCCCCACTCCGCGCAATCTCCAATTTGGCCACCTTCATCGAAGAGGACCTGCAAGAAGTACCTGAAAGTGTTCAGAAAAACATTTACATGCTCAAAGGGCGAATACAACGTATGGAAGGACTTGTAAATGGTATCCTGTCCTATGCTCGGAGTGGAAAGATAAAGGTCAATCCAGAAATGACCGACGTAAAACAAATGCTTGAGGAGATTGTCGACTCACTTGGAGCCCGCCACAATGCTAATGTGTGGATTGACGAAGGAATGCCCAAAATTCTAACTCAAAAAGTACTCCTCGAGCAAGTTATGGCCAATTTAATCAGTAACGCCTGCAAATACAACAATAACCCTCAACCGTTTATTGAAATTGCCTCTCGTGAGGCTGGTCCATTTTACGAATTCTCAGTAAAAGACAATGGACAGGGAATTCCGCTCGACAGTCATGAGAAAATCTTTCAAATGTTTCAAACCTTGCAGGCCAAAGATCATTACGAAAGCACCGGTATTGGTTTATCGATCGTAAAAAAAATTGTGGAGGAAAAAGGAGGTCGCATCGAAGTGGTATCAGCTCCAGGAGAAGGTTGCACCTTCAAATTTACCTGGCCTAGATTGATGAACTAAACCACTCTAGCCTCAAGAATTTAACCCAAAGGCTGGTAAGAAAACTAAGGCCTAAATAACTACTGACTAACCGTCACAGGCTTATCTTCCCACACGGTTGCTCCATCGAGAAGATATTCTTCCAATCGGGCTTCGCCAATTTTGATGCTCACTTTATCCATTAAAAAGCGAACCTCGCACTTTCCTTTGGCCCGCTTTTCTGCGTCTGTTTCTTTGCTCAATTCTTCCAATACACCTAAGTGAGTTACATTGCCTTGAATCGTGTCGACGCCCGTTAACTCAATTGTATACCACTTCTCTTTGGGCCCTGCGTTCACTGTCAGAATGTTTTTCTTTTTGTTCCAGTAAATGCTATAGGTTAATGGCTTTATGCCTTCAGAAAACATTCGGCTTTTGCCCAACATAGAGTATCGGGCTTTGGTTCCGCTAAACTCGGTGCCCTTGCGGTTTTGAGCAATTCCGCTTAAACAAAGGCCTATCAGAAGAAGAATCGTAAAAAGTTGTTTCATAACTTAGGTTAGGATTTCAAAAGTACCAAAAATCCAAGTTCATCAAAGCAGACCAGAGCTGAAAAACCAAATGAGGGTGTTCGAATGTCTAAACGCGACGAAAGCGTGTATAAATTTATTAACTTGCTCAACCTGTGGATATCAAACCCGAAATAAAGTTTGGCCTACTGGCTGCAATTGCGGCCATTTCGCTCACACTACTTCAGTATGGTTTAGGATGGCATTCTGAACAATTTAACCTGGGCCATTACAGCAGCTACTTGTTGTATCTCTTTTTGTTTGCGAGCTTGAATTTCAGCCTAAGAGAAAAACGTTCAGACCTTGGCAAAGAATTCACCTTGCGAAAAGCCATGCGGTCGGCACTTATATTATTATTGATTTCCTCGGTATTCAGCTCCGGATTTCTTTTTATTTACAGCTATTTTATCAATCCGCTATGGGTGGAGGCCTTTGTAAAATGGCAAGCAGTAAACACAGGATTCTCGTCGGTGTATAACTACAACCCCAACGAAAACGCACTGGTTCTGTCCAATACAGAAATTTATTTGTGTATGTACTTTCTAAGCCAGCTGGTGGCCGGGCTCAGCATTGCCTTTGCCATCACATCCGCTTTGCTGATGAGAAGTAGGTCGGCTTCAACGGGGACGTGAGGCAATAAACTTGCTTAATTCCTCCCGGTCAAGGCTAGAATTAAACAGGCTGTTTACCGTGAGGTAGTAATTCTCCTGATCGCTCACATAGGCGTAGGCGAACTTGGCAAGATCGAGTCGATCAACCGAGCTTGAGAACAATCCCAAAACTTCCTTCATCTGCTGAGAAGTAAAGCAGCGCATAGGCGGAATCTGATCACGGGCGATTTTTAAGCGGGAGTTAGAAGAACCCTCGCGGGCCAAAGCTTCGCGAAGCATCCTGAATTGTTCAGGTGCAACAACGCAAGGTGGAGGTTGTGGCGTTACTGGCATCTGCGCTTGCCGCGCCTGACGAATAAAATCGGCTAAAGCCAGTTTATTGGGTGGATGCGAAAACACCTGCTGTGCCTGGTCGAAGTTGGCCTCGTCGAAGATCCGTGCATACGCTCTACGCAGAAACTCGAGCCGGTTATTTTCCACCTCAAGCAAGGTACTAAACTTCATCGCTTGCGCCGTGCTTAAGCATGTGGTGCCGGCCAAATCGTTCAACGAACGACTCCGGGTTACCTCTCCTTGCTGGTTGAAAATCTGTTGAGCATAGGTATCGAAATCGGCATCAGAGAGGAAAAATCCACAATTTCGGGGACCGGCATACCCTTGCAGCCCCGGATAATTTAACATCGGGAACACCGGAACGGCTGGAATCGGCTGCACCGGTTGAACGGGAACAGGCACGGGCTGCAAAATTCCCGGAGGAAGAAGCGTCTGTCCACCCAAACGGGGCAACATAAACTCATAAAAATGAATGGCCGTGGAAAAACGGCTGAACATGTCGAGAATTGGATAAACATCACTGTTTGGCACCAAGCGAGGAACACCGGCATAAGCAACCTGAAGACGCTCCTCGTCGGAGTTGAAAATTCGCATCAAATCCATCAATTGTTGAGCGTTTAAACAAACATTCTGCAAGCTTTGTAAACAAACGCTCAATCGCTGTTGCGGATTAGGCTGTGCGCTGATAGGATTGCGCAACTGTTGAAACTGTTGGTTTGAAATGGCAAAAGTACATGGGCCATAGTTAAGCGTGCTGAGCACTTGCCCGCGGAGGGTGGAGCTTGCAAGGAACAGAAAAGACAGTCCGAATGCAAATAAAAACCGTGTATTCATCGGATTCAAAAGTACGCAATGCCAAATGATTGCCAAGTGCCCTTGAAAACCGTTGATAACTCAAAAATACATAGGCCGAAAAATAACTTAGATTCGCACAAAATTCCTTCCATGGAGACTACTGCCATTCAAAAAACACCTTTTCACGCCATACATTTAGCGTTGGGCGCCAAAATGTTGCCCTTTGCCGGATTCGATATGCCCATTACCTACTCCGGAGTTATCCAGGAACATGAATGCGTTCGGCAGAAGGTAGGCGTTTTCGATGTGAGCCACATGGGCGAATTTATCCTGCGCGGACCCCATGCGCTCGATTTGATTCAGAAAACCACCAGCAATGATGCCTCTAAACTGAGCGATGGAAAGGTTCAGTACTCCTGTTTTCCCAATGGTAAGGGCGGTATTGTTGATGACCTATTGGTTTACCGAATCAAAGAAGACCAATACATGTTGGTAGTTAATGCATCCAATATTGAAAAAGACTGGAACTGGCTGAAGGCCAATGACACCTGGGGAGTCGAAATGGAAGACATCTCTTCAAAAACTGCCTTACTTGCCGTTCAAGGTCCAAAAGCCACTGCGGTTCTGCAACAGCTTACCGATTTTCCGCTGGAGTCGCTCGCTTACTACACCTTTACCAAGTGTCGCTTCAATGGTATCGACAACGTGTTGATTTCAGCAACCGGCTACACCGGCGCCGGTGGTTACGAGGTGTATTTCGACCAACAGCATGCGGACGCAATTTGGAAGGCCATTTTTGAAGCCGGAAAGGCTGAGGGAATTGAGCCTGCCGGACTGGCCGCGAGGGACACCCTTCGACTAGAGATGGGATTCTGTTTATACGGCAACGACATCGACGACACCACTTCGCCCATGGAAGCCGGTTTGGGCTGGATTACCAAATTCAGCAAAGAGTTCAACGACCGGGCGCTGTTGGAAAAGCAGAAGCAGGAAGGCCCGCAGCGTAAGCTGGTTGGTTTTGAATTAACCGATAAAGGCGTGCCTCGCCACGATTATGAAATTTGCTCTGCAGATGGCCAAACGATTGGTAAAGTGAGTTCAGGAACCATGTCGCCCAGTTTAAAAAAAGCCATTGGATTGGGTTATGTTCCCAGTGAACTCGCGGCTCCGGGTTCAGAAATATTCATCCGCGTACGCGAAAAATTGCTCCGTGCAGAGGTTGTTAAATTGCCGTTTTACAAAGCCTGATTTCTAGTGAATACCATTCAAACCTGCTACTCTCCTGCCCTATTTCATCTATTTGCAGAAGACCAAGCCATTGTGGTTGTGGTTGATATATTGCGCGCCACATCGGCCATTTGTACAGCCATCCACCATGGTGTAGAAAAAATGATTCCGGTTGCCGGGCTTGAGGAGGCGCGTCGATACAAGCAAATGGGTTATCTCGTTGCGGCAGAACGCAATGCCATCAAACAGGAAGGCTTTGATTTTGGCAATTCTCCGTTTCATTACATTGATGAAGACTTAAGCGGGAAAACCATTGCCATCTCAACAACCAACGGAACTCAAGCAATTGAAGCCGCGAGATCGGCGCGAACTGTGCTGATTGGTTCTTTTTTAAACATCAGCACACTGGCAGCGTGGATCGCCGAACAGGACCGCAATGTAATCGTGCTGTGTGCGGGCTGGAAGAATAAATTCAATCTCGAAGATTCATTGTTCGCCGGTGGTTTGGCTGAAAAACTATTGGCTACCGGGAAGTTCAGCACAATGTGCGACTCAACGATTGCAGCAGGTTATTTATTTAAGATGGCCGAAACCGACTTATATGGCTTTTTGGAGAACTCATCACACCGTAAGCGACTGAAAGACTTGCACTTAGAAAACGATATTCAATATTGCTTAACGATGGATACCATGTCGACAATACCTATTTTACAAGGTGATGGACTGGTGCGTTTGGTGAAAGAAGAAGTTTCGGCTGGTTAATCCAGCGTGGAAGTCTTATCTTTCGGGGGTAATTCATGCCTATATGGGAAAGAAGGTAGGCTTGCTGGTTCTGGCAATAGTACTTTTACAAGCCATTCAATCGCCTCCTGCGCAATCGTGGGGCTTTTTTGCACACAAAGAAATCAACCGGATTGCAGTATTTACGCTGCCGCCGGAGCTTATTGGTTTCTACAAGGCCAATATTGAGTTCATTACGGAACATGCCGTCGATCCAGATAAGCGCCGCTATGCTGTTCCCGATGAGGCCCCAAGGCATTTCATCGATTTAGATCGTTATGGCGCCTCACCTTTGGATTCTTTGCCCAGGAAATGGGAAGATGCCATCAAAAAATACCCTGAAGACACTTTGAAGGCACACGGCATAGTTCCCTGGCATATTGATGTGATGATGAAGCGTTTAACAGCGGCATTCAGGGCAGAAGACTATGACCGAATACTGCGTCTCTCGGCCGATCTCGGGCATTACATTGGCGATGCGCATGTGCCTCTTCATACAACAAAAAACTACAATGGGCAGCTAACCAACCAGAAGGGAATCCATGGGTTTTGGGAATCGAGGTTGCCCGAGCTGTTTAACGATGGGTACGACTTTTTCGTAGGAAAGGCTCGGTACATCGACGATCCATTGGAGGAAGCCTGGAAGGCTGTGGGCGAGAGCTTTGCCGCCAAAGATTCAGTGCTGCAATTTGAAGCCGAGCTTAACGCCCGTTATCCGCAAGACCGCAAGTACAGTTTTGAAAATAGAGGGGCCAGCCTGATGCGCGTTTACAGTGCTGAATACTCGGCAGACTACCATAAAATGCTTGATGGCATGGTAGAACGGCGCATGCGAAAAGCCATTATAACTGTTGGCTCTATGTGGTTTACGGCCTGGGTAAATGCGGGCCAGCCCGACCTTCAAAAGCACCGCGACAAAAAGCTCAGTGAGGAAACAGAACAACAACTCGCGGAAGAGGAAAAGCAATATCAACAGGGGGCTCCGATAAAAGGGAGAAGTTGCGATTGAGGCAAAAAAAATCCCCGCTACTTTTCAGTGCGGGGACTTCATATTGTAGATGTTTACCTTATTCGGCAACAACCTCAAAACTCACATCTACTTTGATGTCTTTGTAAATTTTGATGTGTGCTGTGTAAGTTCCGAGTTGCTTGATGGCCTCAGCGTCGAAGCTCACGTTCTTACGGTCGATTTCGATGCCTTGCTTACGGATGGCTTCAGTAAGTTGGATGGCGTTCACGGAACCAAAGATTTTTCCTGACTCACCAACTTTAGCACCTACTTCAATTTTGATGGCTCCAAGTTTTTCAGCTACAGCCGATGCTTCGGTGCGCAGCTTTTCTTCCTTGTGAGCACGCTGACGAACACTTTCAGCAAGCACTTTCTTGTTGCTTTCGGTGGCCAAAATAGCCATTCCCTGAGGAATCAGAAAGTTACGACCGTAGCCCGGTTTCACTTTCACAATCTCGTCGCGGTTGCCGAGATTTTTCACGTCTTGTTTGAGAATTACTTCCATGATTTCCTCTTATTTCATTAAGTCAGCAACGTAAGGCATTAAAGCAAGATGGCGTGCACGTTTAACGGCTTGAGCCACTTTGCGTTGGTACTTGAGTGAAGTACCGGTAAGACGACGCGGGAAAATTTTTCCTTGTTCGTTTACAAACTTCAAAAGGAAGTCGGCGTCTTTGTAATCGATGTACTTGATACCGCTTTTCTTAAAACGGCAGTACTTCTTCTTCTTCACCTCAACGGTTGGAGGAGTAAGATAGCGGATTTCTGATGATGTTGACATGATTCAGTGTTTTGAAGATTAAGCCTCAGCGGGCGTTTCTGTTTTGTTGGATTTGTCGAAGCCTTTGGTGCGCTTCTTCTCGTTGTAAGCAATCGCGTTCTTATCGAGCGATACCGTAAGGAAACGGATCACTCGCTCATCACGCTTGAATACTACTTCGAGTTTAGCTACCAGGTCGGTTTCGGCCTGAAACTCCAACAGGTAATAGAAGCCTGTGGTCTTCTTCTGAATCGGGTAAGCCAATTTGCGCAAACCCCAGTTCTCTTCGTGAACCAGTTTAGCGCCATTTTCGGAAAGCATGGCTTTGAACTTGCCGACCGTTTCCTTCATCTGATCTTCAGACAAAACGGGAGTCATAATGAAAACGGTTTCATACTGCTTAAGCATGGGCATAAGTGTTTTAAAATGGGCTGCAAAAATAAGGAAGATTCCGATATATCCAAACCGATTTAACGGAAGAAAAAAGGCTTCCGAATGCTCGATCCGAAAGCCTTAGTGTTCTGCTCCTGTCATCAGCGCTTAGCGCACCATAAGCTTCATAACCTTATCGCCAAACGGAGTGTGAATTTTAACAAGGTAAACACCGGCATTCCAGGTCTCCGTATTCAAGTAATACCGCTGTTCTCCGCCGGCTACGAAGCCCTTGTGAAGCGCTTCAATTTCACGTCCGGTAATGTCAAAAACGCGAATGTCGACTGGCATTTTATCGGGCGACTTGAGCGAAACACAAGTAATTCCATCAGAAGGATTCGGGAAAACTTCGGCTTGCAATAAGCGCTCAACCAGAGGCAACCCGTTCGACGTAACTGTTCCGGTATCTAAAACCCTGAATTTCCAACGGCCTTCGGGCGCGGTAATAGGGCGAACCTGAATTTTCCCGCTCTCAGAATTGCCTTGAATGTAATAGTAAACATCAGTATTTCCGGGCTGCGCCGGGATGGCTGCCGTCCAATTGTCGGAACCGGGCACAGGGGTCATATTCAGCGACTGAAATCCAGCCGTGGTGTCGGTCGTGTAAAACACTTGAGCCGATTGGATTCCGCTTCTGTGGCGGATCAACGCATTTACCACATAAGGATTTTCGGTATCGTAGGTGTCGTTCAGTTTTTGATGTGAAATCAACATTGGATCGTTAACGCCCACCGAATGGGTGATGCAGTGGATGGCCCCGCTGGCGGCAATGATATTTGTGCAATTAATCGGAACAATTCGGTAACCGGGTAAATTCTCCTGATAAATGCGAATGGCGGTAGTGTCGAAGCGCTCTTCATACACGGGTAAGAGCACGGATTTATTGACAAACACCGAATTGGAAAACGTACGGTAATCGCCACCATTGTTGGGATAAATAGGCGTTCCATTGTTGTTGTAATCGGGAGGTGCCACAACACGCACAATTTTGTAAGGTGTTCCAAAAACCGACATGTAGTTGTCGAGTACATATAGTATGTTGGCTTCGATTTGCGGTCCATCGGCCACACCTTGAGGGTATTGTGCCCAAATCAAGGTTTCTTCATCGAGCAACTTCATATGCATGTCGATGTGATTGATGCCATCGTAAGGCAAAACCGGCATTTTGACGTAGCGGCTTAAACCCATGAAACTGTTGTGAATTTGGTCAATTTGGGCTTCAGTTTTATTGGGATTTTCATTCAGAATTAATTCAGACGAGAATCCGGTACCGAAGCCATCACTCATAAAATTCCCACCGGTGTGTACCACGCGGTTTGGCTCCACGGTGGATTGCACGAGATTTAAGCCTAGTTCTCGGGCATACCGACGAGGAATAGTATCGTCTTGAGGGCGATTGGGTCTATTGTAGCGCCAATCAACCAAAAACAAAGAATCAACACCATTGATATACACTGAATTTGCGCCATAATCGCGAATCCAAAGCGAATTGTTGGGCTGAGAAAGAAAGGTTACGTTTGGCCCCAAGGCTACGCCATAGGTATTTACCAGCTCGCTTTGCGCTGTGGCTGCATTGGTTGCATGAACAATTACCTGACATTCTTCCTGAGCATAGCGGATAATTTCGGCCAATGTGGCTTTGTAATCGCGCCATGTTACAACGAGGGCTTGCACCTCTTCCCACTCGGCCATGGTTCGCAACGTGCCTTGTGGAGGAGTATTTGAAATGATTGATTGTGCCTTCACACGACTCACGGATAAAAGGCTCAACAGCACAGAAAGCAGAATAAATCGGAATTGTAAATTCATGGATTGAAATTTGTCGGGCTAATTTAACGTTTGATTCGATATTTTTTTATCAGATTTTCATTTTTTGCTTAAACCTTCCCTAATCAAAATGCTCAAGGCAGCACTATGACAGAAGCACAAAAAATTGCGCACTTACTACGCAGAAGTGGCTTCGGCCCGGGCTTACGTTCAGCTAGATATGGTACACTAAACGAGGCCCTTAATGGAGTTCTGCAGGGCAGCAACAAATACAACACACTCTTTTTACCGTGCGAGGAAAAAGTAACCACCGGTGAATTGTTGAGTATGGACAAGGAAGCTCGAAAAGAAATTTTACTCGATCTCGCGGCCAACATCAAGCGTTTAAATCTCGAATGGCTCAAAGAAATGGGACGGGCTGAGAATCAATTGCGCGAGAAGATGGCGCTTTTCTGGCATGGACATTTTGCGGTGCGTGTTCGCGGTTATGCGCAGGTTGAGTCTTATATCAATACGATTCGTAAAAACGCGCTGGGTAATTTTGGCGATTTGTTAATGGCTGTAAGTAAAGAGCCGGCCATGCTTCGGTTTTTGAACAATCAACAGAATCGAAAAAACAGTCCGAATGAAAACTTCGCCCGTGAGCTCATGGAACTCTTTACACTCGGGCGCGGGAACTATACTGAAAACGACATTAAAGAAGCCGCGCGTGCATTTACAGGTTGGAGCTTTAACGATGAGGATGAATTTGAGCTTAAGCCTCAGCAACACGACTTCGGCACCAAAACCATCTTTGGGAAAACCGGGCAGTGGGAAGGAGAAGATGTGATTCGAATGATTCTTGAAAACCAACAAACGGCGAAATTCGTTTGCACCAAACTCTATCGCTTTTTTGTTTCCGACAGCCCCAATTCTGCACATATACAAGAAATGGCTGATGCCTTTTACCAATCGAAATATGACATTCCCTCGGTGCTTCGATTGGTTTTTAATTCAGATTGGTTTTACGATGATGCCATCGCGGGAGCTTTGATTAAAAGTCCGGTAGAACTCATTGTTGGATTAAACCGAAGCCTTGGTGTTTCCTACAGTAATCCTCAGCCTTTGCTTGCGGTTCAACGCGTGTTGGGACAAACCTTGTTTTTTCCACCCAATGTGGCCGGCTGGGCCGGAGGTAGAAATTGGATCGACAACTCAACGCTTGTTACCCGTTTGAATTTACCGAAACGGCTGGCAGATGCATCAGAGCTCGACTTTGCCGGAAAATTCAACATGGATGATGAAAGTCCGAACGAGAGTGAAAAGCCTAGAACAAAGGTATCCTTGAGCTGTAGCATAGCTTGGGAAACCCTGGCAAAACAATTCACTGCAAACACCCCTGATACTCTTTGGGAGGCCTTACACCTTTATTTTTTGGCCACACCCGGAATTCATGAATTTCCATTCGCACTTAGAAACCGTTGCGCTGGTTTGGATAAAATCGGACAAGTCCGCGAAATGGCTCTTTACCTTACCAGAACCCCTGAATATCAGCTAGCATGAAACGAAGTGAATTTTTAAAACTCAGTGGTCTGGTTAGCGGCAGCTTACTGGTACCTGGCTTTTTGCAGGCATTTACCAATAAACAAAGCCTTTTTCAAGGCAAACGTATTGTTTTTGTGCAGCTTTCGGGTGGTAATGATGGCTTGAACACTTTGGTACCATTCCGAAACGACATTTATTACAAGCTACGGCCAAAGCTGGCATTAGGGGCCGACAAAGTTTTGAAGATTAATGACGAAGCCGGTTTTCACCCGGCCATGGAGGGCTTTAGGCGTTTGTTCGACGAAGGTCAGTTGTCGATATTTAACGGAGTTGGGTATCCAAATCCCGATCGTTCCCACTTTCGCTCGACCGATATTTGGCATACGGCTTCTGATTCTGACGAATACCTGAACACCGGCTGGCTGGGGCGTTTACTGGACGCTGAATGTAAAGGAAGCGAAAACCCTTGGTATGCATTAGAGGTTGACGATACACTTTCGCTCGCCTTAAAGGGTGCCCGTAAAAGCGGATTCGCCATGAAGGAAGCCGAACGATTGAAAAGCCTCCTGCAAGACCCTATGTTTGAATATTTGGCTGAACGCCGGATGGAAGCTCGGGCCAATTCGGAGCAGGAGTTCCTTTACAAAACACTTCGCGAAACCCGCAGCGCGGCAGCGTATCTGGTCGAAAAATCGGCGGCCAAACCTTCAGGCGGATTGTATCCACAGCATGAACTTGGAAATGCGCTACGGCAAATTGCTTCGCTTATTTCGGCCGGTATGGAATCGGGCGTTTACTATACAGGGCTTTCAGGCTTCGATACGCATGTTCGGCAAGCGGAAACCCAACAGCGATTGCTCAACATCCTGAATGAATCGATTTCAGCTTTTGCCGGAGACCTTAAGACGGCAGGCGAATGGCAGAATACCGTGGTGGTCGTGTTCTCGGAGTTTGGCCGACGCGTAAAGCAGAATGCCAGCAATGGCACCGATCACGGAACGGCCAACAATGTTTATGTTTTTGGTGGAGGACTTAAAAATCCGGGAATGCGTAATCCACTGGTGAGCCTGAACGATTTAGATGACAACGATTTAAGGCATACTGTTGACTTCAGAGAATTGTACGCGTCGCTGCTCGACCAGGCGTTTGAATTCGACCACCAAAAGGTTTTGGGAAGGAAATTCAATACCTGGCCGCTGCTGTAAGGTCATCAGGCCTTGGCCAAATGGGCATAACATGCTAAGAGAGGCTTGCATTCATTTTCCCAATTTAACTGCGCGGAGGCCAATGGCAGGTTTTGTTTCACTTGCTGATAAACTGTAGGTTGATTTCGAATTTGATCAATTTGTTCGGCCATCTTCTTGGGAGTTAAATCGTAGCAAATCCAACCTGTTTGGAATTTTTCCACAATATTTTTCACCTCCACAAGCGGAGTGGCTAACACCGGAATTCCGGCACGTAAATAATCGAAAACTTTATTGGGTAAACTAAAGCGATAATTGATATTGGTGTCTTTATCGAGGCTAAGTCCAAGCTGACAATTGGCCGTAATTCCCATCAATTGGCGGTATGGCATGCGTGGAAGAAAAAACACCTTGTTTTCAAGTTTGAGAGCCGATACTCTTTCTTTTAACTGTGGAATTACATCACCATTTCCGGCGATAATTAAAACGGCATCATTCAGGTGGTTTATCATCTCAACCGCCTCTTCTCCTCCCCTATCGACATTTATTCCATTACCCTGCAAGATTATTTTGAAGGCATTTTCCGGAATAAAATCAGGCAATTGTGAGGGTTCCACGTTCATACTGGGTGGAATATTCCTCATTACCTGAATCGACTGTACAGGGTATTGTTCGGCATATAAATGAGCAATAGATTGATTTACCGTAAATACATACTTTAATCGGGGAAAAATTAATGTTTCGATGGATTTCCAGATTTGCTTTACAAGCGGTCTTTGTTGAAGTTCAGGAACGCCGGTGAAGTACTCATGTGTATCATAAACAAGGTGTTTTCGGCGGATTTTTGAGAGCAGAAATGCAGCCAATAATGTATCCAGATCGTTGGCATGGATGGCCTCACAGCGCTTAAAGAGCAGTCGAAAGAAGAAAACCAGGTTTAGACTGAGGTAAAACAAAGGGCCACGTTGAAAAGGAAGCCGAAAACGATGCGTTTTGTAGGGGAGTGTTTCTAACGGCGGACTATTCGGCAGTTGTCGGCCGAAAAGTTCAACCTGATGCCCTTCGGAAACCAGGCTTCGGCAGACTCTTTCGACCCTTTGGTCGGTGCTGAGATCGTTACTAACGAGAACTAAAATGCGCATCTGATGGCGAAGGTATACAGGTAGGGCCGATTTTCGTATTTTTACCCTGAAATCGCATGATGAATTTAGAGATACGCAACGGAATTATTCTGGCCTTTGGTGGTTTTTTATGGCTACTGATGGAGAATGCCCTTGGTTTACATCAAGCCTATTTGGGAATACAGCCCTTCATTTTTTGGATGATCATTCTGCTGCCATTGGCCATGATTTATCAAAGTTTGAAGTACCGTCGTGATAAGCTTCAATCAGGCACGATTACCTTAATTGATGCCCTCAAATCGAGCTTAACACTAAGCGGTGTAGCGTCTTTGATGGCTCCTTTGTTTGTGTGGTTATACGTTTCGGTGGTGAATCCTTCGTACCTGTTGATTCGAAAAGACGCTGAGTTGAAGGCCTTGGACGAAACCAATTTAAATGATGCCACCTTTTTACTGCGAAAAAACGAGATTGAGCAGCAATTTACCACCTTGAGTTATTTATTTTCAGCCTTTGTATTTAGCATTGCCGTTTGCTTAGTGTTATCCATTATAATATCGGTGTTGATTCGCAAGAAGCCTGTTGTTAACCTCAACTCCGTGAAGTCTGGAGAAACGGTGGGTTCTGGTGTTGATTAATTCTGCATTTCGACTGGAAAAGTCATTAGGGTCTGGATTAGTTTCGCGGTATGAAACTGCATCAATCTATCTCGCTGCGCAACTACAACACGTTTGGCATTGAAATTCCGGGCAATATTGCGGAGTTTTACTCTGAGCAGGACTTATTGCAGTTTATGGAGGCACAGCCTGATGGCCCTGCGTTAATTTTAGGAGGAGGTTCGAATATCTTGTTCCGAAATGTGCCTCAAGGCTGGATATGGAAAAATTCAATTCCGGGTATACAAGTCGTTGATAGGTCTGACGATTTTGTGTTGGTGGAAGCCGGTGCGGGTGAAAACTGGCATTCGTTTGTTCAATATTGCATTGAGCAGCAATGGGGTGGTTTAGAAAATTTGTCACTTATTCCCGGGCAAGTTGGGGCCTCACCAATGCAGAATATTGGGGCTTACGGAGTTGAAATTAAAGATGTTTTTCATTCGCTTCGTGCGGTGAACCTAAAATCGGGAGTCGCCAGAGAGTTTAGTTGTGAGGAGTGCGCTTTCGGCTATAGAGATAGTGTATTTAAGAATGTGTTCCGGAACCAGTATATGATCACTGCAGTTCGGTTTCGTTTGAGCCGCCGTAATCATGTGCTTCACTTAGATTATGGGGCAATTCGCGAGGAGTTGGAACGTGTTGGAAATACAGAACCCGACATTCGTGCCGTTTCTGAGGCGGTAATTCGCATTAGGCAAAGTAAACTGCCCGACCCAAAACTGCTGGGTAATGCCGGAAGTTTCTTCAAAAACCCTGTTGTTTCAAAAGATCTGGCAGAATCCATCAAATCGAGGTTTCCGCAATTGGTAAGTTACGGAGTTGATGCGCAATCGGTGAAACTGGCGGCCGGTTGGTTAATCGAGCAGGCCGGTTGGAAGGGGTACAGACAAGGCGATGCGGGAGTGCATACCAAGCAGGCTTTGGTTTTAGTAAATTACGGTAAGGCCAGTGGTGATGACATTTGGCAGCTATCTGAATTGATTGTTCGAGATGTGCAGGAAAAATTTGGCGTCGTCTTAGAGCGCGAAGTGAATATTTGTTAACACAACAATTAGCCAATCTGCACAAAGCTGAACAAACTTCACTGTTTTTATGAGCAAACCACTGGAGCCTATTTTAATTTTAAGCTATTTCTTTCCTCCCTGCAATTTAACGGCAGCCCAGAGAACATTAGGCTTTGCGACATATCTTCACCAGTTCGGATATTATCCAATTGTGATTACCAGAAACTGGGAAAAAAAAATCAGCAGTCCTGACGACATGCATCATGACTCAGGTAAGGCAATTATTCACGAAAAGCATGAGAATTACGAAGTGTATTATTTGCCCTATAAAGGCAACTTAAGAGACCGTTTATATGCAAAGTATGGCAATGAAAAGTGGATTTTCTTAAGAAAACTATTGTCATTTATTGAATTAACAGGCCAGCATTTCCACACCGACTTCATTCCTTTTTCCAATTTATATCATTTTGCCGACGAATACATTTCCAAAACACCTTCAATAAAAAAGATTATTGTCAGTGGTAATCCCTTCGAGATTTTCAGGTTTGGCTATAAACTAAGCTGCAAGCATTCAATTTCGTGGATTGCTGATTATAGGGATGATTGGAACACAACAGAAATTGTAGAAACAAGGGGCTTATTTGGAAGTTGGCTGAAAAGACTGAATGTATGGAGTGAGCGGAGATATATGAAAACTGCTTTTTGCATTACCAGTATATCGCCGTTTTATGCCCGTAAAATTGGGGTTTTTAATAATCGCCCATCGGAGGTTGTCTTGAATGGTTTTTTTCCTAAAGACTATGAAAAATTTCAGCAGCATGATTTGTATAATGAGTTTAGCATTGTTTACAATGGAATGCTCTATGCAAGTCAGCGAATTGAAGTTTTTCTGGATGCCTTCAAGCGATTTGTAGATGCGCATCCGGCACATCGGTCAAGAATTCGGCTTCGCTTTCCGGGTATTTTATTTTTAGAAGAAGTGGCCAAGCGTGTTGAGGGGTTCATGAAAGGGTATGAGGATGTACTCGAGCTACTTCCCCGAATTCCCCGTGAAAAAGTGCTGGAGATGCAGGCCAAGTCGCATGTTTTACTCATGGTATCGCATGGTGAGACCAAGGGAATTCCTTCCAGCAAAATATATGAATACTTAGGTTTAGGCAAGCCTGTATTGGTATGCCCTACCGACCACGACATTCTTCACGAAACTTTCGAGTCGTATAATTTGGGAAGGATTGCAGAAAACCAAGATGAAGCTTTTCAATACCTCAATGGGTGGTTTTCGCTTTATTTATCGAATGGATACGGATCTCTTGTCGCTGATAGAGCATATACTCAGCGGTTTACGCGAGATCACCAAGCCGGAGTTTTGGCAGAAATACTCGACCGAATCGATTAGGAGAACATTCCAGGTAGCATAGATCCGGCAACGCTCCGCATTTCGGTCTCATTCAACTGATCGGCCTTTTCAAGTGCACGATTTACGGCAATTTGAACAAGTTCTCCTACCTCTTCAGCATCGGCTTTTTTGAGCCATTGGCTATCGAGTTGAACCTGTTGCACGCGGCGATTGCCATTCATACGAACCAACACTCTATTTTCGGGCGAAGTTGCTTCAACAAAGGAAGTGTCAAGACGCTGCTTAATGGCCTCCATTTGCTTCTGCATTTCCATAAGTTTTCCGAACATGTCTCGATTTTTGAAGTTTGTGGATGCGAATATAACTTGGTTTATGCACAAATGCATTTATGAACAGGTGTTTATAACCTTAAAGCTAAACCGATGAAAACAGGAAGTTCTATGAAGGTTAGCAGAAAATCGTCTGTTCAAAAACCGGTGAATATGAGGTGTATAACAAAACTGGCGATTGATTGTGATTGTATTGAAGATATTGCATCTTTGATACAGTTCAAAGCAACAACGTTCTTTAAAGGTTTTGAGAAAATCGCACCACGTGCGTAACATCAAAGCCGAATGGTTTACATTACATTACAAATGCGCGAGTGTTTTTAATGCTTCCGGCAAGGAAGAACAACGATGCAATAATTGGATTGCAGGGCAATTAACCTTTCTGATGTTGAGATACATCGGGTTGAGGAGTTTTCCAAACGTAATCCATTTTGTTGTTTATCGTGTTGAAAACGACATGGAGGTTCAGTTCTGAGATGGGCTGGGTACCTACAGAGTCGGGAGAATTGCGGGATGGTAAATCATCAAAAAATGAGTTGCTTGAAACATGTGTCTGCAGGGTTAAGGCTCTACAGATGCGAAAAGGGGAACAGGGCTTACTTGTTCCCCTTTTATTTTAGGGCTTACTGTAAAACACTCAATATTTTTATTTAGGGCCTACTGAAAAACACTCAATGAATTTGTTATAAGTGTTTTAGCATCTGTTTGCCCCCATTCAAATGCAAGGTTTTGAGCCCTATTTTCTCGATATCTGTGCGGATGATTTTTTAATATCTAAAACATTTCGTTAGCCAGGAATACATCATCTGCTTCGTTGCCCGCGGCTCGCAGTATTCAATATACAGCTTCGCCTAGTCGCCTCGCATCTGCTGCATTTCTGACTTTTTCAGTAAGCCCTATTTACAACACTTTAGCCCCTGTTTGAATGTTGCTTAATGCAAGGGTTTATAGTCTAGCTTTTAAAAATCCATGCACGCTTGAATTCATGGAGCTCAGTTTTTCGTTAGCTAGAAATGCCGCATCTGCTTCGTTGCCCGCGGCTCGCATCTGCCGCATTTCTGACTTTTCCGTGAGCCCTATTTTGGGGTTTAGCCTTGTGATGATGTCCTTTAAGGTTCCGTTTGCAGGCTCGAACGATTTTTCCTGTTAGCGTGAACGATTAAGTTGCGCAAGCGGGTGCAGCGGTTAGCCCGCAGGAACGGAATAGCCGCCGGGCAGGGCGGCTATACTGTGACGAGGACTATGAGCGGAACACGCGGTGCCCGGCGAGTGAGCCTCAATTTACACAGATGCACAGCGAGGCATGCGCCCAAGCAATGGAACCCGCGCAGACACAAAGAAAGCAATGGGCACCGGGCGACGCTTTGGTGATTGCGAAAAGTGTGGATTAGGCTTCTTTAAAAAATTTTAAGAAAACGTAAACTGCCGCGTAGAGGAAGGTTGAGAGGAGAATTCCTTTTCCGGTTTGCTCATAATTAGCATTCTTCATTAAACGCGAAAAAGGGAGAATATTTACTGCCAGTGCGAGTACAAGGGAGGTTGGTTGATCGAAGTATGGAACCATTTCGTTGTTTCGTTCAACGAGGAAAACCTCTTGAAAAAGGAGGTAAAACGCCAAGGGCAGAAGTGCTCCAATGGAAGCTCCAAAGGCCAGGCTATTTTTATTCAGCATACGACTCCCAACTCTTGTAGTGTTCGAGACTTGAGTGAGCGGTTATATCGAACTGGCAGGGCACGAGCGATACATAATTGTTGTCGAGGGCCCAGATGTCGGTATCGGTTCCCTGATCGTAATTTTTGAATACGCCTGTAAGCCAGTAATATGGCCTTCCGTTCGGATCGCGGCGTTCGTCGAACTCTTCTTCCCAATTGGCCCGAGCCTGTCGACACACTTTAATGCCTTTTAGCATTTCGGGGGCGATATCGGGAATGTTCACATTGAGGCAAACACCAGCCGGCATTGGGTCGTTGAGCGCTCGACTAATCACTGTATGCGCGACTTGGCGCGACAAGGTAAAATCGGCATCAATGGAGTGATTACAAAGGGAAAAACCTATGGAGGGAATTCCTTCCATGGCTCCTTCCATGGCGGCCGACATTGTGCCGGAGTAGATGACGTTGATGGATGCGTTGGAGCCGTGGTTGATGCCCGACACCAGTAAATCAGGTTTTCGGTGAAGGATTTTGTTCACGGCAAGCTTGATGCAATCGACAGGAGTGCCAGAGCAGGCGTACTCGAGGGCACTTTCGCTTCGCATTGCTTGCACGCGGAGGGTTGCGTTGATGGTGATGGCGTGCCCCATGGCCGACTGCGGTTTGTCGGGGGCCACAACAACCACATCGCCAAAGCCTTTGCATACTTCGATTAAGTTTCGGATACCCGGTGCGGTGATTCCATCATCGTTACACACCAAAATCAATTTCTTTTCAGCCATACACTCGTTAAATCGTGGGTAAAAATAGGCAAAGCGAAAAGGATTTCGTTCGCTATCAATGCGAAAGCAGAAATTTAACCTGAAAATTTTGAAAATAGGAAAATTTGATACCTTTGCAGCCTCAATACCGACGGTGAGGTGGGTGAGAGGCTGAAACCACCAGTTTGCTAAACTGACGTACGGGAAACTGTACCGCGGGTTCGAATCCCGCCCTCACCGCCACATTGAAAGCGCTCGGGATGTAGCGTAGTCCGGTCATCGCGCCTGGTTTGGGACCAGGAGGTCGCAAGTTCGAATCTTGCCATCCCGACACACCAAAAAGCCACCTTGTAAAGGTGGCTTTTTTCATTGCTGCCTACGTGCCGGCTTGCCGGGCTAAGTAGGCAGCAATGAAAAAAACGCCCGTGCGTAGCGCGGGAGGCTTTTTTGGTGTGCAATTCCACAAGGGAGCCACAAGATCACCGAAGGTAATCTGCTCATTCTAAAGCAGCAATGAAAAAAGACGCCCGTGCGGAGCGTGGTCTTTTTCCTTGATGAAAAAGAAACAAAAAATCAAGGCTTGGGTAAATCGACCACCCACTTTGCCCCTTTTCGCTGCGGCACAAAAACTCATTCCGTAGCGGTAAAGGATGTTTATTTCCGGAACTCGAACAGTTTGCGCCACTTACGCTTCAAGGGCCTGGTGGGTGCCCGGTCGATTCACCCCAGGCCGCCGCTAGCATGATCGTCTTGAAGCTTTTGAATGCCGGTGGATTTGGATTTTCGTTTTCAATCTGCATTCACCTGAACGGCATAAACCTCAATCGGTCTTTTTTCTTTTTCCTTGATGAAAAAGAAACAAAAAATCAAGGCTTGGGTAAATCGACCACCCACGTTGTGTTTTACTATGCGATGCACTAATTGAATCTTGAAAATTATCAACGACCGACTCGTTTATTAGTACTTTCAAGTAAAAAAGACAAAGTACAGAGAAGCAAAGGGCATTTGTGCCGTACAATTTAACATTGATTACCGCCGATTAACGCGGAGGAGTAGAGCCTGCAATTGAACGAATCCCTTCCAGCAGACGGTCTAGATCAGATTCAAGTGTGTAAATGTGAGGAGTGATACGAACACCGTGGATATTTTCCCAATCAATAGCCACACTGTGGATTCCCCATTTCTTGAAGAGCTCAGATTCGATTTCAGAAGGCTTCCAACCTTCGACGCTAAACAGCGCTATTGCGCCACTCCAGGCCGAAGATTGAGGGGTATGGATTTTCACGCCCTTGATTTGGGCAGCCTGATTGGTCCAGTAATTCTTCAGTTGAAGAAGTCGGTCGAATTTGCGTTGACTTCCAATGGATTCGTGAAAGTCGATGGCACGCCCAACGGCCAGTTCTGTTGGAAAAGAGCGTGTTCCGAGTGTTTCAAACTTACGAATATCGTCGGACTCTGGTTTTTCTCCGGGAAACAAGGGAGGCAATGAAGCGATTTGCTCAGATTTGACGTACAGCAATCCCGATCCAAAAGGAGCGCACAACCATTTATGCAGACTTGTGCCCATGAAATCAGCACCTAAATCGGGCACGTTAAACACCAGGTGGGCAAAAGAATGCGCACAGTCTGCAATGGATAGAATACCCTTCTCCCGGGCTTTATCGGCAATTGATTTAACCGGAATTACCTGTCCGTTCCAGTTAACAAGATGAGTGATGTGTACCACTTTGGTTTTCTGACCAAACAGAGCAACATAGCGATTGGTGAGTTCTTGTTCGTTTTCGCTTACAGAAGGGTGCTCAACCCAAACCAGCTTGATGCCATCGCGCTTTTCGCGCCATTTCCAAGCATTGATCATATTGGGGTAATCCCAACGACTTAGTACCACCTCATCGCCTTTTTGAAGCGGTATGCCCATGATTACGGTAACCAGTCCTTCTGTTGCATTTCGATTGAGAGCAAGCTCCGAAGCTTTAGTTCCGGCTAATGCCGCTAATGCCGAACGGAGTGCTTCACGCCCTAGATCGAGAATGCGCCACATGTAGTAGGATGGCCCTTCGTTGCTCATTCGATTGTAGTGCTCGAAGGTTTCCTGAACCAGCTTAGGCTGAGGACTAACACCGCCATTGTTTAAGTTGATGATGTTTGCCGACACTGAATACTCTAAACGGATGCGTTGCCAATACTCTGATTCAGAACATTCTGAGCGGATAAACGTCTCCCAGCTTTTGGAGGAAGCCGAATTCCAGCTTTCTAAAAAAGGGAGGCTAAACCCGCCCAAACTAAGGCGATGTAGGAAAGTGCGTCGGTTTTGCATAAACTGTCATCCAAAAGGCATAATTAAGCTTTTGAAAGCAATCTGACAACATTATGATTATGCTGAATTTACACAGGATTCACAGCAGGTGTAACCGCTATGAACAAGGTGTGCATAAATTTTTTCCAGCCTGTGGGCTTAATTGCCGTTTTGGCATGCGCCTGTAGTGGTAGTTTGATTAAGTTTGCAGCACATTTGAAAGGGATGTCAGGTAATAAACCCATCAAACGCGCGCTAATTTCGGTATTTTACAAAGACGGACTGGCTCCAATTGCCCGACAGCTTGCTGATCGGGGCGTAATCTTGTATTCCACAGGAGGCACTCGGGATTTCCTTGAGTCCTTGGGATTAAAAGTTGAGGCTGTTGAGGAGTTAACCGACTACCCTTCGATTTTGGGTGGAAGAGTTAAAACACTCCATCCGAAGGTTTTCGGCGGTATTTTAAGTCGCAGAAATGAGGAATCCGACATCGCTCAGCTTGAGCAATACGCGATTCCCGAGATTGACCTGGTAATGGTGGATTTGTATCCTTTTACCGAAACGCTGGCTTCGGGCGCTACTGAGGCTGAAATCATCGAAAAGATTGATATCGGAGGTGTTAGTCTCATCCGCGCAGCGGCCAAAAACTTCAACGACGTTCTAATCGTATCCTCACGAAGCCAATACAGCTGGTTGGAGAATCTTCTCTCCGAGCAAGCATGTGCCACAACATTCGACCAACGGAAACAAGCGGCTGCGAAGGCTTTTGCCCTAACAGCGGAATATGACCGAGCAATAGCGTCGTGGTTTTCCGGTGAAGGAGAAAAGGTTTTGCGCTACGGAGAAAACCCGCATCAGCAGGCGGCTTTCCGTGGGGCATTGGAAGAAGCCATCGAGCAACTGCACGGGAAGGCACTCTCTTACAATAATTTACTCGACATTGATGCGGCAATTCGTTTGATTGGCGATTTCCCCGGACCGGGCTGTGCCATCATCAAGCATAATAACGCCTGCGGTGCTGCTGTAGATGCGATACAACTGCAAGCCTGGAGAAAAGCCCTGGAGGGCGATCCAACCTCGGCCTTTGGAGGAATTTTCATTTTCAACACCCCGCTCAACGAAGAAACAGCGCGCGAAGTAGATGCGTTGTTCTTTGAAGTGATTATTGCCCCGGGTTATAGTCAGGAAGCCCTGAGCCTATTGCAAAGCAAGAAAAACCGCATAATTCTCGTTCAAAAGCCTTTTTTACGTCCAACAAAAGAACTAAGGAGCGTGCTGAACGGGGTTTTGGAGCAGGAATTTGATCTTGCGACCGAACAGCGAAATGTTTTTCGTACAGTGACGCAAAAAACGGTTGAGGCACATCATCTTGCCGACCTGGAGTTTGCCGCGGTGTTGGTTAAGCATACGAAATCGAATGCAATCACTTTGGTGAAGAACCAACAGCTTATTGGCAGTGGCACCGGGCAAACATCGAGGGTTGATGCGCTGCGCCAATCCATAGCAAAAGCCACCAGTATGGGCTTTACGGTTGAGGATTCGGTGATGGCATCGGACGCATTTTTCCCCTTTGCCGACAACATAGAAATTGCTGCGGAACACCGCATTGCTGCCATTGTACAGCCGGGCGGTTCAGTTCGCGATCAGGAAGTAATTGAAAAGGCCGATTTACTGGGCATTGCGATGGTAACAACAGGCCGAAGACACTTTAAACACTAACACTAAACAGAGGATTCACAACCCATGGGTTTGTTCAACTTTTTTACACAGGAAATAGCCATCGACCTTGGAACGGCCAATACCATCATTATCCACAACGACAAAGTGGTGGTAGATGAGCCATCCATAGTGGCCATAGAGCGCTCAACAGGCAAGGTGATTGCGGTTGGAAAGCAGGCTCAACAAATGCACGGTAAGACCCACGAAAACATCAAGACTGTACGTCCACTCAAAGATGGCGTAATTGCCGACTTTAACGCGGCAGAGCACATGATTCGTGGAATGATCAAAATGATCAATCCGGGCAGAAAAATTTTCTCTCCTTCGTTGGTCATGGTTATCTGCATTCCTTCGGGAATTACAGAAGTGGAGAAGCGCGCCGTTCGCGATTCTGCCGAGCATGCCGGAGCCAAAGAGGTGTATCTGATTCATGAGCCAATGGCTGCGGCAATTGGTATTGGAATCGACGTAGAGGAGCCAATGGGGAATATGATTATCGACATTGGAGGCGGTACATCAGAAATTGCCGTAATTGCCCTTGGTGGTATTGTTTGCGATAAGAGCATTCGGGTGGCGGGTGATGACTTTACGGCCGACATTGAAGATTACATGCGTCGCCAGCACAACATTCACATTGGCGAACGGACAGCTGAGCGCATTAAAATTGAAGTGGGTGCTGCATTAACGGAGATTGATAATCCCCCACCCGACTTCGCTGTGCATGGTCGCGATATGATGACTGGTATTCCGAAAGAAATCATGGTTTCGTATCAGGAAATTGCACATTGCCTCGATAAGTCGATTGCGAAAATCGAAACGGCGATTTTGAATGCGCTTGAAATGACGCCCCCTGAGCTTTCGGCCGATATTTACCGCACCGGAATTTACCTTGCCGGTGGTGGTTCTATGTTGCGCGGACTGGATAAGCGTATTTCTGCCAGAACTAAGCTGCCTGTTTACATTGCAGAAGACCCGCTTCGTGCTGTGGCACGAGGTACCGGTATTGCACTGAAAAACCGCGACAAGTTTAAGTTCCTCATTCGTTAATTGGGAGTTTAAGCGCCTGGCCGTATGCGGAATTTCTTCCTCATCATCAGAAAGTACAACGTATTCATCGTCTTTTTGCTGTTGCAGGGATTTTCGCTGTACCTGCTGATCAACAACAACAGCTATCAGCGTGAGGCCGTGGTTTCTACTTCGAACGAAGTAGTTGGTAGAATATATGTGGCCTACAGTGAAGTGTCTGATTATCTAAAGTTGGGCATGACCAATCGCTTGCTGGCGGAAGAAAATGCACGGTTAAGGGCGGGCGATAGCAGCTCATTTTACCGGATGAGTATCCTCAAAACGGCTGTTAACGATACTGTTTACAAGCAGCAATACGAATACATAACAGCAAGAGTCATTAACAACAGTGTGAGCAAAGTCAACAATTACCTCACCTTAGATGCAGGCAGTCTTAAGGGCATCAAGCCCGATATGCCGGTTATTTCATCGAATGGGGTGGTTGGAGTTGTAAAAGATGTATCGCCACACTTTAGTACTGTAATGTCGGCGCTCAACAGCAATACCCGCATTTCGGCCAAATTCACAAAAAACAACTACTTCGGCTCTGCCATGTGGTTGGGTGGTTCGCCACAAATCGGAGTGTTGAACGATATACCCAGCCATGCCCCTGTTTCTAAGGGCGACACCGTAGTTACTACTTCATACTCAAAATACCCGGCCGGCATAATGGTTGGACAAGTGTATGAAGTTGGCCAAAAAGGTGTTAGCTTTAAAGATTTGAAAATCAAGTTCTCCACCGATTTCCAAAATCTCTCTTATGTGTATGTGATTCGCGATCTGATGAAAGCTGAGCGCGACACTCTCGAAGCCAAAACCAATACCGAAGATGTTAAGTGAGCTGATTATCCAGTTTTTCCGCTTTTTCATTCTGCTTTTCGTGCAGGTGTTGGTGCTAGATCAAATCGAAATCAGCGGTCCGGTAAACGGCTATTTCAATGCGTACCTGTACATCTTGTTTTTACTCATGTTACCGGTAAATATAAATCGTTTGTTGTTATTGCTACTTAGCTTTATTACGGGTTTAAGTATCGACATGTTTACCGGAACTGCTGGCATGCATGCATCGGCTTGTTTGGTGCTAGGGTTCACGCGCCCTGGGTTTTTAAATCTTCTCGCTCCCCGCGAAGGCTACGAAAGCACCCTTCGCTTGAGCGTTCAAGGTATGGGCGCAAGTACTTTTTTGGTTTACACTTCGTTGATGACCTTGTTGCACCACCTTGTGTTGTATCTCTTGGAGGCTTTCACATTCCTGAATTTCTTCGATTTGTTGCTCCGTGTAGTGAGTAGCACTATCTTCACCATGTTATTGATTGTTTTCAGCCAGATTCTTACGCAACGTAGCCGGGAGCTTGAAGCATGAATCTATTTTCAGACCGCAAATATGTAATTAGCGCCATCTTCATTGGCCTGGCGCTCATTTTTTTACTTCGCCTCTTTTACATTCAGGTGATCGACGACAGTTATAAGCTTGCTGCCGACGATAACGCTTTGCGCCATAAAATTGAGTACCCGGAGCGTGGAGTTATTTATGACCGTTACGGGAAAAAAGGCGACAAAATTCTGGTGTATAACGAGGCTGCATACGACCTTATGGTCATCCCCAAAAGGGTAAAAACCATCGATACCGCCGATTTATGCCAAGTGCTTGAAATTACAGTTGAGCAATTCAGAGAGCGTCTGGTGAAGTTGAAAAAGCAAAAATTCAGCTCATTCAGGCCGGAGATTTTTGAGGGCGAAATCTCGCTGGAGACCTACGCTCGATTGCAAGAGAAGCTGTATAAGTTTCCAGGCTTTTTTGTTCAGGCCCGAACGCTCCGCAAGTATCCCAGAGGAATTGCTCCGCATGCATTAGGCTACGTGGGTGAGGTTGATGAAAACATCATTGCGGCCAATCCCTATTACCGCATGGGCGACAATATGGGCCTGAGTGGCATCGAGAAATCGTATGAGATTCCGCTTCGTGGGCAGCGAGGCGTTAAAATCGTGATGGTCGACGTTTACAACCGTGAAAAAGGCAGTTTTGAAAACGGAAAGTACGATACCGCTTCGGTGTTGGGACAAACCCTTATATCGTCGATTGACGCCGATTTACAAGAATATGGCGAGCAATTGATGAAAAACAAGGTGGGCTCGATAGTGGCCATTGAGCCATCGAGCGGCGAAATTCTCACCATGGTTTCGTCGCCAACCTACGACCCTAACCTGCTCGTTGGACGACTGAAGAAGCAGAACTATCCGAAAATGGTGCGCGATACCCTCAAGCCTTTGTATAACAGAGCCACCATGGCCAAGTATCCACCAGGCTCGACCTTCAAATTGCTCAATGCCCTGATTGGTCTTGAAGAAGGTGTTATTACGCCAAGCACCACATTCGGGTGCGGACGAGGCTTTCATTTCGGCGGACTCACGGTGGGCTGTCACCCGCACGCATCACCGGTTGACCTCAAGTTTTCTATTACAACCTCTTGCAATGCCTATTATTGTAATGTATTCAAGAATGTCATCCAAAAATACCCCAAAGCAGCCATAGGATTTAACGTATGGCGAAACCATGTAATGAGCTTCGGACTAGGCACAAAATACCCTACCGACTTACCGCAGGAAAGCAAAGGAAATGTGCCCACGGTGAATTATTACGACAAATACCACGGAGCCGGAAGGTGGAATGCGATAACGGTTATTTCTCTGGCAATCGGACAGGGCGAAATGGGTGTAACTCCTTTACAGATGGCCAACTTCTGCAGTGTTATTGCCAACAGAGGATGGTATTTTCCACCTCATATCATCAAGCAAATCGAGGGAGGAACTATAGATACTACGTATCTTAAGAAGCGATTTACAAAAATAAAAAGAGAGTATTTCGACCTGGTGGTTGAAGGCATGCGCAACGTGGTAACCAACGGTACCGGCCGTATTGCTCAGCTCGACTCACTATCCATTTGCGGTAAAACCGGTACGGCGCAAAACCCGCATGGAAAAGACCACTCGATTTTCATTGCCTTCGCCCCGATGGACAATCCTAAAATTGCCATTTCGGTTTATGTTGAAAACGCCGGCTTCGGAGCCACATGGGCTGCACCGATTGCCAGTTTGATGATTGAGAAATACCTCCGTCGCGAAGTGAAAAGGCCCGAAATGGAAAAACGTATCCTTGAAGCCAACCTACTTCCGAAAAAAGAAGATTGGGTTGCTAAAAAATAAACACGCATGGCCAACCGTAACAACGAAGCTGTATTGCAAAACATCGACTGGGTGCTGGTTCTGATGTACCTGTTGATGGTTTTTATGGGTTGGATGAATATTTATGCTGCGGTGTATAACGAAGAGTATAAGAATATTCTGGACTCTTCGCAAGACTATGGGAAACAGCTTATCTGGATTATTACAGCCTTCTTTATTGCCTTCGTAATCTTGGTCATCGACGGTGAGTTTTTTCCCAATTTCGCCTGGCCGATGTATGGAATCTTCCTGCTGGTGCTCATTGTGGTGATTTTTGCCGGTTTGGAAGTGAAAGGCTCCAAATCGTGGATTGGAGTTGGGAGTTTCAGGGTTCAGCCCGCCGAATTTGCCAAGTTTGCCACCAATCTAGCCTTGGCGAAATACCTGAGCAACATCAACATTAAAATTGAGAAACTCAGCACCAAGCTGATTGCCGCTGCATTGTTTGCAGTACCTGCACTCATCATCATTGCTCAAAAAGAAACCGGTTCGGCTCTTGTTTACGCTTCGTTTGTATTGGTCATGTACCGAGAAGGATTAAGCGGAGGCATTTTGGTGGCCGGCGTAGGATTGGCGCTTTTGTTTGTTTTGGCTCTACTGGTTGATGAACTGGTTCTAACCCTCATCTTAGCGGCTATCGGAGCGCTGAGCTTTGTATTTATTCGTTTCAAAGCCCGCAACTTACTCATTGTTGGAGGTGTTCTTGTGGCAGCTATCACCTTCATTTATTCGGTCGACTATGCCTTTAACAATGTGCTGGAGGCTCACCAGAAAAAGCGGATCAACGTTCTGTTGCGCAAAGAAATCGACCCCAAAGGCGCAGGCTATAACGTTAACCAATCGCTTATCGCCATCGGCTCCGGCGGGCTCATCGGCAAAGGCTACCTCAATGGTACGCAAACCAAATACAACTACGTGCCCGAACAAAGCACCGACTTTATCTTTTGCACCGTGGGCGAAGAATGGGGATTCGCCGGAAGCATTGTGGTCATCGGCCTTTTCGTTGTAATGTTACTGAGAATTATTTATCTCGCTGAACGACAACGCTCTACGTTCTCACGAATTTATGGCTACGGTTTGGCCAGCATCATTTTCTTTCATTTGGCCATCAACATCGGAATGACCATCGGCCTGGCCCCGGTAGTAGGTATTCCCCTACCCTTCTTCAGCTACGGAGGTTCGTCGCTCTGGTCGTTTACTATCCTGTTGTTCATCTTCGTACGGCTTGATGCCTACAGATTCCAGATTTTGCGCTAAGTGCTCTACTTTTGTGGAGTATGATTCAACGGTTTGTTTTAGTGCTGCTTTTTGGCTTGCCCTACGGGCTGATGGCGCAAGCGCTTCCAAACGCAGACTCCTTAACAAGCCTGATCTTCAAAACCATTCAATTTATTGAAAGTCAACAGGTAAAGGAGACTGTGCCGGGCTATGAATTTGCAGGAGAGTGGCCTTCCGAAATGCACATGAAATCGCCCTATCCATTGCTGGGAAAACACCGGGCCTACGATTCCAATTGCTTTTCACTTGCAGCAACCCTAAATATTCTCGCTGATGTTTACGCCCTTGATTCCAGCTTGAAATCGATACCGAAACTCATGTCGAACGCATACCCCCAACTGATGAGTTATGCGGGTAAAAATGGGTTCAACTTTTGGCCGCTTTTGCACCCCGGCGGCTCATTAAGCTGGTACAAAGCAACCAACTACAGCCGATGGGTGCGGCGTCCAATCCAATTTCCCATCTTAAACACCTATATCCGCAGGGCCGCCAACATCATGAACGACAACGACGATACTGCCCAAGCACTGTTGGCCTTGTTGAGATACGAGCGGCTGCTGGGTATACCTCTTCCAGACTCCCTGCGAAACCTCAGTTTTCACTCGTTCCGCGATACACTCCGCGACAACCGGCACTACTACAACCATTTCGGTTTTGAACCTTATAACAGTGGTGCATTTCTCACCTGGCGTGGCGAGGAGCGATTCTTCCCCACAAACGACCTTGTTCTTCTGGCCATCAACAATGCCCTGTTTCTCACACCACTCAGCACCGCATACCCGAAAGCTTACACACCTTACATGCCCTATGGATCCAATGATATTGACGCGGTGGTAAATGCAAACATCCTTAACTTTCTCGCAGAAGCCCAACGCAATGAGCCCGGAATCGCAGGCGCCACTCAATTCATCCACCGACAGGTGCGCCGAAAAAGGTACTCTAAAGCCGGAGTGTATTACCCCAATCGGTATCACCTTCACCATGCTGTAATAAAAGCTTGTAAATCAGGCAGTAATGAACTCAAACCAAGCGCCGACTTATTAATCAAACATCTGAAAACGAGTCAGAAAAGCAATGGAAGCTATCGCAGCCGTTGGCTTGTAAACCGTCGCGATATCACACAAAGCACACTTTACGCCCTCCACGCCATGCTTCTGGCCGGCCCGGTAAAGGAAACCGGACTGAGGCCGCAGATAGAAAAAGCTTTGCACTTTCTGCTTACACGCCTTTCTGTAAGTTCTAACGCGGCCTGCCTCGATGGCGGAGTGTATTTTTCGGGCGGAACTGTAATTCGAAACACGCTCTACTGGAGTTCCGATGCCTACAGCACCGCACTCTTTCTGCATTGCCTCACACTCATTAGAGCACAAACAGTCGAACCAAACAAGGCTCCGAAGCGTTGAATGCACGTTTAATTGCACCTTTTGAGTAGATTTGACACCCGTTTCAATGGAATGAAAAATTTCCTTTTCAGTTTAGCCATATTGCTGAGTTCCCTCACGGGAATTACTCAGGAAGTAAGGCATATTAGTCGCTCCGGCACCGCCGACAGCAGCTTTTATGATATGGTGAAGCTCTCTAACGGGTCTATCTGGTTGGCTGGTGAATATGGCATTCTGAAACGCTTCGAAGGCGAAACGCTAATTCAAGTCGATTACCCAAACACCGGAGCCAATATTCTGCGCATTGCCGAGTTGGGCGACTACCTTTTCTTGGCGGCAGATCATGGTACAGTGTATCGGCTGCATAAACCCAGCAATACTTGGAAAGTAAAGCAGTTCGTAGATTACCGGAATCAGTGCTTTTACGATATGATGACCGATGCCGATGGAAAACTTTGGCTCTGCGGTGGCTCCAGTGGAATCGGCAAAGGAAAGATGCGCATTCCACGAGGTTTTGTTGTTCGGCTCGACACCAGTCTTAACCACGAGCCAAGTCCGGTATGGTCGTCGTTTCGTCAGTTTGCATGGACCCTCACACGCGACGACCAAGAGCAAGTAGTTTTCTCCGTGTTTAACGGACTCAACTCTCGCCTGTTTAAAACAAACACATCAGGTAAGCTGCAAAAGGCCGGGAAAATTAAAGGCCTCGTGCATTCCCTCAGTTTGCTCGATGGTCGGCTGGTTTACGGAGGTTGTGTAGGTCTTCGGTACAAACGAAAAGGCATGTGGGGCTATGCCGACAGTCCGCAAACACGTAAAGTCATCCGCCAGGCCGGATTTATCAGCAATATTATTGAGCACGACCAGCAACTTATTGCCTTTAGTCAGCAAGGTCAGGTCTGGGTGCTTAAACCCGACAACAACGTCTTGTTGTGGAGCGGCTCCTCTGGATCGCTGTATGAAGGACTTTCGTCGAACGGACTGCTCTGGCTTGCCGGCCACGGAAAAACCTTTCTCAGCCTGCAGTAGAAAGTTCGAAAGCGTGTTTTACTGATAAATATTAGTTAACAGCCTAACTAAAGTCATTTTTCTAACTGAGGCAGCCCATTACTTTTACTTCGTGGGTTGGTTGGTTTCAACCCCTGAATCAACTTAGATATTCGTAAGCTATGAAGCCTCTTGAAAACAAAGTAGCCATTATAACCGGCGCAGCGGCCGGAATGGGAAAATCAATTGCAAAACTTTTTGCAGCCGAAGGTGCAAGCATGCTTATCTGCGATATAGATGAGCAACGCGTACGTGATCTCCAACACACCATCGAATCTGAGGGCGGCGAAGCCCTAGCCGTTCGCTGCGATATGTCGGACCCCGAGGATGTGGCCAACATGATTAAACTCTGCATCGATACCTTTGGCCGTATTGATGTTTTGGTGAACAATGCAGGCATCATGGACGACTTTTTCCCGGTCGACCGAATTCCTCCCGAACGTTGGCAAAAAATTATGGATGTGAACCTTAACGGTCCATATCACACCATGCGACTCGTAGTTCCCGATATGCTTAGCCGTAAATCCGGAAGCATCATCAACATCGGCTCCATTGGCAGTCACCAGGGAGCCCGCGCCGGTGCAGCCTACACGGCCTCAAAGCATGCCTTGGCAGGCCTCACCAAAAACACGGCCTTTATGTATGCCAAAGAAGGCATCCGTTGCAACCTCATTGCGCCCGGCGGCGTGAATACCGAAATAGGATTAAAAATGCACCCCGATCCAATTGGTTACGAACGCATTATGACTGGAGCAGCCAACATGCCACGCATGGGCGAAGCTGACGAAATTGCCCAAATTGCCTTATTCTTAGCCTCCGATGCGGCTTCGCTTGTAAATGGAGCAATCGTTACGGCCGATGGCGGTTGGACAGCCTTCTGAAAGAACCCGATAATTATCGCTTTCCACATGGTCATCTCGCAATGGCTACAACACAGAGTTGCACGAAGCGCTAGAGAAATTACAGAAAACAGATTCAATCAAAGGCACTTGTGACAAGGGTCACACCCAAAAACAATTGCTTACTTTAAACTTGCGCCACATCAATCAAACGCTATGAAAAAGAACATGGGATCAACCGACCGCCTCATCCGCGTGCTCATTGCCGCTGTAATTGCCGCACTTTACTTCACCGGAACCGTAACAGGCACCCTTGGCCTCGTATTGCTAGTCGCAGCGGGCATTTTCGTCCTCACCAGCCTGGTAAGTTTCTGCCCGCTTTACACCCTTTTGGGCATAAATACCTGCGGCGTAAAACCCAAAAGTTAATCCAACAGGCGTCCAAAATTTCAGGAATTGAAGTTTTGGGCGCATGCCTCGCTGAGCATTGCGGTAAACTATAGCTGTATCGCCGGGCACCGCGTTTTTCGCTCATACTCCTCAAAGCGCTCTCCCACTCGCTCTCGCACTGTTTTTCGGGGTATCCGCTTCAACCGCTTGCGCTTTGCCATCGGTAACATTGTGGCAAAACTGAAAGCCAGATTCGAAGAGGCGAACGAATTGCTTATGTTTGAAGCCTATGGATGCGCTCGATGTTTCTGCCTTTCCGAATTTCATTCGAATTGCCGTTGAGAAAGGACAAGCGCGAATTCGTCAGCTCAGCAAGGGCGAAATACTGCTTCGGCAAGGCGAAATTGCTACCCGTTCATTTTGGGTTATCAAAGGGTTGCTCCGCAGCTATTCGCTCGATCAACAGGGTAAAATTCACATTTTTATGTTTGCCCCCGAAGGCTGGATTATTTCCGATGTTCAGTCATTCACCTTTTCTGAGCCCTCAGGCCTTTTCATCGACACCATGGAGCCATCGGTAATAGTAGAGTTAAGCCAGGCTTATCTGAGCCATGAGAGTGTTTATCAGAACGATGCATCACAGGCCATCGAAAAGTTGTTGCGCAGAATTTCTATTCTTCAGCAACGCGTAATTCTTTTGATGAGCGCCTCAGCAGCAGAGCGGTACACGCATTTCCTTGAAACTTATCCCGACTTGGTAAACCGAGTACCTCAAAAATGGATTGCCTCTTACTTGGGCATCACGCCAGAGGCCTTAAGCACGATTCGGGGTAAGAAATCGAGAATGCCCAAATAAGGCTTGCTGAAAAACACTCAACAGTTTTATTGATAAGACTTTAGCCCCTGTTTGAATGAGGCTTAATGCAAGGGCTTTTAGTCGAGCTTTTGAAAACCCATGCACTCCTGAATTCATGAAGTTCAATTTTTGGTTAGCCAGAAATGCAGCATCTGCTTCTTTGCCCGCGGCTCGCATCTGCCGCATTTCTAACTTTTTCAGTAAGCCCTAAATACGCATGCATAAATTCTTAATCAAACGAAATTTAAAGTTCTATAGATAAAACCTTTGAGCATTTTTCAATTGGCCGAAACAGCGCCAACTTATTTCTTAATCTGGATTAATCTCTATGCGAATTGAAAGGCGGAATTTTGCCTTCAACAAAACAAAAAGCTATGAGAAAATTTAGAATTGCCGCTCTTGGAGTTGTCGCTTTTTCAGCATTGGCATTCAACACATTCAACACACAGTGGAAGGTCGATGAAACCAATTATTCTGTAAAATTTAGTACTGCTAAATTCGACGGAATTTTTAAAGGGCTAAAAACAAACATTGTATTCGACGAAAACAACCCATCCACAGCACGCATCGAAGCCAGCATTGACGCTGAAAGTATCAATACGGGCAACGGTTTAAGAAACAAACACGCCCGACAGGGTCTCGAGACGAGCAAGTATCCACAAATTCGATTTGTTTCCACATCGGTAAGTGGACGTGCCGGTCAATTCGAAACCACAGGAAAACTTACCATTAAAGAGGTAACAAAAGAGATTCGATTTCCTTTTCAATTTGTACGAAAAAGAACAACAGAAGGCTTGTTCACTGGGAAATTCTCAATCAAGCCCGCAGATTACAATGTGAAGAAAAGCGGAACACCTGAAGAATTCACCATTCAATTAAACATACCTGTAAAACAATGAACTGGAAACAAGGTTTGATGCATGGACTGCTGAGTGCAGTAACATCATCGTTAGCAGCAATTATCTACAACGGAATTTATTCAAAGGCATTTATTGTGAATTTTTCTGCTGTACTGAATGTTAGTGGAATTTTGTTTTCCTCCACGCTCGGTTGCCTGTTAATGGCAGTATCGTATATAATTTTCACACGAAAATGGGGAATTAAAGCAGCTGGTTTCATGAATATCGGATTCGTTGCAATAAGCTTCATAAGTATTTTGGGCATTTTTAATTTCCATTTACCACTGGACATCGAATCGCCTGAATTATTTCCCGGCTTGGCAATTCCCATGCACTTTTTCCCGGCGTTAGGTTTTTTGGCTTTTACACCATTTTTCAGCTACTGGCGAGTGAATAAATAGGACTTGCTGGGAAAGTCAGAAATACAGTAAAACAAACCGAACTAGCAGATCAAATACCTTGATCTACATGCGGGAAAAGCAATGCTGTATTTCTGACTTATCCACCTACGAGATTTAAAATTCAAGGAGTAAATGGAGTTAGCTGTGGAGCTCAAATAACCGGAGAAAACTACCCAACAATTAGTGTTAAAACATTGTAATTGAATGTATGAGGAATTTAGCTGTAAGCCCAAATCAGTGTCGGTTATCGCATTTCAAACGCAAAGGTTCGAGTTGCTTATCGAGAAAATAAATTGCCGGGCAACCAAACGACTCGTATTGTAGGCCGAATATAACGGGCGGTAAATGTTTGAACAATTTACCGGCATACTGTTCTTCCATACCGGCAAATGAAGCACTTTCGCCGGTATACAAAATTTGTTGACAGATTAATTCTCCCGACTTTTTCCCATGAACCGAAAGCACTTTTACACGAATCTCAGTGTCGTTCTTCCCGGTTTCCTCGTAATTCTGAATAAAAAACTGATAACCATCCTGTTCATACCGAAACACCGTAAATGGCTTCACTGGTCCGGAAAATGAATAATCGATGGTATAATTTAACTTAATCGGGATTTCCGCCTGCGATGAAGGAGTCCAAACAACATTTTTTAACGATCCAGAATGAAATGGATTCACAGAACCAACCGACACAAAGGTGTGTGTAAAATCGGGCTCAAAACCTTCAAAATCCTTAGCATCCAGCGACAAACAAAACATATAATCCTCTGCATTTAGCGGCATAAATCCACCATAAGGATTGAGCACAGCCGCAACATTACATTGTCGAATGGAGAAAGACTGCAACCGGTGATTTCGATATGAATAGGCAAAAAGCGAATCCCAATTTGACAAGCCACAGCCCTTTAAGAAACGCGTCCGATAAGGTTCTTCAAGAGGAATAAATTGTACTTCCGCAGCTGTATCAGTTGAATAAGCGCTTAGATCGGGCAAGTATAAACTGTCTTGCTCCGCATCATAATTAAAGATTTCCGACAACGAAACATTGGCCAACATATTACCTTTAGGCCCTTGAGTGGACCATAGCCAAAATACATTTGGATAATTGGGTACCGACTGAGAAGATAAATGGGAAAAACCCATTAAAAGCAGAATTACGCAAGAAATAAGTTTCATCAATCAGTTTTTTGTCTTGAAAATTGTTGTAATAATTCAGGAACCTTTTTCATGTATCCATTCCGAGAGTATTCCTCCAAATAATTCGGGTGTTTGTGTGCAATCCATTCCTTGAATTGTTCTAATTTCAATTTCATGAGCAGGAGTTTTCGATTGTAACCGGGCAAAGAATCATAATAAATACGATTAATCTTTAAATCATTAAAGTAAATATGATACTGAATTGGAAGCGCATCAAAACCCAAATACTTACTGTAATCGGTGCTATTATTTGCGAATACCTTTATATGGTCTTCATAATTTAGTATTTGAACAATTTCCGTGAATGGATGCAGCAAGCGTTTGCGACTAAATTCCTCAAAATAAACATCACGCGATTTTATCCTTCCCTCAAAAGACTCAAAAACAAAAGCAGAATCAGTAAGAGTCTTGGCTTGGTTAAATTTTAAATTGTTCAGGAAAGAAAAATAACGAATGGTTATTTCTTCTTTGGCATCGCCGCTGAAAGCTAAGCTGAACATGACAAAAATCAAAACCAATATCCAACCAAAAAATGGAGAAGACCATGCTTTTCTCATGCTCGAAAGGTATTTAAAAATCAATACACTCATTCGCGATGTAGGTCCAGAAACGAGGGCTAAACTAAAATTTTAAAGCAGTATTTGGGCGCGCCCCTTTGGGTCAGGCTGTACGCGCTGCACGGCAGCCTGCTCCCATCCTTCGCGCGGGCTGCACAATACACAACAAGAAACGGGGTCAAATGAAAGATACAGAATGCTTTGCGGCAGCTTCCTAAAAGGTCGAATTTATTAGGGCTTCCGTGGAATATTGCGCCACGGATTGAAGCCAACAGCCCGCGGAGCGGAGCGAGCGGCTAAAGGCGAAAAGCCGGGTGCCGAAACGAGCGCTTGAAAATATCGAAGCAACTCAAACAGGCAGGCGCCCAGAAATGCATTAGTTACGGACTGATTTAGATTTGCTCGAAAACTGGATAAAAATGAGGGAGCTTTTGTATTTTTACGGCTCCCAAAATTGAAATCGCATGGAGACTTCGGTGTACCAGCCTCAAAATAAGATTCGTATTGTTACAGCGGCATCGCTTTTCGACGGACACGATGCAGCTATAAATATCATGCGCCGCATCATTCAAAGTACCGGTGCCGAGGTGATTCACCTTGGGCACGACCGCGCTGTGGAAGAAGTGGTGAATTGCGCCATTCAGGAAGATGCACAGGCCATTGCCATGACGTCGTACCAAGGCGGACACATGGAATATTTTAAATACATGTACGATTTACTCAAGGAGCGCGGGGCCGGGCATATTCGCATTTTTGGAGGTGGTGGAGGAACCATTTTACCGTCCGAAATTGAAGAATTGCATCAGTATGGAATTGCGAGAATTTATCACCCTGATGATGGCCGTTCCATGGGCTTGCAAGGCATGATTAACGACCTTTTACAGAAATGTGATTTCCCCACCGGAGTGAATTTAAATGGTGAAGTAGGGCATTTAATTGAAAAAGATTGGAAATCCATTGCACGATTAATTTCTGCTGCTGAAAATAATCCGGAAGGCTCGTCGATAGAAATGGATAGGGTGCATCAATTGGCGGCCCAAAGCAATTCTCCAATTTTAGGCATTACAGGAACAGGTGGCGCCGGAAAATCGTCGCTGGTTGATGAGTTGGTGCGGCGTTTTATTATTGATTTCCCCGATAAACACATCGGTGTAGTGTCTGTAGATCCATCCAAACGAAAAACCGGCGGAGCATTGTTGGGCGATAGAATTCGGATGAATGCCATTAGAAATCCGCGGGTTTACATGCGCTCTCTGGCTACACGACAAAGCAATCTGGCTTTAAGCAAACATGTGAAAGAAGCGGTAGATATTTTAAAAGCCGCGAAATACGATTTAATTATTCTTGAAACATCAGGCATTGGGCAAAGTGATACAGAAATTCTCGACCACAGCAATGTGAGCTTGTATGTAATGACCCCTGAATACGGCGCTGCGACTCAACTTGAGAAAATCGACATGCTCGATTTTGCCGATATTATAGCCTTAAATAAATTCGACAAGCGAGGAGCACTGGATGCCCTTCGTGATGTAAAAAAACAATATCAAAGAAACCACAATTTATGGGATAAAAATCCCGATACCATGCCGGTTTTCGGAACGATAGCCTCCCAATTCAATGACCCCGGAATGAACAATTTATACCGGGCCATTATGGATAAATTGGTGGATAAGACGGGCGCTCCGCTGCAATCAAATTACAAGGTGACCCGCGAAATGAGCGAAAAGATTTATGTAATCCCGCCCAACCGCACACGTTACCTGAGTGAAATTACCGAAAACAATAGGAATTACAATGCCTGGGTTGAAAAACAGGCCGAAGTAGCAGAGAAGCTGTATGCCATTCATACTACCATACAAAGCTTAAATCGCAATACACTCGGCGATTTAGTAAAAGCCCTGGAAGCAGAGTTTGACCGTATAAAACTGGATTTAGATCCTAAAAACTGGAAATTAATTGAAGAATGGCCTCAAAAACGGGAGGCATACAAAAATGAATTTTATATTTTCAAAGTACGTGATAAGGAAATCAAGGTAAAAACACATACTGAAAGCCTTTCGCACAGCCAAATTCCGAAAGTGGTAACGCCACCCTACAAAAACTGGGGTGCCTTATTGCGTTGGCTGCTCACAGAAAATGTTCCCGGTGAATTTCCTTATGCTGCGGGCATTTATCCTTTCAAACGCGAGGGTGAAGATCCCACGCGAATGTTTGCCGGAGAAGGTGGCCCGGAGCGCACCAACCGCCGTTTTCATTACGTAAGTTTGGGCATGCCTGCCGCGCGTTTGAGTACGGCCTTCGACTCCGTTACGTTGTACGGAAACGACCCAAATATTCGTCCAGACATTTACGGAAAAATTGGGAATTCAGGGGTCAGCATCTGTTGTTTAGACGACGCCAAGAAACTGTATTCCGGATTTAATTTATGTGCACCAAGCACTTCGGTATCGATGACGATTAATGGTCCGGCACCAATGCTGCTGGGCTTTTTCATGAATGCGGCCATCGATCAGCAGTGCGAATTGTACATTAAGGCGCAAGGCTTAGAAGCCGAGGTGGAAGCTAAAATTGAAGCGATTTACAAAGCCAAAGGTGTTGAACGTCCCCGTTATCAGGGCGAATTGCCCGAAGGAAACGATGGACTGGGATTGATGCTTTTGGGCGTAACCGGCGATCAGGTGTTGCCCGCCGAAGTGTATGAAAAAATAAAAGCCGACACGCTTAAAGTAGTGCGCGGCACGGTGCAGGCTGATATCTTAAAAGAAGACCAGGCGCAGAATACCTGCATATTCTCCACCGAATTTGCCCTTCGGATGATGGGTGATATTCAGCAGTATTTTATCGACAAAAAAGTGCGGAATTTTTATTCGGTGAGTATTTCGGGTTACCACATTTCGGAAGCCGGGGCCAATCCGATTACCCAGTTGGCGCTTACCTTGTCGAATGGCTTTACGTATGTCGAATATTACCTCAGCCGGGGTATGCACATTGATGATTTCGCGCCCAATTTAAGTTTCTTCTTCAGCAATGGTATCGATCCCGAATATGCGGTGATAGGTCGTGTAGCCCGCCGAATTTGGGCGAAGGCCATGAAGCAGAAATATGGAGCGAATGAGCGTAGCCAAATGTTGAAATATCACATTCAAACCTCAGGAAGATCGCTGCATGCGCAGGAAATTGATTTTAACGATATCCGGACCACCCTTCAGGCATTGTATGCGATTTACGACAATTGCAATTCGCTGCATACCAATGCGTACGACGAGGCCATTACCACGCCTACGGAGGAATCGGTGCGCCGCGCCATGGCCATTCAGTTGATCATCAACCGTGAGTTGGGCTTGGCGAAAAATGAAAATCCTTTGCAGGGCTCATTTATCATCGAAGAGCTTACCGAGTTGGTGGAAGAGGCTGTGTACGCTGAGTTCGATAGAATTACCGAGCGCGGCGGTGTGTTAGGCGCGATGGAAACCATGTACCAGCGCAGTAAGATTCAGGAAGAATCAATGCACTACGAAATGCTTAAGCATACCGGCGAATACCCAATTATTGGGGTAAACACCTTTTTAAGTTCTAAAGGGTCGCCTACGATTTTGCCGAAGGAGGTAATTCGCGCCACGGAGGAGGAAAAACAATATCAGATTGCCATGCTTGAAGCGCTTCATCAGGCTCATGCGGAGAAGTCGGCCAGTTTGTTAGCCCAAATTCAGGATGCAGCCGTGCAAAACCGAAATATTTTTGAGCAATTGATGGAAGCCGTAAAATATTGTTCTCTGGGTCAAATCACCAATGCCTTGTTTGAGGTGGGCGGGCAGTATCGAAGGAATATGTAAAGGGAAGGGAAAAAAAGTGAAAGCTGAAAGAGATACTTGTAGCGTTCATGGTTGCTTTTGGGGTGGCGAGGAATCTCAGTTAATAGGGGTATTCGATTAACACAAACATTCTAAACTTACATTTACAAACAATCATGTACAAATAACAAAGTATGATGATGAAAAAACTACTTGTTTGGGGATTAATTATCATGGGCTTTGCTTCGTGCAAGCATGAAACAATTTTAACCGGGCTTCCTCATCCGGATGATGAGCCACCTGTTGTTTTGCCATGCCCAGATAGCATAGTAGATGTTGATGGAAATTTATATCAGGTGATAATTGTTGATGGCACGTGTTGGATGGCAAGTAATTTAAGGGTATCTAGATATAACAATGGCGATAGCATTCCTCTGGAAACGAATGGAGGTTCGTGGGTACAATTAAATAACGGAGCACAATGCAATTACGACAATGACTCTGTTAATTTGGATATTTATGGTAAGCTGTACAATGGTTATTCGGTAATGGACAACAGAGGACTCTGCCCAACGGGCTGGAAAGTGCCTCATGACAGCGATTGGGTTGATATGGCCAATTATCTTGGGGGAGAAAGTGTTGCGGGCGATAAACTAAAATCACTGGATTTGTGGTTTGGTCCTGGCACCCCGGCCACCGATGAAATAGGTTTTACGGCGAAACCCGGGGGTGCGAGAATAATTCAAGGAAATGGCGCTTTCAGCTCGATAGGAAACATGGGACATTGGTGGAGTTCAAAGGAAAATGGATCGGAAGTATTAGTGAACAGACAAATTACCTATGCAAATCCGAATTTGGCACAAGCGAGTAACTCGAAGAAGGTGGGATTTTCGGTTCGCTGTATTAGAGCGAATTAAAGCGAAAGTGTAGCGCTTAATCAATGTCGGCGGCTTCTCACCCCAAATTGTGTGCACAGTAGAATACTCCTCTCGGTTGGTTGTGGATGTTATTAAAAGGCCGAGCAGAAGTCGAAGATTGCGCAAAACTACAGAAGGTGCAAAAGGGTATGCGTTTTTTACCTCAAATGAATTTTACACGTAAAGGCGAATCGAATCTGTATAAGGCTTTGAATACTTTGAAGGGTATGGGGATTTCAGTGAGGGCTAAATAACAGGCAATTCTCATTGGTGTTTTTTCGGAGCAATAGGTTTCACGAGACCAGCGGCCCGGATGGAGCGGCCTGTTTAAGCTCTTGCGTCGGAGCGAAGCGGAGGCGCAAAGCGAGTAGCGACAGCCGGAAAAGCCGCCCAAAAAATCGAAACCGAAGGATTTGCCATTTGAACTTTTAATTGATAAATGATTCACTTACTTTTATAGAAAAAATACGTTGTGGGGAATAAAATTCAGATACGCTTTAACACAGAACATGGCCTCAGTAATCTGTATTGGCGCGTAATTGTTGATGATAAAGAGTTTCTTGCCAAAAGTGTTCAATTGGAAGTTTCTTCCTTTTCGACCACGGATACTTTGGCCGATGGAAGAATCAAACATCACATTACCGCAATTTATAATGAGTTAATTTGGAATGAGGATTCTTTGGTGGTCAAATAAACAGTGATGTTTTAACTTAGCACAACCGTAAACGGCCTCACATCTTTACAATCCTCTGCACTTGAGTTCCGATACGGATGGTATAAAACCCTGTGGCTAAACGGTCAATTAAAATTTCACCAGAATCATCCACAATACCCGACAAAACCGTTGCTCCTTGTGCATTGTAGATTTCAAACTCTTGCTGATAAGAACCTGTATTTCTTACAAAAATACTTTGCATTGAAGGGTTTGGGAAAACCAGTAAATATGAGGGTTCCAGCTGAGCATCGGCAGTAATAATTTCTGGATCACCCAACCTGAAATCATCCAGATAAAATGGAACAGGAACGATACCATTTCCTGAACCTGAAGTAATTAACCTCAAGGTTAGTGTGGCATTTCCTGATAAAGTCCAACCCGGAAAATTATACACAGCCGAGTACCATTGTGCCGAATTGTTTGGAATAAAATTGTTTTCAGTATTTCCATTAAAAATTTCATTCAACATCAATACTGCCCACAAATTCCCAATAATTAAAGCATTGCAATCATCCTGAAACCGCAGTTCAAACCGGTGAAAAGCAGATAAGGGTGGCAAAGCAGAAGCCAGCTTAAACGATATTGTAGGATTCTCCAAATTGCGCATATCGAATGTGCCGAGCACGAAATCTACAGTGTCGGTGGTCGCATTGTTTTTTTCCGGTACATACAAACAGTGTTCGCTGTTATAGCCGGTAAAGCTACACAATTGCCAGGTAAAGTCAGGAAAACCAGTGGTATACATGTGCGTATTGGGTAGCGTAAAACCAGACTCAAAACCTTCGAAAAATGGAAAGGTATTGATCACCGGAAGGCTTGATGTGGGTGAGTTTAAGTACACAAAAACTTGAGTAATGAGCGTATCGATTTCTGAATTAAAAAATTGAATCAATTTAACCGGGTAATTTCCGGTAGAATAATAGGCCACTGAGGGTGAAGGTGAATTGCTAAATTGTGAACTGCTTCCTTCCAAAAGCCAATGCACAGAATCGGGAATGGCCGTATTTGAGATAAATGAAAACCTTACTTGTGTGCTGTCGCAATTCACGTACTGCACAGGATACACCGAAGCAGAACGCGCACAGTCGGGCGGATTTACAACTCCGGTTTGCACAAGATTTTCAGCCACCTGCAAGGAATACCGGTTCATCGACGGATTGAGCAACACCGATCGCATACGATCAACCTGACCTTGGGTGAACATGCTGCGGCAATTGGAATAATCCATAAAATTATTTACGTTTTCAATCACACCGAGCTGGCAATCCTGTAAAAACAAATTGCAGGGGTCAATACCAGAACCGGCGGTTGGCGGCGTATCGGCAATGAAATCATCGCCACAAGGCGTTCCGGTTGAATTGGTCGGTCCAAAAGTGTGATACAAACCAAGCCAGTGGCCTACTTCATGAACAAGCACATTCTCGCCATACAATAAATCTGGCGGTACCAAAACAATGCAGTCTTCTGGATTATGCTGATTGGTTAAGGTACCCGGCAGAATGGCAAAAGAGGTATTCGATGGAGCCACATGAATATTCAAGTATTGTACTGAATTAATGGAGTTTCCAAAAGCGCCTGTGGGCCCAAGTTCAGGATCATATTGGTGGTAAATTATACCGCTTGTACATTCGCCACCGGGAAGTTGCCTGGCCAATTTCAATTGAATTTTTGCACTTCGGTAGGCGTTCTGAAATGCCGGAGCTACATCCGATAAATCGGCATTGAGCGCAAGCAATCGTTCGTTGCATTGCTTTAGTTCTTCGTAAACATCGATTGGATTCGCCGGCCACGATAAGCCTCCATAATACACATGAAATAAGGTTGGAATATACAGTGTGTCCTCATCACGGTCTGCTGTGAAATTAGATTCGTCGATAATCAACGGGAATTCAGGATAAAGGGTCGAACAAGGCTGCTGCGCCCATACGTTCGAGGAATTAAGCCCAATAAACAAACCACAAATCAATCCTATAACTTGCGATTTACGCGAGATTGTGCAGCATTTTGGCGATAGCGAATTGCTAATTAATTGGTAAAGTTTGATCATCTTTATTGACCGCGGAAAAATAGTCAATAGATGAATTCAATGCGCAGATGCTGCACGCGAACAAATTTGCTGGTTAAATAATGAGAAGACCGGAAGCATACACTTCCGGCCTTCAACGTGGACAAACCAACGAACCACGTTCTCCTACACTTTCTTTATTAGAGCTCTACATCTGCAATGCATCGAATCGGAATGGTAATGCCACCTTTCAGGCAAATATGACTTTCGGAGGCATACCAAACTGTGGTGTATACCTTTCGAACACCTTCGGTTGTTTGCACGAAGAGGGTGCATTTGCTTTTGTAAGTATTGCCGCGTAGCACTGCCTCATACAAACGGGCCAGCAAGAGTCCTTTGTCGGTGGCTGTTTGTCTTTCTACGCGCTTCAGTGGTAGCAGCGGTAGCATTTCCTTTTCAACGGTAAGTGCATTCATGGCTATATGATATTTGGGTTTAATCGAGTCGGATTTGAGCGCCGCCGAGGTGATGTGTATCGCTGTAGACGTCGGCTTGATAGATTCCTGGTTTTAAACGAGTCACAATTGTCATCACAATTTCTTGCCAGCCTTCTTTCATCTTCTGAAGCTTAGCCTTGGCAACAACGGGTATTTCTACTCTTTTATCGCCAAGCTGGATGGCTACCGTTTCGGCATTCGCTAAGGTTAACTTTTGAGTACCTGGCCCGGAAACACTGAGGTACAAATTGCCCGATTGAGAGGCTTTCATCAATTCTTCATTGGCATGAAAAGAAACCAGTATTCGTTGTGCGCGTTGTGCTTTGCTGGTCAATCGATTGTTCCTACCACGGATAGCTTCGATGCGGAAGTTATTCGCCGCAATGATGGTGTTGCCGGCAAGTCGTGTTTCAAGCTGAGCCACCTGCAATTCCAACTCAGAAATCCGCTTTTGCCATACTGCGCGTTCGGAGCCCATCCTGCTTTCAATACCAGACTTTTTTTCCTTTAAACGACTCAACTCCTCTTTCAGCGCAGGAATTTGTTTCTGCAGTTTGGATGACTCTATCGTCCATCTTGAAGTTTGCACAGCTTCATTGCTCAAACTTTTAATGCTCAAATCTTTCGTTTCATTCGCCTGAGCCAACTGCTTGTTGTGCACTCGTAACTCCTCTGCATCAGCAATTGCACCAATTAACTTCTTGTTGAGAATGTCTTTGGCCTCGAGTGTATTTTGCATTTGTGCTCGCTCTGCAACAAGATCTTCAGAAAGCTCGATGCGCTCATTGTTGAGATAGAACACAATCAATGCTGAAAACACTGTTGATGTTACAAGTAGAGCACGGGAACTAAGTATCGATGCAAGCCTAGACATGGCGACAAAATTCAGCGTACAAAATTCTGTCGTCAGATTAAAATCACATTGAAATGAGATTAAAATGCCTTTAAAGTATAAAGTCTCTCAATATCAATCCCAGGCATTATTCTAACGGAATTTCCTTTTCAGGTTTACTAGAAAGGTTGTTCCCTCATTGGCACGAGACTCAACGCTAAGTTCGCCGCGGTGGACGTCAATAATCTTCTTCACCATAGCTAAACCGAGACCGTGGCCTGGAAACTGTACCGCTTTTGATGACCTGAAAAAGGGTTGAAAAAGGAATTCCATTTCCTGAGGCAGAATTCCAATGCCATTATCACGAAAGCGCAAAAACACTTGATGCTCAGCAAATTCAAGTTCCACATCACACGAGTTGTCTTTTGAGAATTTGCAGGCATTATCGGCCAAATTTAAAAACGCGGTTTCCAACAATTGTGCATTGCCCCAAACACTCATGGTTTCGTTAAGGTCATCCACGCCTAAGAATCGGATGTTAATGCGATAATTGGGCTTGCTTTTCCGGAGCTCAGATTTCACCGACCACAGCAATTCATCGAGGCGAACCTCTGAAGCCGGCAGCTCTTCGGGCGATTTCTCGGTTTGAGCGAGCAATAACAAGCGGTTTGATATGGTATTCAGGCGTCGGATATCCTCTAAAATACTCTCAGCGGAAACCTTGTATTCGGCGTTTGTGCGTTCTTTCATTAAGAGCACTTCCAGCTGCCCGCTGATAATGGTTAAGGGGGTTCTGAGTTCGTGGCTGGCATTGGCAACAAATGTTTTCTGTGCCTTGAAGGCAACCTCAATTCGATCGAAAAGTTGATTAAACACGCGGGCCAGGCGTGAAAGCTCATCTTGCGTTTCGCCCACTTCAAGGCGAACGTTGAGTTTCTCTGGCGTCATAGCGCTAGCTTGACTAATCAGGGAATCAATGGGTTTCAGGGCCCGGCCGGCATAAATCCAACCGCCAAGGGCTAAGATGAGAATGCCACCGAGGGTTACCACTACCAGAATATGCCGAAGGTTTCGCTGTTTACTGAAACCAAACTTATCGTAACCGCCGGCCACAAAGATGAATGTGCCACTTTTCCCGCTGTAGATCCGGCCATACACTTCAAACATACCCACTTGCTCAAAATGTTCACCGTTCTGCTTCACCTGAAGTAAAAATTGCGGCTGAACGTCGAAATAATGAATTTCATCTGAACGGTAAAGCTCTTTTCCCCGCAGGCTGTGTACGGTAATTTGTTCGTTGGGTAAAATTCCTAATTCTTGTTGCTGAATGATGCGCAACAAGCGAGCATCTACTTCGTCAATATCGGCATAAAGCCGGGCTGTCGCTGTGAGTTTTTTGTGAAGACGCTCCTCAAATTCATCGGCTCTGTAACGGGCTGAAAAAACGTAAATTGTAATTGAACAAATAAACAGAATAAGCCCGGCAATAAGCGTAAAAATAATGGTTAACCGGGTTCTTAATTGCATACTATTTTAATTGATTCATACTAAACAAATATATTGAAACATCTATAGAATATCCAGAAAATAACCACTGCCAATTTGGGTGTGAATTAATTTAGGTTCAAAGTCTCGGTCGATTTTCTTCCGCAGAAAATTAATGTAGACATCCACGACGTTGGTTCCGGTATCAAAATCAATATCCCAAACTTTCTCGGCAATTTCAGTGCGCGAAATCACACGTCCCTTATTTCTAAGCAAAAACTCCAATAGTGCGAATTCCTTGCTGGTCAATTCGATAGATTGCTGGTTTCTGAAGGCCAATCGACGATCCAGATTCAGTGTTAGGTTGGCTACTTTTAATTCACGGTGTATTTCAGTAAACCCTTTAACTCTGCGGGTGAGCGCTTTAACCCTGGCCAAAAACTCTTTGAGTTCAAATGGCTTCACGAGATAGTCATCAGCGCCAGCCTCTAGCCCATTTACTTTATCTTCGGTTGTTCCCAATGCCGTTAACATTAATATAGGCACTGAAGCATTCTGCGAACGAATCTCCTTGCACAATTCTAAGCCGTTCATGTAGGGAATTACAATATCCAACACAATCAATTGATATTGTTCGGTGAGAGCCTTCTTTCTACCCATGAATCCATCATATACCACTTCCACCGAATACTCCATGTTTTCCAGCGCTTCTTTCATGAAGGCGGCTAACTTGGGTTCATCTTCGACAATCAAAATATCCATAGGGCAAAAGTAGCTTCAGCGGTTGCTAATCAAATTAAACCCACATTAAAAAGAAAGGTTTTGAGCAACGATGCTAAGAGGATAAATTGCTTCGACAGATCGCCTGTTTGCATCTCAAGGCCAAGGGCGAGAATACACCGAAAGAAATGACTCACAAATCCCACCTTCAGAGGAGGTTGTTCTCCCCCAAAACAGGGATTTTCATCCAATCCTCAATCCAACATTTCAGATTTGGCTACTTTTAACGAGCATCAAAACAACCATGATCAGCAGGCTCGTCATCATCAGTTTTCTTGTTATGGCTGTAGGAAACAATTTGCACGAATTGTTTGGACAAACAGCTACTACGCCTAATGGTTTACGTGTGGAACGCCTGCGCGATCTGGGTTATCAGCATGAATATACAGATTCGGCCAAGGCGATGGGCTTTTACCGCCAGGCCCTCAAATTGGCCCAATCGGAGTCGAACAAAACACAGGAAAGTCGGATTTGGGTTGATTTTGGAAGGTTGCAGTTCAACTTTGGCCATTATCAAAAGGCGATTGGTTTCTACAGTAAGGCCTATGAAGTTGCACGGTTAAGCAATAATGAGAAGGCTAGAGCCAAGGCCATGCAAGCCATTGGCAACGCCTATTATATGTTAAATGAGCCGGAAAAATCAACCCGATTTTTGCTCAACGCAGCGCGCATTCAGGAAAAAGTTTCTGATACACTCAACCTGGCCATTACCTACTCTACCCTGGCCTCTGTGTTCGAAGACGCCAATAATTTGCCGGAAGCATTGAAATATGCCCTTCAATCGCAAGAACTTTCTAAAGCCGTAGGTAAACACCGGGCTTATGCCAATGCCTGTATCAACGCTGCGATTATTTACATGAAGTTCGATAGTTTATCGGCCATGCAGCAGTCGATGGACAAAGCGCTGAGCGTATTTCCGTGGATTGAAGAGAAAAATTACAAGCTGAGTTTTTTCCAAAATATCAGTGCCTTGAATTTTGATTCTGAGAATTACCAGAAGGCTAATCAATACGCAGATTCTGCGCTGAGTTATCTCAAAAATCAAAGCGGTAATCCTCAAAAAACAGCCATACAAATGTCGAAGGGTTTGGCTTTATTAAAACTGGGTAAAATTGAGGAAGCCCGTAGCTTATTGGATGAGGCCATAAAGCAAGCCCGAATTGAAAAAGACTTTCAGGTTTTGCGGGAAATTCATTTAAGCTTTTCGGAGGCCGCTGCAGAACAGGGAAATTGGAAGGATGCTTATTTAAATCACACCATTTATTCGGCGTTTCACGACAGCCTTCTGAATGCTGAAGCCTATGAAAAAGCGGCAGAATTGGCCACTCAATATGAAAGTGAGAAAAAGGCCATTGCCCTGGAGAAATTACGCAAAGAAACTCAATTAAATAATGAGCTCTACGAAAAGCAAAAAGCACTTCTGGTAAGCATTTCAGCAATTGTTTTATTGGGATTATTTCTTTTTGTTGTCTTGTATTGGAACCAGAAACGTAAAAATCAACTCATTCAAAAAAACAGCGAATTACAAGCCGAACACATCAAACGACTTGAAACAGAGAAACAAAATACCATTCTCGACTCTATGCTCAAAGGCGAAGAAAACGAGCGGAGCCGTGTGGCTAAAGACCTTCATGATGGTGTTGGCAGTCTGCTTTCGGGTGTTAAACTTTCACTTTCGTCTATGCAAGGAAATCTCATTGTAAATCCAAACCATGCGAGCCTTTTCGACCGTTCGTTAAGGCAACTCGATGATGCCATCCGCGAAATGCGGCGTGTAGCGCACAACATGATGCCCGAAGCCCTTATTCAGAATGGACTGCTCTCGGCCATTGCGAGTTTATGCGCCGGAATTGAGGAATCGGGTGGGCCTAAAATTCATTTCGAACATCATGGAATCGAGGGTCGGCTGCCCTCTTCGTATGAAATTATTGTGTACCGCCTTGTGCAGGAATTGGCCAATAACACGCTTAAACATGCACAGGCTCGTCAGATTGTAATTCAATTAAGCCAGCACGACGATCTGCTTACCTTGGAATATGAAGATGATGGATTGGGCTTCGACCCGCAACTGTGGGAAAAATCGACCGGTATTGGTTTTTACACCATGAAAAGCAGGATTGAGTATTTGCGTGGAAAAGTAAATCTGGAAAGTCGCCCGCAAAACGGAACCTCATTTTTAATTGAATTCACCTTACCCAATGAACAAGGCAATTAAACTTGTAATTGTAGACGACCACCCGGTGGTTTTGGAAGGACTCAGCAATATGCTTGCTCAGTTTAGCTGGATTGAAATTTCAGGAAAATTTAATTCAGCCCTCGAAGCCATGCCATTTTTGCGAAAAACAAAGGTCGACATGGTCATCACCGACATTAATCTGCCGGAAATAAATGGCATCGAATTTTGCCGGAAAATTAAGGAAGAGCTGTCTGATGTTCGCGTTGTTGGGATGAGCACCTTTCATGACCCGGCTTATGCGCGTGAAATGATTCTGGCAGGTGGTAGTGGATTTATGACTAAAAACGCATCTACCCAGGAAATTGAATCTCTGATTTCTCTCGTAAGCGAAGGAGGTATTGCAGTGAATCCTATGTTGAAGGAAGAGAAACCGCTTCGTTTCCTATCAGAGCAGGCTCCAATTGTTACCCGTCGCGAGAAAGAAGTGCTTTCGCTTATCGCAGATGGCCTTACGAACAAAGAAATTGCCGACCGCCTCTTCGTAAGCATCAGCACCATCGACAGCCATCGAAAAAACCTCCTTAGCAAGTTTCAGGTGCTTAACACCGCTGCTTTGATTAGCCAGGCTGCTAAGCACGGACTTTTATAAAACACCAGCAGCCCCCAAAATTATAAGTGACTGATTCATAAACTTTTTAGGGAAAGGTTAGGGAAAATAACCCTAAACTAATTCATCTAATCGGGGCAGAGACAATACGCTCAAAGCTTAGGCAATCGAAAGAAAGCTTATCGATATTTATTCTATTTAGAATCTTTACAAACTAGCATCAAGTGCTAAACATTTTCACAAATGACTAAAAAGATTCAATTTATAAACAATTTATTTAAATAAAAATAACAGTGCATTGAACAAGAGCTTTTGTTTAACGTTTCACCTCAAACCTTAAACACTTTTTCTATGCAAACCCTTTTATCCAACATTGTGAGCATACCGGTAGATGATCCGGTAGCATTCACCTTTTTCACAGGCTATATGGCGATGTTCGCTGCAGCCGTGTTTTTCTTTTTCGAACGCAGCAGAGTGAAGGGAAAATGGAAAACTTCGTTGCTGGTTTCAGGTCTCATCACCGGTATAGCGGCCGTGCATTATTACTACATGCGCGACTACTACACGGCAACCGGCGAAAACCCAACAGCTCTGCGGTACATCGACTGGACCCTCACCGTACCGTTGATGTGTGTGGAGTTTTACCTACTCACCAAGCCTGCAGGCGCTAAACCCGCGTTGATGTGGAAACTCATCGCAGCATCAGTGCTCATGCTGGTAGCCGGTTACTACGGCGAGGCTTTCACCGACGGATCTACCGGACACTCAGTAACTTGGGGTGTAATCTCAACCATTGGTTACGTGTACATTCTTTACACAGCATGGTTTGGTGAAGTAAAAACCCTATCCGAGCAATCCAACAATCCAACTGTAACCCGCGGTATTCGTACCCTTGCATGGTTCGTACTCGTAGGCTGGGCCATCTACCCAATTGGATACATGTGTATGCCGGGAGGTTGGCTCAACACCGGTTTAGGCTGGGAATCAACCAATGTCGACCTGTTCTACAACATTGCCGATGCCATCAATAAAATTGGATTCGGACTGGTGGTATACAACATTGCTGTAAGCGAAGGGTATGCCGATGAAAAACCAGCGGTAGCCTAATGAATACGCTCATTCAACACCACACGCAGGTTGATCGCGTTGATGCTGAAAGCCGCAACAAGCCTTTCTTCGACCTCACCGTGCAAATGCTCGATTGCGTAGCACAGCATAATTTCGAGAGGTTGTCGGGCATTTGCGACGACGATTTTGGCATCATCGACATCAACACCACCGGCGGCAGCGAAGTCATCCGCGACCGCGCCGGCTGGGAAAACTGGTTCCAAGGACTGTTTGCCCAACTCGACACCATGCAGGCCGAAACCTGGAGCGAAATCACCCGCTACGAGGCTATTTCGGGCAGCGATATGGGTTACGGCGTAGTCGATTTTCAACAAGTTCTGCGCGTTGGTGGCAAAAGTTTTCGTTTCGATGTAATCGCCACCATCATCTGGAAAAAGATGGGCGAAACCTGGAAAGAAAGCCGCTACCACAGTAGCATGCTGAAAATGGTGGAAGAATAAGTATCATAACCACCAACCATCAATAAAAGAAGGTGCCTTAAAGGGGGCACCTTTTTTTGTAGCTAAAAAATCAAAATATCGTTTCTCTTTGGGTTATTATTTTGGGGGCCTGCCTTATTGAGCCTTTCGGGTTAAAGCAGCTGCTCGTTTAGGCATCCCGTGCTCCGCGGCACACGGTGCCTTGCTACGCCCGGTGGCCCAACTATCGCATACCACTTTGGCCTAACTCCGCGTTCCAAGCAGCACACGGTCCATTCGACCATTAGCCTGCCACCACCAAAGCAACAATAAAGGCCCAAAGAAAACAATGCCCAACACCGAAGCCAATGCACCTAACGCCCAGCCCCTTATCGAAAATCCTTCGCGCCATGCCACCCACAAACCGGAAAGAAGCAGATAGGTTAAAAAATCCAAATTGAATTGTCCGCTCCAGTTCCAGGCCATCATGTTACCCAGAAATACAGCAAATAAATTAAGTCCTTCACGCCCAATAACCACTACGGTATAAACCGCCACCGTAGCGCTAAATATCGTTACCAAAGCTGGAAACATCCTGTTTTGCATACCTGTTTTTTTGGGGGCAATCTTAGTGCAGCGCCAATCGACAGCGTAGACGGGAACGTACAATTCTCAACCGAAGCCAAGCATTTATTCAATAAATATTGAGTTAAAGCCTCACGCAATTATGGGTGCCCAAAAGCAAGAAATATCGAAGATACATCGCTTTACGTTGAAACTACACGCCACGTGTAACCGTCTTGGAATATTAGAATAGACGCTTGTATTTATAACCATCGAAATCTTGAATTCCACTTAGAATCCAAGCACTGATTTCAACATGTAGGCTCACCAAGACTTTCAGGAGGAAAATTCAGACGTACGTTTGAGTGTGGCCAATAAATCTGAGCGTGTTCAAAAAGCCCGTCAACCCGGCATTTATTTGTTTATTCTTAACCAATACGAGCCTCCATGTTTCTCAACTCCAAGAAGATTCTTGTGGTTCCAAATTGGCGCTACTAATTCAGAAAGTTCTTTGTCCTCAAAAATAAAATAATTGGGCAGTATGGTTTCATACTTCTCTGGATTGGCCAATAAATACATGGCTAATCCATACTGTTCTGAATAAAATCGATCGCACATAAACTGCGGATAATCGTATGGCAGATAGATGTCGTGGATATGGACAATAACTCCTTTTTTCAACCGGGGCAAAATCTCCAGAAAAAAAACCATCGCGTCGGAATTGGGTAAAATCCTGTGCGAATTATCCACAAAGAGAATATCATTTTCCTCGAGCTCATTCAATACATTAAAATCAATATTCTCAAAGGGCTCCCTGATAATCCTGTTCGCCAAATGATCAATTTCAGCACGCGGCATAGGATCAATTGAAACAATCTCAGTGTTTAATTGCTGTTCTGTCTTGGCTTTATAGGCCACTTTTGTAGAATTCCCTGAGCCAATCTCAATGTATTTCTTCGGCTTAAATTCGCTTATCAGTGTATAAATGCCAATAATATCAAGTCCTGGTAAAAAACCATTGTTCCATGCAGGTTTTGTTGCATCGCTCTCCTGCTGCGAACTTTGTATCTCCCAAATTCGGTCGCGCAGTAACAGCGCCTTGTTGAGTAAGTTTCTGTAGGTATCACGATGACTATCAATTATTGTGTACAATTCACCGTGTGGTGGATTTCCAAAACCGTATCTAGGTTTTAAATCGACCTTATACTCTAAAAATAGGTTTTGAAATTTAGGATTTAAAAAGCGATAAAGTTGTTTTACCTGTTCCTTTAAATTCATCGGCTATCGTGTTTTATTCAACAATTGCAATCAATGCCAGCAAAAATAGCAATTAAGACCTTCATCTATTCGAGAACAGCATTCACACTAGTTGTCAACCGGTTATACAATCGCCCTGCTCAACTTAGACAACAGCGCTTAGGCAAAAGCTACATGGCAAGCAACTCAAGCAAGTGATGTTTAACCAGGGCTCACTGAAAAACACTCGATAGTTTTATTTATAACACTTTAGCCCCTGTTTGAATGAGGCTTAATGCAAGGGTTTTTAGTCTAGCTTTTGAAAATCCATGCACTCCTGAATTCATGAAGTTCAATTGTTTGTTCGCAAGAAATGCAGCATCTACTTTGCTGCTCGCGGCTCGCATCTGGGGCTTTTCCGACTTTTTCGGCAGGCCCTAACTCATCAATTTTCGCTTCAGCTCAGGGTTCAATGTTGAAGGATTAATCCGGTTTTTAGCCTTTGGATTAACCATTGAATAATGCCAAAGTGTAACGGATCACCCCAAAATACTCGCTGAGCCAGTCACGGGTTAAGCGCTCGCGGCTAAGCTGCAGGTAGAAGTTCGACAGTGCCAGCGAAAAGAAAGCCAGTAGCTGCTCCTGGTTGAGCTTGAGCTGCAGGTCGTTTACCCATACTTGAATAAATTCGACGCCCACGATGGCATCGGCTTTTTGGGCAGCGGCGGCAAAACGCGCATCAGAGCGCAGCATTAGCAGCTGCCTTTGGAAAAGGAGTGCATCACGATGCTGCAACAAGATTTCAATGATATCCGGGTCTATGCTCTGTGCTTGCCGTTCGGCCTCTGCCAACAGAACCGCCTGACGAAAATGGAGTGTCAGCAAACCATCTACAAAGACCTCCATATCGGCAAAATGATGGTAAAACGACGATTTGCTGATGCCTACCGCTTCGGCCATCCGCTCAACCTTGAGCGCTTGTGGTCCTTCGTCGGCAAAAAGCCTGTATCCATGCTCCAGCCAGACCTGCTCACTGGGGTTTCGGTAATATTCAGTTACACTCAAATTCCGCATAAAGCCCTTCAATACTTGGAGCAATTTAGTGGATTGTATGCTGTTTTCGCAATGCCATCCTCAAACGCCAAATCAAGTACCCATTTAAGCCCAAACTGAGCAGGAAAATGCTATATTTAACCAATCGAACCCAAAAATCTCGGCGATAATCACGCGTTGCAAGATTCGGCTCAACGTGAGCTTTAGCGGCTTCAGGCACAGTGAGTAAAGGTTGTGATTTCGTTTCGGTAAGGTCGAAATTCATTTTTTCAGGAGTGTAACAACGTTCGAAATTGCCTCGACCCAATTGCCCCGAAGGGTTGTCGCCAAAAGTAAAAAGGTTGCCATTGTCATCCCGCGCGAGCGACTGAAAACAGCCACCGCCTATATCTACAATGTTTGTTAAGCCCGGAATTTTCATAGGCTTAGACCGGCTAATGGTGTCATTCAATCCCAGCATGCCGAAATGGTTTTTTCCCCAGCCCCAAACCTCGCCATGCTCATCGATGGCCAGAGAATGCCAGCTTCCGCAAGCAATGCGACCCATTTTGGGCAAACCGGTAAAGGCCGTTGGCCTGAAATAGTGCTTCAGTGTGGCCTCTTTAAATTGAAAGGCAGGATCTGAACCCCACACCCAGATTTGCCCGAGCGCACTCAAGGCCACAGAATGATGCCATCCAACCGCAACCGACTGCATGGGAGGAATACCTACGACACGACGTGCTACCGGCTGAAACTCCTCGCCTGCCCTGCCCAGCTCAAGTAGCGAATTACTTCCCCACGACCATACACTGCCATCAGAACGCAATGCCAGGGTATGGTAACCAACGGAGGCAATCTCAATAACGTTATCGAGGTGTTTGATGACATTATTTTCCTTCATCCTCACCTCGGCCGGGAAAAGCGAATGTTCGCGTGTACCGTTGCCCAACTCCGCGTAAAGATTGTGTCCCCAGGCCCAAACCTTTCCTTCTAAATCAATCGCTACCGAATGCCAATAGCCGCCCTCAATGGCCTTGAACCGAAGCGTGGTATTACTCAACACAGGCTTTAGCTGGTCGCCGGGCGAATTGATACCAAGTTGGCCGTAATTGTTTCTGCCCCAGGCATACAGGCGACCTTGCTCATCTATCGCTAAACTATGGTCGTAACCCCTTGAAATAGAACGAATTCTTGGTAACCCCCGCACAAGAATGGGCTTCGGAGAATTCTCCAATGAACCATTGCCCAATTGACCATAATTGTTGCGTCCAATCGTCCAAACCTGCCCTAAGGTATCGAGGACCAAGGCATGGCCGTTTCCGGCATCAATGGTTTGGGCATCAACTGATAATTGAAGTAAACACAATTGAAGCAGAGCAATGATGCGGCTATAAATACGCCTTAGAATCCGGTAGTTCAAGATGTTGGGAAAAGTGTACAACCAAAATTAGGCACTTCTAACAGAATTCAGTGCTTTGGTGAAAAGGATTTGCCCTAAAACCGAATTCCAACCTGCACTTTACCGAAATAAATCGGGCGTTCTTCGGTTTGGCCTACAATCGGGTGAGGGTTCGACTGGTAAGCCACATAGGCGAAACCAACCGGCATTAAGTTCACATACAATGGCGTGCGCTTTTTCTTGAGGAAGTGAATGCGGTAACCGGCCAGCATGCCAATTTCATAATCAACGCTGTTGTAATCTTTTCCGTTTACCACTGAATTGCGCACTCTTCCCGGCCCGATGGCATTGTAAAACTCAGCGTTGAGGCCTTTCCAGATGTACTGACGGTAGCCAAAAACTACAGCCGAATTCGAGAATTCTCCCTCGGTTTCGCGGAACTCAAAAGGTCGGTGCGCGAATCCGAGGTACACATCGGCCGATGTTGAATTGTTGGAATACACCTGACGCAAAACGCGGGCTGAATAAATATTTCCGGGAAAAATCGGCCAGAGTGCATTAACCTCAACAGCCCATTTGCGCTGAGAAAGAAGGGTGTCTTGTGACTTTAAAGTTGAAGAAAGGAGCAATGAAAGCGTAAAAATGGCAGTGATGAATTTCATGGTGTTTTTTTTTGCGTGCTGCAAAGGTGAACACCGGAAATTCGGGGTGCATTGACGAAAGTCAATAAATCAGTAATTACCGAAAAAGCACTGAAGCCTATCGCAAACAACCCTGATGGGCGCGAATACTGACGATTGTTAAGGATGTTGATGTAAACTCAATCGCGCCTTGCTCTAATTCGACTGAGTGTTTCGGGTTTTACGCCTAAATACGAAGCAATCATATATTGTGGAACTTCCTCGGGCAGTCTTGAGTTCTGGGCCAGGAGTTCCTCGTAACGCTCCTTGGGTGTTTTGTAGAGGAATGAATCCAAGCGCTTCGCCACCATGAGGTAAAGATTCTCGGCAATAAGCCGCCCCAGCCGTTCGATTTTTGGAAACTGGTCGTATAAAGCCACCAATTCATTCTTCCGAATGCGATAAATGAGGGCGTCTTGCAATACTTCTATATAGTAGTCGGAAGGTAAATTGGTGAGAAAGCTCCGGTAATTGCTCACGAAACTGCCGGCAAAGAAAAAAGCAATCACCTTCTCTTCGCCCTCCCGCAGCACATAAAAGCGCATGGAGCCTTCTGCAACAAAGGCAATAAAATCGCCAACCTGACCTTCCTTGAGGAGAAACTCCTTTTTGTGAATCCTCTCCTTGGAAAGACACTGTTCAAAGGCCTTCCATTCTTCGTCGCTGAGTGGTAAAAATTGGTTGAAATAATTTCGGATGACTTCCACGCTGAGCTGGGCAAAATTTCAAGCGGAAAGATAGGCCTAAAAACAACAAACGCCCTCCGAAACTGGGAGAGCGTTTGTTGAAATAATGAAAACGAAGCCTTATTGCTTCACATCAAAACGATCGAGGTTCATCACCTTTACCCAAGCGGCTGCGAAGTCGTTCACAAACTTGGTTTTGGCATCGCTGCTGGCGTACACCTCAGCAAGGTTGCGCAGTTCGGAGTTTGAACCAAAAATTAAATCGGCACGGGTAGCTGTCCATTTTACGGCTCCGGTTTTACGGTCGCGCACCTCGAACAACTCCTTGGTGTCGTCTTTGGCTTTCCACTCATACTGCATATCCAAAACGTTCACGAAAAAATCGTTGCTTAAGCTTTCCTTGTTGCTCACAAAAATTCCGTTCGACGAATTGTCGTAATTGGCTCCTAAAGCTCTCATTCCGCCTAACAACACCGTCATTTCAGGCGCAGTTAGGGTAAGTTGTTGAGCTTTGTCAACAAGCAACTCCTCTGTTGAAATCGAGTAACGGGTTTTAAGGTAGTTCCTAAAGCCATCCGCCATCGGCTCCAACACCGCAAATGAGCTTGCATCCGTTTGTTCCTGAGTGGCATCCATGCGCCCGGGTGCAAATGGGACAGCAATCGTTACTCCGGCATTTTTCGCGGCTTGCTCTACTGCTGCAGACCCACCGAGCACAATCAGGTCGGCCATGGAGATACGCTTGCCGCCGGTGGCCTTGCTGTTAAAGTCGCTCTGAATCTTCTCCAACGCGCTCAGCACCTTAGCCAGTTGCTTGGGATTATTGGCTTCCCAGTCTTTCTGAGGAGCCAAACGAATGCGGGCTCCATTGGCACCACCTCGGCGATCGGAATGGCGGTAGGTTGAAGCCGAAGCCCAGGCCGTACTTACCAGTTCGCTTACGCTGAGGCCCGAGCTTAAAATCGATTTCTTAAGGCTTTCAATGTCTTTCGCATCTACCACTTTGTGGTTGAGCGCCGGAATGGGGTCTTGCCAAATGAGGTCGTCTTTGGGTACTTCCGGACCCCAATAGGTCGATTTCGGGCCCATATCGCGGTGGGTAAGCTTAAACCAAGCCTTGGCATAGGCCTTCGTAAACTCTTCAGGATTGTCGAGGAAACGACGCGAGATTTTGTCGTAAGCCGGATCGTAACGCAGCGAAAGGTCGGTGGTGAGCATGGTTGGCTTGTGCTTTTTGTTCGCATCAAAAGCATCGGGGAAGGAAGCCTCAGCATCTTTGGCTACCCATTGGTTTGCCCCGGCCGGACTCTTGGTCAGCTCCCATTCGTAAGCGTACAATGTGGTAAAGTAACCATGCCCCCATTGCGTAGGTGTGGATGTCCAGATAACCTCCAATCCTGACGTGATGGCATCTTTGCCTTTCCCGGTTCCATAGGTGCTTTTCCAGCCGAGGCCTTGCTGTTCAATACCGGCGCCTTCGGGCTCGGGGCCCACATTGGAGGCCGGGCCGGCACCGTGGGTTTTGCCGAAGGTATGTCCACCGGCAATTAATGCTACGGTTTCTTCATCGTTCATGCCCATTCGACCAAAGGTTTCGCGGATGTCTTTGGCTGCGGCCAATGGATCGGGATTTCCGTTGGGCCCTTCGGGATTCACATAGATGAGCCCCATTTGCACCGCGGCGAGTGGGTTTTCCAGCTTGCGGCCATCTTCGTAGCGTTTGTCATCGAGCCATGCTGATTCTTTACCCCAGTAAATACTTTGATCGGGTTCCCAAACATCAACCCGGCCGCCACCAAAGCCATAGGTTGGAAAGCCCATCGATTCCATGGCTACGTTTCCGGCGAGAATCATAAGGTCGGCCCAGGAGATTTTATTGCCATATTTCTGCTTAATAGGCCAAAGCAAGCGGCGCGCTTTATCGAGGTTGGCATTGTCGGGCCATGAGTTTTGGGGCGCAAAGCGCTGAAGACCTGCACGGGTGCCACCACGACCATCGCCGGTACGGTAGGTTCCGGCGCTGTGCCAGGCCATCCGCACGAAGAGCGGCCCATAATGACCATAATCGGCCGGCCACCAGTCTTGCGATTGGGTCATTACCGCAACAAGATCTTTCTTCAATGCCGCATAATCGAGGCTGTTAAAAGCCTTGGAATAACTAAACTGCTCGCCGTAGGGATTCGACAATTCTGAATGCTGTCGAAGCACCGAAAGATTTAACTGGTTCGGCCACCAGTCTTGGTTTTGCGTGCCCTTGCTGCTCACTTTGGGACTTTCGTGGAAAGGACATTGTCCTTCGCCCATGCTTTTGTCGTGCTGGGCGCTCAGGCCAAGTGCGACCGATAAAAGCATTGTGGTGAATACTTGCTTCATAGGTTTGGTTTTTGGGGGATTGATGGAACAAATGTAAACGCAATTAAATGGCAGCACTCATCGAATTTATCGATGAGCCTATTGGATTTGTGAATGACCCCTGTTTTAGAGATACAGCCGGGGGTTTCTGAAAACTGAGAAAGGCTGAATATGCAAACGGGAAGAAATCAACCTAAAAAAGCGCATTAGCTTACATGAATTTGAGCGCTTTGGTTGTGAGGCGATTACAATTGCTTACACGAGAATATACATGACAAAATACGTAAAGCACTGATAACGTGAAAACTAAGCTTAGTAGTTATTAACACTATCCGGTTAAAACCTTGTTATTCATGAATTAAGAAATGTATGTCGACGAACCTAAATTCGTATTCCATGGTAAGGTTGTTAGGATTACTGAGTTGCTTGTTTGCACTGTTTATGGTGCCGATGAGCCTTCGTCTACTTAGTGATGCACTGAGTTGGGAAGCATCAGGCTCCGGCGTGTACATTGTACTCGCCGGAGTGATGTTGCTTACCCTGGCTTCGGGTTACTTTGGGTTGAGGGTTTTACGGCGGGTCTGATTTGTGTGTATTCCAAAAAGTGCGACATATTTAGCCTCATTCGAAGGCGAGCACACTCGTCGGCATTTATGAAAGTACGCTTTCTGTTTTTTTGCCTTATGTTTATGCTGGTCCAGCTTATACAGGCTTTGGCGCTTTAGCTCGATGCCCCCGCAGAAAAACCGCAGTACCAGGCCCAGCAATACGATAGGCAATCGCCAATGCTGAGTCTCAGCGTTTTTGGAGAGGATATCGATCTCGAAGAAGAGGAAACGCTGCAAGCTCAGCAGCTGCCGGTTTTGTTACCGCTTATCTGTTGTTTGGATTTTACCGCGTCAATCCCAACGAAGACCGGCTCTATCACCCCAAAGATGCGTTCAGGCATAAGGCGCAGCCCCACGATTTATTACTGGTAACCGAACGCTACAGGATTTAGGAATCGCTCCAGCACCCTTGGACAGGGCCACTCAGCCCATAGTACTCACCTAAATTCTTCATGCAATAGGTTATCCTCAGAAGTGAGAAGCCGCGGTATGTGGACTTCCTTCAAAACCTATATTAAACAAGACCTGCTTTCGGGCTTTCTTGTATCGCTTATTGCCTTGCCGCTTTGTTTAGTCATCGCAGGAGCCTCTAATTTTCCGCCCATCATGGGCGTGATGACTGCCATTATTGGCGGATTATTCGTTTCGTTTTCCTCGGGCTCTAAGCTCAGCATTAAAGTTCCGGCCGCCGGGCATATCGTTATTTTGGCCGGAGCGGTAGAAGAGCTCGGTTGCGGCGACCTCAACCTTGACTGGCAGCTCAGTTTGGGCGTTATTGTGGTTGCCGGAGTTATACAGGTGGGCATTGGCAAACTTAAAGTAGCAGCGCTGGTCGACTTTTTCCCGCTCTCGGCCTTACACGGCATGCTTGCCGCCCTGGGCATTATCATCATATCGAAACAGATTCACATGGCTCTCGGCGTGATGCCTTCCGAACTAAAAGGAAAAGAGCCGCTCGAGCAGCAGTTTAGGATACCACATTAGCCTCTAACGCAAGTTGTGCACACCTGAGGCTGACGGGCGCATAAAAGGCGCTTTATCGAAAAAAAAACCACAACCGCTCATGGGCGCCGAATTAAAAATCGGGACTGGCGCTATGAACCCAACCCATAGGTTTAAGCAGTTTAAACAAAGTGTATTTGGTCTTTCGGTAAATGAGTATAACTTGCGCTAATCAATCCAAAAAAGAAGAATAAGCGAATAAAGATGCGTGAATGAACTAGTCAGTAGCCATTTTAGAACGACACAGTAGACAATGAAACTAAAACAAATATTATTACTTTTCTTCGGACTAACTTGTTTGACAAGTTGCGAAAACAAGTCGGCTAACCCTTCAACTAAGACAGAAATTGTAGACACTGAAAATAAAGGCCACGAAGACACCAAACCTGATATTAATATTGATCAAATTATTTTTGGTGTTTATTGTGGTGAATGTGGCAACCATTGTGCGACAATGTATCGCTATTTCTTGGGCGGAAATCAAAATTCTTTTTCAGTCGACTTTACGGACAGTTATTTTAAGAAAACAGAAATCACTTTTGACACTTACTTCAATGACAAATTTCATTTTGACATTGGTAATGAAATTATTTCAAATATTCCCGACAAATTATTAAGCAATGACAAAACTGCTGAACGGTTTGGTTGTCCAGACTGCACTGACGGTTGTGGAATTTATTTTGAAATAATGAAAGACAGTAAAAAGCAAAAATTCTATATAGACTACCAGACTTCCGAACTGACGGGCGACATTAAAATTTTTGCTGAATTTTTAAAAACTAAAATAGCTCAACTTAAAAAGAAAAACGGCTACTAACAGCGCATAATCGCCAGTTGGTTTTTTGGGTAAAATTTGAGCTCGCGATCCTTTGGAAATTTCGTGGTGAACTGATAACTTTCGGTCACCAAACCCAACCGGCGTTTATGCGCGAACCGTTAGCGTTCATTGGTAATTGCCCCCACAGAAAAAAATAACGTACTCTTAACAAAAAATAATTTGGCCAAATGGAAGGATTTGTATATTTAAAGCAAAATCAATATGATGAAAAACAAATACATTATTCCTCTCTGTTTCATTGCATTTGTGCTTATACACTGCCAAACGCTCTCGGCTCAAGCCCAACTTATCGTTACCCTTACCAATAACAATACTGAAACTTTTGCGGTAAGCGAAATTCGGAGCATTAAATTTGGGGCACAAACAATGAATTTGCAGCGTAACAACGGAAGTATTTCTACTTGGAATATCAGCGAAATCGCGAACTACCGTTTCGAAGGTGTTTCGGGAATCAATGAAACTGAAAAAAACATTGGCAAACTGCAGGTGTTTCCCAACCCAATGCAAGAACAAAGTAGCATTGTATTCGCCTCACAGACGCATCAGCACATTCGCATACAACTGCTTGATATCTTGGGCAGATCGGTTCGAGAAATTTACAGCGGGCCGCATGAAGGCGAGCAAACCTACACGTTTCAAGCCGATGTGCCCAAAGGTCTTTATTTATTGCGCTTGATGAACGATAACGGTCAACTAACCCAATCTATTCTTATTCAATAAAATTGGTCATGAAAAACATTTTTACAATCTTCTTTTCTATATGCTGTTTGAGCCTCTCAGCGCAAACCCAGCAGAACATCAATAAACCTTCCGGAACCGTTTCCAATCCCATTACCGAAATTGACAGCATCCGCTTTAACGGCACCAATCAAATGGTGGTGGTAACTACTAACGGAAATGAGAGCCATGCTTTGACAGGTATAACCAATGTAACATTTAGTAATGGTGCCAATTTAACACCCTGTTCAGGCGACATTACATCGGTTACTGACATTGACGGCAATACATATCCTGTAGTTCAAATTGGCAACCAATGCTGGATAGCTGAAAACCTCCGTACGACTAAGTACAACGATGGCTCTTTGATTCCAAATGTAACAGATGATCAGGCTTGGTCAAATGCCACCACCCCTGCTTGGAGCCATTATGAGAATAATCCGTCATATGATGCCACCTATGGTAAATTGTATAACTGGTACACCGTGGCAGGCGGGAATATGTGCCCCACAGGTTGGCATGTGCCAACATACGATGAATGGGAGGTTTTAATAAACTACTTGGGCGGCATAATGGTTGCCGGTGGTAAAATGAAAAGCACCGGAACACAATATTGGCTAAGTCCGAATGAAGCAGCTACCAACGAAAGTGGTTTTTCGGGTCTTCCGGGCGGATTCCGCGTTTACAACAATGGTTTCTTCAGCGATGTTGCCCGCTATGGCTACTGGTGGAGCTCGACGGTGTCAGATACAGCAGATGCCTATACCAAATTCCTGAATTATATCGGTGGGGTTGCAAACGGGTCCGGCAACAGCTGGCGCAATGGCTTTTCTGTACGTTGCATCATCGATTAACCCTGAGATTGTCGGAGGGTTAATCGCATTAATTGGGTTATTTGACAATTTGAAACCTACCCTCAGAGCGGTAGTTTTTTAAAACGAAGTATCTCGAATCAAATATAAAACCAGAGAAAATTATCTGAAAAACCAACGAAACGCTAACAGCGGGCATGCGCAACTGCCGCGCTTTTTACAAACCTAAACCTTGTTGCATACTTACCTCAGCTGCCTGTTAACAGGCCTGTGCCCATGCCTGGGCCATTGCGCAAAAACGCGCAGCATGAGTACCCCTATTTTGGGGAGCTACGCGTAAAGCAACACAGCTTTGATTGCCTCAAATGCTGCGGTTGCTTAGGCCTTATACTGTGCAGCACCTAGCCCCGGGCTCAACGCCAGCGGGTGAAGCGGATACCACGCAAGACAGCGCGAGAGCGAGGGTGAGAGCGGTGGCGCTGCTGGCTGCGGAGTATGAGCGAAACACGCGGTGCCCGGCGAGGCAGCCTCAGTAAACCGAAATGCTGAGCGAGGCAGGCGCCCAAAACCCTAAAAATAGGGTAGCCGAACGCCATACAGTGCTTGTTTAGGGCCTACTGAAAAACACTCAAGGAATTTATTGTTAGCAGTTTAGCCACTGTTTGAACCCATTTAAATGCAAGGTTTTGAATCCTGTTTTCTAAATTCTTGTGCAAATAATCTTTCAAAATCTAATTTGCTTCGTTAGCCAGAAATACATCATCTGCTACGTTGCCCGCGGCTCGCAGTATTCATATACAGCTTCGCCTTGTCGCCTTGCATCTGATGCATTTCTGACTTTTTCAGTAAGCCCTATTTAGAGAATGTTGATTTGCCGTGAGAAGCCTTGTTCGAGGGTGATGAAGGTTTCGGTGCGTTGAATGCCGCCGATGGGTTGTATTTTCTCGTTGAGTACTTCGCGCAGGTGGTTGGTGTCGCGGCACAAAATTTTGGCAAATATGCTGTAAACGCCGGTGGTGTAATGCAGCTCGACCACTTCGGGAATGCCCTTCATTTGTTCGCGTACATTGAGGTAGGCCGAGCCTTTGTCGAGGAAAATACCGATAAACGCGCAAATGTCGTAACCGATTACCGAAGGGTTAACTACCAGCTGCGAGCCGGTTACTACGCCCATGTCGCTCAGTTTTTTCATGCGCACGTGAATGGTACCGGCCGAAACATCGAGCTGCTTGGCAATTTCGGTATAGGGCACAACGGCATCCTGCATCAAAATGGTGAGGATTTTCCGGTCGAGCAGGTCAATTTCAGTGGCTTTACTCATGCGACGATTATGTTGATTTTGGGTGGGCAAACATCAACAATAATTAGCAAAAACGCAACAAAAGGCCAAAGTATTTAACAAATACAAAATAGGTTTTATCCAAAGCCAAGGGCAAGCTCCTGCACCGCAGAAAGGGCGATTGGCTGCGGGACGTGGCTATTTCAGGTATTTTCGTTCGAACCAGAAGGTGCCGAGCGGAATGAGCGAAACCACAAAGGCGAGGAGGGCTTTGCTGAACTTCCAGCCGCTTTCGAGCCAGGCCTGCAGCAAAAGTGCGCAATAGGCCACGAACAGAATACCGTGCACCCAGCCCACATACTTTACAGGCTCGGGAATTCCGGCTGCGTATTTCAGGGGCATGGCTACTGCCAGCAAAATCACAAACGACCAGCCTTCTACAATGGCGATGGTTCTAAAACGCTTTTCGGAGTTTGTCATAATCCGCAAATGTATTGGAGTTTGTTCTACGGCTTAGGCTTCGGGAGAAATCCCCAGACCTTGTGCAATTTCCGCGATCAGTTCGGCTCTGTAGGCAAAGGGCATATCGCGCAGTTTCATCCGGCCGGAGGCCAGTTCACCCATTACCCGCTCGTTGAGAAGGTAGGCGGCGGTAAAGTTTCCATAGCGTTCGGCCATTACGTGTTGAATTGGCCTGTAGATGCGCTCCACTTTTTCGGCGGTTTCTTTGCGCTGTGCGGCAGCCTGTTCGCGTTCGGGCTGCGAAAGTGAGGCCGACGCGCTTTTTTTGGAGAGCTTCAGCCGATGCGCTTCGGCGTATGCCTTATTAAACGCCTGGTGAAACTCCTCCTGCATGCGGCGCTGTTTCATCGAAGGGTGCAGTCCGGCTAAACTCTCCCAACGCTGAAACAGGGCGTCGTTAAAGCACAAATCAAGAGCGGTATCGCGGGCGAGAATCATGTACCCCGGTTTGTTGAGCCGCCGGGCATGTCGGTCGCGCACAGCCAACAAGGCATTGTAAAGGTGCAACTGGAAAGGAGGCAGCTTGCGTTCATCGTCTTTGTTCACAAACCATCCAGCGCGCTTCTCCTCCACCCTGTAATCGTCCCAAGCCTTATTTTCGGCTTCAATAAATGCCGGTACATCAGGGTGTTGTGGCTTCGCCAGGATGGCTTTTCGCAACTCCGACAGGTACACGACATCCAGGGCGGCATAGCTTCGCTGGGCCTCTTTGAGGGGCCGGCGCGTCCAGTCGGTGCGCTGTTGCGACTTATCGAGCTCTACGCCCAGAAACTGCTGCAAGAGGTTGCCCAGCGAGAAGAGTTCGATGTTGAGCAATCGTGCAGCGCGTTCGGTGTCGAAGATGTTTCGGGGGAAGCAGCCTTGTTGGTGCAGCAAACTTAAATCTTCGCCCGGGGCGTGCATCACTTTGCGGATGGAAGGGTTTTCCAGCAGCCTGTAGAATGGTTGGAGGTCGAGCTCCGTCATCGGATCGATAATCCAGGTGTGGATGGCATCGCTTACCTGAATGAGGCAGAGGGTGAAGCCGTAGGCGTAGCGGTCGCGGTCGAATTCGAGGTCGATGGCCAACTCCCGGGCCTGGGCCATTTGTGGTAAAGCGGCCATTAGGGCCTCAGAGTCGGTGATATAAAAATGGGGACAATCGGTATTCATTCGCCTCAAACTTACGTTGTTTCGGGTATTCGAAAAAAGGGAAGTGAGAAATTCGGCAGAAACAGGGGGCGTATCGCTACCTTTGCCGGTTCTATGGAAGGTATCATTCAGCTTTTACCCGATCATGTGGCCAATCAGATTGCGGCCGGCGAGGTGATTCAACGCCCTGCCAGCGCGGTGAAAGAGCTGCTTGAAAATGCGGTAGATGCCGGAGCGCGCAATATCCAGCTTATTGTAAAAGATGGGGGCCGCACCTTGATTCAGGTGATCGACAACGGTCGGGGCATGACGGAGTTCGACGCCCGTTTGTGTTTTGCCCGCCATGCCACCTCCAAACTGCGCCAGGCCGACGACCTGTGGGCGCTCCAAACCATGGGGTTTCGCGGTGAGGCGCTTGCTTCCATTGCCGCGGTGGCACAGGTAGAGCTGAAAACACGCCGACCTGAAGATGAAACAGGAACGCTCATCGATGTGGAGGGCTCAGAAATCGTTCGACAGGAGCCGGTTTCTACACCACCAGGAACGAGTATCGCGATAAAAAATCTGTTTTACAATGTTCCGGCGAGGCGAAACTTCCTGAAATCGAATCCGGTAGAAACCAAACACATCCTCGACGAATTTAGCCGGGTGGCGCTTGCTTTTCCGTCGATCGCCTTTTCGCTCATCAACAATGGCGATGAGGTTTTTCGCCTCATGGCCGGCTCTTTTAAGCAGCGAATTGTAGCCCTGCTGGGCAACAACTGGAACGAAAAACTTTTGCAGGTAAGAGAAGAAACAACGGCTGTAAAGGTGAGCGGCTTTGTGGGCAAGCCCGACGCGGCCCGAAAAAACCGCGGTGAGCAGTATTTTTTCATCAACAACCGTTTCATCCGCAATTCGTACCTGCACCATTCGGTACTCTCGGCTTACCAGGATTTGATACACGAAGGTGAGCACCCGGTGTATTTTATCCGCTTTGAAGTGGATCCGGCCACCATTGATGTGAACATACACCCCACCAAAACGGAGATTAAGTTTACCGATGAGCGATTTGTCTATGGCGTGCTTCGCTCGGCCGTAAAAAAGGCCATTGGCTCGTTTGTACTTTCGCCCAGCCTCGATTTTGAGAATGAGATGCCATTTACCTCGGTTGCCACGAGCAACACCGAAATAAAAGCACCCCAAATTCAGGTTAACCCCAATTACAATCCATTCAACACTCCAACAAACAGCGGGCAATCGGCTGGGCGTCCTGATGTAATTCAGCACCTCAGTAAAATTCGCTGGGAGGAGTTGGCCGGTCCGCCCACCGCTCAGCAAACCTTATTGCCGAAAGAGGAGCAGCCGGAAGAAGAGCGCAGTGTTCCCTGGCTGTTGCATGGCAAGTACATTTGTTCGCAGGTAAAAAGTGGGCTTATGCTCATCGACTACCTGGGCGCAGAGGAGCGCATTGGCTATGAGACCTATCTGCGTCGTGGGCTTCAGCACGGCGTTTCGCAACAACTGCTTTTCCCATCGGTATTGGAGCTTCCGGCCGGCGATTTTGAGCTCATGCGTGCGCTCGACCCCGAACTGCGGGCACTTGGCTTTGATTTGGAGGTTTTCGGAAAACACACCTTGAAGGTAAACGGCGTTCCGCCCGAAACCACCGAGGCCGACAATGCGGCCATCCTGCAAGAACTTTTAGAACAGTTTAAGCGCTCACAGCAACAACTCACGCTCAACCGGTTAGAGAACTTAGCCGCAACGCTCGCCCGGCAGGCAGCCCGAAAGCTTCGGCCGCAGTCGCAACCCGAAGCGCTCCTCAAGGTGGTGGAGAAATTGTTTGCGTGCGAAACGCCCGGCTTTGCGCCCGGTGGCCGACAAATCATCAGTATGATCACTTTAGAAGAACTTGCAGGCCGTTTCGGACGTTCTGTTTGATCTCAACCCGATATTCGCGCATGAATTCACCCTTTAGCACCCGTCCATCGACACCCACCGTTGTTAGAGCGCTCATTCTCATCAACGTTCTCGCCTATTTCCTCTATCTGTTTGCCGATGAGCAGGGTGCCACCGAAATTTTGGCCCTGCACAATTGGCTTTCGCCCTACTTCAGGCCTTGGCAGTTGATTACCGGCATGTTCCTGCACAGCACTTCGAGCTTGTTCCACTTGTTTTTCAACATGCTCGCATTGTGGATGTTTGGTTCAGCCATGGAAATGCGTTGGGGGCCTCAGCGTTTTCTGGCGTATTACCTCATTTGTGGCATTGGGGCTTCGGTGCTGCACAATACTGTAGTTGCCTATCAGTTGCACCCCATGCTTGTTGAGGCCAATGTTTACCTCAATGCACCGGGTTACACCAGCTTCGAGGCATTTATTTCGAACCACTTGCCGGGCTCTTACAACAACAACCAACTCAATGAATTTTTGGTGGCGTGGTATAACGACAGGCTCAATCCGGGTTACATCAACGAGTCGATTTCGCTGGTAAACGAGGTTGTCGATTTCAGAACCAACATGCCCACCGTGGGTGCTTCGGGCGCTGTGTATGGTTTGTTGTTGGCCTTCGGGATGACTTTTCCCAATGCCATGATTTTACTGCTCATACCACCTATTCCGTTAAAAGCAAAGTATTTGGTCATCGTTTATGGATTAATTGAGCTTTCAATGGGAATACGAAACAACCTCGAAGACAATGTTGCGCACTTTGCCCACCTGGGCGGGATGCTCTTTGGGGTGTTGCTCATTCTCTATTACCGAAAACAAGACGGCAACCGATACGTTAACTGAGTATGCAAGGATTTCGGTTTCAATGGGCTGTTTCTAATGCAGCAACGCGGCTGATCATCATCAATGTTTTCATTTTTTTGGCGATCAACATTCCGCTTTCACTGTTGCACTTGTTCAATACAGGTCCGGTAGAACTGTGGTTAAACCGCTGGCTTTGGTTGCCGGGCGACCCTGCGCTTTTCATCACCCGTCCATGGACACTCCTCACGCACATGTTTATGCACAATGGAATCTTCCATTTGCTGTTTAACATGATTACCCTCTACTTCTCAGCACAGCTATTTAGCCGGTACTTCGACGATCGGCGCTTGTTGGGCGTGTACTTCAGCGGAGGACTTGCCGGGGCTCTGTTCTTCATGCTGGCCGTGAACATTTTCCCTTTGTTTACGAGCATGCGCGGCGACTACCAAGCGGCCGGGGCTTCGGCAGCGGCATTAAGTGTTCTTATTGCAATCGCGGCCTACCGGCCTGATGACGAAGTGTTTCTATTTGGAGTCGTTCGTATGCGCTTACGCTGGCTGGCTGCACTTTTCATTATTCTCGACATCCTCCAAATCAGGGCCGGAAATGCAGGTGGGCATATCGCTCATTTGGGAGGCGCTTTGTTTGGCATTGTTTGGGCGCGGAACTTAGCTCGAGGGCGCGATTTGGCTTCGTGGTGGAACACTGTTCAGGATGCCATCACAGGTCGCCGCAAAGCCCGGCTGCGTGTGGTACATGCAAGGGGTAAAAGCGATGAAGAGTATGCTTTGAGCAGAACCGAAAAGCAACGGCGGCTCGATGAAATACTCGATAAAATTTCCCGTTCGGGCTACGACAGTTTGAGCAAACAAGAAAAAGCGCTTCTTTTGGAGCTGTCGAAAGAAAACTAATCGCGTGAGCATATACAGCCGTAAACAACGATGGAAAATTTGGCTGGCCGGTTTTGCCGTCGTGATCATTGGTGCTTCATTGTGGTACACCAACCGTTTGGTGCAACAGGTTGCCGATGAAGAAAGGCAGAAGGTAGAGCTTTGGGCTGATGCGGTTCGCAATCGCGCAACGCTGGTGAAATACACCGAGAATCTCTTCCAGCGCTTGCAGGTTGAAGAGCGCAAACGCGCAGAAATCTGGGCCCAGGCGACGCAAAATTTGGGAACAACCGAAGACAACGGCGCCCTAACTTTTTATCTCAAGGTGGCCAGCGAGAACAACACCATTCCGGCCATCATCGTCGACGAACAAAACCGAATCAACTACATCACCAACGTAGACACCACCGGTTATGGACTAATAACCGAATTCACCGGGCGGATACGTAAGGAGTTTACCAAGTACCGCCCTATCGTCATCAACGACGGGTTTTCTAACAACTATTACATCTACTATCAAGACTCTAAGGTTTTTACCGAGCTCCGCGACGTTCTCGACAATATAATCCAATCGTTTATTTCGGAGGTTGTGGTGAATGCCGCCAGCGTGCCGGTGATTGTTTCCGATTCTACCCGAAGCAAGGTTATTGCATCCGGAAATCTCGAGCAGGTCATCGACAACGATACCACCGCTATGTTGCAGCTTACCTCCAACATGGAGCAAGAGAACGTACCGCTCGAAATTGAGCTGCCCGACTACGGTAAGTGCCTCATCTTTTACCAGAGTTCATGGCTACTCACACAGCTCAAGTACTACCCGTTTGTGCAATTTGGGGTGATTGCCTTATTCATTCTTGTGGCCTATTTTCTCTTCAGCTTCTCGCGCCGTGCCGAACAAAATCAGGTTTGGGTAGGTATGTCGAAAGAAACTGCACATCAATTGGGCACGCCCCTTTCGAGCTTGATGGCTTGGGTTGAAATCCTTCGCATGAAGGGAATCGATGAAGAAACACTGGGCGAAATCAACAAAGACCTCCACCGTTTGGAGGTGGTTACCGAACGATTTTCAAAAATTGGCTCTGTGCCAGAACTGAAACCCACCGATCTGGGAACCGTGCTCCGCGAAAGCCTGGCCTACATGCAGCCCCGTACTTCAAAGAAAATTCAGGTGAGCCTGCAAAATCATCTTCCCGAAGGGAAACAAGCCCTTGTAAACCTTAATATTCCGTTGTTCGACTGGGTAATTGAGAACCTCTACCGCAATGCCATTGATGCCATGGAAGGGCAGGGTGAGCTTAGCCTCAGCTACGGCGAAAAAGGCCGTTGGTTTTATGTCGACATCAGCGACACCGGCAAGGGAATCCATAGTTCTAAGTTAAAAACCGTTTTTCAGCCCGGTTATACCTCCAAGAAACGCGGCTGGGGCCTTGGGCTTTCCCTGACCAAGCGCATAGTAGAAAACTACCACCGCGGACGAATTTTCGTGCGTAAATCGGAACTCGGAAAAGGCACCACTTTCCGCATTCTCCTGCCGATTGTGGAATACTAACCATGGCCGGCATCTATATCCATATTCCTTTTTGTCGAAAGGCCTGCAATTACTGCGACTTTCACTTTAGCACTTCGTTGCGTTACCGCGACGACTATGTAGAGGCGCTGCTCCGCGAAATCGACATTCGGCTTCAACACTGGAGCCAACAGTCATTTAACACCTTGTATTTCGGCGGCGGAACGCCTTCGCAACTGCTGCCCAAACATCTCAGTTCCATTTTTAAGCAACTGCAACATCATATCGATTTACCTCAAATGGAAGAGATTACATTTGAGGTTAATCCTGATGACATCACCCCCGAATACCTTGATTTTCTGAGCAACTTAGGAATAAACAGACTGAGCATCGGTATTCAGTCGTTTCGCGATGAAGACCTCCAACAAATGAACCGTGCGCACAATGCCCGCGAAGCTGAAGCCGCTCTGCACACCGCCTTTGCGGCAGGTTTTCAACGTCTAAGCGCCGATTTGATTTACGGAATTCCCGGCCTGAGTGATCAAGCTTGGCTCGACAATCTAAACCGGGCTGCCGACGCCGGAATTAATCACCTTTCGTGTTATGCCTTAACGGTTGAACAAGGAACACCGCTGGCCAAGCAAATCAGAGAGCGCCGCTACGAAGCACCTTCGGAGGAACAAGCCGCAAAACAATTTGCTGTATTGCAAAACTGGGCTTCAGAAAAAGGATTTGAGCATTACGAGATTTCGAATCTTGCCAGACATGGTGCGAGGGCCGTCCACAATTCGTCGTATTGGAAAGGTAGCGCTTACCTCGGTTTGGGCGCTTCTGCACACGGATTCTCCGACATGGAAAGGTATTCGAATGTAGCCAACAACCAGCGTTACATAAGGGCTTTACAGGAAGGCCATCCAGAACAAATGACCGAAAAACTGAGTCCTGAAAACAGATACAATGAACTTATTCTAACAGGTTTGCGGACATCAGACGGGCTTTCACTGGAAAGTTTTGGGGAGCTGGGAGAGCCATATTCTGAAATGTGGCTTAGCAGTTGGGAACGTTCTCCACACCGCGAAATTATTGCGCGAAAGAGCAATTCATTCGTGCTTAAAGCCGAACATTGGTTTCAGGCTGATGGAATTGCCGCAGATTTTTTCATCATTTAAGCGTACACGAAAGGGGTGAAAACCGAATAATCACCAAATACTTAGATGCCCTGTAAAACATGGGTGTTTCGGTTAATTCAAGCCAAGTTCTAACTTCCTTTCAGTTTTTCGCCTCTCGCTGAAATTTCCACTATATGGGCAATTCTCTTTTTTCGGGTTTTCTCTGTTTTTGCCAAATGAAGCCATCGCAACACAAATCGCTTGCTCGATGGATTTATTCTCTGGAAAAAGGCCAGGGCTGCAGCGTTGGCTTGTAAGGCATCCATTAAATCGGCTGGAATTTCTAAGCGGTCAATGCCATCCATTGTATTCCATTGCCCGGCTTCAATGGAGGCCTGAATTGATGCCAGTCCGGACGCATGCATCCGTTGTTCGGCAATTAGCCTTTCGGCCCGCAGTTTATAGGTTTGCGTCCAATGCTGCACTTTACGCGGTGAAATAAGCTGCATGGTTCGCGTTTCATCGAGCTTTCGGCGGATGCCATCAATCCAACCAAAACACAACAATTCATCGAGCACCTCCTCTACCGAAATGTACTTTTCGGGAGCCGATTTCTTGAAGGTAACCAGCCAAACGCTTTCTGCTTGCCGGTGGTTAAGCTCCAACCAATTTCTCAGCGCTGTAACGCTTTCCACCTCAATTTTTTCGAAGCGCTCAGTTTGAATCATTTCAGAGTATTTAATCGCAGAAATAAAACCTGAAATGCACGTTTTGTTTAGGATTCAAAGCAATTCTGGGCCTTGTTAAAATTCAATTTTACGAACCTCAACACCAATCGAAACACCCCAGATTTTTTGATTTGGCGCCGCGTAAAAACGAATTTTATTGCAGGCTTTTCCCAAATTCACCGGACTCCACGAATTACCGCCATCGCGGGTTTCGTAGCCCGAGTGTAAAGTTCCCACATAACCATGCATGGTGTCTACAAACCCAAGCCCGAACTCCCTTGCCGAATGGTCGTTCACAAGGTTAATTTCGGTCCACGAGTTACCACCATCGGTCGATTTGGCTAAACGCTGCTGGCGAACTGTTGTATCGGGGTTGTACGACTGAATGCTTACGTAAGCCACCTCAGCAGTGGGCATCGAAATTTTCCAGGTGGTCTCGAAGGGCCGCGAAGAGCGATACACCGGTTTCCAGGAATTGCCGCCATCGGTGGTTTTTAAAATCAAAGCATTCGATTTTTCGATGGCCTCGTCGGTGGCAGCGCAGGCAAATCCAACATGCTTATCGAGCATTTTAATGTCGAACAGCATTTTGCATTCGGAATTCATGCTTTTGGAAGTCCAGGTTTTGCCTCCATCATGCGAAACCATCAGCATGGCCGGCGAACCTACGCGACCTACCGCAAACAGGTGCACTTTATAATCAAGCTGACCGTGGTTGATAAAGGGCTCTTTTACCACATCGATGGCGCACAAGCCTTTTACCGCCGGACCGCTGTAGGACACCGGCTTCCAGGTTTTTCCGCCGTCGCGCGTGCCATACAAAGGAATGGTATCGGTTACATTCGGAAAATAGTCGGTGCCCACCGTGCCGGCAAAACCGGTGAGGCTGTCGACAAAGGCGATACACCGAAAAAACGTTCCTGCCTGTTCAATCTGTTTTTCCCAGGTTAAACCTCCGTCGCGGGTATGAAAAATGCGACCGTAGCCATTCACATACCAGCCACGTTTGTTGTCAAGAAATACAATATCGTCTTGCTTTCCGGGGTAAGGCTCAGTATTCAGTTTTTTCCATTCGCCCATAGCCACCCTGTCGGGATTTTGGGCTACCGAAGCTGCCTTCTGTTTTACCAAACTATCCGATTGGTCTGTGAGAAGCGGTTTTTCAACAGCCTTGGGAATCAACCGTTCCAGCCTTGATAAATCGCTAGAGCCATCCACAAAAGCACACTGTAAAACCAAAAGAAATGTGGCTGTAAGTCTTATCATCACCATCAATAAAGTCGCAAAATAAGGCTTCTGCGCTAGAAGATATTTGTCAAAAATTGCCTTTTAACAATGTTGTGGATGACTATTCAAAACTCCTTAAACCTTCAATTGGCGCTCAATGACGTTCCAAACCCTGAACGTTAAACTTCAAAACGCAAGTGCACTGCTAAACTTTCTATTTCATTTCGGGTTCTTTGGTTACGCGGTTTGCAAGCACACTTGTTCATACATAGTAGAGTTATTGTTGGATTGCTGAATGCATTTGTCCTTAATTCGCGGCATTTTGTTACTACAAGTCCCACCAGCACTGCATGAAAGGCACACGCGTTCTTAAAAATCCCCGGTTTCGCTTTTTCCTTGGCGGGCGCTTTTTCCTCACTCTGGCCATCCAAATTCAAGCGGTGTGTATCGCCCTCGAAGTGTATGCCCTCACAGGCGATGCCCTCGCGCTGGGGCTTTCGGGGCTCGCCGAAGCCTTACCGTTTATGTTGATTGTATTGCCGGCCGGGCATTGGGCCGACATCTTCGTGCGGAAACGCATCATTCTTTTGGGCGGTTTGCTTTTCGTGCTGAGCGGACTACTGCTGGCGTTTCAGGCTTTTTCGCCCATCGAAAACCTACAGGTTAGGCTTGGGTGGATGTATGGCGTAATTGCTCTAACCGGCCTGGCCCGTGGAATTCTTGGGCCTTCGGTTCAGGCTACCGTGTCGAACATTCTCCCACGCGAAGAGCTTCCGGAAGGCATCGCCTGGAATACTTCCGTTTGGCAAGTGGCTGCGGTGGCCGGACCAGCAGCAGGCGGTATTTTGTTCGGATGGCTGGGAGGCACCAGCACCTTTGCACTGGCGGCCTTTTTAAGCACTGTGGCCTGGCTGTGTTTCTGGGGAATTCCGAAGCATCCCGCAGGAAAAGCACCCGAGGGAAGCAGCATGCGAAGCCGGCTCGGCGAAGGCCTCCGCTTTGTGTGGAAAAAGAAAGTTATTCTCTCAGCCCTGAGTCTCGACATGCTGGCCGTGCTCTTCGGCGGAGCGGTAGCACTGCTGCCTTTGTTCAACGCCGAAATTTTGAAAAGTGGTCCCGACGGACTCGGCGTTCTTCGTTCGGCGCCAGCCCTAGGTGCAGTGCTAAGCGCGTTAATTCTGGCACGAAACCCTCCTATCAGGCATTCGGGCAAGCTTTTGTTGGGTTGTGTGGCCGCCTTCGGCGGATGTATTATCGGCTTCGCACTTTCGGAGTTCTTCTGGCTTTCGTTTGCATTGCTTTTCCTCAGCGGCGCGTTCGATGGCGTTTCGGTGCTCATCAGAGGAAGCATCGTTCAGCTGTTTACACCCGATGAGATGCGTGGACGGGTTTCGGCGGTGAACAGCATATTCATTGGGTCGTCGAACGAAATTGGCGCCTTTGAATCGGGACTGGCGGCCAAACTGTTGGGATTGGTTCCTTCGGTGGTTTTCGGAGGCTGCATGACCATTGGTATCACCGCCCTGATGGGCACATTTAGCCCCAAACTGCGAAAGCTCGAATTGAAAAACCACCTCCACCAATAGGTCAACAAAGTGTCATTTATCCCATTTCTTCACCCACACTTCACACAGATAATGTAGGTTTGCACCAAAGTATGGCAGAAGCAACCCGCGACGATTCCAGTCCCAAAGCGAAACTGACGCGCAGTAACCTAAAAAAAGCATTCAGGCTGTTTAGCTACCTGAAACCCGATATTGGCAAATACCTGGCAGGCTTGGTATTCCTGGCATTGACCTCCGCCACAGCTCTTGCCTTTCCCATGTTGATCGGTAACCTGGTAAATTCGACCAAAGACGGGACAGTGGATTCCATTAATCAACAAGCCCTGATTTTGTTGGGTATACTGGCAGCGCAGTCGTTTTTCTCGTTTATGCGGATTTACCTCTTCGCCCAGACTACTGAGAAAGCGCTTTACCGACTGAGGGCCGATCTTTACGGACATCTGATACGCCTACCTATGGCCTGGTTTTCCAAAACACGGGTTGGCGAAATCAACAGCCGTATTTCGGCCGACATTACCCAAATCCAAGACACATTTAATACGGCGTTGGCGGAATTTCTCCGACAAATTTCCCTGGTGGTTGGCGGGCTTGTTCTCATTTCAATCATCTCCATACAGCTCACGCTGTTCATGCTGGCACTGATACCGGCCATAACGGTTGTGGCCATTGTGTTCGGACGGTACATTCGTAAAATTAGTCGCGAAGCGCAAGACAAAGTGGCAGAGTCGAATACCATTGTTCAGGAAACGATGTTGGGCATTGTCAATGTGAAATCGTTTGCGAACGAAACCATAGAGGCTCTGCGTTATGGCACTTCGGTAAAGGAGATTGCCCGACTATCGTTAAAAAGCGCGTTTTCGAGGGGTTTGTTTGCCTCATTTATCATTCTGGCCTTGTTTGGAGCCATTGTGGGTATTGTATGGTATGCCACACTGTTGATGAAATCGAACGAAATTGCTTTTGGTGAAATCATCTCGTTCGTGCTATACACCTCATTTATTGGGGCGTCCATTGGCGGTTTGGCTGAGATTTATGCCCAGATTCAAAAAGCCGTAGGAGCCACAGAACGGCTCTTCGAGATACTCGATGAGCAACCGGAGGAGATAGAGCTTTCGGGGAGCGTTAGGCCATCCTCGCGCCTGCGCGGACATGTAACATTTGAGAATGTGCGCTTTGCCTACCCGGGCCGGGCCGACATTACCGTGCTGAAAAATCTGAGTTTTGAAGCGAAACCGGGCGAACGCATTGCGATTGTAGGCCCAAGCGGTGCAGGTAAATCGACCATTACCCAGCTTTTGCTGCGCTTTTACGAGCCCAACGAGGGGAAAATCCACATCGACGAGAAAGCAGCCAGTCAATATACACTCACCGAGCTGCGTAACCACATGGCTATTGTTCCGCAAGATGTGCTGTTGTTTGGGGGCAGCATTCGCGAAAATATTCTTTATGGGAAACCGGAGGCCAGCGAAGCTGAAATTGTTGCTGCGGCTGAAAAAGCGAATGCGCGCACCTTTATTGAGCAATTTCCGGAAGGCTACGAAACCATTGTTGGCGAGCGCGGAATCACGCTGAGTGGAGGCCAGCGCCAGCGGATTGCCATTGCCAGGGCTGTGCTTAAAAACCCATCGATTCTGATTCTCGATGAGGCCACTTCGTCGCTCGACTCTGAGTCGGAAAGGCTTGTACAAGAGGCCTTAGACAAGCTGATGATTGGGCGTACAAGCTTTATTGTTGCACACCGTTTGGCTACGATTCGCAATGCCGACCGCATTTTGGTGCTTGAGGGCGGCGAAATCCGCGAATCGGGAACGCACGAAGAACTAATGCGCATCAACGGAGGCATTTACGCCGGCCTTTCGCGATTGCAGTTTCAAAACGAAGAGTTCGACACCAGCGCATTAAAATCGCTTTAATCAGGAAAAAATCCCAATCGTGAGAAAAATCAATGTAGCTACACGATTTGGTCGAATTTTTGCGAAGCGGCAGCCCGTTTTTGAAGAATTGCTTTTGGCGATGTTCGAACAAAGGTTTCTTTTTGTGGTGAATAATTAAGGATGGAGAATCAACTTATTACACATTTGCTTTCCCGCATCGGGAGCATTCTCAAAACGCCGGAATCGGGTTTAGCCGTTCGGCGCGTTGTTGAGCGGTTTGATCCGAAAGAGCCCAGTTTTGAAAGCTTTATTGAAGCGTTTAGTGAAGTTGCTGTTGCCGCGAATCTGTCGTTTGTTAGGCAGGAGTTTACTGAGGAAGAATTCCGAAAGGTGCTCCGAAACCTCAGCTTTCCGACATTGGTTTTTGTAAACGACGGCGAACTCAAGCCCTTGCTTCTTTTTGGTGATGAGCGAAGCCTGACCGCCTGGCTTTACTCAGGCAATGAGGGCGAGCAGAAACTCAACATTAACCAGTTGGAAGCGCTCCTTCCTTCTATCTTAACTTACGAAGAAATTCGCTGCCAGTATCGCGGCATTCCGCAACGCGAAACGCAAGAAAAAGAACGGTACATCTTCTCGTTATGCCCCATTGAAATGCAAAGTATGGTTGGGCAGAATTTAGTGGATGACCTTAAGGGAAAGAAGGAAATCTTCACTCCCATCAAGCGCTTCCTTAAGTTTGTTACCTCAGAGAAGAAAAACATCACGTATATCTACGTATACGCGATCATCATTGGGTTAATCAACCTTTCGCTTCCCTTGGGTATTCAGGCCATTATCGGTCGAATTTCCGGTGGAATGCTCTTCGATGGGGTAATCGTATTGATTGTATTTGTTATTCTAGGCATCATCATTTCAGGAGGTTTACAAATCATGCAGATTTATCTGGTAGAAATTCTCCAACGGCGAATATTTACAAAGGCTGCATTTGAGTTTGCGTTTCGCATACCCCGCATCAAATCGGAGGCTCTGCTCGACAGCTATCCGCCCGAACTGATGAACCGCTTTTTTGATGTTATCACCCTTCAAAAAGGCTTTTCGAAAATTCTTCTCGACCTCACAACAGCCTTCCTTCAAATTCTTTTCGGATTGCTGTTGTTGTCGTTCTACCATTCTTCCTTCATCTTCTTTGGAATCATACTTTTTGCGGTGCTCATTCTGATGTTTCGACTCACGGGCCCTAAAGCCCTGAAAACAAGCATTAAGGAATCGAGTTACAAGTATAAGCTTGTTGCCTGGTTCGAAGAACTTGCCCGCAATATGAACACCTTCAAACAGGCGGGCTACACCAACATGCCCATCGACCGCACTGATGATCATGTAGATGATTATCTCTATGCGCGTAAAGCCCACTTCAAGGTACTGATCAACCAGTTCATTAATATCACTATCTTCAAACTGATTGTTACCTCCGGAACCCTCATTCTGGGCTGTTTGCTAGTGGTAGAGCGCGAAATCACACTCGGGCAATTCGTCGCTTCCGAAATTGTGATTATTACCGTCATCAGTGCAGTGGAGAAAATCATTCTCAACGTTGAAACGGTGTATGATGTCCTTACGGCCGTAGAAAAAGTTGGTCACGTGAGCGACCTTCCACTGGAGTCGCCCCGTGGAATTAAGGCCGGAAAAATGGAGCATAGTCGTGGGCTGGCCATCTCCATTCAAGGTTTAACTTACAGCTATCCCGGCGTAAGCGGGCAGGTCCTTAAAAACATTAATCTCGACATCAATGCAGGTGAACGAGTGTGCATTACAGGTTTGAATGGCTCGGGTAAAACTACCCTGTCGAAACTGTTGGCCGGCTTGCTCACTCAATATAGCGGACTGATTACCATCAACGGTATTTCGATGCGTAATATTCATATGACAGACCTGCACGATATGGTTTCCGTCAATCTTTCGGCCGATGAGGTATTTACGGGTACTGTAGAGGAAAATGTCCGTCTCGGGAAACCCGAAATTCGTCAGCAAGACGTTTTAGACTCTCTGCGAAAAGCCGGAATTCTCGATTTTGTAAACCGTCTTCCCCAAGGTATTTTCACCGAGATGCTTCCTGGCGGTAAGGGCTGGCCCGGTTCGGCAGTCAGAAAGTTGCTACTCGCCAGAAGTCTGGTCAAGAAACCTTCGCTTGTGCTATTCCATGATCTTTTCGACAGTATTGGAAAAGCCGAAAAAAATCATCTCATCAATAATCTCTTCGAAGAGTCGAATGCTGCAACGATTATCGCCGTGTCATCAGACCCAATCGTGATGAAATCGTGCGACAGGGTGGTGGTGTTGAAAGAAGGTACCGTGATGGCTAGCGGCACTTTCGACAAGCTTCTGTCTGACAATGTGTTTCACGAATTTATTCTTCCAAAGGCCTAATTATGCTGAATATCTCTCCACATTCGGTTGAAGAGCACCTGAAAAAAGAGAAGCTCTACTCCATCAGGCTGGTGAGTACACCGCGAACTGGCCGAATTGTAACCTGGTGGTTGCTCGGAATCTTGCTTTTGCTTGTGCTCTTGATGTTTGTACCCTGGCAACAGAACGTTGACGGCGCCGGCCAGCTTACCGCATTGTCGCCCGAAGAAAGACCACAAACCATCCAATCGCCTATCGCCGGACGAATTGATCGGTGGTTTGTACAGGAAGGACAGTATGTGAAGAAAGGTGATACCATCGTGTTGCTTTCGGAAATTAAAGAAAAGTTCCTCGACCCGGATCTTTTGCCCCGTTTGCAAGAGCAGGTGGCCGCAAAAGGCGGTGTAATTCAGAGCAGCATCGACAAAGCCAACGCCCTCGGCAGCCAAATTGATGCCTTGAATAGCGGCCTTCGTTTGAAACTCCAACAAGCCCAAAACAAGGTAATTCAAGCCAGGCTAAAGGTCCGCTCCGACTCCACCGATCTCGTAGCCGAAATTCAGAATTACGCCATTGCCGATACCCAGCTCACCCTGGGGCGAAATATGTACAACAAAGGACTTATTTCGATGGTCGAGTTTCAACGCCGCCAGGAGAAATTCCAAAACATGAGTGCGAAACTAATTTCGCAAGAGAATAAACTCCTCGATTCAAAAAACAGCCTGCTTAACGCCCAAATTGAACTCAATGCCATCCGTGCAGAGTACATGGAAAAAACCTCAAAAGCAGAGAGCGATCGCAGTGCTACACTGGCCTACGTGGCAGAGGCGGAGGGCGATTTAGCCAAGCTGGAAAATGAGTACTCCAGCATGCTGGTCAGAAACACCTTCTACACGATTCGCGCCCCGCAGGATGGCTATATTGTGAAGGCCGTGCGTGTGGGTATTGGAGAGAACATCAAGGAAGGCGAGCCAATTATTACCATCATGCCGGCTAACCCTAAAATGGCTGTGGAAATTTTCGTGCGCGCCATGGACGTGCCGCTCCTTCGCATCGGCAGCAAAGTGCGCATTCAGTTCGATGGGTGGCCTGCCATAGTTTTCAGCGGATGGCCTAACGTAAGCGTAGGAACCTTCGGAGGAATTGTAAACAACATTGATGCAGTTGAAAGTGTAAACGGACGTTTTCGCGTGCTGGTAGTACCCGACCCGAGCGACGAGCCCTGGCCGGCGCAATTGCGCATGGGCAGTAGCGTTTATGGATGGACGATGCTCGACAATGTGCCAATCTGGTTCGAAATCTGGCGACAGCTAAACGGCTTTCCGCCGAACATGATGAAAGACGAAAACATTCGTGAGAAAGACGCAGGAGCCAAAAAGAGTGATAAAGAAGAGAAATGAAGCCTAATGTTGTAGCCCGTTTTCTTGTTTTGCCCGTTTTGTTGGCTTTCGCCCTACGGGCAGATGCGCAAAGCGCGGATACCCTCCTCGAGGTGAAGCAGTTTCTCAATCTTGTGAGAGCTTATCACCCAGTGGTGAAGCAGGCCGAACTTGTACCCGTTAAAGCGCGTTTCGACCTGAGAGCGGAACGGGGAAATTTCGATCCGAAGCTGCGTGCCGATCTTACTGAAAAACGCTTCGACAGTAAGGAATACTGGAATGCCCTTGATGCTCACCTGAAAATTCCGGCATGGATTGGCGAGTTTAAGGCCGGCTACGAAAGAGCACGGGGCGACTTTTTAAACCCCATGAATCGCATTCCAGAGGCCGGACTTTGGTATGCAGGCTACTCCTTACCACTGGGCGCAGGATTGCTCATGGATGAGCGTCGAAACACCTTACGCCAGGCACAGCAATACGTGATTGCCTCTGAAGCAGAGCAACTAAAGCTGGTTAACAAGTTCCTTACAGAGGCGGCCTCCGATTACTGGCAATGGTACTTTGCCTACAAACAACTCGAGTTTGTTGAAGAGGGCTACAGACTCGCTGAAGTGCGTTTCACGGCCATTCGCGAACTGTTATTAAATGGGAACATGTCGGCCCTCGACACCGTCGAAGCCTACACTAACTTCCTCCAAAGAGAGATTCAACGCCGGCAAGCCCGGCTCGATTACCGCAATGCCCGATTGGTGGTATCGCGTCACCTTTGGTCAAACGAGTTGCAACCTTTAGAACTCGACAGTGTAGTTCGGCCGGCGTTTATTGAGGCTGAACAATACCTGCCCACCTTAGCTACGCTCGATACTTTGCAGCAATTTGCTAAGGCAGCGCACCCCGAAATCAGAAAGTTAGAGGCTCGCCTGTCGCAACTCGACTTCGAACGAAGATTCAGAGTTGAAATGCTCAAACCGGAATTCACGCTCAATTATAATTTTCTACGTGAACCGGGGGTTAGTGGTCCTATCAACCAGGCCTTACTGATGAATAACTATAAGTTCGGTATTACAGCGGGCATGCCTTTGCTCTATCGAAAAGAGAGAGGCAAGCTTCAGGGAACCCGAACACTGATTCGAATGACCGGTTGGGAGCGCGACGACACGCGTCGAGTGGTGCTTACAGAGCTTCAAATGAATTACAATACCTTGCTAAACACATTTACCATTTTACAAGACCAGTACAAACTTGTAGAGGCTTACAATACAATGGTTACCGGTGAACAGCAGCGCTTTACCAACGGTGAAAGTTCGGTATTCCTGATCAATACCCGTGAAAACACCCTTGTAAGTGCCGGTGTAAAACTTGCGGAATTGGAAATGAAATATGCCAAGGCAATCGCTTACTTTTACCAAAGTGCCGGATTAGTAAATTGGAATTATTAGGTATGCCACAGTGGAGAATAATACAACCCTCGAGCGAAGCAGAATGGTCGGCCTACTACACTCTGCGCTACAGTGTGCTGAGGGCTCCATGGAATCAGCCTTTGGGAAGCGAGCGCGCTTCTGATGACCTACAATCTATACACGGTTTACTGCTTAACGAGCAAGGCGAAGCGTTGGCTGTAGGGCGAATTCATGCCTTAAGCAATAGCGAAGCGCAAATCAGATTCATGGCGGTAAATTCCCGTCACCGTCGGCTTGGGTTAGGCAAGGCCATTCTTCAGTATCTCGAAGCAATGGCTCAACGTAAATATCCCGAACTCACCACCATCTGTCTTCAGGCCCGCGACTCTGCAGTTCCATTTTACATTGCTCAAGGCTACACGATTAAAGAAAAAACCTTTTTGCTGTTTGATACTATTCAGCATTACCTCATGGAAAAGCCCATACTTCAAATTCGTAGCATCATTAAACCATCATAAAGCAAAACCCTCCCCTTCAAAAACAAAACTTATGAAGTACTTCATTTTAGCAGCCTGTTTAAGTTTCGGCATCGGAGCGCAGGCACAACAGGAAGCTGCACCGGCTGCAACAACAACCCAAACGAAAGCGCAACGTAAATCAACCCCTGAGGAGCGGGCAATGCGTCTTACTCGCCTGATGAGCTCGAAAGTAAAACTCAACGACGAGCAGTTAAAGCAAGTAAACCAGATTCTTCTCGAGCGCGAAAACGCTAAAGAGTCGGCGCTAAAAGCTTATAACGGCGACAAAGAAAAAGCCCGTAAAGACATCCGCGGTTCGCGCGCCAAAGCAGAAGCAAAGCTTAAAGAAGTGTTGACTGACGAGCAGTGGAAAACCTGGCAGCAATTCAAAGAAGAGCAGAAAAATAAGAAGCAACAAAAGATGAGTGGTGAAAACCAAGGCAAAGCACCTCAAAAAATTGATGAAGAAGATTTTTATTGATTTTTTGGTATGAATTTCGCGAAGACGGCCCGTTCCACAAATAGACACACCTCGCCTATGGCCGGTCAACGTATTGTTCATAAGCCTATTTCATTCACAATAAACCATAACGGTCGATATTCCATAATTGGAGTATTGACCGTTTTATTTTTGCTGTCTGCTAAGCTTACGTTCGCCCAGGATCCGAATGCGCTGATCAAATTTCAGCGTGAGGTTAGTGATCCTAACGGCGAGACTATCGTTTTAGAAGGTTTTCGCAAACTCAGCGGCGAAGTGGTGATACCCGCAGATTACTTGTATATCTGGGACTTTAACACCGACACCATTACCCTGGCCAGAAAAAGAGAGTGGATTGATGCTGCGCGAATATTCGCCATACGATATCAGCTTGTTACCAAAGGTGGTTATTTACTGCTCGACTTTCCCTTTCACCTCATACCGGAACCTCCAAGCGAGGAGATGATTAGAGTGTTCGATACGCGAACCCAGCGTTTTGGTTACCACAGTTTGTTAGGAGAGCCTTGTATCCGTTATCGCTACACTCAAGCCCGAGATTTTTCCGAAGGTTTGGCTGCGGTGCAGGATGGCAAATCGCAACTTTGGGGCTTTATCGATAAAAAAGGGAAATGGGTTATCGAACCGCGCTTCGAAGAGGCCTACAGCTTTTCACAGGGCAAGGCTGTTGTGAGAGGCTTGGCTCGATGGGCCTATGTTAATACAAATGGCAGCATTCAAGCCATTGAAGGCAATTACCAGCAGGTGTTCGACCTTCGCGAAGGCTTTTCAATCGTGAATTCCGACAAAGGATTCGGCTTTATCAATAGCAACGGCAAAGAGATTGTGGCTCCGCAGTTTGATTTCCTCGACAACTTCCAAAATGGTATCGCGGTATTTCTCAAAAACAACGAAGCCGGTGTGATCGACAATACCGGGAAAATACGAATTCAGCCACGGTACGAAGAAATTTACCGCTTCGACGAAAGGCATTACCTCATTCAACAAAACGGGCTCAAAGGACTAATAACGCTTGATGGCGAGACGGTGATTCCACCCAACTACAGCGAAATTGGCCTGTTTAAAGAAGGCCTTGCACCTGTTATGCGCGCCGGAAATTGGGGCTTTGTAGATTCAAAAGGTGTAGAAATCATCCCATGCCAGTTTGCCGAAGTGGGTCCGGGCTTCGAAAATGGCACCACCACTGTTCGTTTGCCTAACCGATGGCAAATTGCCCACAAGGCCGACACTCTTGAGTTGCCAGCCTACGACGAGGTGCTTCCATTTTATGGTTATTCGGCCGCCTTCCGAAAAGGAAGTTTATGGGGATTTCTCAATATTCAAGGTGAAGAGTCGATAGAACCCCGTTATGATGAGCTGATATTTAGCAAAGGTGGTTTGGTTTTCGGGCGTGTTCCACAGATTGACGGATCAGTGCGTTTTGCCTTGGTGAACAACCGCGGTAAAGAAATAACAGAAGCCAAATATTCCGATGTAGTGCGTTTCTCTGAAGGGTATTCGGCTGTAAAAACCTCGGCGGGCTGGGGCTTTATCGATGCAAATGGGATAGAAGTAATTCGCCCGCAATTCGACGAGGTGCGAAACTTCTCCTCAGGCCGGGCTGCTGTAAGAAAGAATAACTCATGGAGCTTCGTGTCCTCAACAGGGGTGGAAGAAATTCCTCTTTTCACCCGAATGCCAGACCTTAAAGACGAGGAAGGCAAAACGCCGGTAAATGCGGCCGACAGCCTGCAACGAATTCGAGAAATTTTTCCGCTATATCTTATGGAAGTTGTGGGCGACTTTAATGGATCGTTGGCTTTTGTAGAAGATCTGACCCGCGAAAACGATGGCGGTCGTCCTTTACTCATGAATAAAGTTGGAAAATTAATTTCGGGCGATAATCTTGTGGCTGAGCCACTGCAACGAAATGCCGATATCTTTGCGCCGGAGTCGGAAATAAACCCATCCTATCTCATTCTGAGAATTCCGGGGCTATGGGTAACAATCGACACCGCAGGAAGGATAATCGAGTAACATGAAAAAAATACTGAGACTTAAACAGCGCGGACGTATTGCCGGTAGCTTTGCTTTGCTCTTTGTTTTCTTTGTGGCCTTGGGCTTGTTTTCCACCTCGGGTATTGAACGCATTACACGCTCTTTTCGCTCGATGTACGAAGACCGGCTTATTCCAAGCATGGATATCAGCGAGATGCTCGCTTTGCTTTACGAAAACCGCGTAAGTGTTGAAAATCACATCACCACACGCGATTCACTCGAGATGATCAAGTATGAAAGGGCGGTTTATCTGAATCACAAAAAACTCGACTCGCTCATCAACAAGCTATCACTCACCTACCTAGTACCCGAGGAAAAACAAGACTTGCAGCAATTCACTTCAGCGTTGTTGGTGTTTCGCGAACTCGAAGAAAAAATGATTTTTAAAAGCCGAAACGGACAAACCCAGGAGGCCCTTATCGAGCTCACGCATGGCGGAGATGTACTTTTCCATAATGCCATCAGGCCATTGCAAAAACTTGAGCTTGACCAAAAAATTGTGGGCGAGCAGCTGTATGTGGAAAGTCTTGAGATTGCCCGCATTCAAAAGATTACAGCCTACTCCATCACTTTTGCCGCGGTGATTGTGGGGCTCATTTTGGCCTTCGCACTTACGTTTGCCTCGGTAGATGTCGACTAGGTCGGCTCCTCTTGCCTAAACGGGTGGCGCTGGACCCAAGGCTCGGTTTCTGATTTCCCCGCCAATAGGCAAGCAAGACTGTTTAGCAATGGGTTTTTTAGCTTCACAAAAACAGGGTAATTTACGGGCACTGCACCAACAGAACTTTTAATTTCCATCGCTGTACGTCCCAAATCAAGTGTGCGCGTGCGCAGAACGATTGCGTCGTTAATGTATTGATACAAAATGTTTAGATAGAGGGAAAACGACTTGTTGGCCTCATAATCAATTCCTACCAAGTGAGCATCGGCCTGTTTACCATTGAGCAACAAGGTGCTAAAACCCACAGGTTGGCCTTGATGAAGCCAAACATGGAAGCGGTAGTCAGGTCCCAAATCGAATAGCGAAAGAAAGTACGACAAGTCAACTTTTCGAAGGCGGAATTGCGCACGTGCAAAGACTTGTTCGTACAATTCCATGATCCGCTCGCCGTGCTGGGCAACTTCTGCTTTGCCCCAAAGTTGATGCTCTAACTGAAGTCCTTTCTTTAAAGCCGCTTTTGCCTGAATGCGGTACTTTGCCGACAGCGCCTTGAGATAATCATCAAACTGTTGCCAATCATGCTTAATTTCCATTTTCATGACTGGCAATGCCCGGGTTTCATTAAAGTCGCTCAAATTGCTAAAAACCCGGTAATCGGCGCCAAGCTCAGGTATGTCTTTGATTAAAGTAATTGAATACGTGCCGGCATCCGCCGAAAGGCGCCCCAATAATGAAGCCCAAACTTCCGCCCTAAGCGAAAGTGGAAAATTGGGATGAAAAAATAAACCATAAGGCCCTGAAATCTGGCAGTTGCCGGCCACCAAAATCTTTATCAGCCCCTCCCGTTTACTAATTAAGCTCTTGAAAGTATTTTCCATGCGCTGAATGAGCCCTCGCTCGTTTGGGAACCACTGACCTAATTCAAAGAAAGCCTCACGGCTCAGGTGTAGCTCCTGAAAACAGCCAAGTGCAATCACCTCGCCATCTACACGTATTTCGGGAAACAAAAAGTATGAATCTCCCCCACTCCCCAATTGCAGCGCATTGAGATAATTGCTGCGGCCATAAATTGGGAGCCAATCCGCCTCAAAAACAGGCGATTCCGGAGAATCGTGAATCAACAATTGCATTGCCGACGACAGAGAGCCAGCATTGCGCTCGCGGCACAAACGCAACGAGGAAGTGAAAAATGCCATACGTGATAAAGGACAACAAAAATCAGCACATTGTTTTACAACATGACAATTCAGGGCAAAATGACAGTGAAAAAAGAGAACGATGATATTGGGGGCCGAAAAAAATGGACATCTTGCAGACTCATGGAAACCTACAGCATTCGAGGATTCTGCATATTACTCAATGAGCGACGTATTGAGCCGCTTGAAATAGATATTGTTGAGGGGCGAATTGCCGCCAGAAGGGTCGTTCCGCCGGAAACCTGCCATACTTACCTCCTTCCTGGATTTGTAGATGCCCACGTTCATATTGAAAGTAGCCTGCTCGTGCCTTCGGAATTTGCCCGAATGGCCGTATTGCATGGAACAGTAGGAACAATTTCCGACCCACATGAAATTGCCAACGTGTGTGGCTTACAGGGCGTTGAGTTTATGTTGAATAATGCGGCGCAGGTGCCCTTTCACTTCTTCTTCGGAGCGCCCTCCTGCGTACCGGCTACTACGTTTGAAACCGCAGGTGCCGCGCTTCATGCCAGCGATGTTGACCAGCTTCTCCGCAGAGACGATATTTGGTACTTGGCCGAAATGATGAACTACCCGGGCGTATTGAGCAAAGACCCGGAAGTAATGGCCAAAATTGCCGCCGCCAAACAACATGGAAAACCTGCCGACGGTCATGCTCCCGGGCTGCGGGGCGATGAAGCAAAAAGGTATGCCGCGGCCGGACTCAGCACCGACCATGAGTGTTTTACACTGGAAGAGGCGTTAGACAAGGTTGCTGCAGGAATGCACATCCAAATTCGAGAAGGCAGTGCCGCTCGCAACTTTGAGGCTTTGCACCCCTTGCTCGGGATACATCCTGAAAAGGTTATGTTTTGCTCCGACGACAAGCACCCTGATTCGTTGCTTGAAGGGCATATCAACCTTCTTGTGAAGAGAGCCCTGAATTGGGGTTATAACCTCTTTGATGTGCTTAATGCGGCCTCTACCAACATAGTGCAACATTATCAATTGCCTGTGGGTCTTTTAAATATTGGCGACTGGGCCGATATGATTGAAATCGACCATCCTGAAAAATTCAATGTTTTACGCACCATTGTTCGAGGCCAAATAGTGTCCGAGCACGGCAAAAGCCTCATTCAGCGCATTCGCATTGAGCCGGTAAATCGATTCGAAGCAAACCCTATCCGCGCCGAACATCTTCAATTGCCTGTGACAGGTTCTACACAACATGTGATTGTAGCTCACGACGGACAGTTAATTACCGAACACCAAAGCATTCAGTCGCCTCAAACCATGTACTTTGAAGCCAATACCACAGACGACTTACTTAAACTTGCGGTAATAAACAGGTATCATAAAGCTGAACCGGCTTTGGCCATTCTCAAAGGCTTAGGTCTCAAGCGAGGCGCATTGGCTTCTACGGTTGCCCACGACAGTCATAACCTTATTGTTTCTGGCTGCGACGATGAATCGATGTTGCTGTGCATCAATGCACTAATGGAGAACAAAGGCGGATTGGCGGCTTCAGATGGGCAGCAAACCCTTGTACTGCCTTTGCCTGTTGCCGGGTTAATGAGCGATGCCGAGGCCTGGCACGTGGCAGCAGAATACATACAACTTGATCAATTCGCAAAATCGAGCCTTGGTAGCCATCTTCGGGCGCCTTTCATGACGCTCTCGTTTATGGCATTGCTGGTAATACCACACCTCAAATTGAGTGACTTAGGCCTGTTCAACGGCGACCAGTTTCGTTTCAGACCTGTATACGACTAAGCGCTGATAATCCAGCCCAGCAGAGCCGCCATGATAGATAGGTGAACAATGGGCACCGCCTTTTGAAGGCGCGTCCGCTCTGCCCAACTTAACTCATGCGGAAAAGGATCGAATACAAGACCAATACCCATCGTTGCCAAAGCCTGAGTGTAGTCTTTAACCAACAGGGCGAAATAAAGGCTTAATAGCCAGAAGCCCACATAAAAAACCAATCCCGAAATATTGATAGTCCGTCCCATACAATCGTTTTAACCTATATGTTGGTCAAACGAAAAAAAGCTTACAGTTCGCCACTAAATTGAAATCATAAAACCAGGTAAACCATTCGTTTATAGACACTTGGGCGCCTGCCTCGCTCAGCATTTCGGTTTATTGAGGCTGCCTCGCCGGGCACCGCGTGTTTCGCTGCTACTCCTCAGCCAGTCGCTCCCTCACTCTTCCTCCCGCTCTAATCCCCACTCTCACGCTCATGCTCACACTGTCTTGCGGGGTATCCGCTACACCCGCTGGCGCATAAATTGTCATTCTTATGGAGAAGTAATAACATTCAAAAATTGTCTACGGCTTTAGGATTGCAAACATGTCTTAGACATAAAATCAGAAATTATCTAGATACCCTATCTACATTGCAACGCAGGCGTGTTTTATTGATGCAAACCCAGGTTTCTGCACGAATAAATAGCTACGAATATTGTTGAGATGCGGTCCAAACATTTTTCATCGCAGACCTTCATCAAAAGGCACAGTTCTTCACCTGAATCATCAGCATTCACAAGAACTTGGGCTCAAATTCACCAAATTCCCGAACGTTCAAATCCCTGCCTCCGCAAAAATTCTCGTCAACTCCTCTTCCGACAATTGGGTAATGGCCATAATCACATCCATCGGTAAACCTTGCTTTCTGGCGTTTATGGCCACCTCTGACTTGCCTTCAATCTTGCCTT
>JAIXUS010000082.1 GCA_027483445.1 Bacteroidota bacterium | reverse complement strand
TGTGACTATTGAGCTGCCACAGAAAATGCATTTTTTTTATTCAAAACCTTTGATTTGCCACAAAGCTAGATGCAGCAATGGTTTGAGCACTTTTAAACCTCCAAAATGTCTATTAAGCCGGAATTTATGAAAGAACAAATAATTAAGTTTGGCTATAGTGAATTGCAAGCTGAGTTAAATATCAAGAAATATTTCGAAGAAATTATTGGTGTAGTTCATGAAAATCCAACATTCAAAATTAATAGAATTCTGAAAAATGAGAGTGTAAGCCTATCAATTGAGGATAAATATGAAGCCATTAGAATTGTGTCTCTTGAATTTCTTACAATAATCACTAGATCGCCAGTATTTTTTGGAAATTATAAAAATCCAACAAATAAAGAATATGAAATAGGGACATATTTTACCTACTTTCTATTCTTTCAGAAAATTAAGAACCATAAAGCGATTTCCAATAATTACAATGAATTAGATATTTTAGATGTAGCGATTGAAATCACCAAAGAAGTAATTGAAGATGAAGAGTTCTATCAAAAAGATATTATCCTCGATACTAACGAATTTGAAAGGGTGTATCTATTTCTTGGCAGAAATATGAATAATTATAAATCCAAATTTCCAATAGAGGATGTATGGGCTGCTACATACTCTGAAATTATTCTTAATAATCACAAGCACATTGATATTATAAATGAAAATCGTATAAATGAACTAATTAAATTACCGTCCAATGATTTTAATAATGCAAAAATTGTAATTGAAGGTGTTGAAAGAATTGTAGCTTCGAATTTTTTAACATGAGCTTCATCAACTTTTAGCTGCCTATAACAGCGGGTTTCGCGTAATGCGGGGTGACGTGCAAACTTTGACCTTTGTGCCTCTATTCAAGTTCAGTGCGGTTTGACGGTTCTGTGTTCCAAAACCCGCCCGAACACAAAGTCCGAAAACGTTAGCGTGCATTGTAACTGAAAATACTCGTTAAGATTGAATCTTCAGAATTATATTCTCTTGACCCCACTTTTCCATTTCATTTAATACAGGAGAGAGACTTTTTCCTAATTCAGTTAATTCATACTCTACACGAGGAGGAATCTCATTGAATTGGGTTCTTGTAAGCAAACCATCTCTTTCCAACTCTTTCAATTGTTCAGTTAAAACTTTTCTTGAAATTTTTGGCATACGCGCTGAAATTTCTCCGAATCTCCGTTTTTCTGATTTCAAAGAATACAAAATGACAGGTTTCCACTTTCCTCCAATCAAATAAAGCATCTCTGTCACTGGACATTTTTTTTCGCTTGTTTTCATTGTGTTGGTTACAATTAGGATACTACCATTTAACCGGTTACCAATAAGTAACATGTTACTTATTAAAACCATTGTTAGTTACTTTGCGAAACAAATGTACAAGTTTCACAATCAAAAACAAAATTCATGAAATCTTCAAAATCAACTGTTGTTTTGCTAACAGCAATCGGAATCAATACGGCAACTGCACAAAACATCCCAACTGGAACATTCTGGACTGTTACACAAAATGAAAAAGTGAAAGTTCACACCTACATGAGCCCTTCAGCAATGTTTGCAAACACAAGCCATATAATTGAGCTCAAGAATGAAATCATCATTATTGATGGGCAGTTTTTTGCTCCTTATGCAAGCGAGTTGAAAAAGGTAACAGATTTAATTGGGAAACCAATATCGAGATTTTACATTAGTCATGACCACCCCGACCATTACATAGGATTTGGGGATGCATTTCCAAATGTTAAGGTCTATTCCTTGGCAGAAACGAAATCATCTATTGAAAAAGATGGTCAAGGAGTTCTTGAACAAAGAAAAGCGCAATTTGGACCTATGATTGCTTCTAAACTCAATAAACCCTCCGTAATTCAAAATCCAGGAGAAGAAGTAATTAGCGATGTTAAGTTCATATTTGAAAAATCGACAAACAATGAATCGGCAGTTTCGCTTGTTATCAAACTTCCTGAAATCGGAGTATATATAGCACAAGATATTGTTTACAACAAGATTCACCTATTCATTGAAGGGAATACAAAGGGATGGGTAAATGCACTCAATAAAATTCTAAATGAAAACAGTTATGATACGATTTTATCTGGTCATGGCATTGAAGGCGGGAAAATACTTTTGAAGGAAAATCTAGCGTATCTCGAATTTGTGGAAAAAACAATATCAAAGTCCAAAAACAAAAATGAATTCAAATCAGTTATCTTGGAAAAATATCCTAACTACGGAGGTGAACAATTGATAGATATATATTTAAACTACTATTTAAAACCTGGACACTGGTCTAACTAATTTCAAGAATAAAAAAGAAGTATGGTAAACTGCCATACTTCTTTAACGCAAACAAGTAAAATATAATTTTCGCCAATTAATCTAAAATCAAAGTTCATTAAACAGAAAAATATCGCCCGCTAACAACACAAAACCATCATTTGCAGCGTTAATGGTCATTTTCAACACCCGGCTCATTGCCAACTCCGCCGGAAACCAATTCACTCCGTTCTATCGTGCAGCCTCCCCGAGGAGTTCGACAAGAGAGCTGAGCCTTTCAAACCCTCAATTCCTTCACATTCCACTGCAAACTCACCTTGCCATTCCAGTGGTTTTCTTCGATGCAGTACACGGCGTCGACGGGGATTCCGGAAGATACCGGTTGTAAAAACTCGGCCTGACCAAAGGCGATGGCATCGAACCAGGGCTGGCCGGGTTTTCCCAAACGCAGCTTAAGGTGCTTGCCGGCAAGGTCGCGGGCGTGGCCCGAGTCGATGAGATTGCGGCTGAGGAAGAGCGGAGCCATATTGCCCGGGCCGAACGGGGCAAACTGCTTGAGGATTCGGTAAAACTTAGGGGTTATTTCGTCGGGTTCCAGCTCAAGGTCTACCTCAACCACGGGTATGCGCTGCGATTCGGTTAAGGTGGTGCTCACCACTTCTTCAAACTTCCGGCAAAACAGGTCGAGGTTCTCCGGTTTTAGGGTGAGTCCGGCCGCGTATTTATGTCCGCCAAACTGTTCCAGCAATTCGCCGCAGGCCGAAATGGCTTCAAGTATATCGAAATCGCGTACGGAGCGGGCGCTTCCGGTAATTTTGCCATTCGATTCAGTGAGGATGATTGTAGGGCGGTAGTATTTCTCTAAGACTCTGGCGGCCACAATGCCCACAACGCCTTTGTGCCAATGTGCCTGATAGAGCACGGTAGCCCGGGCATCGGAAAAGGAAGGATTGCTTTCGAGCATGGCCAGGGCTTCGGCGGTAATTTGTTGGTCGAGGTTTCGGCGGGTATCGTTGTGTACGTTGATGGAGATAACGGCATTTTTCGCGGCCTCAAAGTCGTCGCAGAGCAGCAAGGCCACTGCTTCTTTACCGTGGTCGATTCTTCCGGCTGCGTTGATTCGCGGGGCGGCCGTAAACACAAGGTCGGTAATGGTAACCTCACGCCCGGTTTCTAAGCCGTTTTTGGGCATGAGCAAGGCCCGAATGCCGGCGCGGGGCTGGGTGTTGATGCGTTGCAGCCCGTAATAGGCCAACACGCGGTTTTCTTCGGTGATGGGTACAATATCGGCCGCGATAGAGGTGGCTACCAGGTCGAGATACTCAAACACATCGGTTTTGTTGCCGAGCCTGGTGTTGAAGGCTTGTGCAAGCTTAAATCCGATTCCGCAGCCTGAAAGCTCTTTGTATGGGTAGGCGCAATCGCTGCGTTTGGGGTCGAGTACGGCCGCGGCTTGTGGCAGAGCCTCAGCGGGCTGGTGGTGGTCGCAGATGATAAAGTCGATGCCTTTTCCACTTGCGTACTCCACTTTATCGACCGATCGGATGCCGCAGTCTAAGGCAATGATCAGAGTGCATCCGCGCGATAGCGCTTCATCAATGCCTTGAAAAGAAATGCCATAGCCTTCGCTGAGGCGGTCGGGAATGTAGTAGCTCAGCTTTTCAACGTCGAAATAATGCTGCAAAAAGCCGTACATGAGGGCCACGGCCGTGGTACCATCTACATCGTAATCGCCGTAAACCATTACCTTTTCGCCCATTTCAAGGGCCGAAAGCAAGCGGTACACGGCTTTTTCCATGTCGGCCATCAGAAATGGGTCGTGCAGATGTTCGAGTTCGGGGCGAAAAAAGCGCTGGGCTTCCTCAAAAGTGGTAATGCCTCGTTGAACGAGCAATGTGGCAATTTTACGATCTACGCTGATTTCTCCGGCAAGCCGAACTACAGTGGCGAGGTCTGGAGTGGCTCCCAGCTCCCAAATTGATTTTCCGGACACTAGCGTTGGCATAATTTGATTGAGGTAAAGCGAAAATAAGGCAGGATAAACCAAAAAACACACAAGCAATGCTGTTTTTATTAACCATTGGGTGAATAAAATAGCGACTTGTTTTACAGTTACTTGTGAACAATTCGCCGAAAAGGAAGTTATTTGCCCTGATTTCATGAAAGCAACACAAGCAGTATCGGTGGCCGTGGTAGGAGCCGGAATCGCCGGAATCGCGTCGGCCATCCGCCTTCGGGCAAAAGGCTATGCCGTAACTGTGTTCGATCGCAACCCCTACACGGGCGGCAAGCTTACGGAGATTAAACAGGGCCCATACCGCTTCGATGCCGGTCCTTCGTTGTTTACGTTGCCCGAGCAGGTTGACGATCTTTTCCGCTTGGCGGGCGAAGAGCCCTCGGCCCATTTTCAATACGTAAAGCTCGATACGGTTTGTCATTATTTTTGGGACGATGGCACCTACCTACCCGCCTCAGGAAACCCGGAAACCTTTGCCAAACAAGCTGAGCAACTTTTTGGCGTACCGTCATCCCGCGTGAGCGGATACCTAAAAAGAAGCCGCTTTATTTATGAAACCACAGCTCCCGTTTTCTTGGATCAGTCGCTGCACCGTTTCCAAAACTTCCTCAACCTCAGAACCTTAAAAGGGATATTGAGCATGCCCTGGCTGGGTGTTTTTTCGAACCTACACCGCGACAATCAGCGGCACACCGGCAATCCACGGCTTACCCAGTTGTTCGACCGTTATGCCACCTACAACGGATCCGACCCATATCTGGCGCCGGGTGTTTTGCGCAGTATTCCGCATTTGGAATTCAACCATGGCGCTTGGTTTCCGAAAGGCGGAATGCACCAAATTTCGCAATCGCTTACCGCCTTGGCCCAACGCATGGGTGTTGATTTTCAGCTGAATACGGCGGTAGAAGAAATTGTTTTGGAGAATAACCGGGCCGTTGGACTCAAGGTGAAGGGCGAAAAACTGCCGTTTGATGGCGTGATGTGCAACGCCGATGTTTTTACGGCCTACCGCAAATTACTGCCACAACTGAAAGCGCCTGAGCGCATACTGGCGCAGCCCCGATCGAGCTCGGCACTGATTTTTTATTGGGGAATTCGAAAGGTTTTTTCCCGTTTGGGAATGCACAATATTTTCTTCAGCAACAATTACCGTGAGGAGTTTAAACTGTTGTTCGAAGGCCGCGAGATTAGCCACGACCCAACGGTGTATATCAATATTACTTCAGTGATGCAAGCCTCCGACGCACCGCAGGGCTGCATGAACTGGTTTGTGATGATTAATGTACCCGGAAACACCGGTCAGAACTGGGACGCGCTCATTGCTCAAAGCCGTGAGGCCATCCTCAAAAAATTGAGTTTCGTATTGGGCGAACCCATTGCCCCGCTTATTGAATCGGAGAGCATTCTCGACCCCAGAAGCATTGAGGCCCGCACCTTTTCGCACCAGGGAAGCCTGTATGGCAACAGCTCGAACAACCGTACGGCGGCCTTTATGCGGCATGCGAATTTCAGCCATAAGGTGAAAAACCTGTGGTTTTGCGGCGGCAGTGTGCACCCCGGCGGGGGCATACCTTTGTGTTTGAAATCGGCCAAAATTGCCACCGACCCTATTCCAGCCGTATGAGTCCATTTGCCCAATCGCTGCCGTTTCCCTTCCCGCCAAAGCTAGGCATTTCGGTATTGTTGATTTTTCACGCGGTAGGTATTGCCGGATTGATGAGTCCCTGGGCCGATTACATTCGTGCACTCACGCCCATGCATTTATTGCTTTGTTTGGTGGTGTTGATGGCATTTCAACCCAAATATGGCGCGGAGTTTTTCGCCTTTTTCCTGCTGTGTTTTACCGTGGGTTTTGCCGCTGAGTGGATTGGCGTGCATACGGGGTATTTGTTTGGCGATTATGCCTATGGCGATGTGCTGGGCATGAAGGTCGACGGCATTCCTTTGCTCATTGGCGTAAACTGGTATTTGCTCAGTTACGTTACCTCTTCTTTTGTGCGCCGTTTCAAATGGTCGGTTTGGCCAAGCGCTATTTTGGGCGCTGCGCTGATGACCGGAATTGACTTCCTGATAGAGCCCGTTGCCATACGCGAGAGCTTTTGGCACTGGAACTCGGTCGGAATCCCATGGACGAACTATGCTTGCTGGTTTTTGGTTTCGCTTCCACTGCAATTTGCAGCATTTCGTTGGAATAGGGAAAACAATCCTATGGCATTGTGGTTACTTTTGTCGCAGATTGCTTTTTTCGGCATTCTCGGATTTGTTCAATACTAAACACTCAATTTGGCTGTGGACTGGTTCATCAACACCCTCATTGTAATTGCTACATTTTTCTTCATGGAATTTATGGCCTGGGCAACGCATAAATATGTGATGCACGGGTTTCTTTGGGTTTTGCACAAAGATCACCATGAGCCTCACGACCACATTTTTGAAAAGAATGATGCCTTCTTTTTAATTTTTGCCATTCCAAGCTGGCTGTGCATCATGTTTGGCATGATGAACGGAAACGATTTCAGGCTTTTTATCGGGATTGGTATTGCAGTGTACGGTTTTGCCTATTTTCTGGTGCATGATGTATTTATTCATCAGCGCCTGCCGCTCTTTAAAAAGAGTGATAACTGGTATTTGCGGGCCATTCGGAAAGCCCACAAGGTGCATCATAAGACATTGGGAAAATACCGTTCAGAATCGTTCGGAATGCTCATTGTAGCCCGAAAATTCTTCGCTGAGCAGTGGAGTTCGGCGAAATAAATGATTGTTTTGGGAGAATTTGAAAGCACGAGGGCATTTGCACGACGGTGCGGATAATTCCTATATTTGGACTCCTTTTCAGTCCTCATGAAATCAAATCTGCTCATTCCGGCCTTGATGCTGCTCTTATTTATGGGGGCATGCAAGCGGCTCGACAAACTGGTAAGTTTTAATCTCGACACCGACGATCAGGTGGTTTGGCTCAAGGCGCCGGATTCGTTGCTCACCGATACATTTCCTTCGAATCAGTTTTTGACATTTGTAAGTGATGACTATTCGTTTAATAATTACGATAAGTTCGAGCAGAACAAGAGTACATCAGGCACGGTTGAAGATGTAGAAGGCATTGATCTTACGGTGGTTATTGACTCAGGTGCGGTGGATTTCAGTTTTGCGAAAGACCTCAAGTTTTACATTTCTTCGCCATCGGGTGGGTATCAGGATGCTTTATTGATGGAAGAAGATTTCCCGGAGCCGGGTAAAGATTTCATTCAGTACACCCTAAATCCAACCAATGAAGACTTGTTGAACATTATTCAGCGCGACAAGTACCGTTTCAGAACAGATTTCGAGTTGGTTGCACCGATGCCGGATACGGTGTACATCAGTTACAAACTGCGTTTCAGATTGAAGGCGCAACCTACCGAAGATTAATGGAAGATTTTGGACTGGTATCCATCATCATTCCAACCTATAATTACGGGCATCTGATTCACGAGACGCTCGACTGCGTTTTGGAGGGAGCCTATCAGAATTGGGAGTGTATCGTAGTCGATGATGGTTCTAAAGACAACACGAAAGAAGTCGTTGAGGGCTATACGTTAAGGGATTCGCGAATCCGTTATGTATATCAGCGAAACGGCGGATTATCGGCAGCGCGAAACGCGGGCATCAGGCAGGCGAAGGGGGCGTTTATCCAGTTGTTGGATTCTGATGACCTGATACAAACCGAAAAACTACGTTCGCATTCGAAGTATTTGCAGGAGAACACGACGGTAGATTTGGTGTACAGCAGTGTTCGATACTTTATTCCGGGTGAGCCGGCCTTACGCTATTCGATGTTTACGCCTGATTTACCCTGGGAAGAGGAGCCGGAAAGCGATTTATCGGGGTATTGGCTGAAGAAGTTATTGCGGCAAAACCAATTTGTAGTGAATGGTCCATTGATTCGCCGCATCGTCTTTGATCGAGCCGGGTATTTCGATGAAGGGCTCAGTTCGGTTGAAGATTGGGATTTATGGTGCCGTTGCCTGTGTAAGGGAATCGTGTTCAGGAAGCATAACACACTAAACTCCTTTGCTTTGGTAAGGATGCATCAGGGCAGCATGAGCACGAATAAAACCCGAATGATACTCAATGCGTTGAAGGTAAGGAGGAAGCTTGATGCTTTGATTCTGTCATCATACCCCGCTATAATGCCTCAGGAGCAAAACGAATTGATAGAAATTAATCGTCGTGAAACCCGTAATCAACACCGAATGCTGGCGGAAATTTTTACGGCAGAGGGCAAAACGCTAAAAGCCATTTCGCATGTGTTGTGGGTATACTTACCGGAAGCCGATTTTGTAGGAGGTATAAAGGCAATTGCCGAGATTTTGAGAAGAGGCAAAAAATAAGCTTTGTTTTTTCGCCACCGTGCAGCGAAACCTGCGGCTCATTTCTCTGTGAATTGGCAAAAGATTTTTTTAGCTTTGCTACCCGATAAATCAAATAGAACGAAACCGCTCAATGAAAAAATTTCAGCGCGATTTTAGCCCCAAGTTTCTGCAATGGCTCCTCCTTTTAGGTGTTGGTGCTTTTTCGACAGGATTGAAGGCTCAAACCAAAATCGAAAAAACGCCTATCACACTTCAGCTTTACGAGACACTGAAAGCGCAAGGCAAACTGGATCCCAAACAAACGTATGAGATTGCACAACCCATTTCGTCGGGTACTGTTCAATTCCCAAAAAGCTCTAAGGCCAAAAAGAAAGCGCAGTCGAGAGACTTAGATTCACCGCCTTGCGAAGCTGTTCCTACGACCGGTTTTGATGACCCTTTTGGAGGTGAAGTGTATTTTGATGACAGCCCACCTAATGGTCCTTTCGAAGTTCAAATTCCTTTTCAGTTTTGCTTTTACGGAACGAATTACACAAGTTTCTTCATTAATAACAATGGTAATATCACCTTCGATGAAGCGTATGCAACATTTTCTTCTTCAGCCTTCCCTGATGCACTCGTGCCACCCATGATTGCTCCTTTTTGGGGTGATGTGGACACCGGAAGTCCTACTAATCCGCTCGGTCAGGTGCGTTATGACGTATTTCCTCAGTATGCCATCGTTTCGTGGGATACAGTAGGTGTGTTCAATGAGAATGGGGCCTTGAGAAATACCTTCCAATTGATTATCACCAATGGTACTTCGCCTGTACTTCCTGTGAATACAAACGTTGGTTTCTTGTATGGCGACATGCAGTGGACAACAGGAACGGCCTCAGGGGGAACAGATGGGTTCGGAGGTATTCCGGCAACTGTAGGTGTAAATCGTGGCGATGGTGTAGGATATATCCAGTTAGGTCGTTTCGACGCTCCTGGCGAAAACTATGATGGTCCTTTTGGTGCCAACGATCAGGTTTCGTTCCTCGACAACACCGTGTTTTTCTTTAACACTTGTCTTGAGCCCGGTGTCGACAATAACATTGCGCCGCTGGCTATCAATGCTCCCCTCTGCGATACCATTGTCGTATGCATTGGAGAAACGTATCCGGTCGACTTTAACTTTATTCCTGTTGAGCCAGACCAAACGGTTGATGCCGAGTTGATAACCACCAGTGTACCGGGTTTCAATCTTATCGGAATTACGCCCGGAACGCAGTGTAATGTTCAGGCAACCTTTACGGCTTCTGCTTCGAATGTTGGATTTCACAATGTTGAGTTCCTCGCTACAGACAACGGGACTCCGGCAGCTACCTATCAGGCCAATATCGTTTTTCAGGTTATTGAGAATAACTTCACGCCAACAATCGTAGGTGTGCCCTCGATTTGCGATGGGGCATCCACAACACTCTCAGTTGGTGGCGGCACCTTCGACCAATACGTGTGGTCGCCCAATAACGAAGAAACTTCATCCATCGAAGTTACCACACCTGGAGAATATTCAGTTACTGTAGCAATAGGCAATTGTATTGGTGTTTCAGCTCCATTCATTGTTGGTATTGAAGTGGCGCCAGCGCCTGTTATCGATGGTGTAAATACCGTGTGTGCCTCAGCCCTTACTGAACTTTACACCACCGAACCTTTCTCCAATTATACTTGGTCGAACTTGAGCACCAACGATACGATTTCTGTTGGAGCAGGTACTTACACAGTTACAGTAGTTGGCGACAATGGTTGTGAGGGAACATCAGGGCCGTTCACTGTCACGACGGTTAACACGATTACTCCTGTGATCACAGGCGACAATCATACTTGTTTTGATGGTATTACCACACTCACAACTACACAGGAGTACGAAGAATACAGTTGGTCGAGCAATCCCGGTGTAGATGTAGGATTCACCAACGTGGGACAGGGAACCTACACCGTTTCGGTGGTTGATCAAAACGGATGTACAGGAGTATCGGCTCCGTTCGTGGTTACAAATTCAGCTCCCGCACCACAGATTCTAGGGTTCCAGCCATTCTGTGAATTTGATTCTATTCTCCTGTTTGTGAACGACACCTTTGCCACCTACCGTTGGGTTTACGAAGGTGATACGCTGAGTACCGCAGACACGCTTGTTTGGAATGGGGGGTCTGAAAGCAACCCTGAAATTCAGCTTATTGCCATAGATAACTTTGGTTGCGCAGGCTTGGATTCGTTAGACGCTCCATTTACACCTCAGCCTGAGGCGCTTTTCACCGTCAACCCAGAAAGCCCGGCTATTCTAAAAAACACCCTTATTACCTTTACCGATGCCTCTACACCGGGTACCAACGATACACTCAGCTTTTGGGAGTGGGTATTCGTTCCGCCAAGCGCCGACGATACGCTCATTGGTAGCAGCCAAACACAGGTTTACCCCGATACTGGCCTCAAAGAAATTACATTGATTGTTACCACTGAGCTAGGATGTAAGGATACACTCACCCGTAGTGTACTCATTATCGACACTCCTTTTGTTCCAAATGTTTTCAGCCCTAACGGGGATGGCAAAAACGACTTCTTCACCATTCCGTTCCTCATTGGATACCCGGGAAATAACGTAGCAGTATTCAACCGCTGGGGAGGTAAGGTGTTTGAAGGAGATAACTACAATAACGATTGGGATGGCGATAACCTCCCCTCAGGAACTTACTTCTACGTGGTTACAGCACCAACACTCGATGAGCCGCTCAAGGGAGCAGTAACGCTCATACGGGAATAGATGCTGTTAATTAGGAAATTCAAAACAAAAAGGGGACATGATTGTCCCCTTTTTAATTTTTCACCCAGTTTAGTGTATTTTTGACACCCAAATTTGTCCCGTGAAAGTAACCGAGCATATTGCAAACGCCAAAAGAACGCTGTTCTCATTTGAGGTTTTGCCGTCACTGAAAGGCCGTGATATTCAGGATTTATATGATGGTATTGAGCCTTTGATGGAGTTTAATCCAAGTTTCATCAATGTGACCTACCACCGCGAAGAGTTCGTGTACAAAAAGCTGAACAATGGTTTGCACGAGCGCATCGCCATGAGGAAACGCCCCGGAACTGTGAGCATTTGCGCAGCCATCAAATACAAATATGGTGTTGATACCGTACCTCACCTGATTTGCGGTGGATTTACCCGCGATGAAACGGAAGCGGCGCTGCTCGATATGCACTACCTGGGCATCAATAATGTGTTGGCACTTCGTGGCGATCCGGTTAAAGGTGAGTCGCAGTTTATTCCCGAAAAAGAAGGCCATGCCAATGCCTCTACCCTTGTTCGGCAGATTGCACAAATGAACCATGGGCATTACATCGACGATGAGATTGTGGAAGGCATTCCGACCGACTTTGACATTGGAGTGGCCGGTTATCCCGAAAAACACTTTGAGGCCCAAAACATGAAAACCGACCTTCGTTACCTGAAAGAAAAAGTTGACGCAGGTGCCCATTACATTGTTACTCAGCTGTTTTTCGACAATGCTAAATTCTTTCAGTTTGTAGAAGATTGCCGCAAAGCAGGAATTAACGTACCGATTATTCCCGGACTAAAGCCAATAACCACACTTAAGCACATCACCTTCTTACCGAAAACCTTCCACATTGATATTCCGGAAGCCTTAGGCGACGAGCTGGAAAAGTGCAAAAACAACGCTGATGTGATGCGAGTTGGCATTGAGTGGGGCATCGAACAAACCAAGGAGCTGATCAAAGCCGGTGTTCCCTGCATTCACTTTTACACCATGGGCAAATCGGAGGCGGTGAAGCAGATTGTGAAGGGCGCTTATTGAAGCCTGATTACCCTCGCTTGCGACCGGCCTTCGGTGAGGAAAAAGGTGCTTCCCTTGTATTGGACACCTGTGGCGGCCCTTAGCAAAGGCTCGGCGTTTTCAAATTCAACAAGCTTTGCGCTGAGGCCATTCCACACAGCCAACTTCGACCGGGAAGGGTCGGTCAAACGCCCTTGTTCGCCAAGGCCACGGTTAAAAACTGCCTCTTGACCCTCACCCAAAACCTCAAACGAAGTAAAGACTTCGTCGCCTTCTACCAGGGTTTGATGTTTCTCAAGCACGTTGCCCTGCAAAACGCGGCCAGCTTGATTGAGCTCCAAAAAAACCAGGTTGTGGTTGAAATAATGCGTGTTACAAATCATCATATTGGAGCGAAAATCGGTTTGGCAAATCTCCTCCTGCCTCTGCTGCTCCATCCATAAATAAAACCCTGTTTCGCCCTTGGTGAGCTGCACAATTCGCATTCGCCCAAACAGCTCATCATAGGTTTCCTTACCGGTTTTTAAATACGACAGGCTGTCTTTGATTTCGTAGAATGAAATGCGGTTTGTCGATTTCACTTCGCCATGGCCAGGCTGAATTTGAGTGATGAACAAGCCTTCCGCTTCGAGCGGAGCCTCACCAACCTGTTTTCCATACAAGCCTACAAAATACCAATGCTCGTCGTTGCCCTTGAGCCAATGGATGTCGCCCTCCTGCTTACCGGGAAAGTCAAAGTCGAACATCACCGGAGGCTGGTCTTTCCGGTTGAATGCGTAACCAGCGTAAAAGGCTTGCGAACGTGGGTTCGACGACCATTCGAGCAACAAGAATGGTTTACCATTGTCGTCGAGGCCCAGCTTCTTTACCGAAAAGCGCTCCAACTCAGCGGGTATTCGTGCATCGTACTTCGCATGCTCCTGAAGAAAAGAATCCCATACCTGAAACCGGATACGTAGCTGATTTTTGGTGGTAATACTCTCCACACTCATGGCGCACAGGTAAGCCCCCGACGGACTTTGTGCCCATTCAAAACGCCTGCTGTTGTTGGTAAAATAAGCGGCCGGCCAGCTGAGCATCTCTTCTGTCTGGGCTTTGTACCTATCAGACTTTTGGAGGGGCAGTGAGTCGGGATGAACTCTCAACACCTTTAATGAATTACTTCGGTTGTTCTTGTCGAACGATGAACCCCAAATAGTAATTTCCTGGCCGACAATGTAAATCGCTTCAGGGAAAAAATCTTTCCGTGAGGCAAAAACATCCGGAAGGGTAAGTTTCCGCCCTCGCTTCAAGCTTTCGTCATCGAAAAACTCAAGCTGAAGGTTACGGGGAAGGCCATCCTCTTCGATGGTGCCCCGAAGTAAAACAAGCGAATCTTTAAGCACGCCCAACCACTCAATAGGCTGAAAATTACGTTCGGGCATGTAGCCTTCTCCTTCGCTAAACTGCTGAGCGGAAAGCAGTTGTCCGAACAATAAGGCCATCAGAAAAACTGCCCGACCTTTCATACTTCCGCCTTTCGAACCACCTTTAACACGGCTTTGTTCTTGTTGGCCAGCTGTCCGCAAGCTGCGTCAATATCCTTACCCCTACTCCTACGCACATTTACAATTACTCCTTTGCGGTCGAGGTAGGCGCAAAAGCGGTTTACAGCGGCTTCTTCGGCGCGTTCAAATTCGCCTTCACCAATGGGGTTGTACTCAATTACATTCACCTTGCTGGGCACCTTTCGAACGAAGGCTTCGAGTTCGGCGGCGTCTTCCAGAGAATCGTTAAAATCTTTGAAGATGATATATTCCAAGGTTGGGCGGGTACCCGTTTTATCATAAAAGTACTGAAGCGCTTCGGCCAGGGCTTCCAGGTTGTTGCTCTCATTGATGGGCATGATGCGGCTGCGCTTCTCATCATTGGCAGCGTGAAGCGAAAGTGCCAGATTAAACTTTACGCCATCATCTCCCAGCTTGCGTATCATCTTCGCAATTCCGGCTGTTGACACAGTAATTCGTTGCGGCGACATGCCCAAGCCTTCCGGAGAGGTAATCCGAGCAACGCTTTCCAACACGTTTTTGTAGTTCAACAAAGGCTCGCCCATGCCCATGTAAACGATGTTGCTGAGTGGAATACCGTAATTCTCTTCGCTCTGTTTGCGAATGTAGGCTACCTGATCAAAGATTTCGGCGGCCTCAAGGTTGCGCATGAGCTTGAGTTTTCCGGTTGCGCAAAATTTACAGGTGAGCGAGCATCCGGCCTGCGATGAAATGCAAGCAGTCATCCGCGAAGTGGTAGGAATCAACACCCCTTCAACAATTTGTCCGTCGTAAAGCTTAAATGCCGTTTTGATGGTTCGGTCGGCGCTTTTTTGGGCATTTACCGCCGCTGCCTGTCGTAGATGGAAGTGCGTTTCGAGCAGTTGACGCAGAGGCAGGCTTAGGTTGGTCATCTCCGAAAAGCTTCCAACAGCCTTTTTCCAAAGCCACTCGTGAATTTGTTTGGCACGAAACCGCGGCTGCCCTTGTTGCAGTAGCCATTCTGTGAGCTCGGCCAGCGAAAGGGTTCGGATATCGGGCTTTTCCATGTCCCGCAAAGATAGTGAGGATTAGGTGGGAATTGTGCAATTTTACCACATGCCAAAATACACCGCCGATGTAATATTTCCTGTGGCTTCACCGCCCATAGAACGGGGTGTTGTAGAAATCGACGATGAAGGTTTTGTGCTTTCGCTGATGGCCCCCGGCGACGAGGGCTACTCTCTGATCGATGCCACTTATGTTGAGGGATGGATTGTTCCGGGCTGGATTAATGCCCATTGCCACCTTGAACTAGCGGGACTCAAAGGCCTGATCGAGGAAAACACCGGAATAAACGGCTTTATTGATAGCCTGAACGCTGTGAGGCCCAAGCAGGGCGACCCTCGGGCTATGCGAGAAGCCGATGCACAAATGTGGGCCGAAGGCGTGATGGCTGTAGTCGACATTTCGAACACGACCGACAGCTTTGGAGTGAAGCGCCAGTCAGCGATTGAGTATTACACCTTGGTGGAGCGTTTCGGTTTCAGGCCGGAGGTGGCCGAGCAGAGCTACAGGCAAGGAGTTCAGGTGTTGGAAGCCCTACGGGCGGATGGCCTTAAGGGCAACATCACCCTTCACGCGCCCTATTCGAGCTCTGTGCCGCTCATGGCAAACGTTAAGGCACATATTGAAGCCGAAGGAGGACTGTGGAGCTTGCATTTTTTGGAGTCGGAAAGCGAACGGGAGCTCTTTGAGCATCAGCGAGGCGCACTCTTCGATCGGCTCGAAAACTGGGGGTTTAAGCCCGCCGAGCAGCTCCGGGGTTTTCGTACGGTGATGGACTATATGCAGCAAGCCATCCCACGAAGTGGCCCATTGCTTTTTGTACACAATACGCATATTTCTGATGCAGAGCTTGATAGGCTAGGCCCTGAGCTGGAGCGCCTTTTTTTCTGCCTGTGCCCGGAGGCCAATCGGTTTATTGAGGCTCAACTGCCGCCTCTCGATTTGCTGAGCCGCTCGCCGTTGAAGCTATGTTTGGGAACAGATTCTCTGGCCTCGGCCCGCCACCTGAGTATGCTCGAAAACCTGAAACTGCTGCAGGAAGCCTTCACGACACTGAGCTTTGAGACCATGCTTTGTTGGGCTACCCTCAACGGTGCCAGGCTGTTAGGAGAAGATCATCGACTAGGTGCAATTGCGGTTGGCATGAGGCCCGGTTTAGTTCACATTCGACATGTGGACAATTCTTCGAAAAAAATTCTGCCCAACGCTGTGGCATGCCGAATTGCTTGAGTAGGTTTGTAGGTTAAACCCTCGGCAGCCGTTTGCAAACGGCGGCCACAGAAAACAATGAAGGATTCTCGTCTTATTTTCAGTTTTATTCGCACGCCGACTTTGGGTCTCACCCTTGAGTCGTTTCTGGTGAAGCTCATTGAGAATGAGACCTTTTCGTACGAATACCAGAGAGTCAATTATGAGCGCCGAGGCGATTACGATTACCCTTTTTCGGAGGATGAGCTGGCGATTTTGGCCAAAACTTCTGAGCTGTCGGTGCAGCACATCGAGAAGATTTTCAACCCCAAAAAGCTCAAACGAGAGGTTTTTTTAGAGCGTTTGGCCAAAGATGAGGTTCAGATGAAGCGGCTTTCGGAGTTTTTCGACCACAGACTGGCGTTTTGCTTAGATAAGCTACGCGGCCAAACGGTTTACTGGCGCGACAAGCAATCGGACCACCCCTCGTTGGTGAAAAGTTTTGTTGTGGCCGAAGAGCCGGTTACCACCCTGTTTCACTTCCGTAAATCGGAGGCTGAGATTGTGTATACCTTCCAGGCTTCGAGGGCAGATGGAAGCAGGATCAACCTTCAACATCCCGCAAACCGTATAATTTCGTCTGAGCCGGGCTGGTTTGCCACCCAAGGTGAGATTTTCTCGTTGCCTAAAGGCGTAACCGGCCAAAAGCTGATGCCCTTCACCAAGAAAACGGAGCAAATTATTCCTGATAAGCTCGCGGAGGCGTTCATGTCGAGTTTCCTCATTCGAACCACTAGGCGGGCTGAGGTGCAGTTTGAAGGTTTTGAGGTAAGAAGCGCACCCAACTCAACGAGAGCGGTGCTTTCGGTTACTCCCGACCTCGATCACAAGCCGGTGTTACAGCTCGATTTTCATTACGACGATTTTATCGTGAATGCCGCCCAAAAGCAAGAGCTGTTGGCCCGAATCGATCGAAGCAGCGGAACATCGACCATTGTTCGGTATTTCAGAATTACCGAGTGGGAGCGAAATACTGCCTCGTTCCTCACACAGGAGCTACAGATGGAAGCCATTGCACAGTCGTTGTTTTTGCCCTCACACCTCCGAAATGAAGAATACACCGTTGAGCAGGTGCTCGAATGGTTGAGCGAACACCATGATCAGCTCAGGGCGAAAGGCATTTCGGTATTTGGGCGTTGGAAACAGAAGGATTTTGTAACCAGCAAAGCGGTAATCCGAACCCAGCAAAAGAAGAAGGAGGAAGACTGGTTCGACCTCCATGTAGTGGTGTTGGTTGATGGCATTTCGATTCCATTTGTGCGTTTCAGGAATCACATCATCGAAAAAAACAGATACTTCAATTTACCCAACGGAAGGGTGTTTTTGCTTCCAGAAAGCTGGTTTATCCAGTTTGCCGATTTGTTTGAGTTTGGCGAGTTAGACCAGGATAGCCTTCGTTTACACCGCCAGCACCAAAGCCTGATTGAAGGGCACCCATTATTGTCGCAGGGCATACAGCTTGGGCTCAACAACTCGCAGAAGAAGGTGTACACCGAATCGTCGCTAAGCCAGTATCCACTTCCAAAAGGATTGAATGCCACGTTGCGCGATTACCAACGCAAGGGCTTTAACTGGTTGGCTTCGATGCACGAGAATAAGCTGGGAGCTTGTTTGGCCGACGACATGGGCCTGGGCAAGACCTTACAAGTAATATGTTTGCTTTTATACGTTACCGAAAAGGAGCGCGAAAGGCTCAAATTGCAGCCGGCCGGGCAGCTGGATCTTTTTGGTTTTGAGGAAAGTAGAGCCAGCGGATGTCCGCACTTAGTGGTTATGTCGCCTACCCTGTTGCACAACTGGGAGCGGGAGATTTCGCGGTTTGCTCCCGGATTAAGAGTGATTCGTCATGCGGGCTCAAAACGTAGCAGCGACGAGCGACCTTTGCTTCAGGCCGATGTGATTCTCACCACTTACGGTGTTGTACGGAACGACAAAGAGCTGTTGCAACGCATGGAGTTTAATTATGTGGTTTTGGATGAAAGTCAGTTGATTAAAAACATGCGTTCGGCCAGCTTCCAATCGGTACGTACCTTAAAATCGGAAAACCGCATTGTACTTACCGGGACGCCGGTGGAAAACTCGTTGACCGATCTTTGGTCACAACTCACCTTTTTGCAGCCTGGATTGCTTGGAACTTTTCACTTTTTCAAAGGCGAGTTTGTCATCCCCATAGAGCAAAACAACGACGACCAGAAGCTTGAGAAGCTGCAAAAACTGGTACGTCCCTTTATTTTGAGGCGTACGAAGCAGGAGGTGGCTCCCGAGCTGCCCGACCAGACCAGGATTCTCAACTACTCGGTGATGGAAGGTGAGCAGAAGAAGGTATATGAAGAGCGGAAATCGTACTACCGCAATCTGATTTTGGAAACCGTTGAAAAGAGCGGCTTGCAGAACAATCAGATGTTAATTTTGAGGGGACTTACACAATTACGCCAGATTGCCATCCACCCATTGCTTGAAAATCCTGAATATATTGGCGATTCAGCGAAGTTTAGAGATGTAATGACGCGTTTGGAAGAATTGGCCTCGGAAGGGCGAAAGGTGTTGATTTTCTCACAATTCGTAAAGCATTTAGAGATTTATCGCAAGGCATTCGATGAGCATCAATTGCCTTACTCATGGCTTACGGGAGGCGTACCGATGGCCAATCGGGGAAGAATTATTGATGAGTTCGACCATCACGAAGGATTCCGGGCCTTTTTAATTCAAACTAAAACCGGGGGCGCCGGCTTAAACCTGACCAAAGCCGATTGCGTATTTCTCCTGGATCCTTGGTGGAACCCGGCATTGGAGGAGCAAGCCATCAGTCGTTCTCACCGCATTGGGCAAAAGCAGCAGGTGTTTGTATGGCGTTTCATTACCCAAGACAGCATTGAAGAGAAAATTATGCGTTTGCAGGAGCGAAAAGCTAAGCTGGCGCTGGATTTGATGAGTCGGACCAACCCATTAATCAGACTTTCGCAAGAGGAGCTTGAAGAACTCTTTGGTTAGTCGTTGCATTCTTCACTTAACTTAGGCCTCTGTCATTTAGATGAAATCGAATCGCTTAAAGTCAGATTTACGGGCCGCTACCGTTGTATTTTTGATTGCTTTACCGCTCTGCCTGGGAATTGCCTTGGCTTCCGGCGCCTCCTCATTTTCTGGAATCATTGCCGGAGTTGTTGGTGGTATTGTGGTTGGGGCATTGAGCGGTTCGAGGCTGAGTGTTAGCGGTCCGGCGGCCGGTCTTACCATTGTGGTTCTGGATGCCATCAACACCATGGGAACTTTCGAGGCATTTTTGGCCGCTCTGGTGCTTAGTGGCTTGCTTCAGATTTTATTTGGTGTGATGAAAGCCGGGCGATTGGCCAGCTTTTTCCCCACGGCGGTGATCAAAGGAATGCTGGCCGCCATTGGGTTAATTCTCATCATTAAACAGATTCCATATGCCTTAGGCTTTGAGTTCAACGGTGCGGTCGGCGCGGCCCTGGCTGAAGGTCAAAAAAACAGTTCGTGGACAAAAATCGCACAGGCATTCATGAATCCTAAGCCACTCGCAGTGTGTGCAAGTGCAGTAGGTTTATTGGTGATGGTTTTTTGGGACGCTCAAAAGCAGTATTTCTTTAAGCTAATTCCCGGTGCCTTAATAGCAGTAATAAGCGGCGTTCTGCTGCAAGAAATGGCTATCATTTTCGCGCCACTATACGCGCTTGAGCCCGGCCATTTGGTGAACTTACCCACCGGCTTGCTGAGTGGTGAGGTTTCAAATTTCTTCAAAATGCCTGATTGGTCGGCCTTTAAAACTCCAGAGCTTTACCCTGTAGCCCTTACAATTGCGGTAATTGCCAGCATTGAGAGTTTGCTAAGTGTTGAAGCCATTGACAAGCTTGACCCCAAGCACAAGATTACACCAAGCAACAGAGAATTGATTGCCCAAGGCAGTGGAAACCTTGTTTCAGGACTTTTAGGAGGAATTCCGGTTACAGCAGTAATCGTAAGAAGCTCAGCCAATTTACTGGCCGGAGCCAAGTCAAAAATGGCTGCCATTTACCACGGGATTTTCCTCATAGTGGCCGTATTTTTTATTCCGCAAGTTATCAATCTGATTCCCCTTGCAACATTAGCAGCCATCTTGCTGGTTGTAGGTTTCAAGCTCACAAACCCTCGGTTGATCTTCGAGCAACTTAAAAAGAGCCCTAATCAGTACATCCCGTTTTTGGTGACCGTTTTTGCTATTGTTCTAAGTAATTTGCTTACAGGCATTGCCATTGGTCTTGCGGTTGGTTTTGCATTTATTCTTCCTTCTTATACACGCAAATCGCTTGTGATGACAAAGCAGGGAAGTACCTATCACATTCGGCTTCAAAACAAGGTAACCTTTATTCATAAAAGTTTACTCAGAAGCTATCTCGCGTCGGTGAAAAGCGATTCGCAGGTTGTTTTTGACCAATCGGCAGCTCACTTTATTGATGAGGACATTTCAGAAACCATTGATAACTTCAAGCGAACCGCAAGATTTAGAAATATCGAGGTGCGGATTGAAGGTGATTTTCTAGCGGATTAATGGTTTGTAGGTGGGTGGTTTGATTTAAGCGGAATTAGCGCCAATTGTAACGAAATAATCTTTTTAAAATGCAATTGGGAATGAACTCCCGAGGTTTTATTTCCAGTTAAATTACCACTCAAATTCGCCAAGAAATTCAAGGTTGAATTTTAGTGTAAATGCTCAGTATGTAGGGCCTACTGAAAAAGTCAGAAATGCGGCAGATGCAAGGCGACAAGGCGAAGCTGTATATTGAATACTGCGAGCCGCAGGCAACGAAGCAAATGCTGCATTTCTGGCTAACGAAAAACAAAGCTTCGTGAATTCAAGTTTGCATGAATTTTCAGTAGCTTGACTAAAAACCCTTGCATTAAGCCTCATTCAAATAGGGGACTAAAGTACTCTAAATAAAACTATTGAGTGTTTTTCAGTAGGCCCTATGTAGGTAAAATTTCTAGTTGTACGGGCCCAAAACAACTCTGTTTTCTGCCTATAAATGAAAAGTTGTTGGTCGCGAGATGCCAGCGCCAGCGACTGAAGCCGGCAGCCCCCTTGAACGGCCTGCGAAAGCCTGTGAGTTGGCGAAGCCGGAAAGGGGCTACAGGCGAAAGGCGCGGTGCCCGACGATCAAGAAAGGGTGTTTGAGAGGGGCTGAAAAAGGCAGGCGCCCCAATAGACCACAGCCTGAGGAATCAACTAAACCTGAAATATTTTGGAGACCAACTGCTTCAGAGCACTGATTTACAACGATTTGAAACCACTCCCGGAATCTAAAAACCCTAAAACCCGAAATCGGGAAACAGCTGTCCCCGCCCGTTCTCAAGTTCGGAAAACCAAGGCGTAAGCACAAGAAAGACTTACTAACCAAAGTGTTCATAATTAAACGTTTATAAACGTTTAACGCTTGCATAAGTCCACGAGATTTCTGTTCTTGAAACTGGGGAGGAGGATGGTGGACCCCGGAATTCCCCTCCCGACAGAGCTGCTCAATTCATTCGGAAAACCAAGCCAGAAAAGCAATACCGCAGAAAATGAGCTTCAAACCTTTACACATTGCCCTTTTACAGGTTGCGCGAATTAGCTAATCTTGCATTCCCATGGCAGGACGAATTCTGCCGAAAACGACAAATCGCGATTGGCCATTATGAGCAAAAAGTTACAGGAACTCGAGCAAAAGAAAAAAGAAGCCCTGTTGGGTGGAGGCGAAAAACGCATTGAGGCTCAACATAAAAAAGGCAAACTCACTGCCCGTGAGCGCATTGCATTGCTGTTGGACGAGGGCTCTTTTGAAGAAATTGGTCAGCTGGTTACCCACCGGAGCACAAATTTCGGCCTCGATAAACAGAAGTTTTATGGCGACGGCGTGGTTACCGGTTTTGGGACCGTAAACGGCCGACTCATTTACGTGTTTGCCCAGGATTTTACCGTATTTGGCGGATCGCTGGCCGAGGCCCATGCCACAAAAATTTGTCGGATTATGGATTTGGCCATGCAAAACGGAGCACCGGTGGTTGGCCTGAACGATTCGGGAGGGGCTCGGATTCAGGAAGGTGTGGTTTCATTGGGTGGTTATGCCGATATTTTTTACCGAAACACGCTTGCTTCGGGCGTAATTCCGCAGATCAGCGCAATCATGGGACCCTGTGCCGGAGGCGCGGTGTATTCGCCGGCCATCACCGATTTCATCTTCATGGTCGAGAACAACTCTTACATGTTCGTAACCGGTCCGAACGTGGTGAAAACCGTAACCCACGAAGAAGTGAGCTCGGAAGACCTCGGCGGGGCCTCGGCACACAGCGTGAAATCGGGGGTAACACACTTTACAAGTCCCAATGGAGTAAGCTGTATTCAAGACATTAGAGCCCTGCTGAGCTACATTCCCCAAAACTGCGAGGAAGAAGCGCCGGCCTTGCCGTATGAGGCGGGTAATGAGCTGCGACCAAAGCTCAATACTATAATTCCCGAAAACCCCAATCAGCCTTACGATATCCGCGAAGTGATTGAAGAGGTGATCGACAACAGCAGCTTCTTCGAGGTGCATAAGAATTTTGCGGAGAACATCGTGGTGGGTTTTGCCCGTTTGGCGGGGAAAAGCATTGGAATTGTGGCCAACCAGCCGGCATATCTGGCAGGGGTGCTCGACATTAAATCGTCGCAAAAAGCCGCGCGTTTTGTGCGTTTCTGCGATTGCTTTAACATTCCATTGCTCGTGTTCGAAGACGTACCAGGGTTCTTGCCCGGTACCGACCAGGAATGGAATGCCATCATTACCAATGGCGCGAAGCTGCTTTACGCCTTCTGCGAAGCAACCGTGCCGCGGGTAACGGTGATTACCCGAAAGGCTTACGGCGGTGCGTATGATGTGATGAATTCCAAGCATATTGGTGCCGACATGAATTATGCCTGGCCCACTGCCGAAATCGCCGTGATGGGTGCGAAAGGCGCGGCTGAAATCATCTTCAAAAAAGAAATTGAAGAGGCCGCCGACTCAGAAGCCAAGTGGAAGGAAAAAGAGCTGGAATATGCCGAACTCTTCGCCAATCCCTACAGCGCCGCTGAACGTGGATATATCGACGATGTGATTCGTCCGGAAGAAACCCGCCAGCGACTCATTCGTGCATTCGAAATGCTGAAAAACAAATCGGCAAGCTTGCCCCGCAAGAAACACGGCAATATTCCGCTTTAAATGATGCCGGTTCTACGGATTTCATTTCCCGCTTTGTGCAGTTTGCTCTTAGCAGCGCTGTTGGGGTTGAGCCGTACCGCACAAGCACAGGTAACCGTTACCGGCGAGGTGCTGGATGCCGAATCGCGCCGACACCTGCCGCATGCCTTTGTGATTAACCATAGAACTCAAAACGGCGTATTTTGCGACAATCAAGGGCGTTTCAGCATCAATGTAAAGCCGAACGACAGCCTGCTGGTGTCGCTCACCGGGTACACGCTTCAAAAAGTGTTGCTCAGCGATTCCCTACCCAGAGAGCGTTACCATGTAAAAGTGAGTTTGAAACTCAAGCCGATTACCTTAAAACCCGTAAGCATCAAGGCGCCGCGCACCTACGAACAAATTCTCAAGGAGCTGGCTGAGGCCGAAAAGCAGAAGCCACAAGCTACGCCGCTCGTTAATGCCGTAGAAAGTCCGATTACCTATTTGTGGATGCAGTTTTCCAAAACCGGCAAGGCACAACGCAAAATTGCCGAATTGAGGGCGCAGGATGCACAAATCGAGCTGCTTCGCGACCTCTTCACGCGTTACATGGTGGCCCAAATCATCGAAACCGACGAAAACGAGATGGACGATTTCATCAAATTTTCCGGACTCATGAACAGCTACAACACCTTCGAAACCGAGTACGAATTGGTGTCGCACGTAAAACAACGCTGGTCAGATTACAAGATTTACCGAGGCATTGAGGATTAATGGAGTTAGAAAATAAGCAGGAAAATCACGTAAACCCCACGTCTGATAAGCATCGTAGCTATAAAAAATTCCATTTTTATTGATTTTTTTGGGCGCATGCCTCGCTGAGCATCACGGTACACTGAGGCTTCCTCGCCGGGCACCGCGTGTTTCGCTCATACTCCGCAAAACAGAGCCGCCAACGCGTTCCCTTCCCACTTGCACTCTCATTCACACGCACTCTTCGCTCACGCTGATATTTTCTCTTCGCTCACTCTCACTCCCACACTCACTCTGTTTTTCGGGGTATCCGCTACACCCGCTTGCGCGCAACGCTTCGCATGCACTACACGAGTAGAAAGGCGAAAGTTCAAAGTTGAAAGGGGCTTACGCGTGGCGCTGATGATTACATATAAATGCCCGAAAACCGATACTTTAAGTGTTTTTTGGGTCGCATGCCTCGCTGAGTATTTCGGGTAAATGAGGCTGTGTCGCCAGTCACCGCGTGTTTCTCTAAGTTAAGCGGAAATTGTAATTCGCTTTCAGCTCATTCATCTGCACAAGAGAAGAACCTCAGGCTCATATTTACCCGATGGAAATAAATCAATGTTGAACCAAAAAAGTCAACCTATTTTAGGCAAGGACAGTTACAGACTAAGTACTTAAGACTTACTCTCCCTTAAACCAACCGCTGTACATCAGATAATTGTCGGCAATCCGGTCAATCTGACCGCGTACCAGCTCCTCACCTACCCTTTTCACCGGCTTGGCTGGAACGCCAGCCCAAATCCATCCACTTTCGACAATCGTCTTTTCCAACACCACCGCACCGGCAGCAATAATACTCCCTGAATGCACCACCGCATGATCCATCACAATAGAACCCATGCCCACCAACACATTGTCGTGTAAAGTGCAGCCGTGCACCAGCGCGTTGTGACCAATCGAAACGCGATTGCCAATCGTCGTAGGCGCCGTTTGGTAGGTGCAATGAATTACCGCTCCATCCTGAATGTTCACGCGGTTTCCGATGCGAATCGAGTTGACATCACCCCGAACCACCGCATTAAACCACACCGAACATTGGTCGCCCATTACCACATCGCCAATCACAACCGCTGTTTCTGCCAAATAGCAATCTGCCCCAAACAGGGGCTTAAAACCGCGCACCGACTTTATTAACGCCATACAATTTGCTTTACTTTGTAAAAGTAATGGAAGCCTGTGAACCTTTCACCTCAATGCGCTTATCAGGCCCCGTCCAAGACCCAATAACATGAAAAAGTCCATTGCACTGATTCTTCTGCTTAGCCCATTTTTACTGGCATCTCAAAGTACCGACAATACAGTAGTGAAATCGCAACCCGAAGAGGTGATGGTTTACCTCAGCGGTGCACAAGTGTACTCAAAGGCATCGGCCAACCTGAAAGCCGGCCGACAAACCCTCATTTTTGAAAAACTCTCCAATACCATCGATGCCAATTCTGTGCAAGTAAAGGCCGATGCCGATGTTACCATTCTCTCGGTGAACTACGAGCTAAACTACCTGAAACCTCAGGATTACAAGGAGTTTAAAGAACTCGAAGACTCTGTAAAATGGTACCGCGACCAGGTGGCCCGACTTCAAATTAGCCGCAGAGGTCATGAAGAGGAGCTCAGCCTGCTGGCCTCTAACAAGTCGATTGGCGGCGCTAATGTTGGCGTGAGTACCGTCGAACTGGCCAAGATGGCTGATTTCCTCCGCAACCGAATTCAGGAAGCGGCTCTGAAGAAATATGAGATTGAACAGAAGGAAAGAAAGATGAACGAGCGCATCGGCACACTTGAGGCTCAAATGAACAACATGCGCTCCAATGAGCTCAAGCCAACCGGCGAGGTGATTGTTCAGGTGAATGCTGCGGCAGCAGGTCAGGCCAACTTCGAACTGGCTTACTATACCACCAATTGTGGCTGGACACCCAGCTACGACATCCGTGTGAAGGACGTAAACTCCAAAGCCATAGTGGCCGCCAAAGCCAATGTGTACCAAAATACCGGTCAGCCTTGGAAAAACGTAAAACTATCGCTCAGCACCGGAAATCCTTCAAGAGGAAACACCAAACCGCAGATCAATCCATGGTGGCTTTCACTCACCGAAAACCCGCCCGTGCGCACCTACTACAAAAAAACTGAAGAGTACCGTACTTCACGGGCGCCAGTGGCTGCCGGTGCAGTAAGCGAAGATGCACCTACATCGTTGAGTGAAGTAGTCATTTCCAGTCCTCGCGAAAAATCCAAAACCCCAGCCCAGTTCACCCAGGTGGTTGGCTCCAATACCAATTCAGTATTTAGCATCAGCTTACCCTATACCATTGAAAGCGATGGGGGCGACAATTACGTGGAAATTCAACGTTACGACATCGATGCAGCCTACAAACATTTTGGTATTCCCAAGGTGGATCCAGATGCCTTCCTGTTGGCCGAACTGCTGGGTTGGGACAAAGGCGAACTTCTGCCTGGAGATGCCAACGTGTACTTCGAAAACAACTATGTGGGCAAAACCTATTTCGACACCCGCATTGCCGACGATACGCTGAGTGTAGCCCTCGGCCGCGACAACAACGTGATTCTCAAGCGCAAAATGGTGAAGGAGCTCAACGAGCGCACCTCGGTAAACAACACCATGAAGAAAGTAACCCGAAACTTTGAAATTGACGTTCGAAATACCCGTAAAGCACCGATAGAGCTTGAAATTGAAGACCAGGTTCCGCTGTCCAACAACGAGCAACTCGTAGTGGAAGCGGTAGACACCGGAAAGGCAGAATACAATAAGGAAACCGGTAAACTCACTTGGCGACTTAAGCTCCAGCCCGGCGAAAGCACCAAGTTAACCTTTGCCTACTCAGTGAGATATCCGAAGAAGTTTATTCTTAACGGATTGTAAATCCTCGTATATAAATCGAAAAGCCAAACCGATATCAACTATCTCGGTTTGGCTTTTTTCATGTTTACATGAGATCGAGCTGTTTTCTAAAGATATACACTCACCCCAATCAATCCCATGAGCAGTAAAAACGAAAGCAGGTTGAGTACCAGTCCGGCGCGAAGCATATCGGTTGATTTGATATAGCCGCTGCTAAAGGCGATGGCGTTGGGCGGAGTGCTCATGGGGAACATGAAGTCGCAGCTGGCGGAAAGCGTTACCGGTAAGGCGAATAGCAGCGGATCGACGCCGCGTTCGAGGGCTAGCATCGCCACCACCGGAACGAAAAGGGTAACCATCGCCAGGTTGCTCATAAATGCAGTAAGCAATATGCCTACGCCGCTGAGGATAACCATAAAATAACCCAGTGGAATGTGCTGTAGTCCTTGTAAAGCATCGATGAGCATTTGCAGTGTTCCGCTGGTTTTGAAAGCCTGAGCCAATGCCAATCCGCCGCCGAACATGAGCAGAATGCCCCATGGAAGTTTTTGGGTATCGTTCCAATCGAGAACAGGCTTACTATCGTTGCCCGGCAACAAAAACAGGGAGATTCCGGCGGCCATGGCAATCCACACATCCGAAATCTGACTGGAAGGCCATACTTGCCGAATGGTGCCTTCGGAAAGCCATAAGAGGATGGCAAGCCCAAACACCCAGAGCACCCTGCGTGAGGAGCGATCTGGAGGACCCAGTTTTTGGAGTTCGTGATGGATAAAGCCACTACTCTTCTCGCGGGTTTCAAGGTGCGTTGGGAAAATCCAACGGGTTAGCAGATAATAGCTTAGCAGTAGCAGAACTAAGGAAAAAGGAAATCCGTAAGCCATAAATTCAGCAAAACCGATGGGTCTGTTGAAGGTTTCGCTGAGGATTCCCGCTGCAGCGGCGTTGGGCGGCGTTCCAATGAGTGTGGCCATGCCCCCAATCGACGAAGCATAGGCTATTCCGAGGAAGAGCAGAATCCTAAAATTTCGGGCAGAACGAGGGCTGGTTTCAGCACCTGTGCCTAAGAGCTCACTCACCGCGAGTGCAATGGGAAACATCATGAGTGTTGTGGCGGTATTGGAAATCCACATACTGATGATATAGGCTGAGAGCATGAAGCCCAGAATAATTTGGTTTGGACGGGTGCCGGTACGAAGCACCAGGTTGAGCGAAAAGCGCCGATGTAAAGCCGTTTTTTCGAGGGCAAGGGCAAGGATAAATCCGCCCAGAAAGAGAAAGATGAATTTATCGCCATAGGGCTTACAGGTTTCTTCCATACCATTGATGCCCAGCAGAGGGAAGAGCACGATAGGCAGAAGAGCCGTTACCGGCATAGGAACTGATTCCATCAGCCACCAGGCCAACATCCACGCCATAACGCCCAGTGTTTTGCAAACCTCCGTGGGTAGCGAAAAGGGATTGAAAAGCACAAATAGCAGGGCAATAATAGGTGGTAAGAGAAGGTTTAGCGTGTTGCGAAGGTTTTTCATGCAAAGGCAAGGTAAGGGATTTGTTGACCTATGCAAAGGGCTAATTGAACATGTATTGCTAGTTCCTTTTACACGAGAAGCCCGCGCCAGGGGTTGAAGCCGGCAGCCCCCATTTTACCGCCCCGGAATTGAATCGAGAACAAAAATTAAAACTACACTGCTTGCTAAACAATGATTCCAGAAAGAAACGCTGCGGTAAAATGGGGCTACAGGCGGAAGACCCGGTGCCCGTTGATGCATTCAAAATGGTAGGCAGAGGTTTGGCAGGGCAGGCGCCCAAAAAATCATGAAATGCCGGTTTAATTATGAGAATCTGGATATTTTTCTCGAAGGTTTCGGAAATTAAAAAAGGCAGACTGTTGAGCCTGCCTTTGGGTTTGACAAAAACGATTTTAATGCAGTACTTTAACTACACTGCGCTGCCCACTTTTAGATTGAAACTGCAGTAAATACAATCCTTTGGGAAGATTGCTCACTGAAATAATCTGATCGCCATTCAGATGCTCGCCATGCTGTATTTGTCGCCCGCTTACATCATGCAATTGCCATAAACCGGACAATTCGCTGCGGAGAATAAAAAAGTCGGCCGCCGGATTGGGAAACACGCTAACGCCTTCCGTGGCCGTGAGCATGCCGGTGAGCACATCTACAATAAAATCGAAGCTCTGTGTGCAGTTGTTGGCATCGGTGACGGTAACAGTGTAGGTACCGGTCGACAATTGGCTGATGTCCTGCTCGGTGCTGCCGTTGCTCCAGTTTACGGTAAATGGCGGCAACCCGCCGGTGATGGTAAGATCGATGCTGCCATTGGGCGATGAGCCAACCTGAGGCGTGATTTGAGCCTCTGCAACAATGGGCGATGAGCCGATGAGGCTAACATTCAAGGTGCTTTCACAACCGCCTGCTGATGTCGCAACAAGCTGATAGTCGCCCGCTCCAACACCACTCAAGTCTTCGGTACTCGCGCCATTGCTCCACAAGAACGATGTTGCGCCCTGTACAGAAACATCAATCGCTCCGTTTTGAGCGCCCGAACAGCCAACCGGAGAGGTAGATACGAGACTGAGCACGGGGGCATTTTCGGTTGTAACCGTTATTGAATTGATGGAGGCCACCGTTCCGCAGGCATTACTCAGGCTTACCGCATAAACACCAGATGCTCCAATAGTTAAGGTGTTGGTGTTGGTCCCCACCGCATCACCGTCGCGGGTCCATGCATAACTTACGCCAGCTTGTGGAGCCACCGTGAGCGTGGCATTGTTGCCATTGCACAAGCTCAGGTTTGATGGCCCTTCGATAAGCGCCGCACTTGGCTGCGGTTGAATACTCAGCGAAGCCGAAGCGTTGGAAACGATACTTCCACAATTGTTCTCCAAACGGATGGTGTAAACACCCGCTTCGGAAGCCACAAATTGATTGCTGTTTCCTCCTACTTCTCCCCCATCGCGCAGCCACTGGTAACTCACGCCGTTTTGGGGCGCGATCGACAATGTGGTGGTGTTACCTGCACAGAAACTCAATCCATTGTTGGCACTTATGCTGGCGGGTTGCTCAGGTGTTGGATTGATAATGAGTGTATTGGGACTCACATTCCCGATTTGAACCGGATTGGAGCTGATTATGCGCACACGGTAACCTGTGCCAGCCGGCGTGCCAATGGGAATCGTCGCATTGATGGTTCCGGCTGATGTTCCACTCAGGGTTCCAATGTTTACCAGACTTCCAAAATTGCCATTTGCATCGCTGAGTTGAGCGGTGAAGGTATTTCCGGCGTTTACCGGAGCATTCAGCGTGAATGGAATATTGAGATTAGCACCGCGACAAACCGGCGAACTCAACCAGGCTACATCTATGGGTAATGCACTAAAGCAGGAGAATTCAATCTCGAAACCTGGACCAAGTCCGGCAAACTGGTTGGTCGACTCGAAGCGGAACGTAAGGCTGCTTCCGGTCGACTGGAAAGCCGGCGGCCAACCGTTGAAATTGTTGTAAGAGCCGATAAGTGGCGAGGCTGCGCTTGGGCCGTCATACACGCGCAGCCAATGGCCTCCGTTGTTTCCATTCACATTGATACCCAGCACAGTAGCACGCAATCGCTCAGCGCTGTATGAGGTAAAGGTTTGCTCCCAGGTGCCGGCCGGGTAATTTCCGGTTCCGCCCGGATCGCGGAAAATACCATTGCACACGTAGCGAATACCCGAACTCATGGCATACTGAATCACTGCCGGTGGCGTATCGACACATGAAATAATGCCTTGCCAGCCGCGGGCCTGATTGTTGGCGTTGCTGCGGTAACGGAAGGTGAGGCAGGTGCCGGTAGAAGTGAGCGGCTCAATGGTTGAACCACTGATGTACATGGCCAGCGGCGGTGCACTAATGCTGTTGCCATCAAACACCCAAAGGGTATCGCCAGCCGCGAATGACGTTTCGTTGCGGTTGAAAAGCAGCTGTATCAACTGACCGGAAGCCGAACAGAACGTTTGCGTATAGCTTCCGTTCGCAGTGTAATTCTGGTTTGGCCCGCCATCGTCGTAAAACACGCCTTCGCATACATTAAGTGTTCCGTTGCCGATAGTAAGTACAGGTAAGGCCTCACCAAAACAGGTCATGAGGCCCGAATAACCTTGCGCAGAGCCAAAGCCCGCGTTGGTATTGGTACGGTCAAACTCGAAAGTGAGAAATTCACCGGTGCTTTCAATCAAAGCAGGCAAAAAATTAAAGTTGTTGTATTGACCAATGAGTGGATAGGTTTGGTCGGGACCGTCGTAAATGCGCAACCAATGTCCGCCGTTATTGCCGTTTACATTCAAAAACGAATAGGCAAACCTTAGCCTTTGTCCGTTTACCGAGCGGTAGGTTTGGCGGTTAAAGCCTTGTCCGTAGGCAAATGGACCTGAATTGTCTTCCACAATGGCATTACAGGTTACCCGTACACCACTGCTGATGAGGAAAGTATCTTGTCCGGCATGGCTCGGAACGCAATTGATAAAGCCTTGCCAGCCCTGACTTTGGGCGCTGGCGTTCGACTTAAACCGGAACGTGAGACAAGAGCCCGAACTTTTCATGGGCTCCATGGCCGAATTTTGAATGAACACTGCCAGCAGTCCGTCGTTTACACTCGCACCATCATAAACGAACAGCGTGTCGCCGGTGTTAAAACCGATTTCGTTCTGGTTAAACCGAATGCGAAGCTTTTCGCCATTTTCGGCACAATAGGTTTGCACCTGGTCGAGGTTTGAGGCATAGTCGGCGTTGGGTCCACCTTGGTCGTAAAACACTGCGCTACAAGTGCTTATGGTATTGCCGCCAAATGGCAGGATGGCTAAAGGTGCACCAAAGCAGCTCAGCGCCCCCACAAAACCGGCGTTTCCGCCAAAGCCAGCATTGGTGTTGGTGGCATCAAACTCGAAGGTGAGAAATTCGCCGGAGCTCTCCACTGCCGCGGGTATGAAGTTGAAGTTGTTGTACTGACCAATGAGCGGATAGCTTTGGTCGGGGCCATCGAAAATGCGCAACCAGTGACCGCCATTGTTGCCGTTGATGGCAAAAGCGCTGGACTCGAAACGCAGTCGTTGCCCGTTGGCCGACTTGAACGTATGCCGTGTAAAGCCTTGTGAATAGGGCGAACCGCCTTGTGGATCAAGAATCGTGGCGTTGCAAACCACCGAAATGCCCGCATTCATAGCAATGTTAAGCGCCTGCTCAGGATTGGCCAAACACGCGAATTGCGACTGCCAGCCTGTAGTTTGCGCGCTGCCATTGCTCTTCCAGCGGAAGGTGATGCACGTGCCGGAGCTCCAGATTACATCAGCGGTAGAAAACGGAATGTACATCCGCAGCAGCGGGGCATTGATCGAATTGCCATCGTAAGCCCAAAGGGTGTCGCCTGTTCCAAGGCTTACCGAACTGAAGTTGAAGCGCAGGCGCTGCCCAACCGGAGCGCAAAAGGTTTGCACAAAGTCTTCATTCGCATTGTAGGGATTTGTTGGACCGCCCGAATCGAAGAATCCGCCCGAACAGGCATTCACCGTACCATTTTGCATGGTAAACGATGCGCCTACCGACACTGTATCGGCAGCCGTGGTTGCGCAGGTAGCCGCTCCCTGAACGTTATACAGCACCACAAAAGTTCCTTCGCCCGAAATGGAAGGGTTAAACGTGTTTCCACTCACGCCAACTCCGCTGAAAAACCCGCCTGCCGGTGTACCGCTGAGGGTATTCGCCGCAGCGAGTGTATTGGTAGTGGCCGGCAAGCCGGAGATGCTCACCGTTGGTGGTGTTGCATTCGTTAACACCTGAATAGCGGCCGTTTGCGCTCCAGAGTTACATCCATTCAGGCTGATGTTGAGGCTATAGCTTCCCGAATGCCCGGTGGTTGATGGATTGCGAAAAACCTGCTGTCCACTTGCACTGAAGCCTGCCGGCCCGTTCCAGCTGAACTGCGCACCCGCAATGGATGGCCCAATGAGCTGTAAGGCAGAACCCGCACACACCGGACTATTGCTGTCGATGAGGCCATCAGACGCCAGAGTGCGAATTTCGGTATCGGTAATAACACGATTCCATACCATGAAATCATCAAAGGCCGATTGGGCAAAAGCATCAGCAGCCCAGTTGCTTCGACCAATATAGTTGAGTGTTCGGGTGATTAATCTTGGACCCGCAGAATTCCCGGTCGCAATAAGGTTTCCATTTAAAAAGATTCTCAGCACTGTACCATCGAACGTAATGGCCACATGACTCCATTGGTTTAAAGGCGCGCCAACAGGGGCATCCAACCGCACTCCTGAAACATTGCCAACATAATTCTCCGCTGCAAGTCGACCGTTGGTGCCTTGTGTTAAACAAGCCAATACATTGTCGTTTGCCTGCCCGTTGGCGAAATCATAAATCCGCGCAAAAGTGCCGAAGGCTTCCGGGCGAACCCAACAGCTTGTTGAGTAAGCGCCGCCAAACCATGTTCCATCAGGCACATCCACAAAAGCATTGGTACCATTGAGGCGGATGGCAGAATTGGCATTCCCAAACCGGTCGTTTACATACGAGAAGCCTCCGTTGGCAGTGCCATTCGCCGCTGAGGGTGAACTGTCGTTGGTGTTGTTGTTAAAAGTGTAATGCAAAATACGTCCACGGCTGAGCGTTGACAGCCCTTCGGTTGGATTGGAAATGCTGATCGTATTGGCACTCTCTTGTCCGATAACCGGTGCCTGACTCGCAACAACCCGAATTTTATAGCTACTGCTGCTTTCTACATTGTTGGGTACGCTGGCGCTGATGACACCAGAGTTTACTGAACTGAGCGTTCCAATGGTGCTTGGATTGGCAAAGCTTCCGGATGGATCGCTGAGTTGCGCGGTAAACACGTTGCCCGGCTGAATTCCTGTTCCCGAAACGGTGAATGGAATGGAAACGTTGGCCCCTGCGCAGAGCGCTGATGATGAAGGATTTCCGGTGTTAAGGCTTACGCCAACGGCTGCCGACAGCACGTTGATTTCATCTACAGTAAGCGTTCGGTTGTAGATGCGCACCTCGTCGAGGGCCCCGCGTAAAAATGAGTTGTTCGTTGTATTCACCACATTGCCGCCAATTCGGGTGGGTGTAGTGTTGTTACCAAGGCTGTGATTTCCACTTTGCGTTCCGGCCAAAATACCATTGATGTACACTTGCATGCCGGTGGCTGATGTGTTAATGGCAACATGCACCCATTGGCTGGTTGTGATGCTCAGGTTATAGTTGGTACTGCCGGAGGTAGGGTGAAAAATGATGATTCGGTTAGGGCCGGTGAAAAATCCGGCTTCGAGGATATTGTCCTGCCCAACCAGGCTCATTCCGTTGGTGATTGACGAAACGTTGAACCAAAAGGAGAGCGCGCAGGCATTGAGATTATTCAAAATGGAGCCCGGAAAGGAGCCCTGACCCTGCTCAAGAGCGCCGTTAAACAGCATGGCTTCATTCGGAATTCCGGTAATGCCATTGGTAGGGTAAACGCCTGCGGCGGGAAAGGTTACCGCATTGTTGTTGCCACTGAGGTCGTTGCCATTGCCATTGAGCGGCAGATGACTGAGCAGACCGGTGTTGAGGTTAACTTGAGCCTTGAGCGCCGAGGCTCCGAGGAAAATCAGGGAAAGTAAAATACAGATACCACGCATACGACTAACATTTAAATGAGCATACAAAAGTAGAGTAGCCTATGGCAAAGCGTTAGGGGAAATGCCCCTACATTGTCACTACAAAGTGGATAAAACAGAAATAAAATCCAAATTTACCGGGCAAGCCACTGGTGTAATACAAGCATGCCACAAGCCGGGGGCTTCCATGGTTAGGGCTTACTGAAAAACCCTCAATTCGCTTTATCAACTGTACTTTGGCCCCTATTCGGATGAGGATTAATGCAAGGTTTTTTAGTGCGACTTTATAAAATCCATGCACTCCTGAATTCATGATTCTCAATTTTCCGCAAACCAGCAATGCATCAACTGCTCCGATGCCATCTGCTCGCAGTTCTCGATATACAGCTTTGCTTTGATGCTGTTTCTCTCTTGCAAGTTTGAAAATTTTGTAGCGATGAAGTGCAAAACAATCAACGCACAAAGTGCCATTTTAACCCAAGCCCTAAAACCCTGCTGCGCGCCGTAATCAAACCGCTCACCGTATTCTCGATGCCTAACTCAGATACACCATACTGAAACGTGTGCTCAGAAATTGTCGATAAACCAAGTTGTAAATTGTACATCATCGACACGTATAGATTCTTCGTCACTTTAACTTCTTTTGAAATCCCATAATAAAATCCCCAAAATCCGGCGTTTTGGATACGATACTTTGAAGTAATAGCAAAGGTGCCCGAATTGTTACTGGCATCGGTATATGGATAAGCATCAAAAAATACTTGACCAGCCCCTTTCTGTTGATCGGTAAAACCTGCTATAAACCCGGCCTGAACATCAAAAATGTTTCGCTTTTGATTGATGTTAATCTTATAACCAGCCCCCAGGTTAAACACGAATTGTCCGTAAGCACTGTTGTAAATTTGTGAAGACCCTTGAACACTCACGAGCCATTGGTTCACTGTAAACCCATGGAATATTGTAGTATATCTGAGACCAGCCTCAAAAAACAAATTATCCTTTGGTTTGAAATTGTAATTTACAAACAATTCGTTAAAGGCTCCGAAAGACCTGAAAGGCAAAGTTGTATTGTTTATTAAAATAAGTGACGGATTATTAAAAACAATTGGAGATCGACCATTGGTCATGTAAAAACCCAAAGTGTGTTTCACTCCCGAGAAATTCTTTTTGAAAATTGAGGAGTCTTGGGTGGCCGGTAATTCAGGTAAACTAAAATTCCGGGCCAATAATGTACACGCAGTTGTGCACGTTAAAACAATTGCCAAAAGAAATTTAATTAACCAGCTCATTCGTCCTTTTTTTAAACATTTTAATTCTTAAACCGGCCAATAGCATTCCTCCGCTGTTTCTGGTTCTGTATGCAGTATCGGATACGATTGGAGAACCATTAGAAGAAGAAAATATTTCGCCGCTAAATATCGATCGAAATCCCACTTGCTGTAAGTATTTAACAAACAGCCTTACATCTTCGGAAAGCCTGATGTCTTTTGAAACACCAATAAAACTACCCAGGGAAAATTGACTAGTGGCAGTATTAGAAAATAAAAAGCCCGTTGTTTCTCCCGAAAAATCATCAACAACGCTATAATTGGGGGAGTCAAACTGGTCTTCTCTAATTGAATTTTGAAATCCAACCAACAATCCGGCGTGGATAGATGCCCAATGCCGGTTTCTATGATCAATAATGCGATAGCCGGTTCCCAAATTAAACTGATGAAATCTGGTAAGACCCTGGTAGTGGCCCCAGTAATTACCCGATTCGTAACTGGCTGAAATAAGGTTTATGCCTGTTTCGTAGTTTAAATACCCAAACTCAAGAAAATAATTGTTTTTGATTCCATGCTCATAGGCTATCGAAAATAAGCCTGAGCTGCCATTCTGGGTATTTCCATTTTTGAATAAGTTGGTTCTGTCGTCGATTAAAGTACTCAGAAAGGCCGAACCCGCAGAAGCAACAAAATAGCATGTTTTGGGATGAATGAATCGCCTGTATTTCTTGTCTTGAGGCAACGCTTGCGTGGTATCCGCTTCCTGTCCCCAAAAAGTGAGAGGTGCAAACAAAAAGATGAGCAACAAAATTTTGAGCATGCACCAAAAGTTAAGTTTTGATCAAATGTAATAGTGAAAGACAAGACTTTTTGCAATCGGGAAATTTACCCTATATGTTTAATTTGAGCCACGGGTTCCGAAAAAATGCATTGTACTGGGTTGGATTAACTGAAAATTTCAGAAACACAACATTTGTAATGCATAAAGGCGAAGCTTTACACGAGATAGTGCAAGCAGCAGGCAATGAGGCAGACGCCGTGCTTCTGGTACCTAAAATTTTTCAGTTTCCGTTGGTGTTCCTGCGTATGAATCTTAGAGCCCCGCCAGAAGGCCGAGAGACAACCTCCGCTTATGCTCATGGTGCGCCATACAAAATGAATTCAGTAAGTTCTGCTTTATTTGGATTTTTTGCCATCCCAAATTCAAATTCGGAATTAAATCCAATCCAAATTTATCCCTGCAATAACGTATCCCGAAACGGATCGTTCACCGGTAGTTTATTGAGGAAAATCGACTCCTCGTCGCTGCGCAGCAAACAGCCGTTTAAGGCCTCCACAATAGCGGCTTTGTCGAGGTCTTGACCAATAAATACCAATTCGGTCATGCGGTCGCCCCAGAGCTTGTGCCAGCGCGATTCTATGGCTTGCTGGTTATCCACAAAAGCCCCGTAGCGAACCCTTTCGGCCATGGGCATGCTGGCCCACCAAACACCGGCCCGATCGATTCTTGATGACCCGCCGGCCTGCGAAAAGCTAATCGCTACATCGGGGCGCGACACCAGCCAGAACAAGCCTTTCGCCCGAATCAAATTGTTCGGGTATTCTTCGTTTAAAAAGTGCCAAAAACGCTCCGGGTGAAAAGGGCGTTGCGAACGGTAAACGAATGAAGAAATGCCATATTCCTCAGTTTCGGGCGTGTGCGTGCCGGCCTCGAGCTCCTTTTGCCAACCGGCCGAATTTTGAGCTTCCTCAAAATCGAAAAGCCCTGTGTTGAGAATCGATTGCGGAGCCACCTTTCCGAACGAAGAACGGATGATGGTCGCGCCCGGATTCAGTTTTTTAATCGCAGCCTCCAACACACCCACCGTATCCTCATCCACCAAATCGGTTTTGTTGAGCAAAATCACGTTGGCAAACTCAATCTGGTCGGTGAGCAGGTTCACAATCGTCCGGTAATCGCCTTCCATATCGGTGAGATTCCGGTCGCGCAGCAACTCATTGGTACCGAAATCGCGCAAGAAATTGAAACAATCTACCACCGTAACCATGGTGTCGATAAAGCTAAAACGACTAAGGTCTATACCCTTTTCAGTGTCGGTAAACGAAAACGTTTGCGCCACAGGAACAGGCTCACTAATGCCCGTACTTTCTATCAGTAAATAGTCGAAACGCCCTTCCAGCGCCAGCTTTTCCACCTCCTGCATCAGGTCCTCGCGAAGCGTACAGCAAATGCAGCCGTTGCTCATCTCAACCAGCTTTTCCTCGGTTCGCGAAAGCACATGTTCATTTTCCACCAGGCGCGCATCGATATTCACCTCACTCATATCGTTCACAATAACAGCCACTTTCAAGTTCTCCTTGTTGTGAAGTATGTGGTTGAGCAAGGTGGTCTTCCCCGCACCTAAAAATCCCGACAATACCGTAACCGGCAGCTTCTTTTGCATACAAATTTTGAAAGGCACAAATATACGCAAACGAATTGCTTTTGCAACTCGATTGCATTTATGAGATTTATGTATCATTTCCTCAAACCACAGATACTTTTCCGTAATCGATCAGTTCATCCACATACAACCTAATCAAAATAGGCAATTGACTATCTTTAACAACGAAAAACCTCATGAACGCCCTCCTGTATTCCGACCCTTCTCACAATGCTTTGCGAAGCAGTGTGTTTGAGCATTTTCAAGGGGTGGTGTCGTTTGAGCAAGTGGCGCTTAAATATGTGCACCGCGGACAAGAGACGTATCGGGTGAATCATAAAAAGCACGTGGTTGAAGCCGGACAGCTCATTTTGGGCAATCACAGCCGGCAAAGTGAGGTGCACATTCATACGCTTACTGAGGGCTTGTGTATCGACATTGCACCCGACTTTGTGCATCAAATTGCCGAGTGTGCAGGGCATACAACAGAGGTCGCAGAGTTCCTGACCAGCAATCAATTTCCACTCCTTACTTTATCGAAACAAAACAGTGCCGCGGCCCGCGAGATGGCCGTCCTGGCCGAAGAGGGAATTCAGCACAATGCACCGCCAGATGGCCATGTGCCGCACTTTTTAGTTACCCTTACCGAAGCGATGCTCGACGATGCGGCCCTGGTTTTTACGCAAATAAAAGGCTTGCCATTCCGGCGCAGTGAGACCCGTTCGGAGGTTTTCGTTCAGCTGAAAAAGGTGAAAGACTTTATCGACCGCCATTACCTTGAGCCCCTGCAACTCGACGACCTAACACCAATTGCCTGCATATCTAAATTCGCGCTGGTGCGGCAGTTCAGGCTGAGTTTTGGCCTGGCGCCCTACAAATACATTCAGCAAAAACGACTCGAATTTGCCCTGCAAATGCTTCAGCGCGGAAACAGCGTTCAAGACACGGCCTTTATGACACGTTTTGCCGATTCTGCCGCTTTTAGCAAGGCTTTTCGAAGGCATTTCGGACTAAGTCCGACCCAACATTTGAAATAAGCAATTTTTGACAAATTTCTCCGCAAAGCCTCAATTTAGCTTTGTGTTCAAAATTGTAAAGTCATGAATTGGGGATTTCTTGTTGGATTTATTCTTGGTTTTTTTATTGTTTCAGCGCTTCAGGCTCAGCCCCTCCAGAGGAAGGCTTCGTTGGGTATTGTGCCGGCTCCGGTCGAAAAAGGAATTGCCATTGAAGAAGTAACAGGCGGTACGGCCAAAGCCCTCGGTTTGAAACCGAAAGATGTGATTGTATCGATCAACGGTAAGCCCATTGCGCAGTTTAGCGATTTACAAGCGGCCATGGAAGGCCAAAAGGCCGGAAACGCAGTGGAGATAGGAATTCTTCGCGATGGGAAAAGCAAAATGCTGAAAGGGAAATTTCAGCCCAAAGCGTTGGAAACTTCGCCTATTTCTGATGTTATTTACGACGATGCGCCTTACAAACAAGGGCGTTTGCGGGTAATCATAAACAAGCCCTTCGGCAAGGAGCGCTACCCGGCCATGCTGTTTATTCCAGGCTACACCTGCACTTCCATCGACAATTTACCCGATTACCACCCTTACAAACGGGTAATTGATGAATACGTGAAAGCCGGCTTTGTAACCCTTCGCATCGAAAAAAGCGGTCTGGGCGACAGCGAAAACACACCCGCCTGCGAAAGTTGCGATTTGCAGGATGAAATAGAGAATTTCCACGTTGGTTTGCGCAAACTCAAATCGCTACCCTACGTCGACACCAGCAAGATTATTATTGTTGGGCATTCGATGGGCGGCATTGTAGCCCCGGCCGTTGCGGCAAAAGACCCTGTAGCCGGCGTGGTGGTGTATGGCACCACGGCAAAATCGTGGTTCGAATATCAGATAGAAATGTATAGGGTTCAAAACCTGTTGGCCGGCATGGATCCTTTGGAGTATGAGGCTTCGATCGTGAGTCAGTACGACCTAAACTACCGTTTTTTCGTCGAGAAAGCCTCACTCGAAGATCTGGCGAAAGACACGGCCAAGGCCCGCATACTGCGCGAGCAGTGGATGTACGACGGGCAGGGCAAAATTTACAGCCGAAATGCCAATTACTGGCGACAAATTCAGGATGTTCCCCATTTGCGGCATTGGAAAGACCTCAGCGCCAAGGTGTTGGTTCAGTATGGCGCTTCAGATTTTCAGGCCTTTTCGCTGGCCGACCATGAGCAAATTGTGCGCACGGTAAACCACTACAAGCCCGGCACGGCCACGTTAAAAACCTATGCCGAAACCGACCATTACTTCGCCAAATCGGGCAGCATGCAACAGGCCTTCGATTTGTTTTCGCAAGGTGAGTATCAAAAGTTGTTCGACCTTTACAACACAGCTGTAGGCTTAGATGCAGTAAGCTGGAGCCTCGATGTAATTCGCTAGCGATCTTGCATTTGCGTTGGTTTATTGGGTAGTTTTTGGGCGCCTGCCTCGCTGGGCATCACGGTAGGTTGAGGCCGCATCGCCGGGCACCGCGTGTTTCGCTGCTACTCCTCAGACAGAGTTCGCTCCCGCGCTCACGCTCTCACACTCACTCTCACTCTGTCTTCCGGGGTATTCGCTCCACCCGCTGGCGCTTTAACTCCGAAACCACCCCCGGATTTTTTTATTCACAAGCGGCAAAGGGTATAAATAAATCGTACTTTTGCCGCCGATTTGGACAATGTCCACACACGTTAAACCGCTATGGCTCAAAGTACTGGTAAAATTGTACAGGTAATCGGTCCTGTTATCGACGTTCGATTCAATACCGAAAACAACAAACTTCCTAACATTCTCGATGCACTCGAAGTGGTGCGCGAAAACGGTCAAAAGGTCGTTCTCGAATGTCAGCAGCATATTGGTGAGGACACCATCCGCGCCATTGCGATGGACTCAAGCGACGGGCTCCGTCGGGGAATGGATGTTATTGCTACAGGGGCTCCGATTACTATGCCTGTAGGCGATCAGATTAAAGGCCGTCTTTTCAATGTAATCGGTGAGGCCATCGATGGCATCGGCGAGGTGAGCAATGTGGGTGGATATTCCATTCACCGCGATCCGCCAAAATTCGAAGACCTTTCCACATCCTCAGAAGTACTGTTCACCGGTATCAAGGTAATCGACCTGATCGAGCCTTATTCAAAAGGAGGTAAAATTGGTCTCTTCGGAGGTGCCGGTGTAGGTAAAACCGTATTGATTCAGGAGCTGATTAACAATATCGCCAAAGGTTACGATGGATATTCGGTATTTGCCGGTGTAGGTGAGCGTACCCGTGAAGGGAATGACCTACTTCGCGAGATGATCGAATCGGGCATCGTGAAATACGGGAAAGAATTCGAAGAGTCGCTCCACCATGGTGGCTGGGATTTGAGCAAGGTTGACAAAGAAACCTTGAAAGATTCGCAGGCTACCTTCGTATTCGGACAGATGAACGAACCTCCGGGAGCCCGCGCTCGTGTGGCCCTTTCAGGACTTACTATGGCTGAGTACTTCCGCGATGGAGATACATCGGCTACAGGTGGTAAGGACATTCTCTTCTTCATCGACAATATCTTCCGCTTTACCCAGGCAGGTTCTGAGGTATCGGCGCTTCTTGGTCGTATGCCATCGGCGGTAGGTTACCAGCCAACACTGGCCACCGAGATGGGTCTGATGCAGGAGCGAATCACTTCAACGAAAACAGGTTCAATTACCTCTGTACAGGCCGTTTACGTACCTGCAGATGACCTTACCGACCCTGCTCCGGCAACCACCTTCGCCCACCTCGACGCCACTACGGTATTGAGCCGTAAGATTGCCGAGTTGGGTATCTACCCTGCGGTGGATCCTTTGGATTCCACGTCACGAATCCTCACCCGCGACGTGGTTGGCGACGCTCATTACGACTGCGCACAGCGTGTGAAAATGATTCTGCAGCGTTACAAAGAACTTCAGGATATCATCGCCATTTTGGGTATGGATGAACTTTCTGAAGACGACAAACTCGTTGTAAGCCGCGCCCGTCGTGTTCAGCGTTTCCTTTCTCAGCCGTTCTTTGTGGCTCAGCAGTTTACCGGTTTGGAAGGTAAATTCGTTTCTATCGAAGACACCATCAAAGGCTTCAACATGATTATGGATGGTGAAGTGGATGAGTATCCGGAAGCAGCCTTCAACCTTGTTGGAACCATCGAGGAAGCCATCGAAAAAGGAAAGAAACTCATCGCCGAAGCGGCCCAATAATTTGTAGCCATGTTGCTCGAAATCATCACTCCCGACAAAAAGCTTTACAACGACGAGGTGAAATCGTTGATTTTACCAGGTATCGACGGCTCACTAGGGATTTTGGATAAGCACGCTCCTTTGATTTCGGCCTTGAAAAAAGGGCAAATCGAGGTTACCGACAAAGCTTCAGCCAAGCACAATTTCCCCATCAATGGTGGTGTTGTAGAGGTGCTCAATAACAAAGTGATTGTTCTGGCCGAATAAGCCCTAACACAGCATACATCAAAAAGGCATCCTGTTCGGGATGCCTTTTTTGTTTTATTAAGCCCACAAATTCAAAGGGCTAAAATCATCGCGATAAAGGTGTTTAATCCAACCACCTCAAGTCCATCGCCTAGTGAGTACTGTTCATTCAATGCATAAACAATGAATTTCCGCTTGGCTTTCACATCTTTACACGCTTCAAAGAATCCACGGCCCGGCTTGGGCGCTGTTTGCCGTTTGATTTCAACAGCCCAAATCTCGCCGGCAGGGGAAATCAAAACAAGATCAATTTCAACCTGAGTTGCGGTGCGGTAGTAGTAATACTCCCAACGTGCATCGAGATGGACCAAAATATTTTCCACTACGAAGCCTTCCCAGCTGGCGCCCAAAGCAGGATTACCCAATAAAGCATCCATGGTTGAGATGTTTCTCAAACAATGCAATACTCCTGAATCCCGAATGTAAACTTTGGGCGACTTAACAAGGCGCTTTTTCACATTTGCAGAATAAGGTTCAAGTTGACGAACCATGTAAAATGCGGTGAGCGTGTCGAGGTAATTCTTTACCGATGTATGGCTTAGCTCCAGACTTCGTCCCAACTCGCTGTAGTTAACCTGGTTCGCATGATAATGGGCCAACATTCGCCAAAATCGCTTAAAGTGAGTTGGTGAAACACCGGCCCCCATCATAGGCAAGTCACGCTCGATGTAGGTTTTGATGAAATCGACTCGCCAATCAAAACTCTCCTGGTTGTTTGCTGCCAGATAACTATCCGGGAAACCGCCACGCAACCATAGCACATCGGTCGAAAATGTTTCCGGATCGTGCTTCAGCAATTCAAGGCTGTTGAATGGACTTAACTCGAGATATCGAATTCTTCCTGCCAGAGACTCTGCCGTACCTTGCAACAATGCGGGGGAGGCCGAACCCAGCAGTAAAAACTGACAGGCCTTCTCGCCTATTCGTTTGCGCGCATCTACAATACCACGAAGAATCCTGAAAAGCTCAGGCATGCGTTGAACCTCATCTAAAATCAACAACTCCCCTTCAAAGATTGAAAGAAACCCTTCAGGATCATTCAATTTGTTCAGATCAGTATCAGACTCTAAATCCAAATAACTCCATCTTTTCTTAAGCCCTGCTCCCAAGGTGAAAGCCAGTGTAGTTTTCCCTACCTGCCTGGGCCCCAACAATGCAACAACCGGCATCGACTGCAAGGCCTTCATTACGCTAGCTTCAATCGCCCTTGAAATCATACGCATTCATTTTGAGACAAATATACAACAAACTTGCAAATTGAAACCAATAGTTTCAATTTGCAAGTTTGCATCTGAAAGCCACTATTTACAAGCAATACAGAAGCTTAACGCCGATCGGGAACTAAACCGAACCTTGCCTCCATATAAATCATTCGCTTTTTGTTAGGTTTGTGGGTATGTCGAATTACTCACTCCACAACAACATTGCAAAATCGCGCTTTGAAATTGACCTTGGCGATGGAAGCTTTGCACTGATTGACTACAAAATTGCGGCGGAGGTTTACCTTTTATTGCACACCGAAGTTCCCGAAAACCACAGTGGAAAGGGCATTGCCGTTCAGCTGGCAGAAGCCACTTTTGGTTGGTTGAGAAAGGAAGGGAAAAAGGTAAAATTGTATTGTCCGTTCCTCGTTAAATATGCAGGCAAGCATCCTGAATGGAACGACATTCTTCATGAAGGTCCGGAGGCGCTTTAACACGCTTGGCCCCAATGACCGGGAAGCCTGTGATGCGAATTTAATCTCGTAAGGGCCGGAAAATCAATTTAATCCCTTACCATTGCATCTCAACCTAATTAGCCATTCTTTCATTTTACAGAACAGGCGTGTTTCAGCACCAGCAACTTCACCTTGAGAAATCGTTTATTATCGGCCATTTTAATTGTTTCCCACGTAGTTCTGCTTAGCTGCACCTCTTGCCACACCCCGGAAAAGAAGGAAGTACAAGTGAAGAAAGAACAGCCCAAACTGCTGAAAACAATCGGCGATCCCGGATATGGCAACGTAAACTGCATTCTTCAGGACAAAGCCGGAATGCTCTGGTTCGGCACTACCGAAAACGGGTTGTACGGGTTTGATGGGAAAACATTTCGTCGTTTTCTCATGGCGGACGGCCTAAACAGCAATGAGGTGTACACCCTGTTTGAGGAAAGGGCCGGTCGAATGTGGGTTGGTACGGGCAAAGGACTTTGTTTGTTTGATGGCCAAACCTTCACGGAGGTTAGAATTCCGCTGCCAAAGGATTTACCGATCAACGCAAATCCACGCTATCGCAATGCTCATTGGGTGTACCAAATTCTACAAACCAAAGATGGAGCCTTGTGGTTCGCCACCATCGATGGTGTTTACCGATACGACGGAAAACAGTTTAGTTTTTTCGATCAACTGCAGTCTGCCAAAGGTTTTTTAACGCCAAACGACAAAGCCGAGCGCATGTTGGAAGACCGAGCCGGCAACCTTTGGTTTGGTAGCAGAACCAATGAAGGCGTGTTTCGCTATGATGGGAAATCGCTTACCCGGCTTAAACTCGAGGTTCTCTATCAAAATGGCCCCAGCCCGAAACCACTGGCCTGGGGCTGGCCTCAGGTGCAAGACCGAAGCGGGAACATCTGGTTTAGCAGTTGGGGCGGAGCTTATCGATACAACGGACAGTCGTTTACCGCGTTCTCGAAAGCCGAAGGATTACCCGGCATTGTTACCCGAATTGTTGAAGATAAAAACGGCTACTTATGGTTTGGGGGTGATGGCTTGTGCCGGTATGATGGGAAAACGTTCAGGTGTTTTGGGGCCCGCGACGGACTCAACACCTCAGGAGTTTGGTCGATTTTAGAAGACAAAACCGGAAACCTTTGGGTAGGAACCCGGGAAACCGGCCTTTTCTTGTTTGATGGGAATAGATTCATTCCATACTCCGAACATCAGGGACAAGCGACGAAAGTGAAATAGCCTTTTCGGGAGTGCATGGAAAAATCGGAGTGGATGGTCGGGTTTAGTGGCTGAAGTGCCGCGTAGCCTTCTCTTGAATCGACAATCGCCCTGAATTCGTGGGCCATGCAACAGATTGGTTATTTTTGCCCCATGTTCGATGATGCGTATTACATGAGAGAAGCCTTGCGACAGGCTCAATTGGCCGCACAAGAAGATGAGGTACCCATCGGTTGCGTGATTGTTTGGAAAGACCGCATTATTGCTAGGGCTTACAACCGCACCGAACAGTTGAAAGACTTCACGGCCCACGCCGAAATGCAGGCTTTTACCTCCGCATCAGAATTCCTGAACAACAAGTACCTCAACGAATGCACCTTGTATGTTACCCTGGAACCCTGCGCAATGTGCTCTGGCGCAGCGTTTTGGACACAACTGGGTTCAATCGTATTTGGGGCGACCGATCGGAAAAGAGGCATCTCGCAGATCTCAGCACAACTTCTACACCCGTCGACCCTCGTAAAGTCGGGCGTGCTGGAAGAAGAATGTGCTGCGCTGTTAAGCGACTTTTTTAAGCGAAAGCGGAAGGAAAACTAAGCGCTCAACAAGCCTGAAAGGTTCTGAATTTGAGCCTTACAGTCATCCACCAACTCCATCACGACTTCGGCTGCAGGCTTCATTTCTGAAATCATTCCGGAGACCTGACCAACCTCGAGTTCACCTTGTTCGAGGTCGCCTTCGAACATTCCTTTTTTGGCTCTGCCCCTACCCAACAGTTCGGCCAGCCTTTCTTTGCTTTCACCGGCGGCCTCAGCTTCCTGTACGGTTTGCGCAAACGCGTTGTGAAGCAGGCGAACGGGCGTAAGTGCCTTTAAGGAGAGCTTTGTTTCGCCTTCGCCGGCTTGTAAAATGCGTTCTTTAAAGGCCTGGTGGGCCGATGACTCCGGCGTGGCGATAAAGCGGCTACCTACCTGAACGCCATCTGCGCCTAGCGCAAAACACGCTGCCATTTGCACACCCGTAGCGATTCCACCGGCTGCAATCAGCGGTATGTCGACCACCTTTCGGATGTGTGGAATGAGCACCATTGTGGTGGTTTCTTCTCTTCCGTTGTGACCACCGGCTTCAAAGCCTTCCGCCACGATGGCATCAACACCGGCGGCCTGAGCCTTCAGTGCGAACTTGGTATTGGCGATAACATGCACCACGGTAATTCCGTGCGACTTGAGCGTTGAAGTCCAGGTTGCCGGGTTTCCGGCGGAGGTGAACACGATTTTCACACCACTTTCGATGATAATTTGCATGTGCTCCTCGATGTTCGGATAAAGCAGCGGCACATTAACGCCAAAAGGCTTATTGGTAGCGGCTTTACACTTGGCAATCTGTTCGCGAAGCACTTCAGGGTACATCGATCCGGCCCCGAGCAATCCGAGTCCGCCGGCATTGCTCACCGCTGAAGCCAGTTCCCATCCACTGCACCAAATCATGCCGGCCTGGATTATGGGGTATTGAATTCCGAAGAGTTCTGTGATACGCGTTTTCATGCCGCAAAATAAGGCCTTTCAGAACATCTTAAGGTGAACAATTTGTTCATTTCTTTTCATTGCCTTAACCTGATGGTGAATCCAAATCAGATAGTTTAGCCCAAAAGCCGCTTTGCTTATGGCCACCAAAAAGCCTCGTCAGAAAAAGATTTTCGTCCTCGACACCTCCGTTATCCTTTACAACCACAACTCGATTTACAGTTTCGACGACAACGATGTGGCCATCCCCATAACAGTACTGGAAGAACTGGATAATTTCAAGAAGGGCAATGACACCAAAAACTTTGAAGCCCGCGAATTTATTCGGGAAATGGATAGACTGAGCGGCACATTTAACCTCACCGAATGGTTGCCCATGGGCGGTAAGCTGGGGCGGTTTAAGGTGGTGATGAATGGCCGTGGCAAAAACCTCGATGCCGTTAGAATTCTCGGTGAAGACAAAGGCGACCACCGCATTATTAATTCGGCGCTTTCGCTGATGGACGAATACCCTGAGCATAAAGTGGTATTGGTAACCAAGGACATCAATCTTCGACTAAAAGCGAAAAGCCTGAACCTCAACGCGGAGGATTTCGAAACCGGTAAAATTAAAGATGTAGACTCGCTATACACCGGCAAATCGGTGTTTCATGGTGTGAGTGTGGGTGTGATTGACCAGATTTACACGGAAGGACATTGCAAACCGGGAGATTTTCTCGATCAGGAAGAGCCCATTTGCAATCACTACTACATTCTGAAAAACGGGAAGCATTCGGTGCTCACCTGGTTTAATCCGGCCAGCGGCCTGATGGAAAGGGTAGAAAAAACCTCAGCCTATGGTATTCGTCCGCGCAATGCCGAACAGATTTTCGCGCTCCACGCCTTGATGAATCCCGACATCAAGCTGGTAACACTTCAGGGCGTAGCGGGAACCGGGAAAACACTACTGGCCTTGAGTGGTGCACTGGAACAGAAAAGAGAGTTCCGCCAGATTTACCTGGCCCGCCCGATTGTACCGTTGAGCAACAAAGACATTGGGTATTTACCGGGCGACATTAAATCGAAGCTTAATCCATACATGGAGCCTTTGTGGGACAATCTGAAGATGATTCAAAACCAGTGGGACGAAGCCGATAAGGAATACAAGAAAATCACCGAAATGGTTGAAAGCGAAAAGCTTCTAATTACACCATTGGCTTACATTCGTGGGCGAAGCTTATCGAACATCTATTTTATTGTGGATGAGGCGCAAAATCTAACTCCGCATGAGGTAAAAACGATTATTACCCGCGCCGGGGAGAACACCAAAATCGTATTCACAGGCGACATTTTCCAGATCGACACGCCGTATTTAGATACCCAGTCGAATGGCTTGAGTTACCTGATTGATAAGATTAAGAACAATCCGCTTTATGCGCACATCACCCTTGAAAAAGGAGAGCGTTCTGAGTTGGCGAATTTGGCCAACGAACTTTTGTGATGAGGGAGGCTTGAAATCAAGGCACTAGCACGTAAGTGATGCAAAAAAATCGACTTCACGGACTCTTTATCTCGACCGGATTGGTCTGGGCTACATTGAGTTGCGGGCAAAGTCCGATTCAAAATTGGGAAGGTAACTGGCAGGGTACAATGCGCATTGGAATGGCCGGAAAAGCCGAAGAGCGGGCTATTGAAGTTCCGGTGGAGATGCAGATTGCAAAAACCGACACACCGGGTGTTTGGCTGTGGCTCACGAAGTACAAAGGAAGTATGCCGGTAGAAAAGAAATACTATCTGAAAGCCAAAGACGAGTCGAAGGGCGCTTATGAAACCGACGAAGGCAATGGCATTGTTCTGCCCATGACGCTCATCGGTAAAAGCATTTACAGCAGATTCGAAGTGATGAACAACCTGTTGAGCACCTGCTACACACTCGATGGTGATACGCTCTATTTTGAGGTAATTAGCGGTAGTACAAAGCCCGGAAGCACCTCAGGAAAAGGGAATGAGGAATCGCCGGAAGTATTGGCTTTTCCGATCCAGCAGGTTCAACGCAGTGTATTAACCAGGCTACGGTAATCGGAGCCGATTCCTCACCTTGGGAAGTAAGCATAAAAAAAGCCGAACAGTTTCCCGTTCGGCCTTCGTGTGTTGATGTGTGAAAATGCTTATTTGTCGACTGTAATCACGAGGTACTTGCTCGATTTCCAGAATTGTGTTGGATTGGTGATGGTCAGACTTTTGGCCTTCTTCTTACCATCCATTTCGAGTTTGTACGACGAAGTTGGATGCGTGGTAATTACCTTGGCATCTTTCGCATTGATTGGAATGCTGGTTACCTTGGTAACATCGATTTGGGTGAAGTAATCCTGGTTAAAATCAGACTTGAGGATTTTCTTCTTACCGAGGCCCAGGAAACCACCTTCTTTGTTTACTACGCGGTTGTCGCGAAGTTCCTTGTAGGTGCCCACGCAGTAGTAAGCCGTATTCATCTGCTGGGTTTGTTGCTCGATGGTTTGGGTCTTGCTGGCCGACTCCGACTTGAGGTTATCAACAGCGGTATTGAGTTCAGTAATCTGAATATTCATGGCCGCCAACTGCTCCTTCAAGGTGGAGATTTCCTGATCTTTCTCGGCAAGCTGTTGAGTCATGCGCTCAATCATCTTTTCGAACTCAGCAATTTTAAGGTTCGACTTCTTCAACTTCGACTGAAGAGAGGCAATTTTACTCTTGTTCTCTTCCATCAACTCGTTAATGAAGTTGATGTCTTCGTTGATGCGGTCTTTGGCGTTTCCTTGCAATTCGGCACTGCCTTTAGCGGCCGAAGAAGAAATGTTTCCTTGACGCTGCTTTACCTCACGGAGATTGTCTTCAATTTCATTGAGCGACTCCATGAAGGAATTAATGGTTGAGTCTTTGGTCGCCGCTTCACGGGCGATGGCCTCCTTTTCGGCCTTTAGCTTTTCGAGCTCAGGGTTGGGCTGGTCGCTTTGGCAGGCTGTAAACAACAGGGCCGGAAGCGCTAACAAGATGATTCTTTTCATAGAGGGAATTTCACTTAAGTATCCGGCAACAAAGTTAAAGCCTTGATTTTGCAGCGATAGCCATTCACAGGGCCTTCCTTACAAAAAGAATCCACGGCCCAATGCCGCGCCATTGCTGCAATGTGTTGATAACTCAGTAAAATCGCCCAAAATCAGGCCCTTGCTCCTGTTCATTCCTACGCCCCAAATTCACCATTCTATGCACGCATAAAATCGAAAAGGATGAAATTGCCCGATTCGAGAAATTTCATCCTTTTGATTCTGTGAATATTAGCACAAGCAAAAAGCTGGAGTGCAAGATAATTCTGCAAATTCTATTCAGCCGTCAATGCATCTTGTTCATTTTCAGCTACTCATGCTAAGACTAGCGCATCAGAACCATCTTACCAAAGCCGCGTTCGAAGTATGAATCTGCCGAGGTGCTGCGTCGCTCAATGTCCTGACCGTCGATCGATGTCCAAACCCGATACAAATAAGTACCGTTGGCCAACTGGTCGCCAAACTCATCGCGGCCGTCCCAGGCAAACTCCGTAATGTTCCGGCCAATGCGAATTGGTCCAAGCTCCTCCGCGCGAATGGTTCTCACCACGCGACCGGTAATGGTCATGATTTGGATGCGAAAATCATCCGGAACCTGCGAACCGGTGAGGGTAAACACAAATTGCGTTCGGGTGCTGAAGGGGTTGGGGTAGTTGAGAATATTCGTGATCGTTGATTTGTTTACCACCTCAAAACGAATGCTGTACTGAATAGAACCCGAAGCATTGCTGGAGCGGTCTTTGGCCTTCACCACCATCTCGTAAATTCCGTCATCGGTAAAGTTCGGACGGTACTCCAGACGTGCCTTGTTCGATGATGTGCTTCCAGGAATGAAAATGAGCTCAGGCGTACCATTGAAATACACCGGCATGGCGGCATTCTGACCGGGGCGCTTGATGAATAGCTGGAAAGCACTGGTATCGTCGAGTGCGAGGTATGGATTCTCGTCGCGCAGCTGCACTAAAATCTCAGGCCGTGGCGAAACAATATCGCCGTTGAGAATATGAACGCCGTCGAAAGTCACATCCAGCAATGGATTCACATTGTCGCCGGTTACGAAGAAATTCAACGACCCAATATTGTTAAATCGGAACTGTTCGGGCTGATCCTGGTTGGGATTGGCTTCCACCCAAATCGAGTTCAATCCTGAATAAGGCAAGGTTGAAACCGAAACGGTGTCGAACAGTACTTCGCCGGCAGCCAGGGGCTTTTGGCGGGCATAGTTCACCGGAAAAATATTTCGGTCGGCGTCCATCACCCAATACGCCACCAACATACTGTCCATGTTGTAAGCACTGATGTTTTGGATGGCAATGGCCAGCTTCAGGCTATCGCCTTGCTGCAGGGTGTCGTTGTACAAATAAAGTCCGGCAACAGGGTTCAAGGCCGCTTCGGGAACCGGATCGAATGTTACCTGCCAGCGGTCGAGCTGAACCGGTGTGCGCAACGAATCATCGCGCATGAAGGCGTTGAGCTTCAAATAAACATATTCGTTGGCACCAATAGAAGGCGCCAAATTCACTTCGCCCTGAGGACCACCAACGGCTTCAAGAATCACATCTTCAATGCCGTTTGCCCTCATTCCTTTCACTTGAATGCGAATGCTGTCGTCGGGGTTGTCGAAGCCTTTGGCCTTCCAGCTGAGGGTGTCCCAACCAGTGCCCGGACCAATGAGGGTTGAGCTAAAATCGCCGCTAATCCACGAGTTAAACATCTGTGCATTGAGCACGAGATTTCCGTTGGCCGAGTCGGCGATTAATTCTATGGCCGTTTCCGGATGACCTTTCTTAACAAAGAAAATGTATGGGTATTCGTTGGGCAGGTAGCGTACACTGTCGGCACCGATGTTTTCAAAGGCCTGGTAAACCGACTCGTCCCAGGTTTGGAACTTGCCATAAATCCACGTGTATGCCAATATGTAGTTCCCATTAGGCACGGCGTTAATCATGTCGCGCATGGCTGCCATTTCGGTGGTGCTATTCTCGTTTCGGAAGACGAAATTGGCCATTCGGCTGCCGTTCTTGCATTGGCAATTGCTATTGAACTGCCCAAACTGATTCCCTTGGTCCCAACAATTTTGTGGAGAAAGCCAGGGCAGAAGTTCCACCGAGTCGATTACAGCAATGTACATGGCGCCATCAAGGCTACAACCGGCATCAGCCCAAACCTCTGCATCAATTTTATAGGAGGTATTCCACAGTTCGTCGATGTTATTGGGAAACTGAGGCCATCCGAAGGCAAAACAGGTAAGCGCCTTGGCATTCACTACGAAGTCGAACAGTCGGCTATCGCGGAGGTAATCGATTTGGTTAAAGGTGTTTTTCTTGAACTGGAAGAAGTGATCCTGAGCCCATCCCCGCTTGCCGGGAATATGCTGAAAAGAGCTTTCTTTCCATTTCCAACCACCGCCGGGCAGCGAATCGGGCGAAACACGCCAGAAATACACCATGCTGTCTTGCAAGCTGATAGAAGGCGTCCAATTGATGACTCCTCCGGCATGGGCAATGGTTGTGGTAATTTTGGCCGGGCTGTTAAAGAGGTCGGTTGTATCCATTTCGAATACGTAGTTGCGCACCGGGGCAAATGGATCTCCTGTAGAAGCTTTAAGGGTTACCGTGTTTTCAGGTACAAGCGAAAACTCATAAGGCCAAACCGGAATTACCTCCGCCGAACGAATAATTAGCGTAGCGGTGATGTTGTTGTTCACCTCACTCAATTCGTCGAATTGGTTGAGTGGATCAATGCGAATGCTAAAGGTGTTGATGCCAACTCCACCCTTCACCAAGTCGGTGGTAGGCAATTTAAAACTCAACGTTTTCTCATAAAACACGTTAGAAAGCACCTTGCTGTAGGTTGTGCTGAGTCCTGAATTCGGGAAATTACGCACAATCTCAACCACCAGTGGCTCCTGAATGGCTCTTCCCACATTTTCGATTTTTATGTTGATGGCAAAGGAATCCAACTCGGTGGTTACATCAGAAGGATCAAAAAACACATTTTGCAAAGAGGTTCGGTAATCCGGTTTTGGGTGTGCATTGAGCACCACCGCAGGGTCGCCATGCAGGGTGGTTTCGAGAATTACGGCCTTGCGGAAGGGGTCGTTGTTGTACACCGCTCTGCAGGCGCGTTTCATGTTCATGCCCATGGCCTCGCCGTAGTATCGCTGACCAAAGAAGCGGTACAGCGAATCGGTGTAAGTGTGCAGTTGGTTCGGAATGCCCAGCGCCACAGAGGCAATGAAACCGATGGTTCCACGGTTGGGAATTAGCACAAACTCTTCACTTTTCGAAAAGCCCAAGCCCGGTGGCTGGTGAATATCGCCGGCGTAACAGGAATTTCCGATCAGGAATGGGTATTTGCCCTGGTTGCTGTACGCTGATGGCTCATCGATGCTCACATCAAAACCGCTACCGGTGGCATGACCAAAAAAGGTCATCAACGACACACCATTGTTGATATAATTGGTAATGATGGCACTTTGGCTTTGCTCAATTGGGGCAGACGTGGTTTTTTGATAGGTGTAAACCGTACCGCCAAAAAGGGTGTCTTCGATGGTTTGTTCGTAAGTATTGAGGTAGTTGAGATAGGTTTGCTGCTCGCCGGCCGAAGAACCACCGCCGAAGTGCAGCACCTGCTTCATCCAAAGTTCGGGAGTGGCAGTTTCGTACTCTTGCACTTTATTGAGGTAGGCAATAACATCGGCTCCGGTTTTAGCGGCTATCCGGCCTGTAGCCAGCGCCGGCTCATAAGGAAGGCTGTTGCCCAAACCGGCGGTAAACAAGGCATCGGAAGAAGGGAAACCGAAGGTGGGTACCAACGATTGATTCCAGGCCTCGGCATTGTTCCGCAGGTGGTGGGCCGAAATAGACTTGCCCAATAAGTAAAGGTATTTCGGTTGGGTGCTCCAAAAGGCCATGGCCGCACTGCTAAAGTTGCGGATCGATAAAGGGTGCTGTTGGATTCCGTACGCAAACTGATCATAAAGCTCATCCACAAACACCACAACGGTGCTATGGCGCTGGTTTCGGTAGGCCTTGTAGGCTTCGGCTTCGGCGGCGAGCGAACGGTGGGTAACAATAATGAATTCGGCGCCAGGCAGTTCGGTGAGGTTGTTAAATCGGCCCGGCTGCGCGCCAATGTACTCCACCGGACGAATGGCTGCTTCGCCAATGGAAACGACCTGCGAATTGGTGGTTACATAGCATTCGCGAAGGTTGCCGTTGCTATTGGGCAGCAGGGCGCGTTGAAATCCGCTCTGGAGCACAGGAATCATCCGGGTTCCATTGCTTAAATCGTAAACCAGCAAGCCCGACGCAGCATTGGCAATATTGGTCATGCTCAGCAGATACTTCTCGGCGTTGGGGTTGTTCGGAATGAGCATGCGGAAGAAATTCCGGTTCTCCAGGTTAAAGTTGTGCGGATAGCGCCAACGGTAGTTCGAAAACACCGAATTTGAGGTGACCGGAACCCCGGCATTGTTGGTCGTATCGTCGTAGGTAAGGCGGTAAGGCGTGGTGTTGCCGCCCAATTGGGCGGATGGCATGGTGAGGGTAAAGCGGCGACTTCCGTGCCCTTCGAATGTCGTATCGACCTGTGGCATATTGCCCAAACGCACCTTGTAGCGGTGGTCGCCAAACCAGGCCGCATTGGAAACGGTTTTATAGGTGATAACCAATTCGGCAGGGGGGCCGGTTCCTACAGCCATGGTACTCGGAAGTTGGCTGATGTTGTTCATCAGCGGCGCGCTAAACACCGGTCCCGACCAACCTTCGCCTTCGGTGTACTCAGGATCGGTAGAGTTGTTGAAGTCGGTTTTCCCAAAGTAGTAATTTGCCGTGTTTTGCGAGATGACCTCATTGATGAAGTATGGAGCCGCCGTGAAATTGCCGAAGTTTTGATCGGTCTCGTTAAAGTAGCGGCGGTTGTTTTGGGAGTTGTTCCAGGTGATAAAATACGCCGCTGTATCGGTAAACAGCGAATAATACGGGTTGCTGTGTTCGGTTGCAGGATTGGCATACAGTCGGGCATCGAGCCAGCCATCGTTGCGGCGGCCAAAGAACTCGACAAAATCGCCATCGTTCCAAATACCATCGCTTTCGCCTTCGATGTGGATGAACTGCTCCTCGCCCCTGTTAAAAATCTGTAGGTTGCGTGGATCGGTGCCACTAAGCTCAGGAATTGCCGCCGACAGAGCCGTCCACGAAATGCGGTAAACTCCATCGTTGGTGATTTTTACCTTGTAGTACTTCTGGCTGTAGTTGATCCATTCGTTGCCCAGCGATTGTGCCTGCAATCCAAATGAAATCAGTAGAAATAGTCCGGAGAGTAAACGTGTTACCATACGCGGTTTGTGTGTGATGAGTGTGGTGATGTTCTAAGTTTACTTGGCAGCGCCCTTGTCGGTGGCAGCGGCTTTTTTCGGATTGATGTCGAAACGAAGCGAGAACACATGTGAATAAAGGGCAGTGCTCTGGTCGCCGATGTCGCTAAAGGCATAATCAACATTCACGGGGCCGAGTCGAAGTCCAACGCCTATGTTGGGTTGAAACAACAATTCCCGGGTAGAGCCATCGGCCGTTGGCACGGTTTGAAAATTACCGGCACCGGCGCGGAGAAACACAATGTTTTTAAAGCCGGCTTCGAGTCCCGCGGCCGGATTGCTGGAGATACGTCCGCCTCTGATAAGGGTATTCCGCATACCATCGGTGGTATTTTGAAGCTCAACGGCGGCAAGGAGTGAAAACTTCTTACCCAGCTCAAATTTGCGAGCGGCGCCCAGATTGAATGTTGGAAGTGTGATTTCTGTGGAGTTCACCGGGATTACATTTCCGGTGGCGATAAAGGCATCGCGCTGACTTTGGGTGAGGTTAAACGACCAGGCGTTAAAAGTTGTACTCACATCGCGGGCCATCAGCGCGAAGCGCCAGTTATTTTTCTCGTAACGGAGCGCAGCATCGATACCAAAGCCCCAGGAACGGGCAAATGAACCCAAGCGACGATTTACAATCTTCACGTTGCTTCCGAAACTTAAGCCTTCAATGCCAAGCTTTCGGGAATAGGAAAGCAAGAAGGCGAGATCTGAAGCCGAAAAGGAAGTGATGCGGTCGTAATTGATGTTTCCGTTGGCATCGATTAGCTCGGAAGTGTCCGGAATGTCATCAATACCAAACCGAACCACCGAAAGACCAATGGCCGACTTTTCGTCGAGTTTTGTAGCAAAAGCACCATAGTCGTACTTGGCGATTCCTGCAAAATACTCTGAGTGCATCAGGGCTACCTGCGTTTTGTCGGTCATGGCCACCAAAGCGGCTGGATTCCAATAGCCGGCCGTAACGTCGTTAACAGCGGCCGTAAAGGCGCCCGACATGCCTAGTGCCCGAGCCCCAACACCAATGGAGAGAAACTCATTGCTGTATTTGGGAGCCACCTGTGCTTGCAGGAATAAGGAGCTGAAGCTGAATAAAATAAGCGAAGTGCGTCGAAGTGTTTGCATACTATATATTAAAGTGTGCGACGAAAAAATTGTTGTGTGAGCGAGTAGCATAGTTTGACTGAAAAACGGTTATTAAGCGTTTTCCGAAGGTGAATATTTTGTAATGGAAGAATCTTTTTTTCCTTTGCAAATTCAAGTCAACTGAAAAAGCGCGGAGCAGGGAAACCCAAGGAATGAAACGTCTCATTAGAAAATCACATTTTGATAATGTGAACTCCATGCGGTTCCTTGCCTTTCTGGGCATTTTTGCATCCCACGCCATCATTTCGTTCGACCAGCAAATCAGGGTTTCCACTTTGTTTTCTGATGTGAGGCAATTTACCGCCAATCTTCAATCTGCCTCATACAGTTTACTGTTTATACTAACAGGCTTTTTGAACACCTGGAGTATTTTCGAAGAACGGTTTATCTACAAGAAAATGAACATGTTACGTTTCTTTATGAGGCGTATTCTTGGAATCATTCCCCTGTATATTATCGCTTTTTTGCTCGGAAATTACATCCTTCCTTTGCTCAACAAAAGCATACCGGCGGCAGAAGAGCCTGCAATTCACCCACTTTCCTATTTCAGTTTCAGCTTCAATTACTCCTATTCTGAAACCTGGAATCCAATGCATGGAGCCCTCGGAAATATGTGGTCGATTGCCGTGACCGTCCAGTTCCTGCTCGTTTGGCCATTCCTGATGCGCTTTTTTCGCCGCCAGGAAAGCACCTTGTTTGCCTTGTTATTGGCACTTTACGCGTTATCGACCTGGTTTTTCCGCGACAATCCTTCCTACCAGTTTTCAGTCTTGCGTTTCATTCCCGAATTCGTGGCAGGAGCCTTTGTAGCCTACATTAGCTTTTTCAAGTACCCAAGCTATCAGCAACTCAAAGAAAACACCCGCCGAACGGTTGGATTTACCTACCTGTGCTTCTTCATTTATTTGGTGATGCGCAACAAGCTCTTCAATCAAATACCTGAGCTCCCGGAATACATTCTATTGGGTATTGAACATTGCGTTTTGGCGGCCACCTTAGCCTATTTCCTGTTCGAGCAAAACTTCGCCTCCAACTCAGTATTGAAACTGGCGAAACTTAAAATCATGGAGTTTCCCGGGAAAATAAGTTATGGCCTCTACGTTTACATGACCCTCGGCATCGTTGTGGCTTATGCTACCGGCAACTTTTTAGGTGAAGGGGAAAGCTTGGTACAGGTAATTCTTATCAGACCGCTTATTGCTCTTATCGCCACGTTTGTAGTTGCTGCATTTTCGCACGAATACCTCGAGAAGAAATTCCTTCGCCGCAAAAAGAATTACAATCCAACCCGAGAATACAATCCGGTAAATCTCAACGATGCTAAGACGTAACATTCCCGACCTGCTTACCCTTGGCAATTTGGCCTGCGGAGTGCTTGGCATTGCTTTTTGTGTTCAGGGAAATCCAGTGTTGGCTACATGGATGATCCTCCTCTCTGCCCTACTCGATTTCTTCGATGGAATGGCCGCACGGGCCTTGGGCATTAACAATCCGCACGGTAAAGACCTCGACTCTCTGGCCGATGTGGTGAGCTTTGGAGTGCTTCCGGGCTTTCTGGCATACAGCCTTATTGCTCCCGAAAGCGCCGTGTGGGAAGGTAAATTGTGGCTGTTGGGACTAGAAACAGAATTGGGGCTTGAACGCCTGGCTCTTGCTGCATTGGTGGTACCGGCCGTATTCTCGGCTTACCGTTTGGCCAAGTTCAACCACGACACTCGCCAAACTGAAAATTTCATCGGCTTGCCCACGCCCGCTCATGCCTTGTTTTGGGTAGGCCTCATTCAGGGTATCGACCAAGGCATTTGGTATCTGGTTGCCAGCCCACTGATCGTTTTTTGCCTGATTGTGGTGTTTTCGATGCTGTTGTTGGCGCCACTTCCCATGTTTTCGCTCAAGTTGAAGCAAAAAGGCTGGAAAGGCAACGAGTTGCGTTACACTTTTTTGTTGGGGTGTTTACCCGTTTTACTGTGGCTTCAAATCGCAGGACTAGCCCTCATCATGGTTGTTTACCTGATGGTTTCTTTGGTGAGCGCCGCCAGCTCAAAGCCAAGCCACTAAGACAAAGGTGCGATCGAAAAGTGGTAGCCTTCCATAATCGGATTGGCCAACAACTCTTTGCAGGCCTTATCGACCATTTCGCGGGCTTCAGCTTCGCCGGAGGCTTCAACCTCCAATTGAATGTGCTTTCCGATACGTACATTTCCGACCTGCGGCAGACCAATGTTCTTCATACTGCCTGAAACCGCTTTTCCCTGCGGATCCAGTAAGGCTTTGTGCGGCATCACATCAATTTCGGCGATAAACTTCATAGCGGTAAAATTTGAGGGCGAAGATAAGCACTACTCTGTTTCGGCTTTGGGCCTTAACTCAAAGTTTTTACCGAGATATACCTTACGCACCGTTTCATCATTGGCCAAGTCTTCGGCAGTTCCGGCCTTCAGTATGCGGCCTTCAAACAGCAGGTAAGCCCTGTCGGTGATGCTTAAGGTTTCGTGTACGTTATGGTCGGTAATGAGAATGCCGATGTTCTTCCGTTTCAGGCTGGCCACGATGCTTTGAATATCTTCCACCGCAATGGGGTCGACACCGGCAAAGGGCTCATCGAGCAGGATAAACTTAGGATCGGAGGCCAGGGCTCGCGCGATTTCGGTGCGTCGGCGCTCTCCACCCGAAAGTAAATCGCCCCGATTGGTGCGAATCTTTTGTAAGCTAAATTCATCCAGCAAAGCTTCAAGGCGCGCTTCCTGCTCTTTGGGCTTGAGATTGGTCATCTCCAACACCGCCAAAATATTATCCTCAACACTTAACTTTCGAAAAACCGAAGCCTCCTGGGCCAAATACCCAATTCCGAGCTTGGCGCGCTGGTACATGGGCAAGTGGGTAATCTCCTGATTGTCGAGAAAAATCTTCCCTTCGTTGGGACGAATCAAGCCGACGGTCATGTAGAAGGTGGTGGTTTTACCGGCGCCATTCGGACCTAGCAAACCCACAATTTCACCCTGATTCACCTCCACCGAAACGTCGTTTACAACAACCCGTTTCTTGTACCGCTTAATTAAATGTTGTGTGTATAGCTTCATACTTCAGAATCGGAAAACCATGGAAACGCGCAAACCAAAGGGCCTTGCTAAAGGACGATCGAGATGGGTCATCCGCCACAAGGCATCCACACGCACCACCTTAAAAATATTCTCAATCGCCACACCCGACTCAAGGTAAGGCCTGTGCAGCCTCGGATCCTGCCCATCAGGGTAAATGAGTTGAGCCCTGTTTTCTGCACTCATATCGCCAATTACACTTTTAAAGGTGAGCACCTCGCGCCATTTCAATTTGCGAAGCAAAGGTACTTTATTCAGGAAGAACCCTTCAAAGTGATGATCCACAAAGAGATAAACGTATCGATCGGAGGCGAATTCAAAAATGTTCATCATGTTAAAGGCCAACTGATCAAGGGCGTAAGTTTGAGAACCCAGGTGCACCTCCAGAAAGAGATACGGCGCCTGCCCCCAGGTTTTACCCACATCAATCAGGTAGTCGGTATAGCCTAAAGGCTGAATGCGAAACCGATCGCTAATTCTAAGCTTAACCTTGTAATAACTGAATTCTGAGCCCATTAAATTGGGAATTCCCGCACTCAAATCGAGCTGGAGTACCGGATAACGAGTGCCTGCACTCATCCTGTCGAATTCGCCCGAAAGGTATTTTTCGCGCCATGCAAAACGGGTGTGCAGCGAAACTTCGGTGGTCGTAATGTGTGGAATGAAGTGCGTTGTGCCGCCGATTTCACGAGGGAAGCTAAAATCGCCCAACGGTGTAAGCCGCCTGTTAAATACGGTAATTCGGTTAAGTAAACCGGGGAAATACTCGTATTCGTAGGTTCCCCGAATTTCTTCGACATTGGTTACGTACTTGAGCCGGGTGCGCCGAAACAGGGAAGTCATGATGTTGTCGAGCTGCAAGGTGTTGGCCGAAAGCGAGAGTTGCTCCAAATCAGACTTGTAGTTCAGGGTTAACAGGTTGCGATGCTCTTTATTTGCATTCAGAAACCAACGCATGCCGGCCTTCACCTTAAAGCGTTTGTCTTGGGTTCCATACGCCAGCCAGCCCCGCAGCTCAAGGCGCTTGCTGAAGCTGTTGTCGGTTATGCCGCCCAGCTTGTAGCGCATGCCTTCAATGTCGTTCCACGAAACAAAAGTGTAATACTGCCCCAATAGAAACTTGTCCCATTTGAGGTAACCGGTAGCCAACATCTTCACTAAATCTTTAATCTGCACAATCCGCGGCATTTCAACCAGCGTATCGACCATCTTGTAGATGTCTTTCTCGGTTTTGCTTAACCTTTCCGAACGCAGCGTGTCCCAGGCAGCATCGCTTAACTCGGTAGCCGAATCAGCCACCACAATGTCTTTTCCCGGTTTAAACAGGCTATCGTTTAGTGGTGGGTTTAAGTTAAAATGACTGTAAATGGTGGTTTTCCGGCCATACATGCCCATGCCGTCGTTACGCTCGAAAGGGGCAAAATCGGCCATGGTTTTCTCCTTTTCAAGCATCCATGTTTTCCCGTTCACGCGGGTGTACTGCTGAAAAACATCAAACTGCTTGATGTAATTGATGTTCGACTGGTCGTTGAAGCGAATGTTCACCTGCTTTACAGCCCAGGTTTGATCGTGTATAAACAAATCGCCGGTAAACGTAAGGTCTTGCTTGCGCTTGGGCAGGAAAAGCAGTTTATAACAGCGCTCGCCTTCAATAAACACGCTGTCGACGAGGTAGTATTTGTAATAGCGCAAAAAATTATCGGTTACGGGGCTTACAAAGCTGCGGTTGAAGATGAGCAGGAAGTTGTCGTAGATATTGATATTCTGATACATGTCGCCCAGAAACTGCGAAACGGAGGCGTTTTTGAGTCCCGAAATACGGCTGCCCAAAATCACTTCCTGCTTGCCAGGTGGCTCACGTCGGTAAGTAACGGTAGAGGTGTTTTCGGTGATGGCCATAGGCAGAAACACCTTGCCTTCTTCGGTGGTGTCGGCATAGTCGAACACGAATTGAAACCGCTTCAACGCACGCCGCTTGGAGAGCTTGTCGCCGTAGTTGTTCAGGTCGAATTCAATCTTGTTGTACATCCGGTATTGATAGGCCTCCACATTCACCGGGTCGTTAACCTTCTTAGCCTCCACCACATTGCGCATGATGCGGTGGGCCGGATTTTCGCCCGGCAAAATTTCCACGGCATTGAGCACATTTTCAGCGCTCTGCATTTTTATTTTTAATTCTGTCAGCTTAAAACGCTGGATGGCAATACGTTGCGGTTTGTAACCGAGGTAGCTTACCAGGAGCGTGTCGATGGGCTTGTGAATGTTCAGGTCGAATTGCCCATTGAGATCGGAATGGCCGCCTACCTGGGTGCCTTTGAACATGAGGTTTACGAAAGCCAAAGGTTCGCCCGTGCGGCCATCCACAACCAAACCCTTTACCCGTGTTACCTGCGCCAACGATGGCCATGCACAAAGGAGTAGCAAGGCTAAAGCAATGAAGTAGGCGCGTAGTTGGGACATGTTGGGACGTACAGCAAAGATAAGGCGGAGAAATCGGTCGTTCGCCGGGAGTCCCGTGGAATGTCCACAATACAGTGGTGGATATCGTTACGAACCCAACAAAAAACCCCGGACGGGTTGACGCCGGGGTGGAAAAAACGTTTAAAGAGCAGTTTAGTGGCGGGCTTTATCTGGATTCTTCTTCATCTGCACAATCCAGTAAATGGTGAAATAAGTAATCACAGCCATGAAAAGCAAATTGGTGGCCGGACCAATAGAAGGCATCAGCTTAAAAGTAAGCTCAAAAAAGTCGGCGATTGCGTAGAAAAAAGAATTCATGATTGAATAAATTTGCTGCGAAAATAGGAATTTTCATTTTCCAGCCAGCCATCTTCCGTGTTTATCAGTTTTTTCAGAACCACTCATTTCATCAACCTGCTCATGCTACCCTTGGTATTGTTGGTGATGTGGGTGTTTATCCTCCCCAAACCGGAAGTGGCCAATACCGAAAATGCCTTCCCCCTGTTTCTGTATCTCCTTCGAAGCCTCAATGGTCTTACCCTTCTGCAAACAGTGCTCTCCGCAGTGATGGTTGTTGGTCAGGCCTTTTTCCTCACATGGGTCATCAACCGCCACAGCGTGCTGCGCGAAAACACCAACCTGCCCTCGCTCATGTATGTGGTGGTGATGAGTTGCTTTCCGGAGCAGCTCTCATTTAGTCCTCTTATTCTTGCCAATACCTTTATAATCCTTTTTTTACATACGCTCTTTCGATTTTTCCACTCCGAATCGGCGGCCTTTCCGGTTTTTGATGCCGGCTTTTTCATTGGACTTGCGGCCTTGTTTTATTGGCCCGCACTCTTTCTGTTCCCGCTCATTTGGGTATCCTTAACCATTTTACGTCCGTTCAACTGGAAAGAGTGGCTGAGCAGCTTGCTGGGAGTTCTTTTGCCCTTTCTTGTCTTCTCAACAGGATTGTATTGGTTCGATATGCTGTCGGTTTCGAGCATCAAATCGATTCTGGAGCCCTTCTACCGCGTAAACCTCAGTACCGTTTTTAACGAGACCTATATATTGCTGGCGGTCATCCTTGCCCTGTTATTGATAGCCTCGCTGGTAAAGTTCTTCCTCGATATCAGCACCTTCACCAAAGTAAAAACCCGCAAATACCTCATTTTGCTGGTTTGGTTTTTTGCCTTTGCGGCACTGAGCTATCTGGTCTCTACCAAACGCTCTATGATTGGTCTGTCGTTTTTGGCCGTACCCCTTTCGGTCTTGTTTTCCAACTATTTTATTTCACTCCGCAATCAGATTTTGTCTGAATTGCTCTTTATTTTGCTCCTCGCAGCCGTGATTTACAACCAAGTGCTGTATTTTCTTCAATTCAACACACTCTAAGCCATGCAGAAATCCATTAAAATCGGTGTTGTCGTATTTCCGGGCTCCAATTGCGACCAGGATATGGTCGATGCACTCTCAGTGTACCCCGAAGCGGAAGTCTTCAAACTTTGGCACAAAGACCAAAACCTGAACAACGCCGACCTCATTGTGCTTCCGGGTGGCTTCTCCTACGGCGACTATCTGCGCTCCGGAGCCATTGCCCGTTTCTCACCCATCATGACTGAGGTTATCGCCTTTGCCAACCGCGGTGGTTACGTGCTGGGCGTTTGCAACGGGTTTCAGATTTTGTGTGAATCCGGCCTTCTTCCCGGAGCCCTGCTGCACAACAACAACCACAGGTTTATTTGTAAAAATGTTTACATCAAACCCCAAACTACAGCCTCGGCCATTACTGCTTCATTGAGTCCCGACCAGGCCTTGTGCATCCCGATTGCCCACGGCGAAGGTCGATTTTATGCCGATGCCCAAACCCTCGCTACGCTGAACCAAAACGAACAGGTGCTTTTCCGCTACACCGATGCACAAGGACATCCAGCCAATCCAAATGGCGCATCAGAAGACATTGCCGGGATTTGCAACACCACCAAAAACGTGTTCGGAATGATGCCTCACCCCGAGAGAACGGCAGATGCCGAACTTGGCAATACCGACGGTCGACGCATCTTCGATAGCCTCATGAAAAACCTTTTCGCGCTCGCCTGAGCCTCCACCCTATTCACCCAAAACCCATGAAAAAAGACAAAGTTGTTTTTGAACTCATCAACGAGGAGCTAACCCGCCAAACCGAAGGTATTGAGCTTATCGCCTCCGAAAACTACGTAAGCAATCAGGTGATGAAAGCCGCCGGATCGGTGCTTACCAACAAATACGCTGAGGGTCTTCCGGGTAAACGCTACTATGGAGGCTGCCAATGGGTGGATGAAATTGAAAATATTGCCATCAACCGCCTAAAAACCCTGTTTAACGCCGAATGGGCAAACGTACAGCCGCACTCAGGTGCTCAAGCCAACGCTGCGGTGATGCTTGCCTGCCTAAATCCGGGCGACAAAATTCTCGGCTTCGACCTTAGTCACGGTGGCCACCTCACCCACGGTTCGCCTGTAAACTTTAGCGGTAAGCTCTACCAGCCCTCGTTTTACGGCGTTGAAAAAGAAACCGGCCTTATCGATTGGGACAAGGTAGAAGCCACGGCCAAGAAAGAAAAACCCAAAATGATCATTTGCGGGGCATCGGCTTACAGCCGCGACTGGGATTATGCCCGACTCCGCGCCATTGCCGACCAGCATAAAGCCATCTTGCTGGCCGATATTTCGCACCCATCAGGCCTCATTGCCAAAGGGCTCCTCAACGACCCTATTCAGCACTGCCACATCGTTACCTCTACCACACACAAAACCTTGCGCGGTCCGCGTGGAGGGATTATCATGATGGGTAAGGATTTCGAAAACCCCTTCGGCCTCAAAACCCCGAAAGGCGAACTGCGCCAAATGTCGGCTGTTCTCGACTCTGCCGTGTTTCCGGGAACACAAGGCGGACCGCTCGAGCACATCATTGCCGCTAAAGCCGTGGCCTTCCACGAGGCGCTCAGCGACAAGTATATGCAGTACATCGTGCAAGTGCGCGAAAACGCCCAAGCCATGGCCAAAGCGTTTGTGAAGAAAGGCTATCACATTATTTCAGGAGGCACCGACAATCACCTCATGCTCATCGATTTGCGCTCGAAAAGCATCACTGGGAAAGAAGCCGAAATCGCGCTGGGGAAAGCCGACATTACCGTGAATAAAAACATGGTGCCTTTTGATGACAAATCGCCCTTTACCACTTCCGGTATTCGCGTAGGTACGGCAGCCATCACCACGCGTGGACTAAAATCTGCAGACATGCCGCAGATTGTGGATTGGATTGATTACGCCATCCAGCATGCCGCTGATGAAAAGAAACTGGGCGCGCTGAAGAAGAAAATCAACAAAATGATGGAGGAGTATCCTCTTTTCGCCTAATTCTACCCAATCGAACACGCTATGCCTCACCAAGCCGTAATTCGCGCAAACGACCCCAAACTCCGGTCGTGGGTTCCAGTGCCCGAAGGCTCCGATTTTCCCATTCAGAACCTGCCGCTCGGCGTTATTGTCTATAACGACCGGCACCGTGTTGCCAGCAGAATTGGCGATTATGTTGTCGATCTTTTGGAACTCAATAAAAGCGGCCTGCTTGGCGTCGATTATCCGGATGCCGTGTTCGACAATGAGTTTATCAACGATTGCATTGGAATGGGGCGTGAGGCCATGCGCGATTTACGCAACCGCCTCAGCAGGCTGCTCGACGATCGGCACGACGAGCTCCGTAAAGACGTCGATCTCCGCGAACGCGTGCTCTTGCCCATCAACACCGTAAGCATGAGCATGCCCGTGCGCATTGGCAATTACACCGATTTTTACTCCTCAAAAGAGCACGCTACCAATGTGGGCAGCATGTTTCGCGATCCGGCCAATGCCCTCCTGCCCAACTGGAAACACATACCCATCGGTTACCACGGCAGGGCATCGTCGATTGTACTGAGCGGCACACCGGTGCGTAGACCGTTGGGGCAGACCAAGGCTGCCGACCAGGATGCACCCGTCTTCGGCCCCAGCAAGCAGCTCGATTTTGAGCTCGAAATGGCCTTTGTAACCTGTCGCAGCAACGAACTGGGCGAGCCTATACCCATCGATGAAGCCGAAGATTACATCTTTGGAATGGTGGTGTTTAACGACTGGAGTGCGCGCGATATGCAAAGCTGGGAGTACGTGCCGCTTGGGCCCTTTTTGGCCAAGAACTTCGCCTCCTCCATTTCGGCCTGGGTGGTCAACCTCGATGCTTTGCAGCCCTTTCGTGTGCCCGGACCTGAGCAGGAGCCCAAACCCCTGCCCTATCTGCAGTTCAAGGGCGATCAGAACTACGATATTGCCCTCGAAGTGCTCATTGAGTCGCCACGCTTCAATCCGGCGCGCATCTGCCATTCCAACTTCAAGTACATGTATTGGAACATGGTTCAGCAGCTCAGTCACCACGCCTCAAACGGCTGCAACATACAAGTGGGCGACCTCTATGCGAGCGGCACCATCAGCGGGCCTATAAAAGACAGCTTCGGCTCTATGCTCGAGCTCACCTGGAGAGGCACCGAGCCCCTAAAAATGCCCGACAATACCGAGCGCAAATTCATTAACGACCACGACACAGTAATCATGCGTGCCTACTGCCAAAATGCGGAGGTTCGCATCGGCTTCGGCGAAGTAAAAACCAACATCTTACCCGCCCACAAAGCTTGATTAATAAGGCTTCACATGAAAAGGCAGTTTCCATTTCCGGGTGCTGCCTTTTTTGTTTGGGCGCCTGCCTCGCTGAGCCTCACGGTACATTGAGGCTGCATCGCCGGGCACCGCGTGTTTTGCTCATAGTCCTCGTCACAGCAGAGCCGCCATGTTTGGCGGCTCTGCTGTTCCTGCGGGCTATCCGCTGCACCCGCTGGCGTTGATTTTTTCAGCGCATGGTGTTGGAAGTTTTAAGTATTTCGGAAACCCTGAAAATTGCAACCGTTTACTTCATTTTGCCTTTTCAAGGATCGTTTCCCTCAATAACCCCAAAGCCATCCCCACAAAATTTTCACATTTGTGTTGCAGAGGAAAATGGTTTACGTATATTTGCAGCCCTTAAAACAGAAAGTCCATTCGCTATGGCTAAGAAAGGCAACCGAGTACAGGTGATTTTAGAGTGCACAGAGCACAAGAACAGTGGTGTTCCTGGCACAAGCCGTTACATCACCACAAAAAACAAGAAAAACACTTCTGAGCGCATCGAGCTGAAGAAATACAATCCTATTTTGAAGCGCGTAACCGTTCACAAAGAAATTAAATAACATTTTGTCATGGCTAAGAAAGTAGTTGCGACCCTGAAGACTGGTGCCGGTAAATCGTTCACCAAGGTGATTAAAATGGTAAAATCGCCAAAAACAGGTGCTTACGTGTTCAAGGAAGAAGTGGTACACAACGACCACGTGAAAGATTTCCTGAACGAGAAATAAGTCCTTGTCGCCCCAAAACATTTACAAGCTTCTTCCCTGCTGGGAAGGAGCTTTTTTTGCTACTAATCATTACCTTTAGGCATGGGATTATTTAGCTTTTTCTCCCGCGAAAAAAAGGAAACCCTCGACCAGGGCCTCGCGAAAACCAAAGAGAACTTCTTCTCGAAACTCACCAAGGCCATCCTCGGCAAATCAAAAGTCGATGATGAAGTACTCGACAACCTTGAGGAAATTCTCATTGGAGCCGACGTAGGCGTTGAAACCACCCTTAAAGTGGTAGCACGAATTCAGGAAAGGGTATCGCGCGATAAATACGTAGGAACCTCTGAACTAAACGGGATTCTCCGCACCGAAATCGCTTCGCTACTTGAAGAGAACCGCAGTGCCGACCAGCAGGATTTCAGCACGCCTTTCAACGACCGCCCTTACGTAATCATGGTAGTTGGGGTAAATGGCGTTGGCAAAACCACCACCATTGCTAAACTGGCACATCAGTATAAACTGGCCGGGAAATCGGTGGTTTTAGGTGCCGCCGATACTTTCAGGGCTGCTGCTGTAGATCAAATTAAAATCTGGTCGGAGCGTGTTGGTGTTCCGCTCGTGCAACATGGCATGAATGCCGACCCGGCCGCCGTAGCCTACGACGCAGTGTTGAAAGGGAAAAATGAGCGCGCTGATGTGGTGATCATCGACACCGCTGGCCGATTGCATAACAAGGTAAACCTGATGAACGAGCTGTCGAAAATTAAAAGGGTGATGCAAAAGGTCATCCCCGACGCGCCTCATGAAATTCTGCTCGTGCTCGATGCCTCAACCGGACAAAACGCCATTGAGCAATGTAGGCAGTTTACCCAAGCCACCGATGTGAATGCACTCGCCCTCACCAAGCTCGACGGAACAGCCAAAGGTGGTGTGGTGATTGGCATTTCAGACCAATTTAAGATTCCGGTGAAATACATTGGTTTGGGAGAGAAAATGACCGACCTCCAGTTGTTTAACAAAGTAGAATTCGTGGATTCGCTGTTTAAAGATTAAGTGCCGACGGGATGAAGACCAAAACCCTCAAAAAGAACAAAGTGAATGTGGTAACCCTCGGTTGCTCTAAGAATTTATACGATTCGGAAGTGCTGATGGGCCAGTTGAAAGCCAACCGCTTTGAAGTCGAACATGAGTCGACCAAAGATGATTCGGAGATTGTAATCATCAATACCTGCGGTTTCATTGAAAATGCCAAGCAGGAAAGCATCGATACCATTTTGAGGTATGTAGATGCCAAGGAAGATGGACTTGTAGGAAAGGTTTACGTAACCGGCTGTTTGAGCGAGCGTTACAAGCCTGAGCTCGAAAAAGAAATTCCCGAAGTAGATGCCTGGTTTGGCACCCGCGATTTGCCCCGCCTGCTGAAAACCCTCAAGGCCGATTATAAGCACGAACTGGTGGGTGAACGTTTACTCACCACGCCTGCTCACTATGCCTACTTCAAAATTTCGGAAGGATGCGACCGTCCCTGTTCATTTTGTGCCATTCCGCTGATGCGCGGCAGTCATGTGAGCATTCCCATGGAAACCCTCGTGCAGCAAGCCGAAGGTCTGGCCAAACAAGGCACCAAGGAACTTTTACTCATTGCCCAGGACTCTACTTATTACGGTTTAGACTTATACCGCGACCGTAAGCTGGCCGAGTTGATGCGCCGTTTGTCGGACGTAAACGGCATTGAGTGGATCAGGCTGCATTATGCCTTCCCAACCGGCTTCCCGATGGATGTACTGGATGTGATGAATGAACGGGAAAACATTTGCAATTACATCGACATGCCATTGCAGCATGTGAGCGATCGCATGCTGAAGTCGATGCGCCGTGGCACCACCCGCCAAAAAACCACCGATTTGGTGAATACCATTCGCGATAAAGTTCCAGGAATAGCCATCCGAACCACCCTGATTTCGGGTTACCCCGGCGAAAGTGAGGCCGACCATGCCGAAGTATTGGAATGGGTGGAGCAGATGCGTTTCGAGCGCCTCGGCGTGTTTACATACAGTCACGAAGAAAACACCCATGCCTACACGTTGGAAGACGATGTTCCGGCCGAGCTGAAGCAGCAGCGCGCCGAAGAGGTGATGGAACTCCAGCAGGGCATTTCGGCCAGCCTGAATGCCAAAAAGGTTGGACAAACCCTCAAGGTGTTGATAGATCGTAAGGAAGGCGACTATTTCATTGGCCGCAGCGAATTCGACTCGCCCGAGGTCGACAATGAAGTACTGGTAAAGGCCGATGGCGAGACTTACCTGCGCATTGGCGACTTTGCTCAAATCCACATCGACCGTGCTGAGGAGTTTGATTTGTACGGGCATGTGCTGAAGTAGGGTCTGCGGTGAAATATTGAAGGTATAACGTATTGCGTATTTCGTATCGGGACATTTGAGCACATCGATTTCGGGTTCGACCGCTTGGTTTTATTTTAAATCCTTTCGACTTTCCACTTTCACCTTTCTACTCGCGAAGCGCAGCGTACTTCGTTCTTTCCCGAAACATTGGGATTTATACTTCTCACCATTTACATCAGTGTCGCGCATTCAAATGTTAACCTGCATCTTCTAAAGATTAAGGAGGGCTTACTGAAAAAGTCAGAAATGCAGCAGATGCGAGGCGAAAGGCGAAGCTGTATATTGAATACTGCGAGCCGCGGGCAACGAAGCAGATGCATTATTTCTGGCTAACGAAAAATTGAACTTCATGAATTTAAGCGTGCATGGATTTTCAAAAGCTCGACTAAAAACTCTTGCATTAGGTCTAATTCAAACAGAGGCTAAAGTGTTATCAATAAAACTATTGAGTGTTTTTCAGTAAGCCCTATCTAGGGTTCATGTATTGAAATATACTCACTACGTTGTTGAACTTGAATTCTGGGGAATCTTTAATTGCGATAATGTAATCCACCTCTGAGAAGTGCTCCAGCATAGTCGCCTGGAATCTATCAGCATTAGCCGGTAATACGCGGAGTTGACCGTCTTTGACGAAGTAAAATGGTGAAATATACTTGCTTGAAATCAAACCATCCATTACACCCACTAATAGACCACTTACACCTATGGCAGGTGCTTGTGAGGATGCGTTTTCAAAACTGAAAAGCAAGGGATATTTTCCTGAAACGACTCGCTCGAAAAAATAGGATGCGTCTTTATGGGCCATGAAATGCGATTCCATGAATCGACTTTGCTCAAGATCTCCAAAACCGCGGATCTTCGCGGCAGTATACGTTTTCTTTTTCCCGTTTTGATCCATGAATCGGATGTACAGAATATCGTTGTAATTGACATGGCCAAAAAGTGTGTCGCCGGTTTGTTTTACAATGAAACCCTTTTTGAAGCGGCTCGGAATCTTCTTCTCTTTCTGAGCAAAGATGGGCGCCGATAAGCAAATTGAGAGAAGAATGATGAATATTCGTGTTAAGGTTTGAGAAACATTAAATGTATACTTAGTTGCATTCATGGTGTTGAGAACTCAATCTGTTAAAGAATAGCTGAATACAAATATAGAGGAATGTGGGCTGGTCGAATTGCATGGTATAGGTAGGGCTTCGGGGTATAATTTCGAATAACAATTTGGATTGGTTTTGCTCCTTTCCATCGAACTCGCGAAGCGTAGCGCAAGCGGGTGAAGCGGATACCCCGGAAAACAGAGTGAGTGTGGGAGTGAGAGCGTGAGCGGGGGAGCGAGCTCTGTTTGAGGAGTAGGAGCGAAACACGCGGTGCCCGGCGATGCAGCTGAAGCGTACCCAAAGGCACAGCGAGGCATGCGCCCAAATAGAATTGCGAAGCGCGCAGGGAATTCCCGTTGGACTGATAGGTTTTTTTGCACCTTTGCCTCAATGAAATCGCGATGTTATGCCATACCGGCGGTTCAAGGACCGCTAAATGCCCTCGTGAAGGCCTATTTGAATGAGGCGCCCGAATTGGAGCATTTGTATGGAGAAGCACCTTCGGTGGATGGCGTACTCCGGCAAATTGAGCGGAGGCAAAACTTCCAGCTGTCGCACCGCGAAACCCTTGCTGCTGTGCTTGAGGAGCAGTACCGCCAGCTGGGCCTGGCAACAGAAGAGGCCTTGCAAAACATTGTCTTACTGCGCTTGGCAAATACATTTACTGTTACAACCGGGCAACAGTGTGGGCTGCTGCTCGGGCCGATGTATACTACGCTAAAGATCTTGTCGGCGATTCGGTTGTGCAAGGTTTTAAAGCAGGAAAGGCCCCATTTGAATTTTGTGCCTGTATTTTGGCTAGCCTCTGAAGATCATGATATTGAGGAGATTAACCATGTTCATTTGGGGCAAAACACCTCAACGTGGAACACAACCGGGCAAGGTGCAGCCGGGCGATTGAGCACGCAAGGACTTGAGCCTGTTTTGGAGGCTGTTCGTGGGTATATTGATAAAAACGCCGATCTGCAAGTGCTTCAACAGGCTATTGATGAGGCTTATGCAGAGCCAACATTGGCGCGTGCAACACAAAAGCTGGCCATTCGTCTTTTTAGCGCGTTTGGGCTTTTGGTGCTCGACCCCGACGATGCTCGCCTGAAGGCCTTGTTTGCCAAGCACATAGAAAAAGACATTCTGGAGCAGACAAGCTATCGTGAAAGCAGAGCGGCGATTGGATATTTACATGAGCATTTTTCGGTTCAGGTGGAAGGGCGAGAAATCAACTTTTTCTACCTCGCCGAGCACTATCGTGAGCGGATTGAACGGGGTGAAAGTGGTTTTCAGACTGTTGATGGCAGGTTTCGCTGGACAGCGGAGGAGATCCGCGATGCGATTCGCCGAAGCCCGGAGTGTTTTTCACCGAATGTGATGATGCGCCCCGTTTATCAGGAGTGCATTCTGCCTAACCTGGCCTACTTTGGAGGTGCTGCAGAGGTAGCGTACTGGTTGGAAATGAAGGGCATTTTTGAAGCGCATGGAATTCCTTACCCTGTTTTATTGTTGCGCAATTCGGCCCTTTGGCTGGATGCTACAAACACGCACCGTCGCGAAAACAGTGGGATTGAGCCCTCCGATGTGCTGAAGAAGCTCGACGCGGTAAAACGGATTTGGGTGGAGGCGCACTCAGCCGACGATTTAAGTTTGCAACACGAGAAGATGCAGTTGCAGCAATTGCTTGCGGCGCTTGAGGCCAAAGCCCAAAAGCTGAATGCGCCCACGGTGCAATCGGCAAAAGCCTTGGGCGTGCGACTGAACAAGCAGGTAGAGGGCTTTTCGGAGAAGCTGTTCAGGGAATACCGCCGCAAGGAGAGCGATAAAATGCGTCAACTCGAACTTTTGTGGGCTGAGCTTTACCCTTCGGGCAGTTTACAGGAGCGGGTTTGGATGCTTCCGGATGTGTTCAAACGCTTTGGTGCTGAATGGCTGAGCCATAGCCTCGAAGCGCTTCCACCGGAAGGTGCGCACTTTTTGATTTTTGAAAATTAAATCACCTGTAAATTTATTCGGTGCAATGTTTATCTTGCTTCATCAATCATTATGTGGATGAAACATTTTCCAATCGGCCTATTCCTCGTCTTTTTTGTTTTCCATTTTGCAGCAATAACTGGAAAAGCGCAGAATTGTATTGAAGTTGAAACCATACTTGCCAATTCCTGCGATGACCTTAGCAGTCCAGAAGGGCTTAATGAAATGTTCCGTTTCCGGGTGGGAGCCAATCCAATCAATATCACTGAAATTCAAATTGTCAATGGTTGGCCATCGGTCGACGTAAATCCTCAACTGGTTTTCGGTGGCTTTGTTCAAAATGCCCAAACCGCTAATAAAACGGTTGAACTTAATTCTACCATCTCCAACATTTGTGGCTTTTTGCAAGAGCCTCCCCAAGGGGTAATACCGGCGAATGCCCGTGTATTGGCCATTACCAGTTTCGAGGTTTCGGCTGCGCTTAATTCATTTGCCAATCTTACCGACACCCTTTTTGTGATTTATCAACAACATTCTGGCCAGACCGGTGGGCACTTTTTGAATTACAATGCAATAGCCACTCCGCAAGAACAAACTTTACGCATACAAATTAATGGAGCAAACCCTTGTTATGAAGAGGTAACCTATATCCGTGGTAACTTGGTAACAACTGCCGGTGTCCAAGGAGATCAGAATGGTGCATTTGTAGACTACACGCCCGATGGAACTCCTACCTACGGCAATACCGGCTGTCAGGCCCCATTTGAGCCTTTCTCGGCCGAATGGACGAACCCCGGTCCGCTTTGTCAGACCAACGCTCCAATTAACCTCAACAACCTTGTAACGGGCACTTCAGGTGGAACATGGACAGGTCCGGGCATTACCGGTTCTACCTTCAACCCTTCTCAGGTGAGCGGTCAGGTGAGTATAACTTACACAGTTGATCCAACCAACGATTGCAATCCGGGAACAGCCTCGGTAACCCAAACGTTTACCGTAAGTCCAAACGTAGATGCCAGCTTTACCAACCCCGAAATTGTATGCGGTACTGTTGGTACCCTTGCGCTCAACAGTCTGGTTACCGGCACGCCCGGCGGAACATGGTCGGGCCCCGGAGTTTTTAATGGGGTAATCAATGTTAGCGGTTTCAATGGCGACGTTACCGTTACCTACACGGTTGGCAGCGGTGTTTGTACCGATACTGAAAGTCAGACTTTTCAAATCATAAATCTGGCTACACCAATCGTAACCGGGCAAACCGTGTTTTGCAATGGCGAAACGCCAACACCCCTCAGTGCCCAAGCCGATCCTGGGGCGACAACGAATTGGTTTGCCGACAATGCCCTCAATCAACTGCTCAACACCGGCAATACGTTTAGTCCACCCGCCAACCAAAACGCCACCTTTTGGGTAAACCAAACGGCCGAAGGCTGCAGCTCCGACAGTGTTCCAGTGAGTGTAGAGTTCTCTGTGGTTGCCATTCCTACCGCCGATACATTTGTGGTGTACTGCGAAGGCGAGCCCATTCCAAGCCTCAGCGCCAGCGGCAGTAACCTTACCTGGTACTCGAACAGCACGCTCAATGTTGAATTGGGCAGTGGAAACACCTACACACCTACGGTTGAAGAGGGCGAGTTCTACGTAACGGCTACTGAAGGATCCTGCGAAAGCGCTCCGATCGTTGTAGAGCTGCAGCGTAACGATTTAATTACCGCGCAAATTCTTCCACTCAACGGAACTTCACTCTGCGAAGGCGGTCCACTCAGCCTCGAATCTTCCGAGTCGACGCTAAACACTTGGAACACAGGCGCTCAAAGCAACAGTATCCAGGTAAACGAGGCCGGCACATACATTCTCAGCCGCACAGGACTTTGCAACACGGCCAGCGATACCCTAGAAATTACCGGATTGCCCGTTGTAGCTGAATTTAGCCTCAGCCAGGACTCAGGTTACACCGTTTTGCCTGTAGAAGTGACCTCCAACAGCCTCAATGCCGAAACCTGCGTTTGGACTTTGAACGATTCTGTATTAACCGACTTCAGCGCGCCGGGAACCCTCGTTTTTAGCGACAGCGGAACCTACGTTTTGCAGCTTGCATGCACCAATTCGAGCGGTTGTACCGATACCACCAGCCAGGTTATCAAAGTCTTGAGCGACCAGCTTGTTTTGGTGGTTCCCAACGTGTTTTCACCCAATGGCGACGGCATCAACGATCTTTTTCAAGTGAAGCACAATGCGGTAAAAACCTTTAATGGCCGGGTTTTCAACCGTTGGGGCAAGCTTCTTTTCGAGTGGAATGAGGTAAGCAATGGCTGGAATGGCGCTTTGGAAGACAACGACATGACCGACGGCACGTACTTTTACATGATCACCGGCACCGACATCAAAGACGTGGCCTTTGAGAAAAAAGGCGTCGTAACCCTCATCCGCAGCAATTAATAAAAGCATAAGTCTGAGCTAATGCCGAAAAGCAGTTGAGGGCTTGGTTACTCTCAATTGTGTGGGTTATGGGCGCCTGCCTCGCTGAGCCTCACGGTGTATTGGTGCTGCATCGCCGGGCACCGCGTCTTTCGCTGCTACTCCTCAAACAGAGCTCGCTCCCCCACTCACGCTCACTTACACACGCTCTTCCCTCTCGCTCTCACGCCCACACTCACTCTGTTTTCCGGGGTATCCGCTGCACCCGCTTGCGCTTGCGCGAGGGAAAAGGGAAAACCTTTCGCCTTTTAACTTTTAACTTTCGCCTTTTCAATCCACCGCCTCCAGATTTTCCAGGCTGGCGATTGTCTTTAGGTTGCCGAACATCACTTTGGCTTTGTTGCCCTGGATGTCTTCCACCACGCCGAGTTGCTTTCCCTTCAACAGTTTCACGCGGGAACCGACCTTTATCACCAGCTTTTTGCGCTCCAATTCTGCAATGCGTTTTTTCTCCTTTTTGAGCTCCTGAGCTTTGCTGATTTTCTTTCGCTTTTCGGCGCTAAAGGTGCGCGTAATTTTTTGGAGCAGCTCTTTTTTGTCTTTCGAGGCTTCCCACTCCTTGGCCCAGCCCTGTAGCCTTTTCCCGAGCTCCATGAGCTTGTGATCTTCGTCGGCTGTGGCGTTCTTCTTCTCTATTTTCTCCTTCCAGCGATTAAACAACTCATCATAGCGCTGTTTAGAAGCCTCTGCTTTAATCTGCTTCTCATCGAACACCTCGGCCATCTTCTTCAGCTCCTGTTGTTGTTGATGCAGTTGCTGCAACAAACTGTCGAGAGTAAGTTTATCGCTGGTAGTGCGGCTCCTTGCTCGGTCGACCACCGCTTTAGGCAGCCCTGCTTTTTCGGCAATTACGTAGGTGTAAGAACTTCCCGGCTGACCAATTTGTAAGCGAAACAGTGGCATCAGGGTTTCATCGTCGAACTGCATGCAGGCATTCACCACGCCTTCTAGCCGTTCGGCGGCCAACTTAATGTTCATGTAATGCGTGGTAATTACACCAAGGGCTTTCATGCCGGCCAATTCCTCGAGAATGGCTTCGGCAATGGCTCCTCCGAGTTCAGGGTCGGTACCGGTGCCGAACTCATCGATCAACACGAGGGTTCTGCGGTCGGCAAATTCGAGGAAGTATTTCATCCGCGCTAGCCGCGAGCTGTAGGTGCTCAGCTCATATTCTATCGACTGACTATCGCCAATGTCGGCGAACAAACGGTGAAAGATGCCTAATTCCGAGCGTTCCGATGCCGGCACCAACAGTCCGCTCTGCCACATTAGTTGCAGCAGTCCGATGGTTTTCAGGGCGATGGACTTACCACCGGCATTGGGACCAGAAATCACCACCATTCGCTGTCGGGCATCGAGCATGCAGCTCATCGGCACTACGGCTTTCTGGCTTTGGCGATTTTGCAATACCAAAATGGGGTGTCGGGCATCAATTAGGTTAGAAACCGGCTTACTACTGAAAGCGGGCATGGTGGCATTGATGTCGCGCGCGAAATAAGCCTTTGCCCGGGTAAAATCGAGCTCGGCCAATGCGTCTTGTGCCGAACTGAGCCAGTTCCGTTGTGGACGAAGTCGCTGGGTGAGTTGATGCAAAATCCACATGATTTCGCGCCGTTCCTGCGTTTGAAGCTCAAACACCTCGTTGTTCAGATCGACCGTTTCGATGGGCTCAATGAATGAGGTTTTTCCGGTGTCGGAGCTGCCCTGAATGAGTCCTTTGACGTTGCGTTTCTGTTCGGCCATTACCGAAAGTACTCGGCGGCCATTGTAAACCGACTCCTCTGTTTCGGCCAGCCAGCCCAGCTTTTTAAGCTTCGTTAACTGGGCGCGAAATACCTTGTCGAGCTCCCGTTTGGCGGTGCTGAGGTTTTTGCGGATTTCGGCCAACTCTTTGGAGGCGGAGCTGCGAACCTCGCCAGCCGGATCGAGAATTTCGTCGATCAGCACCAGAATTTCTTTATTCACTTCCTGCCCCTGAAACAGTCCGCAGAGCGCCGGAATTACCGCCTGCTTGTCGCTGAGGTATCGAATCAGGCTATTCGCGGTATCGGCCAGGTCGCGAAGAAGTAAGACTTGTTTTTCGAGCAATGTAGCACCTGATACCTGAAGGAGGCTGAGCTCCCGAACGATTTCCTGAAACTGACTGGGTGGAAAGAACGCTCCGCTGCGAAGCACTCCGAGGTATTCGTGGGTTTGTTTGAGTAGAGGCTCTAATACTTCTGGCTGATTGATGGGTTGCATGTGCAAAGCCATTTCACGGGCCAGGTTGCTACGACAGTGCTGTTCGACGGCCTCGCGGATTCGCTCAAACTCAAAGCGATGGTAAACATCGTCGGGGTAAACTCGCATACGGGCAAGATAAAATGCTCCCATCGAAACAACAACCCTTTAGAGATGTTTGGTTTCATAAAATTCACAGTAGTTTGCAATCATGGAGGAGCCGGTTAATCACTTTAATATTCGCGTGTATGGATTGGTTGTAAACGAGCGCAACGAGCTGCTGGTAACCGACGAATATTGTCAAAACCGATACATGACCAAGTTTCCCGGTGGGGGCTTAGAATTCGGAGAAGGGCTTATTGAGGGGCTAATGCGCGAATTCATGGAGGAATGCAACGAAGAAATTGAAGTCGTAAGGCACTTTTACACAACAGACTTTTACATCCGTTCGATGTTTCGCGGCGGTGGACAGTTGATTTCGGTGTATTACCAATGTCGCTTCGTTCGCCAACCTGAATTTGAAGTGCTTTCATCGCCTTACGAGAATATTCCTGAAATCAACGAATCCGTGGGCTTCCGTTGGGTGCCGCTCAGTCAGATTTCGCCCGATCACATGAGTTTTCCGGTAGATCAAAAGGTGGTGGAGATGTTGGTGAATGGGTGA
>JAIXUS010000072.1 GCA_027483445.1 Bacteroidota bacterium | reverse complement strand
CGGCAATTGTTCATCATCGATAACCTGAAAGTGGAGAAGGATTTAGCAGAGGAGCTTACAGCCTGATTCAGATTTATCTTCCCAACAAATGCGGTAGCCATTTTTTCAAATAGTCTCTTCCGGCAATAATTGTTGCGGATGAATTCATAAATGGGGTAGAAAGCACAAATTAACTTGTTTCTTTCAACCCCAATTCTATAGTATTTATTTCTACAACCCTTGTAATTACTCACATGTAGAGGATTTTATGCGCCACACATCGTAAAATCTTACACATGCAACACCAGGGTGTTTTAAGCACCTGAATTCGGCAACGTTAAAGCCATCAAACCCGTTGAGGTGACCAAATTGAATTGGTTATGAAAAACCTCGACATACCACATGTTACATCTTCACGCCTTTTACACTTAGTTGTGTTGGCGTTTTTCGCGTTTTGCGGAACTGCAGCTCAGGCACAGGCCCCACAACAGACCTTAAAAGTGAGTGCTCCGGCCGATGCCAAGCCAATGGCTAAAGACTCTGTCGACAACTTTGTTTCGTTTTCGCCGGTATATGTAGAGGGCAAAACCTATGTGCGCTGGCTGGTAGAAAACGATAAGAAAGATGGTGTTTTCATTGTTGAGCGCTCAGAAGATGGCGACAGCTTTGAGGCGCTGGCCTTTAAGGATCGGGTAGGCACCGACAAAAGCATTCGTCTGTTTTATTCATGGGTTGATGAAAATCCGCCAGCAGGGCAAGCCCATTACCGCATCATGCAGGTGGGCAACGACCACACCTATAATTATTCGGCTACCGTAAAGGTAAAAACCGGAGCCGTTCCAAACAGCACAGGCAGCGCGAGTAGCGAACCGACAGAAAAGAAATAAGGCATGAGAAAACGTTTACATCTCAAAACCCGCATATCTGCTTCTACCCGTCAACGCCTGCGAAATTTAGCCGCAGTCGGAACCATCGGCGGACTCATTGCAGCGATCTTTTTTCTGTACGATTTTATCGCAGAAACCCGCAAGGCAAAGGCCGAGCAGCAGCGGATTCAAAGCACGCCGGGGCGTCATCAGTTAGATGGCTATGCGCTGAGAACCTCCATCCGTTTCAAACAAGCCTTGTTTCCGCAAGGTGCTGGACCACAAACGCCTTTGTTGGTTTCGCTACGCTTGGATGCCCTTAAACAGGAACCCTTTGGCGGGCGTGTGGTGAGCAAGGAAGGGAATGACATCACTATAACCTATGCCGATGGAAGCACACCGGTAAACATGCACATAGAGCGCTATGAGCCGCAAACCGGAAAGCTCCTCGCCTGGATTTATCCCGACCGCGAAATTCCCTCAGAGTCGCTTCAATTTTACCTTTATCTCGGAAACGAAAACGCAGCTTTAGCCCGACATGAGCACAAAGCCGTTGCGCTGTGGCCGGTTGTATGGCACTTGAACGGAAATTTCAATGTTCATGGGGTAAATCCGGTTGCCGGCGAATACAAGGGCATCAAAGACGAAGAAGGCCTTTTTGCCGGTGCGAAAGATTTCTTGCCGGTTGAGCAAGGAGCCGCAGTGTTCGAAGCCCGAGAAACAGCCGATCTTTCCAATGGTTCCATTACGCTTTCGTGCTGGGTAAAACCCCGCTTGAATGGCGAAAAAGCAATGATCTTTAGCAATCAGAGCACCCAAGGCGGTTGTAGCCTTTATCTCAACACCGATGGAAAACTTTGCTTTAACCTAACCCACAAAAACGGGAAAATGGTAGGCATAGACGACGAAAAAGGTGGCCAAAGCCTTGCCGACAATGTTTGGTCGCAGGTTACGGCAACTTTTGATAAAGAAACGCGCCTTGTTCGCACCTATATCAATGGGAAGCCCGACAGAATGGCACAAGCCAAAGACTTACCGGGTAAAGGAGCTTGGGTGGTTTTGGGCGCTGAACCCAATCTAAAATCAGGGTTTTTCAATGGCACTCTCGACGAATTGAGAATTGGGAAAGTAGCCCTGAAAGAAACAGAGGTGGCTTTACTATACCAATTGGAAAGCAGCCCCGACATGGCCATTGAAGCAGATGGCGAAGAGGTTTTTGCCGGATTGCCCGGAATGGTAGACCTAAGCCGCTTCGAAGCCCACGCCAATGCAGGCCATGTAGCCATACACTGGACCACCCGTGAGGAAAAGAACCTTGATTTCTTTACCCTGGAACGGTCAAACGACGGACAACTATTCTACAAAATCAGTAGCACATTTACAAAGGGCCCCAACGAGCTGGGAGAACGCAATTACATGATGCTTGATCAGGCTCCATTGCCCGGAAACACATACTATCGACTGAGATTTACGAATTTCAGAAATGAGAATCAAGTTTCGAATGTGGTACATGTGCATCACGACGCACCACCTACAGCTTTGAGCATTCAACGTGTAGAGCCCAACCCCTTCTCATCAGACTTTACCGTTCATTTTAACAGTAAATCAGACGCCCCGCTTGAAGTTAAGCTTACGAGTATAAGCGGCAAGGTGGTGCATTCTGAAAAAATGTTGCCCGACACAGGCTCCTTGAATCGCTACAGTTTTAAAGACAAAACCCCAATTCTTCCCGGCATTTATTTCCTGAGTTTAAGTCAGCAAGACGAACAAAAAACCGTGAAGCTGGTAAAGCGCATGTAGCAATTGGGCATTTGAACGTGTAAAAAACACGAAAACGGTAAAAAATTACACATCAAACACCCAGGAGCAATCATTCAAAAAAGGCTTAAAGCTCAATAATAGCGGGCATTTAAAAAACAAACACAGCATGAGCTTAAAACAATTCTTACATCTGTAATGCCCGTCGAAAGCACTGCAAAGCCACGCCAAACCACAGAAATACTTTTACGTAACAAACGATACCAAAACCAAGAGACCATGAAACGCGCCTCTACACTGTATACCTTGATTGCCTCAGCTTGCATGATGCTGGCTGTTTCAAATGCCCATGCACAATCGGCCGAACCTATGACCCCTCCCGCCGGAACGGCCGGATTGAAGAAGGATACGGCCAACACTTTCATCTCCTTTTCGCCGGTATACCTCGATGGTAAGACTTACGTGCGTTGGCTGGTGAAAAACGATAAAAAAGACGGTGTTTTTGTAGTAGAGCGCTCCGAAGACGGAATCGATTTCGAGGCCCTTGGCTTCAAAGACCGTGTTGGTACCCAATTGCTGGTGAATCTCTTCTATTCATTTGTCGATGAAGAGCCGCTTCCGGGCGACAATCACTACCGCATCATGCAGGTGGGCGCCGACAATACTTACCGATACAGTTCGGTGGTGAAAGTAAAAAACACGGGAATGCCTGTGCGCAGCGGCTCTTCGGCTAATGCGGAAGAAGAAAAGAAGTAATTGTCCACCCTGACGAAAAGCTAAATCATGAAAAAAACATCTACCCGTCTTCAACCCAAGGTTAAAACCAAGGTTAAGCTGCAGAATAAGCTGCGGTATGTGGCCGTAGCCGGCGCGTTTGCTGTGGGCATTTTCTCCGTGGCGGTGTTGTACAATATGTTGGGAAATTCGCATGAATCGCGGGCCAACAACCGATACAACGGCATGGAAACCCTCGCTGAATTCAAATTCCGCAAACAAGTACAGATTAGTCCGGAACAATTAAACCCGACCGAAACACTGTACAAGTTCCCGGTAATGATCAGTATTTCGGATCCCGACCTTAAATCGGCTTCAAACGGTGGAAAAGTACTCAGTGAACAAGGCAACGACATCCGCTTTACCAAAGGCGATGGTGTGAGTTTGCTCGATTATGAGATTGAACAATACGATCCGGCAAACGGTAGCCTCATTGCATGGGTTAAGGTAGATACGCTCAACCGACAAACAGCTCCCTTATTCCTCTATTTCAACAACCAATACGCTGCGAACGAAAGTGGTCAAAATGCCTGGAATAAAACCTATAAAGGCGTGTGGCACTTGCGTGGTTTGCTAAGCTCAAAAACGCCATGGGCCAACCAACTCGCCCAAAATGGCTCAGCTTACTCTGAAAAAGACGTTTATGTAGCCGCCGAGAAAAACTCTTCGCAGTTCCCTTGTCTGAATACCGCCGAAGACGTAGACATTACAGGCGCTTTAACCCTTTCGGCTTGGGTAATGATTGATGACAAAAAGGAACAAACCATCATCAGTAACCAAAGTGGCGTGAATGGCGGTTACCGCCTCTCGGTAAGCAAAGACCGTAGAATTGAATTCGACATCAAAAATGAAAACGCCGTGGCGGCAGTAATTAAAGGTGAAGAAAACGGTGTTCAACTCGAAAAAGGCAAATGGTACCACGTGGCAGCTGTGTATTCAGATGCCGGCGACTCTATGGCTACTTACATCAACGGCCGTTACGACCGCGGATTAAAAACCGATATCTCGCTGGCCGGAAGTTCTGATCCGCTCCAAATTGGACGCGAACCCAACCGCAAGCAATACTATTTCAAAGGATTGATCGACGAGGTACACATTGCCAATGTGGAGCGCAAAGCCGCCTGGATTCAAACCGAATTCGCCAATCAGTCGGCCCCACAACAATTCCTGAACATCGGAAAAACGGAAAGCATCGTTCAACAGATTTCCATGTCGTTGCTCACCTTCGATGCCGAATTGAAAGGCAATAGCGTTGAGTTGAAATGGCTTACCGTGAACGAAGTCGACAACGATCTCTTCACCGTTGAACGCTCGAACGATGGCGTAAACTACGAATCCATCGGTACACGGCCAGGTGCCGGCAACTCGAACGAAGTACTAAGCTACCGTTTCACGGATGCCCGCCCTGCCACAGGCACCAATTACTACCGCGTTAAACTCACAAGCAGCTCAGGAGCAGAAGAATACTCAATGATTACGCCTGTAAATGTTGAGCCTGAAGCCGAAAACACGGTGGTCATCAATGCCGCGCAGCCCAACCCATTTAGCCAGGAGTTCGAAGTGAGTTACGCCGTGCCCAAAGATGGCGATGCGGAGGTGAAAATAGTAAACCTCAACGGCGAGGTGCTTCACCAAGAGCAGGTTAGCTGTGAGAAAAACACCACACAAATCTTTAAATACAAGGACGAAAACAAGCTCCGCCCCGGAGTCTACTTCTTCCAGGTTGCCCAAGAAGACAATCGGAAGCAAGTAAAGCTCATCAAGCGACTTTAAAACATACCTACCTCTCCTTAACTGAACAAGCCTCCGATTTTTCGGGGGTTTTGTTTTTTTATGGCCCCGCTATCGGGGGATGACATTCGCCGCAGACTTCAATACTGCGAGATTCTGAGTAATTCGGAAGGTTTATGCGATAAACTTACTCGTCACTTAAAAAGGTCATCTAACCAAAAAACCTGTAATCTGTGGCATTTAACCAATAAAGTACAGTAAGAACATACGTATTTCTTACAGCCGTAATATTCAGAATGCCTTGCAAAAAGCCACGCCAAACCATCGGTGTAGTTTTACGTAACCCAAATAAGACAATTAATCTGCATGGTTATGAAAATTCAGCATACATTTTCGTTCTTCCTGAAATCGCTTTTTCTCACAGTGGTTTTAACACTCACGAGTCAAGGAACTACACTGCTTGCTCAATCGTCGAAAGTAGGTGAAGGATTGGTAGGTGCAGCGGCTTTGAAGAAAGACGATTACAATGCCATTAGCTCTTTTTCGCCCGTTTACAATGGCGGTAAAACCTATATACGCTGGCTGGTTTCGAACGACGAAAAAGATGGATTATTCATTATCGAACGCTCAGCCGACGGGGTAGAATTTGAAGCCCTTGGATTTAAAGACCGCGTTGGATCGCCTTTGTGTGTAAACTTGTTCTACTCCTACGTCGATGAAGAACCCATTGCCGGTGTAAACTACTACCGTGTAATGTCGGTCGGTACAGATCAAACCTACACTTTCAGCGACGTGGTTAGAGTGCGCACTGATGTGGCCTCACCGGCTTCACAGCCCAATAGCGCAAACCTCGAAACCGAAAAATAACCCATTACGTATACCTACACCGGATGAGGATGTTGTCGATAAACAGCATCCTCACTCGCTTTGCCATGGCTTATGAGAAAACGCCTACAGCTTAAAACGAAAAACAAAGTCAAGCTTAAAACATCCGTTAAGCTTACCATAGCCGGCGCCGCATTTGCAGTAACGCTGGCCCTTGGCTTTTTCGTGTTCGATTACCTTACCCGACCGGAAACCGGAAAAGCAGGGGCTGAAAAAAGCTTGCCCGGATATGCATTCCGACGTAAAGTACAACTCAACATCTCGCCCAACAAAAGCAACGTTGTTTTCAATGACTTTCCAATTCTCGTTCGCCTGAAACATCCCGACCTGAAACATATTCAGCTTGGTGGGAAAGTTACACACAAAGCCGGTTACGACATCCGTTTTACCAAACCCGATGGCACTACCATTCTCAACACACAAATTGAGCAGTACAATCCACAGGATGGCAGCCTCACGGCCTGGGTTCTTCTCGATAGCCTGGCACCCGGAAAAGCACCAGAGCTGATGCTCTACTATTCCAACAGCAGCATTCAAAACGAACAGGCTAATCTGATGTGGACAGGCGATTACGCCGCTGTATGGCACCTAAACCGCGATTTGAACGGAAGTTCAGGAACTGCTCGCCTTAAAGCCAACACCTCAGGAACACTCGAAGCCGAAGGCATGGTTGCCAAAGGCCGACAGTATAATGCTTTTAATGGCGATTTTGCCGACTATGGCTTTAGCGAGGCTTTCCAAATGGGCGATGCATTTAGTGTATGCGCATGGGTCAACCTACGCGAAACCGGTCGTGAACAGGTAATTCTCTCCAGTGTTGGTGATGGCCCCGGCGGCTTTCGCCTAAGCATCAGTAAGAATGGCTTACTCGACTTTGGCTTCGTAAATGCAGCCGGAACACTCATTCGTCCCGAAAGCACAAATGGTGCAGAACGCATTGCAGCAAACGAATGGACACACATCGCGGCAACGTATTCGAAAAGCAAAGGTGAAATTCTAACCTATGTGAATGGAATTATCGACCGGACCTTTGCCGTTAAAGATGTACCCGTAAAAAATGCAGCAGCATTGGTGATGGGTCGCGATAAATTTGTGGAAGGCAATGGCCTTAATGGACTGCTCGACGAAGTGAGGGTGCTTCACAAGGTGCTTCCTCAATCGTGGTTGGCTGCTGAGTATCTCAGTCAAGGAACGGGCAACTCAATAGCCACCCTCTTCGCTGAGGAAAGCCTCAAAATCGATCAGGCATCAGCCAAGCAGAACAAGGCAGCTACTCAGGCTCAAAACGAGGCTGAACGAAGCCGTAGTGCCGAGCGCAACCGCACACAAGCCACAAAATCAAACGATGGAGAAGCGCCAACAACCATCAGCTCAAGCGCACAAAACATGCGCGACAGGATGAATTCCATTCGCAGAGTATCGACCGAGAACAGCAAACCCTAACTGAACTTGCGTGTATAAAACACCGAGAATCGTCATTGGACTGTTCTCTCACAATTTTGAGTTCGGTCATCCACCAAACTAAACCACAACATTCCATATAAAAGATTGGGTTGTTTGATGAACACCATGGGCCAACTATTGAATTCGATGGAATGGCCCCAGTGGAACACCAAAGAAAGAGCTGAAAACACTGTTAAACAGGAGTTTGATAAGTCGGAAATAGAATTTCAATCGTTCCTGCGAAGCACCTTTTTCTGCTTAATGTAGTTCTCCATCTCAAAGTCACTTACCGAAAACGCCCCCTGCAACAATAGCTGCGGATGAATGTCGAGGGCCAATGAAATCTTGCACAAGGTCTCAAGTGTGATGTTCTTGCCTCGTTCCATTCTGCTTACTGCCGACTTATGCGCCCCGATATCTTCGGCCAGTTGTGTCATCGAAATCCCCATGCGCTGCCGGTAAAGCGTAATATTCCTTCCCACTTGTTCATAGAATTCCTGTAGCATTTCGGGGCGGCTTGCCATGCTGAGCAACCTAGGAAGCCCCCCATAACGATTGTTGCATTTTAAGTCAACCTGTGGAAAACAAAAAGCCCCTTTCCCGATCGGAAAAGGGGCTTCTCAAAATTCCTTAACGAAGTACTATATATCCTGCGAGAAAATCAAGTCATCTTCCTCAATAACCTGCCCGTCGGAGATTAACACGGCTCTTTCGACGAAAGCCTTCAGCTCGCGAACATTACCACTCCAGGGGTGCTTCATCATGGCCTTTAAGGCATCCGAAGAGAAACTCTTCTGCGGAATGCGATTCGATTCGCAAAACTGGTGAAGGATGTTTCGGGCAAGTAGCAACAAATCGTTTTCGCGCTCACGCAGAGGCGGCAAATGAATCAGAAAGCCTTGCAAACGGTAGTAAAGGTCTTCGCGCATTTTCCCATCTTTCACCCGTTGAGCCAGGTTTTTATTGGTCGCAGCGATTACCCGAACGTTGAGCGGAATTTCTTTGTTGGATCCCAACCGCGTGATCTTGCTCTCCTGGAGTACACGCAACAATTTGGTCTGAAGATTTACATCCATCTCGCCAATTTCATCGAGAAAAATGGTGCCTTCATTAGCCTCCTCAAACTTCCCGATTCTTTTGCTGTCGGCACCAGTAAAGGCACCACGCTCATGTCCGAAAAGCTCCGATTCCATCAAGTCTTCGGGAATGGCAGCCACATTTACCGCTACGAAAGGCTTATTCCGGCGGGCCGAATTGTAATGAATGGCCGAAGCAACCAGCTCTTTCCCTGTTCCACTTTCGCCGGTGATTAAAGCCAGCATATTGGTCTTCTCAACCTTCTGAATGAGGCGAAGTACCTTCAAAATGGAGGCGCTTTCGCCAATGATTCGGTCGTAACGATGGCGATCGATAATCTGGTCGCGCAGTGTGTCCACCTCCTTACGCAGGTTTACGTTGCTGGCGTGCTTCTGTATCTTTAATTCGAGCAGCGTTAAGGAGTTGTCGTCTTTCTTGATGTACTCCTCAGCCCCATTTTCAAAAGCCTCAATCACCACCTCTACTTTCTCCTGCCCGGAGAGAATGAAGGTTTTGATTTGCTCGTTGTAATTCTTGATTTCCTTCAAAAGATCAATCCCATTGCTGTTGGGAAGGTTGTAATCTAAAACCACCATGTCGGGATTCAAATGCAGGTTCCTGCGGAATTCATCCCCATTAAAAAACAAACTCACCTCATACTGGTCGTTCATTTCCAGCTTTTGCTTGATGAGTGTGGCAAAAAACTCGTTGTCTTCGACTACAAAAATGCGTGTAATGTATTTTCCCATGCGTTCTATGGATTTGTTGGATGGCAATACGCATAACCCGAAGCGCTGTTGCAACACATTCCGCATCAATCTTACGCAGGTTTTACACTTGTGCTGGCCACGCCCTGAAACCTCCAATGATTTTCACCGAAAAAGTACATTGTATTGTACTCCTTTGTAATTTTGCAGCCCTAAGATTATGGCGGCGCCAAGATTTATTTTTCACATTGCCTGTAAGGACGATTGGGAGCGACAGAAAGATGAACCCGCTTACAGCACCGAAACACTGGATTCTGAAGGCTTTATCCATTGTTCGAGAGAAGAGCAACTGAACGGAACCATCCTCCGCTGGTTCAAGAAAAGGCGCGATTTGCGCATCCTGAAAATTGACACCGCTCAACTGGGCGTTCCGGTTATTTATGAAGCAGCCGAAGACGGCTCGGGCTTTTTCCCGCATGTGTTCGGCGCCATTACCAAGACCGCAATTGTAGGTGTTGAGCTCCCGAAAGGAAACGAGTAGTCATCACGGCGAAGCCGGCAAACGATAACTTTAAAATAAACCAGCTTTAGAAAGCCGGCTCTGATTGATTGGTCTCAAGACTGCCAACAATCGATTTCGGTAAAGCCATCACCCTTGGTGTAAAGCGCCTGATTCTTCCAAAAAGAGCTGCTCCGGAAGACTTTGAACCAACCCAAGTCGAACCGCCGAATGAACCATGTGTTGGATAGCCTTTTTGGCCTCAGCACCCAGCGAAATGCTGTACTTATTGACATACAAGGCAATGTGCTGCTTCATCACCTCGCGATCCATTTCCTGGGCATGAGCCTCCGTGTAGGGCATGGAAACTTCGGGCTGGGCAAAGGCAAACTCAACGCTCCGGCGAATGCTCTGCTGAATGTCCAGCTTCAGCGGCTCCGGCAAACTGCGTTTCACCACAATACACCCCAAGGGAACCGGCAATTGGTACTGCGACTCCCACCAGGCGCCCAAATCAACAAGTGCCGATAAGCCTTTGGATGCGTAGGTAAATCTACTCTCATGGATAATCAATCCGGCATCAACCTGGCCGGAAATCACCGCCTGTTCGATGTCGGAAAACACCATTTCCACCTTGTGCGTAATTTGTGGAAATGCCATGCTGAGCAGCAGGTTAGCGCTTGTGTGTTTTCCGGGGATGGCCACTCGTAAGGCCGACCAATCTGCGGGCATTGTTGGCTGCCTGGCAACCAAAAGTGGCCCACAGCCAAAACCGAGAGCGCTACCGGCGTCGAGCACCTGATACTGGTGTGCAACGTACGGCAGCGTTCCAAAAGACAATTTGGTAACATCGGCCATTCCACTAAGCGCCTTTAAGTTTAAGGCCTCCACATCGGCCAAGGCAATTGGCCCCGGACTCCAAGCAGAGTTGAAGCGCCCGTTCACCAAAGCGTCAAAGATGAAGGTGTCGTTCGGACAGGGAGAAAAGGCAAGTTCAAGAACCATGGCAAGGGCTTAATACATCTAAATACAGCTGCAAAGAAACAACACTCGGCCAAGCTTTGTTGCAAACTACAAGGCCACAATTTCAATGTGAGTGCAGGCTAAACAACAGGCCCTGCAAAACGTTCCCTTAAAAACCCTGTTCCATGATCGCTTTTCACATCCTTGTGCTCTGGCTGAGCATGTTCAACGCCAGCTTTACCTCAAGCTTAGAAATTCCGGCGCACCAGCAGTTTTATCTGGGTGGAGGACATACCTTTTCGTTCAAAGCCACAGCAAAAAACACAGGCTCAGTGCCGGTTACCATTCTGCTTTACCTACCCAACAACGCCGAGAAAGAGCTGACCATCCTTGAACCGGGTCAAGAGGCCAAGGCCGAAGCCCCCGACGGTGCGACCATGGTGTTTCGAAATACCACCGAAAAAAACGCCCGTGTAAAGGTGAAAGCCGATGAGCGAGCTTTTTCATTGCCGATGTATTACAAAACAGAAGCGGAGTACCGCAAACCCTGAAACAGCTGCTTGATTTCGCTATCTTTGCCGCCGTTTTACACGAATTATGGCCTTAAAATGCGGTATTGTCGGACTACCTAACGTAGGAAAGTCGACCCTTTTCAACTGTTTGAGCAATGCGAAAGCTCAAGCCGCCAACTTTCCATTTTGCACCATCGAGCCCAACGTGGGGGTAATTACCGTTCCCGATGAGCGCCTCACCGCACTGGCTAACCTGGTAAAGCCCGAGCGCATTGTTCCGACCACCGTTGAGATTGTCGATATTGCAGGCCTTGTGAAGGGCGCTTCCAAAGGCGAAGGCTTAGGGAATCAGTTTCTTGGAAATATCCGCGAATGCGATGCAATTCTTCATGTGTTGCGTTGTTTTGATGACCCTAACGTGGTGCACGTAGATGGGCAGGTAAACCCTGTGCGCGACAAGGAAGTGATTGATCTCGAGCTCCAGTTGAAAGACCTGGAAACGGTTGAGAAACGTATTCAAAAGGTTGAAAAGCAGGCCCGCGCCGGAGACAAAGACGCCAAGAAGCAATTCGACATTCTGAGCCAGTATAAATCTACCCTCGAGCAAGGCAAATCGGCTCGAAGTATAGTGCTTGAAAAACCCGACGACATTGAGTTTGCTCAGGAACTTTACCTCCTCACCAACAAACCTGTACTCTACGTGTGTAACGTAGATGAAGCCTCTGCCAAAAGCGGCAACGCCCATGTTGAAGCGGTTCGTAAAGCGATCGAGGGCGAAAACGCCGAGCTGATGATCATCACCGCAGCGATGGAAGCCGAAATCGCCCAGCTGGAAACCTATGAAGACAAAGTGGCTTTTCTCTCAGAAATTGGGCTTGAGGAGCCGGGCGTGAATAAGCTCATCAAATCCGCTTATCATCTGCTCAACTTGCAAACCTACTTTACCGCCGGAGTGAAAGAAGTGCGGGCCTGGACCATCACCAAAGGCATGAAGGCCCCTCAGGCAGCCGGAGTCATCCATACCGACTTCGAAAAGGGCTTCATCCGTGCCGAGGTTATCCGTTACGCAGACTTTATTCAGTACGGCTCTGAGTCAGCATGCCGCGACAATGGTAAGCTCGCCGTTGAAGGGAAAGAATATGTTGTTGGCGACGGCGATGTGATGCATTTCCGGTTTAACGTATAATCCAAAACATGCAGTAGTAAGCTGCATTGAATGGCTTTTAATCAATCTAATAAGGGCTTACTGAAAAAGTCAGAAATGCAGCAGATGCGAGGCGACTAGGCGAAGCTGTATATTGAATACTGCGAGCCGCGGGCAACGAAGCAGATGCTGTATTTCTGGCTAACGAAAAAT
>JAIXUS010000033.1 GCA_027483445.1 Bacteroidota bacterium | reverse complement strand
TCTCCCTTTCACCCATAAACCCCGTTGTACCATGAAGTATCATCTCTCTCCCGCGGAGAGAGACAGGAGAGAGAGGTGCGAGAGCGATTCACGCCATTGATGGCAACTCCCTTTCACCCATAAACCCCGTTGTACCGTAAAGCATCATCTCTCTCCCGCGGAGAGAGACAGGAGAGAGAGGTGCAAGAGCGATTCACGCCATTGATGACATCTCCCTTTTACCAATAAACCCCGTTTAACCACTACAGTATCGTCTCTCGCCTGTGGAGAGAGACAGGAGAGAGAGGTCTCCCGCGGAGAGAGATAAGAGAGAGAGGTCTACTCAACCACCCACCGCACCGTTTTCCGATACTCGCCGGCTTGCACCTGAATCAGATAAATACCAGCAGCTGTGGGTTTCTCCAGTTGCAGCTGATGCCAGTTGTTTGATGCCAGCGTGTAGGTTTTTACCACCTGACCAGCCGCAGAAACGATTTGAATCTGAGCTTGTTCGGGTTGTTTGAGGATGATCTCCAGCTGACTTCCCTCGGCGCTTGGATTGGGGTACAACAACGTTTTATTGTCAACCACAACGGCATCGGCCGTGTTCAGCGCGCCGCCCACGGTAAACTCCTGAATGATGTTGCTCCCAAAATCGCCGCCCCAGAATTTGTGGAAACCGGAGCCAATCTTCCTGAAACGCACAAAGCCATCACCATCGTTATTAGCCCACCAGGCTAAGCCATCTTCGTCGCTGTCTTCCAACATAAAACGATAGCAGCCCCAAGGCAACGTAACAGTATCGCGGTACTCGGTATTGTTGGCAAATGAGCTGCGCGAAGCCACAATATTGCCTTGCATATCGGTAATTTTCCAAGAGGTCTCGTTCCCGAAATTGTTCGAACGTATGTTCACCACAAAGCTCTCCGGAAGCTCCAAAGGCGCGAGGTACTGCGACTCCATGCGGTTGTTAAAGCTCAGTTCGTCGCTTTGCCCGTTGGGCGACGACACCACCGCCTCAAATGTGCCGCCGGTGTTCCACGCTACATTGGCGGGCAGCTCAACGGTTGCCGTTTCGCGTTGGTTAAGGCTTCCCGTCCACGTAAAGCTGCTTTTTGCGCCGTTTTTGTCGCCATACGTTATGATGCAGCTGGTAAGCACCTCCGAACCATTGTTTTGGATTCGCACAATGGGCTTTCCGCAAATGGGGTTGTAACGCGAGTGGTAATAGTGGCGACTGGGTGCGGCAATGTCTTCAATAGAAACGTCGCGGCCGATGTTTGACTCTCCGTATTCAAACAGAAACGACTCAATTACGTAATTCGGGCTGTTGGTACCTTGATTCACGTAGTTTTCCATTTCCATCCTAAACTCATGAGTTGCACCACCACTGGCAGGGAGGTCGACCACGTCGGGGTAAGCAATATCGCCCGGGCACCACGCTGAACGGTCGTACAACCAAGTGCCGGCCTGCGGAAAGTTGGGATTTTCACCGCAGTTGTCGCGCCATACCAGCTTTGAAGAATAAGGCGTGCCATCGCGGCGCAACGTTCTTTGCTTCGGACAAAACTCAGCGCAGTTTTCCGGATCGCCGAAACTATGTCCGGTTTGAACAATGTATGAGCGCAGCAGCTGCGTATTGGCGTTCAGGGTAATCGATTTCGGCGCAAGCTGAGTATTGATTGGGTTGGCCGGGTTGCCATAGCTGAAGTTGCCGTTCCACAGCTTGTTCACCCGAATAAAGTCGCGTGCCGGCGGACCTTCGATGCACACAAACTCCAAATCAACAATCCAGCCCCGGCCAACATTGGTTTCGAAGCCGGTGTGCCGGTATTGAATCTCCACCGAATCTTTGAGTAAACCGGCAAAGTCGCTCACATCGAGCAGCCATTCGCCCCGCCAGGTTGGCCCATAGCCCAATCCATACGGAGTAATGTAGCGGGCCAGCTCCAGGTCGAGCGAACTGCCATTTTGCCCGCCAACACGGCGTATGTAAATGTAGTTGAGGTAATCCCATTCGCCGCAGCTCTCGCCCGGAGGGCAGCTAAAATTCAGCTTCATGAGGATTTTGTGCACGTCCGTCGTTGGAAAGTTGCCCCAGCCCACGTAATCGGTCGAGCCCACAGCAGGATTTGTGCGAATAAGCACATTGTTGTGGGTGGTCACCAAAACAGTGTCGCCGGGAGCCGCAAAGCCCGAAATCGGCAGCAAAACGGTCAGAAAAAGCAAAATGCGCATGGCGGTTGGGTAGATTGATGTCATAAAAAACAGATGCCCGAAAATAGTTCAAAATCGTTCTAACTAAGCGCAGGTTGATGTCGATGCGAAAATTATCTGAAGCCCGTAAACCAATACTTCAGGCTGAGATTTTTGGGGCGCATGCCTCGCTAAGCATTTCGTGAAATTGAAGCCCTTTCGCCGGGCACCGCGTGTTTCGCTCATACTCCTCAGCCAGAGGCCCACTCACACTCGCTCCCGCACAGCGCCCTCGCCCTCAATCCCAAACCCACTCTGTCTTGCGGGGTATCCGCTACACCCGCTTGCGCGAAATGAAATACCCATGTGAGGGTTGCCCACGTACCCACCGGAAGGCTTGCGCCACGGACTGTAGCCGGCAGCGCCCGAAACGCAGGTGGCTTGGCAATGAGCAACAGGACTGCGCTTCGGGCCTACAGGCGAAAGGCCGGGTGCCCGTAGATAAAAGCCCAACTTTCCCTGAAGCCGAGAAGGGCAGGCGCCCAAAATTCAATCAGCTTAGGGCAACTAATTGGAATCAGTCTGAATTGCAGGCCACGCCGGTTGAAGCAGATAAATCGATGTATTTTTGTGGTGTGAAGTGGTTTAGCTTTTTCCTCGCTTTGTATTTTCTGCTCGGAAGTTTTCTTCCGCGAGCCGATTGGGAAGAGCTGCCCAAAGTGGCTGTACTCCTTGATCACTACCATGAACACAAGGCCGATGCGCCGGTCGATTACAGCTTTTTGGATTTTTTATGGAGCCACTACGTGCAACCCGATGCGCAAGGCTCAAGCGATGCCCATAACCAACTGCCCTTCTTTCAACACAATTTGAGTCCGGCACAGGCCATCATTCCTTCTGTATGCTTTCACCTGCAACTCGCTGAGCCGCATCTAAACCACTTAGCCTTGCCGGTGTTTCTTCATCCGCGACAGCCCGACAACGCTATTTTTCAGCCTCCCAGAGCCTAACCGAATTCAACGGTTGTCTCATTTTTTCCTCTTCAGACAGGGAGTCTGATTTCCATTTATGTTTTCAAAAATCATCGATCTATCGGTCGGTAACAAGCTCATTGTAGCCTTGTTCACCGCAATGATGGCCATTGGGGGCGTGTTTTCCTTCTTTCAATTGCCCATTGATGCCGTCCCCGACATTACCAACAACCAGGTTCAGGTTATTACCCGTGCTTCTGATCTTGCCGCGCAGGAGATGGAGCTCTTCGTAACCTTCCCGATCGAACAAGCCCTGGCCACCATTCCCGGCAAGGTTGAGTTGCGTTCGTTCTCCAGAATGGGTCTTTCGCTGGTAACCATCGTTTTTAACGATCAAACCGACATTTATTGGGCTCGGCAGCAAGTGGCCGAGCGCCTTCAAGAAGCCGCCACACAAATTCCGGCCGGCATGGGAAAGCCCGAGCTAACCCCCGTAACAACCGGCTTAGGCGAAATTTACCAGTATCTCCTCAAGCCACAGCCCGGCTATGAAAACCTCTACACATTGGCCGATTTACGGAGCATCCAGGATTGGATTGTTCGCCGGCAAATGCTCGGCATCGAAGGACTTGCTGATGTGAGCTCTTTCGGCGGTCATGTGAAGCAGTACGAAATTGCCATCCGGCCGGAGGCCTTAAACAGCCTGAATATCAGCGTCTCGCAGGTGGTCGACGCGGTAAATGCCAACAACCGAAATGCCGGTGGCTCCTACCTCGCCCGCGAAGGCCAAAACCTCTATCTGCGCGCCGAAGGGATCATTCAACGGCCCGAAGAGCTCTTGCAAATGAATATCGCCCAACGGGCAGATGGCCTCCCGATTCGCCTTCAGGAGGTTGCCGATGTGAGAGAAGGGAAGGCCATCCGTTTTGGCGCTATGACTTCCGATACCCTCGGTGAGGCCGTTGGCGGCGTGGTGCTCATGCTCAAAGGCGCCAATGCCTCCAAGGTAATCGAAGGCGTTAAAGCGCGCATTGCGCTAATTCAGCAAAGTTTACCGCCCGGTTTGCGCCTTGTGCCTTATCTCGACCGCACCCGATTGGTGAACAATGCGCTTCACACAGTGAGCAACAACTTGATGGAAGGTGCGCTGATTGTGATTGCCGTGTTGGTGCTGCTGCTGGGAAATCTGCGTGCAGGACTGGTCGTGGCCTCGGTCATACCTCTGTCGATGCTCTTTGCCCTGATTTGTATGAACCTATTTGGGGTAAGCGGAAATCTGATGAGCCTGGGCGCCATTGATTTCGGACTTATTGTAGATGCGGCAGTAATTATTGTGGAGGCTGTAGTTCACGCCTTGCTCATCAACGGAGTGTCGAGCAGCCTTACACTCGATGGCATCGTGAAGGCACAGGCCGGAAAAATGATGCGTTTTGCCGCATTCGGTCAGCTCATCATTCTCATCGTTTATCTACCAATTCTAAGCCTTTCAGGCATCGAAGGAAAGATGTTCCGCCCCATGGCTCAAACGGTGGCCTTTGCCATTGTTGGCGCATTGATTTTATCGCTCACCTGGGTGCCGGTAGCCACCGCCTGGTTTCTGAATGGAAAGCCGGCCAAAGAGAGCAAGGTCGACCGTTGGATGCACCGCCTCTCAGAAAGCTATCGCAATAGCCTTTTGGTGGCCTTTAGCAAGCGAGGACTTATCGTAAGCCTTGCTTTGGTGTGTTTTCTGGCCAGCCTTGGCCTCTTTACGCGTTTGGGCGGAGAGTTTATTCCAACCTTGTCGGAGGGCGACTTCGCCGTAGAAACGCGGGTTCCGCTGGGCAGCAGCCTCGAAACTACCGTTGAGGCAAGCCTGAAGGCCGCACGCATACTGCAACAGCGTTTTCCAGAGGTGAATGCCGTAACAGGAAAAATAGGGACCTCCGAAATACCCACCGATCCCATGCCGGTAGAAGCCTGCGATTTAATCATTTCGCTCAAAGACAAACTCGAATGGACCAGTGCGCAAACCTCGGAGGAACTCGCTCAAAAAATGCAGATGGCATTGTCGGAAATTCCGGGAGTGAGCTTCGGCTTTCAGCAGCCCATTCAAATGCGGTTTAACGAGCTCATGACAGGAGCCCGCCAGGATGTTGTGGTGAAGGTTTTTGGCGAAAATCTCGATTCCATTGGCGCTATAGCTTCCCGCATCGGCAAGCTGGCCTCTGGCATCGATGGCGCAGAAGATGTGTATGTTGAGCAAGTTATCGGCCTGCCCCAATTGGTCATAAGGCCTAACCGTGAGGCCATTGCGCGGGCCGGATTGCAAGTGGAGCAAGTGCTTAATGTTATTCAAACCGCCTATGCCGGCAGCTCTTGCGGGTGGATTTTCGAAGGAGAGCGCCGCGTCGAGATGGTAGTTCGGCTCGAAGAGGCTCAACGCAACGACTTGTCGGTCTTTGAGCGGCTCAGTGTACAGTCGGCCAGTGGCCATCTTATACCGCTTCATGTTTTGGCGAAAGCCACAGTTGAAGAGGGGCCGGTGCAAATTCAACGCGAAAACACAATGCGACGTGCCATCGCAGGATTTAACGTAAGAACACGCGATGTAGCCACTGTTGTTGATGAATTGCAGGCCTCCATCAAACAATCGCTGAGTGTTCCTCCGGGCTACACGTTAGACTTTGGAGGGCAGTTTCGAAACCTTCAGGAAGCGGTTAATCGTTTGTCGATCGCCGTTCCCATAGCGCTAATGCTCATTTTGGTATTGCTCTATTTTACCTTCGGTTCGCTCAAACTTTCGATCCTCATTTTTTCGGCCGTTCCTCTTTCGGCCATGGGCGGAATTGTGGCTTTGTGGCTGCGCAATATGCCATTTAGCATTTCGGCCGGGGTTGGATTTATTGCCCTTTTCGGCGTGGCCGTGTTAAATGGAATTGTACTCATTGGCGCCTTTGAGGAGCAAAAAAAGAAAGGACTTGACACCCAAGAAGCTGTGCTCAATGGTGCGGCCTCCCGCTTAAGACCGGTGCTGATGACCGCCTTGGTGGCCTCATTGGGCTTTCTACCCATGGCCCTGGCCGGTTCTGCCGGCGCCGAGGTACAACGTCCACTGGCCACCGTGGTTATCGGCGGATTGGTTTCGGCAACACTGCTCACCTTGTTTGTTTTACCGCTGCTTTACACACTGAAAATCAGGGTGAAGCAAGCTGTTCCACTGCTTTTTTTGCTGGGTATTGGTTACGGCCAGGGCCTTGATGGCCAATCGACCGAATTCCTTCCCTACGATACACTTTGGGCTCGGGTAAAACAACACCATCCGCAGCTGTTAAAGCTTCGGGCATTAAGCCGTGAGGCCTTTGCCCAACAAAGGGCTGCCATCGATCCGGGATTATTCAACCTGAGTTTGATGAATGGTCAGTACAACAGCATTTACACCGACCTCCAGATTACAGCCGCCCAAAATATACCCAACCCTCTCGCGATAAAGAACGAATACCGATATGCGCATCAGAGGCTTAGCTCAGCCGAACTTAGCGAAGTGGTCGCTGAAAGAGCGCTCGAAGCTGAAGTGTTTGAGCGTTGGAATCACCTCTTGTATCGACGTTCCCAACTTGGCCTTCTTGAGCAGCAGCGGTTGGCACTCGACACGCTCCTGCGTATTGCCGTTACACAAGTAAGCATGGGCGAGAAGGCCCCTTTAGCGGTACTGCTGGTGAAGTCGGAAAAGTCGGCTTTAGAGGCTGAGTTGCGATCCGTGCGCAATCAGATTTTGGCTGCTGAGGCTCAACTTGGGGCATACAGCGGAAGCAAGGCGGGTGTTGCCCCTCCCGAAGAGCTTAAGCTCAACCTGTTAGAAGGAAGCATCGATCTGTTGCCATCGCTTCAAACTCCATCTTTGCTGCTGGCTCAAAGCCGCGTTAAAGAAGCATCGTTTGAACAGGCACTTGCCCGTAGTCGATTTCTTCCCGATTTTGAGTTGGGGTATTTCAACCAATCGCTCACCGGAATTCAAAACATCAATGGTGCGGATCAGTTTTTCGACCGTAGCCATCGCTTTAGCGGCATTCAGGTGAGTGCTCGTTTTCCATTGTTTGCCCATGCTCAAGCGGCACGCTCGAAGGCCGCAACCTGGAGGGCAGAAGCCGCCAATCAGGATTATCAACACATTCAGTTGCAGCAAAAGCTGGCTTGGTCGCAATTGGCCGCGAGCTGCGCGCAACAAATGGATTTGATTCAATGGATGAATACCGAGCACCTTCCATTGGCCGCAGAAGCAGCGCGGGTAGCCCATGTGGCATACTCCCAAGGTGAGCTTTCGCTGGTCGACTTATTGCGCGTTCAAAGCCAGTATCGATCCTATCAGCTCGATTACCTGACCCGAATTGAGCAGTACAACCTCTCTCTCTTTCGCTTAACACAACTCCAGAAACCATGAAGTCATTCAAAAGATATAGCATTCACATTGCCTTTCTATTAACGGCCTGCGGCGCCTCCGATCAGGCCGATTCCCTCAACAAGTCGAACCCATCCACCATTGAATTGAGCGAAGTTCAGGTAAAAGCCGGTGGAATACAAACTGCAGTTCCCGTAATGCGAGCCATGGGGCGGCGAATACCGGCCAGCGGATCATTTGAACTGCCGCCTCAACAGCGAATTTCAATAAGTTCAAGTCTTGGCGGGTATGTTAAATCCACACATCTTCTTGAAGGCATGCATGTGCATCGCGGTGAGGCTCTTGTTGAGTTAAGCCATCCCGATTTTATTCGCCTGCAGGAAAAATACTGGGAGGCCCTCGAACGAAAGCAATGGGCAGAGCACGAGTTGACTCGGCAACGAGGCCTACAAGCGGGCGAGGCCGGGGCACTTAAGAATCTCCAACAAGCCGAGAGCGAATTCAACACCTTGAGCATTCAATTGTCTTCGTTATCTGCTCAACTTCAACAACTTGGAATTAACCCGGGCCGTTTAACCCGCAATGAGATTCTCGGTTCTTACACTTTGCGCGCTGCGCAGGATGGCTTTGTAAACAAGGTGAACATGCATATTGGAAAATTTGTTGGCCCTCAAGAGGTGTTGGTTGAGCTGTTCGACCCTAACCATTTGCATGCAGAACTTCATGTGGCAGAAAAGGATGCCCCTTTGCTTCGTGAAAAACAGCCCATCCGCTTTCGGCTTGGGGCTGATCAATCGAAATGGTATGCTGCCGAAGTGCACCTCATCGGAAAGTCATTAACACCTCAGCGAACAGTGTTGGTGCACGGGCATTTAAAAGAGTCAGAGGAGACCTTTATTCCCGGACTTTATCTTCAGGCTGAAATTGAGGTGGGCCTCGACACTATGCTCAGTGTGCCAGAGTCGGCCATCGTTCGTTTTGGAGGCCGCGATGCTGTGATGCTCGAACTCAAACCTAATACCTTTAAACCACTGGCTGTTCAAGTGCTTGCTCGCGAAAATGGATGGGCTGGAATCCACTCGCTAACGCAGGATAACCTTAACAATCTTAAGATTGTGATCAAAGGGGCTGCGGCAGTGGTTGGTGCGTTGAATAGTCGTGAGGATTAGTGGGTACATCTTCTGTTTCTTCCCGGCTGGATTGTTTTCAGGTTGTTTGTATTGTCCTCTCTGGGCCAGCTTTTGATTCGCGTTCTCCCAGCATTAAGCCGGTTGAGGCCATTCAGAATTGGGGCCTGCTGAAAAAGTCAGAAACTCGTCTGTTGCCTTACTTCTGACTATCGAAATATCGAGCTTAAAAAAGGGCTAAAGGCCTGAAATAAAACAGGAAACCTTGCAACGGGTCTTATTCAAACAGGGATTAAGGTGTTGTTAATAAGACAACCGAGTGTTTTTCAGAGGGCCCTGATTCAAATGAATTCAACGGCATTTCGCCCATAAAAAAAGCCCCGGAGTTTACCGGGGCTTTTTCGTTAGCCTAAATGTTAGGGCTGATTAGTTCTTCACGAAACGAACGATTTCGCGGTTGCCGTCGTTTGATACTGCCACAACGTAAATACCTGCAGGAAGTGCAGTGATGTTGAGGTTGCGAACCATCACGCTAGAACCGTTATTCTCGATTACTTCAGAAGCCACCATGCGGCCGGTAATGTCAATCACTTCAACCATATAGTTGTTCAGTGAGTTGGTAGCAGCCACTTCGATGGTTAAAAGATTCTCGGCTGGATTTGGGTAAACGCTTACACCATATTCACCTTCGCCGATTACTTCTTCTGTTGCTTCACGGCCAGGGATTGTTCCCGGAGTGCTTGCACACTGGTTGATACCGCGAAGACCGTCTACGTCGTAGCCATCAGAAAGACCTGGTACAGTTCCCAAAGTGGTAACATCGGTAATTCGTACGTAGTTAAGTCCACCGTATGCAGCTGGAATGCTCAATTTACCATCGCGGCAAAGAACAGCTCCAATGTCATCAGCGTTAGGAACCACTTCCAGGTCGAACCAAACGTTTCCGTCGATTGAGCCTTCGTAGCGTGCCTTTTCAGGGTAGCTCGCACAAGTGCGTGATGGCCTGTCGCCGAAAGTGGTTTCGAAAGCATCGAGGTCTGGACCAGCTACGTTAAAGATAGTGTAAGGGAACTTTAAAATGGCCCATCCACCGTAACCTAAAGCGTAGAAGTTGTTATTTGCCGGAGTTGTTGAGGCATCAGAAGCCTGAGGAGCACCCAACATGCGGGTTTCGTCAGAACGGCTCAACAACACATCTGTATTGTTGCTTCGCTGACCCTGATCTTTGTCAACAACCTGGAAAGGTGAATACTTCGCAGAAGCATCAACTGAAGGAAGTGCACATCCAACATAACCTTCCACACCGTCTACGTCAAACGCATCCTGGTTTTGTAAAATAAATGCTTCAAAAAGTCCATCATCTTCATCGTAGGTGCGGTCTTCAATTTTGATCTCTGAGGCCCAGCTCAGGAAACCCAGGTCAAGTTCGAAATCCAAGCAATTTCCATTCTCAGGAGTAAGGAGAACCCATGGCTGACAAGCATCCTGGCGAGCCCAAACAGCAGCGCGCTCCGGCCATGCTGAACAGTTTGAACTGTTACCGTAAGAAGTTTCCCAAATTTTCAGGTCATTACCCGGAATATTGCAGATTGGTGTTGCAAATTGAAGTTCGATAGAGCCACCGAATCCAAGAGAAACGAACTGAACAGTACCGGCTGATTCACCGATATTAACATCGTTAGTGGCAGGATCAACCGCCCCAACTGCGTTCGATGGAACTGCTCGTACAGGACGAGCTACCGTGATTGGGCTTATGAAGTCGGCAACAGGCCCTGGATTGTAATTGCTGAAGCTTGTGGCGTAAACCTGCGCTTCAGCTGCTCCGGCAGTAAGCATCAATGATGCAAAAGCTGCCATTCCGATTTTTGTAAAGTGTTTCATAAAGAAAGATAGTTAGGTTAACTCGTACAAATGTAAATCATCTTACAGATTGTGCAAAAAAAAGTTGCAAAAAGAGTTTATCAATTTAGTTCTATTGTTTTAATGTAATGATTTAAAGTGTTCAAAAGCGGCTTATTGTTTTATTAATTGGAGATTCACCTCAAGTCGGCTCCTCTAACAGCCTGTTTTTTCTTACATCGTGGTGCGTAAGAATCATGAATTTCGAGTCTGTCGACGCTAAAGGAACCAGCTCATTACTAGCACTTAACTCAAAACTCTAACTTTGCCATCCATTTAGCGCCAACCTTAAATCATGAAACACGCCTTTACCGCTCTCATCTTCTTACTCTTGTTTCTTCCGGCCACCGGCCAAACCTTCAGCCATATCTGGGCCGAGCAGGGTGTTCAAAACGGCGACTTTTGCACAGTTACCTGCATGTATACCGACAATCAAGCGAATACGTTTATCGGATTTGAATTCTCCGAAACGGTACAATGGGGCGAACTCAGCCTAACGCCTACGGCAGGAACCGATATGGGAATCGCCAAATTCGACTCATCCGGTAATGTGCTTTGGCTTCGGTCGGCCGGCTCTCAGTTCAACGACCGTATCACTGCAATTGCGGTGAATGCCGGAGGGCAAGTGTTTTTCACAGGTTCGCTGCGCGGTGATGCCCAGTTCGGAAACATCAGCATCGAAACCGCCGTTGGAGGAGGCGTTCAAGAAACCTTTTTTCTTGCAGCGTTAAGTAGCTCAGGCGATTGGTTATGGGTGGAGATTCAGCAGGGAACCGCCATTGCTTATGGCTCAGCGCTCGCTACCAATGCCGAAGGAACTGCCATTGTTTGTGGAGTTTACAGCGGAGGCGAGCTAACCTGCGGCAATCAGAACTTCCCGGAGGGCTTCGACCGTCAAATTTTCGTGGTTGCCTACAGCGTGGGAGGTAATAGCCTTTGGTCGACCCTGGGATCCACTGAATTTGGTGCCGAAGTTTTCGACATCGTTACTACACCTAATGGATTCGCTATCTGTGGAACTTTTGGAAATGCCGAAGCCGTGGAAACCACGCTTTCGTTTGATGCTGTTCAAATGGTCAATGTCGGTGATCAGGAAGGCATTACGGCGTCTGATATGTTCGTAGCCGGATTTGACGACATCGGTAATTGCCTCTGGGGCCGAAATGCCGGCGCTGTGTTCTATGATGCACAAGCGAACCACCTCGCCACCGATGCCCTCGGAAATCTAGTCGTAAGTGGCCTGTTTTTCGACGAGCTCATCACCGACAACAATGCCCTAAGCGTTTCAGCCCTCGGCGAAGAAGGAAACATCGACTTTTTCCTCGCCGGTTTGGCTCCCAACGGCGACTGGCTTTGGCTCAATGCCCTCAACAATGCCGATGGTGGCTTTGAATTCACCCAGGTGCAATCGGCTCCCGACGGGCAAGTGTTGTTTGGTGGCAGACTTCCAGCTGGCGGTCATGCATTTGGAAATGTAACCTTACAGAACAATCCGGGGCAGGAGGGCTTTCTGGTTGCGCTAAGTCCAACTTCCGGGAATTATCTATGGGCAAGAAATCACCCGGGATTCGAACTACTTTCTGCGGCCTCCGGTTCAACGCCTAAACTTAACTTAAGCATCGCCGGAAAATACACTTCTGAGTTGCAGCTCGGAAATATCACCTTGCCGCTTACCGGTGGGGCCTCCGCTGATGCCTACGTTTGTCGCTTCGATTATATTCCTCAAGGCAATGCGCTTGTTGAGGCCCCGGCAAATAGAGGATTCGAGTTGTATCCTAATCCATCAGATGAGTTGCTCAACATTGCGATTACTAATCAATTTTCCGGGCAGGCAAGCCTTTTGGTTTTCAATTCTGTTGGACAAATACTGTATAGTGACATGATTCGCCAGCCTCAATTTACGCTGAACGCTAAGGCGCTGAACCTTTCCTCTGGAGTTTACTTTGTTACGATTGTTTGTGACAATGAGATCAGCACACAGCGCTGGGTGTTGAAGTAATTTTGACAAGGGCGACCGAACAACCTCGGTTTTCATTTTTTGCTTTTTTACGCCTGAGCGTTCGTTATTGTCTATTCTTTGCAATTAACGAGGAACATCAGTTTGGGATTTAGGTGATGGCCTTTTTAGCAATGGTTCCCCTTTTAATGCTTGTGTGAGAATAAACAAGCAAACAAGCGCATAAACGGCTATAGTTACTGCCATTCCTTTTGTTGATTTGATCAGAAACACAGCCAGCAGTGGCAATATTTGCAAAGCATGCATACCCATAAAATGAGCAATTCGAAGATCTCCGGCAATTGTGCTCCAATTCAGAATCGGAATTCCGGGTCCGCCATCTGCAGCACCCACGGTATGCGCCATCCGGCTGCCCATGGCAAAGCCCTGAAAAGAAAATATAACGAACAACACCAAACCCACCCGAATGGCCAGTAAATATGAAGGATGCAACTCCGGAAAAGGCTGCGCGAAAAAGCGAAAGGCCACAATTCCCACCATTAACGTTGCAAAGGTGGCTCCGGCGGCCATTAATCCATACATTATCGCATTAAAGGGTGTAGAAACATTAAAATGCGAGGCTTCTCCGCGGTATGCTCTCCAGGCGATATAGATTATTTCTAAGCCTAAACTTATCACCAGTCCCCATTCTACAATGCCCTTTTCCCGCATCGGGTGAAGGTAGCCAAGCAACCAGGCTACCGTTAAACTTAATATTCCAATGGAGGCTGCAAATTTAAATGGCTTAAACCACGCATTTACGCCCGCTACCTGAACCGTAGTTGTATAGCTTAACAGGAGGAATAACAAGGCCAGTATAAGTTGCAACGCCCCGAAGTAGAACAACACTTCGCTGCGCGATTTCAAGGTGATGAGATAGAACATCAGTAAAAGAAATTATGGAATAAACGAGAGCGACATACTCCTAAAATTCAGGCTAATTCCTTTGTAATTCGAGAGAAAATCCTGTCCCAGATTTCCGTCGAAATTGCGGTTAAATCCATATTCTTCTAAAGTAACCGGTATCGAATCAAGCTGCACGCTATTTTGGCCAAGGCGCAACTTCAGGTTTCTTAACCAAATTTCTTCTACGGCTGTTGTACCGCCCACTCCGCTGCTTGTTCCGGTTTTCTTTTCTCCCAGTTTATCGAGTTGTAATTTATGCTCCTGATAATATTTCATCGATAGCTCCGAAGTTCTGGCTCCGGTATCTACCGTGAACAAAAGAGTGTCGTTGTTGGAAATAAGCTCCGCCACTGGATTTAAGCCATCCAAAAAGAGATTCTGTGAAAGCGTATTTCCTGAATTTTGAACGACCTGAATTTCTCCTGTTTTCAAAAGCTGAATTTCTCCCATCTGATAAATCACCGGAAAACCAATAATGCCTATTATTTCATAATTCATTTCAGGAAAGCGCATTTGCGCATCAGGCACCACCAGAAATACCACATTTCTGAAAATCATATTACCCATTTGTAAACTATCGGCAATCGCCAGTTGGGTTTGCACGTTCACGCTGGTAGATGAGCCAATTTCAACCGACTGACCAATAGGTTTTAGTCCCATTTCGCGCGCTTGTGAAACCGTAATCGTAGAAAGATTGGCTCCGGTATCGAAAATGAATTCCGCAGTTTTTCCGCCCGATTGCACAGGCGCCATTAAGTGATTAAATCGATTCCAGTATGCCTTCAATATTGAATTTCCAGTCATTGAAAGCGTTTGTGGCTTTTCGTTTTTTAAGGCACCAAATAAGCCTTCTACATTTTTGTAGTTTTCCACATCGCTGCTGTCGAGTTGCGCGCCATAACGGTTTAAAATTTCACGGTAAATCTCGGCCGCTTTACCATATTCGAATTGATAAATATAATTGGCGGCTTGTAAATCTAAAATCCGCACCCATACCGAATCGTCGAAGGTTTTCCGGTGCTTTTTCGCGAGCAATTCGATTTCTGCATTAGAGGCTTCATGCTTCCCCGAAGCTTTATACACAAAAGCTTTGTAGTAGCTTAATTTTTCCTCAGGTAGTCCTGCGCCATCCTTTTCGAGTTTTCGACTTAGTTTTAAGTACGATTTGGCTTCCAGCAAGCTTTTGAAGACAGCCTCTTCAACGGGTGGTTTCGCCGGGTTGGTGCAACTTGAAAGAATCCAGAGTACACCCAGAATAAAGAAGCGTGTCTTCATCAGTTTTTTTCGTAAATGTAAATTATTTGGAGAGCCAGTTGTTTTAGGGTGATTTGATTCAACCTTTTTTTTGTCTATTGCGGTTGTGCCAACGACTTTTTTATGCGTTTCATAATGGCCGATGGCGTTATTCTGGGTAAAAAGGTCAACAATCGGTTTCCCGAACCCACCACTTTCACACCCGTGCCTTTGAGCAGAAACACCACGCCGGTATGCGCAACACTCACTGCACTGGCGGGCTTGTTTGTCTTGTATGCACGCGTTTTTAGCATGAGTTCGGTAGTAAATCCCGTATCGACCGGCCCCGGACATAAGGCCAATACCCGCACACCATTTTCTGTCAATTCCGAATCCAGAGTTTCACTCAGCGCCAATACATAAGCTTTTGTAGCCGAGTAAACCGAGTAATACGGAAAGGGTAAATAGGACAACAAAGAGGCTACATTAAGGATTTTACCTTCATTTCTTGCGGCCATTGAGCGCCCATACAATTTGCACAGCAGCGTTAAGCTTCGCACATTTAAATCAATCATTTGCAATTCCTGCAAGGCATCTAATTCGAGGAATTTTCCATACAGCCCAACTCCGGCATTGTTTACTAAGTGGCTCACCACCCAATTGTTTTCTTCGGTGGTTTTATAAACCTTCGCCACTTCCTGCTCCTTGCTAAGGTCGGCAATGATGCATTGGACATTCACTCCACACGATGATTCCAGTTCCTGCTTAAGGGCAATTAGTTTTTTCTCACTGCGGGCCACTAAAATTAAATCGTATTTCTTGTGTGCGAGAATTCTCGCCATTTCGAGGCCAATTCCTGAACTGGCACCGGTGATTAAAATGTATTTATTCATGGTTTTTTAAAAATTAAGGTTGATAGCGGTTCCACTCTTCGCTTCGACCGAACATCGAAATGCCTACAAATCCGCGAATAGAAATGGTGTTTTTATTTTTAAGGGTGATTTTGCAGGAATAGGTTTTCCCTTCTCTGGGGTCGTAAATGGTTCCATCTACCCAAGTATTATCGCCGTTGTAAGTGAATCCAATCAAAATGCTTGAACCCACCAATTCGCGACTTCTCAGTTTGGGATCGGGGTTTTTAACATCTTTACTGTTTTCTCCTTCTCCCCAGGTAATTCTGCCATTGTAGCTATTCCCCAGCTTGTAAATTTTAATTCTTGCATCTTTTTTCTCATTGATCCATTCGCCAAGAAGCGCATCGGCTTGTGCCAGAAGAATGGGGCTTCCGAGCAAGAGAAAGCCCAATAAAAGTGAAAAATGTTTGGTCATGATGATCTGTATTTAGGGTTATTTTTCGGTTTTTTCAATGTGTGGAGGAATGAGTTTATACACCACGGGTGTGACAATTCTCGATAACAGTGTAGAGCTAATAAGCCCGCCAATCAACACGATGGCCAATGGTGCAATTAAAGGGTTGGTTGAAATGGCAATGGGAATTAATCCACCAATGGCCGTGAGCGAAGTCAATACGATGGGTAAAAAGCGTACTTCGCCCGCTTCGCGGATGGCCTCTTCTAAGGTCTTTCCTTCGGCCCGCAATTGATTGGTGAAATCTACGAGCAGAATGGAATTCTTTACTTCAATCCCCGCAAGGGCAATTAAACCAACAATGGCCACAAACGAAAGCGAATTGCCGGTAATCCACAACGCGGTGAGTGCGCCCACCATGCCCAATGGAATTACCGAAAGCACAATAATCGTACTCTTGAAGGTCTTGAAAAGCAACACCAACACGGCAATGAACAAGAAAACCGTGATAAGAATGATGGTGTTAAACCCGTCGAACGACTCCTTACGCGACTCAAACTCGCCACCCATTTCAAATTGATAACCGGCGGGCAGTTTCACCCCGGAAAACCGTTTGATGGTTTCCTGAATCAGGTCATCGGCCAGAAAACCCTGATCGACAAAAGCAGTAACCGAAACGGTGCGGGTTTTATTGAGGTGGTTGATAGAAAGTGGACCGGCATCAAAGCTCAGTTTGGCAATGTGCGAAAGCGGAACCGATGCACCCGAGGCCGTATTGATATAAACCTCACGCAACTGACTCAGTTCAGGCTTTCCGCGTTGTGCAAGCCCGAGTAAAATGTCTTTTTCCTTCCCGTCGCTGTCGGTAAATGCCCCCATGTTTAAGCCAGCCACCGCCATGCGCACCGTTCTGTCTACATCTACAGTATTGATGCCCAATGCCCGCGATTTGGCAATGTCGATGTCAACTTTAATATCCGATTTCAATAAACTCAATGGATTGTCGATGTAAATCGCTCCCTGAATTTGGTTGAGGGTTTGTTCGGCTGCAAAGGCGTATTTGCGCAAGGTGTCGAGGTTTTCTCCCGACAAGCGTATTTCAATGGGTGCAGCGATGGGCGGACCTTGTTCAAAGTTTTTCACCTCGATTCGGGCTTCCTTGATTTCTGCCAACGAGGTCTTCAGTCGCTCAGCAATCCGGCCTTTTTCGGCGGCACTCGTTCCTTCGTCGAGCTGCACGAAGAATTGTGCAAAGTCGCTTCGTTCGTTTGGCGGAATAACATTGTAGTAGATGCGTGGGTTCCCTTTGCCGATATTGCTGGCGAAGTAGGCTATCGAGGCTTCTTTTTTCAGGATTTCTTCCACCTTCCGCGCTGTGGCATCGGTAGCCTCGAGGCTGGTTTGCAAGGGTGCTACCACATTCACCATCAGTTGCGGTTTTTCTGAGGCCGGGAAAAGGCTGAAGCCAATCACCGGAAACAAGGCCAACGATCCGCCAAAGATGAGGCCGGCCACCACCAGCGAAAGCACGGGACGATCAAGGGCTTTGTCGAGCCAACGCGAATAAGTGCCGCTGATGCCCTTTTGCAGGGCGCGTAGAAATACATTTCCGGTATAGGCCCCATGATGCTCCTTCAGCAGTCGGCTGCTCAGAAACGGAATGATGGTAAGCGCCACGAGCATCGAAGCCAGCACCGAGGTGATTACCGCCATCGGGAGGCTGCGGATGAAGTCGCCGGCACCCTCAGGGAGAAACAACAAAGGCATAAAGGCAATAATCAGGGTAACCGTACAGCCAACCACCGAAAGGCCAATCTGTCGGGTGCCTTGCAGCACGGCTTGCTTACGGCTGTGGCCTTCGCGCATCCAGCGCTCGATATTTTCTACCACCACGATACTGTCATCCACCAATAAACCCAAGGCCACTACCAAACCCACGATACTGAGCTGATTGAGCGTGAAGCCCAACACATTGAGCAACACCAAACCAATGGCCAGCGACAATGGTATCGAAATCATCACAATGAGTGCGGCGCGGAAGCCCAAAGGCAACAAGGTGATGGCCACAAGGGCAATGGCAATTAAAAAGTCGAGACCGAGTCCACTGAGCCGCTTCTCCACCGCCTCGGCCTGGTCGAAATGCTGCACCAGATCGATGTTTTTCGGCAAAGACTGGCTGAACTGAGCCACCACCGGCTTATAGGCTTCGCGGGTTTTGCTGATGTTTTGACCTTCTTTCTGGGCCGCTGTGATAAATAGGCAGCGATTGCCGTTCAAACGCGTGATGTGCTTGTTCTCCTCCTGGTCAAAATGGACGTAGGCAATGTCTTTGAGCTGAATGTTTCGTCCCTGTACCGATAGAATAACCGTCGATGCAATCTCTTCAATGCTGCGGTAGTTTCCACTGGTTTTGATGTTATACGATCTTCCGCCGGCATCGAGGCTTCCGCCGGGAATATTAGCCATTTCGCTTTTCAGCGCGCCCATAACAGCGCCCAGCGGAATACGCAGCGCCGCCAAACGGTCGAGCTGTACATCCACCCGCACCACCGGATCGGGCAAACCGTGAATTTCAACGTCTTTCAACGCATTCACTTTTTCCAACTGCTCCTTGAGTCGCTCGGCCTGCAAGCGCAAACCGGCATCTGAGGCATTTTCGCTAATCAACGCGATTTGCAAAATGTTCACGCCCGAAGGTGTAATCCGGTTCACGTCAACGCTCAACACTTCTTCCGGCAATTCGCTGCGAATGCTGTTCACCTCACGCACCAACTCCTGGTATTTCTCGGTTACATCGCTTTCGTATTTGTACTCTACAGTAAGAACGGCCACTCCGTCGAGAATCGAGGTTTTGATGCGCTTGATGTCTTCCAGCTCATAAATGCGGTTTTCGAGGGGCTTCACCACCAGCTCTTCCATGTCGGCCGGACTGGTTCCGGGGTAGATGACCACCACGGGAAATTGAGGGGCATCGATTGCAGGGTCTTCGCTACGGGGCATGTTCAACATCGTGGTGATGCCCAAGGCCACCGTCATGAGGAACATAACCAGGGTAAACTGGTAGTTTTTTACGGCGTATTCTGAGATTTTCATGGCTTGGCGGTGCTAAGGATGGGCGATTGATCTTTGAGATAGGCGCTGCCTGAGGTAATCAGACGCATGGTGGGCTCGAGCCCTTGAAGCACTTCCACACCGCGCGAGTTCATCTTGCCCAGCTTGATGGCTTGCTTGCGGGCTGTTTTACCGTCGACGGTAACAAACACAAAGGCCTCATCGCCTTGGGCGTCAAACACGTACTCAAATGGAATTTGGAATTGTGTGCCTTCGGCGGATGGAAATAGCTCCACCCGGGCATACAGGCCTTGTGCAGGCTTCAAACCCGCCGGAAGATTCAGGCTTAGGTCGGCAAAATAGGTTCCGGAGTAGGGGTCGGCCGACTCTGCCTTGCGGAGCAGACGCGCCGGAATGGCCGTGCTGGAGAGCGCCTGACAAAGCACCGAGGCACTGTCGCCGGGTTGTAGGCGGGCCCAATCGGTGTCAGACAATGCCACCTTCACCAACCACGATTTTTCGTTTCCGCCGTTGGTCTGCAGCACCGGTGTACCCGGACCGACCACTTGTCCCGGGTTGGCCATCTTGCGCAGCACATACCCGTTCGAAACGGCACGAATCTCGGCATACTGGCGATTTACCTGCACCTGCCGTACTTGTTCGGTGGCGATATCGAGGCCTGTTTTGGCGTTTTGCAGCTGCTCACGGGTGGCTACACTATCGGCAAACAGGCGGCTTGCCCGTTCATAGTCGCGTTTGGCTTTTTCCAGCCCGAGTTCGGCCTGCTTCAGTCCGGCATTGATTTCGGCAAGGTCGAGGGTGGCCAGCAGCTGGCCTTTGCGCACGGCGTCGCCTTCGTTCACCAGCACCGATTGAATCACGCCGCCAATCTTGAAACCGAGATAGGTTTCATCGTCGGTTGTAAAGTTGCCCGAGGCATTCACCGGCAAGGCCACAGCCGCCCTTTGCAGGGCCATGGTTTCTACGGCCATGGCCGTTTGGTTTGTTTTTTTTTCTGCTTCAGTGGCAGAATCGCCGCAGGCTCCAAGCACCGAAGCCAGTGAAATCAAGAGAATCCAGTAGTTTTTCATGGTAAATGCGCTTATTTGATGGGAAGTATTTTTGAGGCGGCCTGACTCCGTTCGAGCTGGGCCAATGCAATAGCGGTTTGATGCAGTTGGATGGCAATGCTGAGTTCGGCCTGCGTCGCCTGGGTTTGGGCGTCGAGCCATTCAATCTGCGAGTAGATGCCTTCACGATAACCTTTATCAACCACGTTGAAGTAGGCTTTGGCCGCTTCGTGTTGTTGTTTGGCACTGCTCAGGCGGGCGAGTTGCGTGTTTACGGCATCGCGATGAGTTTTTTCTTCCATCGAGAAGGCTTGCTTCGCTTGTTGATATTGGGTTTCGCGAATTTGGGTCTGGGTTTTCGCCTTTTTCAGCTGGCTTTGGTTGCGGCCAAAGGCGAAGAGCGACATATCGAGTGTGGCTCCCACCATAAAATAGCGGGCCTCCCGGTCGAATAGCAGATTGTCACTCTGCGAACCAATGTCGGCGAAGCCATTGAGCTTAGGGAGCCAGTAGTTGCGCTGCAGTTTTTCGGCTTCCCGGCTGGCGAATGTCGCTTGTTCCAATAGCTGAAGCTCTTCACGCAAGGCGAATTGGGGCTCAGCGTTCAATGATTGCAGCATTTCGCGCAGTTCTGCCTCGCTGGTGGCACTCTGGGCAATTGGACTTTCGAGGTCGCGGTTGAGCAGAAAATTGAGGTATCGCGCGGCTTGCCGTTGTTGCTGCAGACTCTCCTCACGTTTGCTTTCGAGCTGAAGCACCTCGCTTCGGCTGCGCAGCACCTGGGCCTGTAGACCGCTTCCATTGCGTACGAGCGATTCGTTCACCTGCACTGCTTTTTGCAGCACTACCAAGGCGTTGTCGTAAATTTTTACCGCCTGCGAAGCCATCTGGTATTGGTAGTAGGCCTCTTTTACCGTTCGGATGACATCACGTTGATAGCTCAGCCAGTCGTACCGTGCAATTTCGGTTTTGGCCTGTTCAATCTTTTGATTTTGAATCAGTCCGTAGTTGAGTATGGGCGCACTGAGCCTGAGGTGAAGATCGTAATAGTTCTGTGGGAGGAAGTTAATGCGCTGGTTTTCGAGAGTGGGAAACGACTGGCTCTGTGTGAGTTGGTTGAGTGTGGCATACACAGGGTTCATGAGGTCGCCTAAAGGCAGGATGGCATTACGGCCACCCTCAGAATGCACGTAGGAAGACGCAAAGTCGAGCCCCGGAAGAAACAGCTGCCGGGCATGCCGCAGCGACTGTTCTGCAGCGCTGGCCTCTAACTTTTTCTCTTGCAGTGCGAGGTTGTTCGCCAGCGCGGTTTGGACGAGTTCCTGCAATGCGGCCGGCTGACTGTTCGCCATCCACGGGAGCAGGAGCAGTAGATAGAGTAGTTTGGTTTTCATTGGTTATTTAGTTAACAATGTTAAGTTTTTAGGCAAAAAAATTTACCCTTTACGGAGGATTCGAACGAAGTCTTCGAGTCCGAGGTGAGGAATAAACGGTTGTTTGGCTTCGGTGATGACCTTGCTGCGTTCGCGGATTTTGAGCGAAACCATTCCGTGCATCATCGACCAGATGCAGAAGGCCAGCACTTCGGTATCGTGCCCTACGAAATGGCCTTTTTGCTGACATTCAGCCACCACCGATTGCAGCAGGTGGAAGGTGTTTTCGCCTTCATTCCATTCTTTGTGTGCTTCTTCCATGCCTTTCATGGGTGCGCGCATGAGGAACATCAGGTCGTAGTATTCGGGGTATTTCTCGGCAAATTCGATGTACATGCGTCCCATTTTCACCAGGCGTTCGAAAGGGTCGGGTTCTTCCATGAGCTTGATAAACATGTTTCTCATCACCCCAAACCCTTCGTCGTGCAAGGCTTTAAAGAGATCGTCCTTGTCTTTGAAATACAGATAAATGGTGGTAGGACTGTACTCAATCCGCTCGGCAATGGCGCGGATGCTCGTATGGTCGTAACCGCGTTCAAAGAACAAAGTCCGCGCGGCATCCAGAATGCTCTGACGCAGCTGCTCCTTCTCTTTGAGTTTACGTTCTTTGGTTCCCATTTCGGCTACAAAAATACTTAACAGCGTTAAGTGAACAACAGTCGGATCAAATTTATTGGAAGGATTGAGGCAATATTCCTGATAATATGACTAATAGAATTTAGTGGCCCTCAAATCCAAATTTAGAAGACTGAAGTTGATGCCCAGGTGAACTTTAGGAGAGCAATGCGGCTTATACAGAGTATAGCGCCAGCGACAGCAGCCGGCAGCCCTGGACGTGTAACGTACCGGGCTATAGGCGAATGGCGCAGTGCCCGGCGATGCTGCCTCAGCTTAACGAAATGCCGAGCGAGGCAGGCGCCCCAAGAAAAAAAGGCCTATTGCAAACCGAAATCATAAGCAGAACGGCATAGATTGACCGTTTTTGGGAAAAAGTAAATCGCGGTGAACCGAAAACGACGCACCGCGATTTTAAAATTTTAAGGATTAAACTCCCTTACTCCAGTTCGTTGTATGCCTGAACAATTTTGTCGATGTCTTTGATGGTGTATTCCTTCTCTTTAATCATTTTCACGATGGCCTCGTCGCCTTTGAAGTACGCGGCCATTTCCTTTTGGAATTTTTTGTCCATCACCTCGTAAAATTCAGGGTTGTCTTTCTTCTTGAGAAACATGCCCACCTCGTAGGTCATTTTCTGCGGAGTGCTGTCCATGGTTTTGAACCAGCAACGGTAAAGGCTTAAATCTCCGCCTACTACACGTTCCATGATCAGCGGTGGAATGCCATCTTCGAGAATCACCCACTCAAATACTTTTCCTCCGGCACCGAAAGCCGTCAGTTTTTCACTTCCATATCTTTTTTTGGCATTGGTGGCATCCTTGCTGTCGATGAAGACCACCTTCTCAAGACGCTCTCCGGTTTTGGTGTTTTCATAGCAAACCTTCCCGCGAAGTGTGTCACCTTTTTTGGTGGCAACCCAACCATCGGTAAATTCTTGCCCTTTGGCGCCTTGACCAAATGCACTAAATGACAATGCAAACAAGATAATGATGAGGGTGATGTGTTTCATGATTTTTTGTGTTGTAGAGAAACGTTCAAACCTAATGAGAATTTTTACAGGCTCATACGGCTGTGGAAAAATTGAGTTACCATATCTCGTATAAATATTACCAACTACCGCCAGCACCGCCGCCTCCAAACGATCCTCCTCCGAAACCGCCGAAGCCTCCACTCGAACGGCCGCCTCCGAAGCCTCCTCCACCAAAGCCGCCAAAGCCACCTACAACCGGAAAACCTCCCCAGCCCGGGGCACCATAGGTGCGGTATCTGCGACCTCCGCCGGGACCTCCGCTGCGTCGCGAAATGAAAATGACCAGTAAAATGATAAATACCAGGATTGCCCATGCGGGTATGCCGGGCCGTCCGCGCGACTTTTTCTCTCCGAATCCCTTAAAGGTGCCCTGCAGCAATTGCTGTAAGTCGGTTGTGGCCACGTCGAGTCCATCGTAGTAGCGGCTCTCCTTAAACCGGGGCAGAACGTGTTCCTCGATAATTCGCTTGGCTGTGACATCGGGCACGAATTCCTCCACGCCGTAGCCGGTAGCAATAAACACCTCACGGGGATTGCTCATCGAAACCAGAATGAGTATGCCGTTGTTGCGGTCTTTTTGACCAATGCCCCATTTTTCGGCCAGTTGAGGAGCATACGACGAGGCTGGTTCGCCATTAAGTTCCTTGAGCGTTACGATTGAAATCTGGGTTGAGGTGCTGTCGTCGAATGCCACCAGTTTGTTCTCGAGCTGCTCTTCTTCGCCGGCCGAAAGAATATCGGCGAAGTCGTTTACAATGCGAGGCGGGTTGGGCGGTTCGGGAAACTGCTGCGCCAGCAAGCCCGAAGCGAGGAATAAACCCAGCACGAGCAATTTAATGCCCCACCGAAATGTCGTTGCTGAGTTCATCCTTATCGTCGGTTTGAAATGGAAAATAAGCCTTTAGTTTTTCGCCCACATCGTGGATGGCTTGTGAAATGCCCTGAGCAAAAGCGCCTTGTTTGAAGTGCGACTTCATGAGCTCAAGTTCGGCATCCCAAAAGTTGGGTGGCACCACCTTGTTGATGCCTTCGTCGCCCAAAATGGCCAATTTGTGGTCGTCGGTGGCAATGTAAATGAGAACGCCGTTTTTATCGCGGGTTTTCTCCATGCCCAAGGCATAAAACACCTCCAGTGCACGGTCGAGCGGTTCGGCTTTGCAACGGGTTTCGATGTGCACCCGTATTTCTCCGGAGGTTTTGTCCTCGGCCAGACCAATGGCATCTGTGATGGCCTTCTCTTCGCTTTCGGTGAGGAATCGGCGCATCAGAAATTCACTTCAGGGGCTTTTTCTGAGCCTGGCGTCGACTGAAAGTAAGCTTTCGGAGTAAAGCCGAACATACCGGCAAATAGGTTGGTCGGGAACGAGCTTACCTTGGTATTGTAGCGCTGAACCACCTCATTAAACTTCATTCTTTCGGTGGTGATGCGGTTCTCGGTGCCTTCAAGTTGAGCCTGCAAATCGCGGAAGCTCGCATTGGCTTTCAGGTCGGGGTAATTTTCGGTAACCACAAGAAGACGCGATAAGGCCGACGACAATCCACTTTGGGCCTGCTCAAATCGCTTCAGTCCGGCCTCGTCGAGATTGTTGGCGTCGAGTTTCACCTGCGTTGCCGAAGCCCGCGCCTGCATTACGGCTTCGAGGGTCGACTTTTCAAAATTGGCTGCACCTTTAACGGTGTTTACCAAATTGGGAATGAGGTCGGAACGGCGTTGATACACATTTTCTACCTGTGCCCAGGCCGAATTCACCGCTTCACGTTCCTTAACTAAGCCATTGTAAGAACAACCGCCGGCACCAAACAGGATAACAACCAGCAGTAGAACAACTCCAATAACAACTGTACTTCTCATAAGAATGTAGGGGTTTAAAAAAGAAACCGGCGAACAGCAATTGCCGTTCCCCGGTTAAAAGTACCTTATTTGCGCACTAATCTGTCAGTGGAGCGGGAAAAATCCCCGGTCATTCACTGCCAAACTGGCGGTAAACCCCCTAGCGTGGTTTGCCTACAGCAAGTCGATGCTGTGGATGCGGTGAATGGGAATTACCACGCCACCTTTGAGCATAATGGCGCTATCGGTCGTGGCCCAAATCGTAGTATCGACCATTTTGCTGCCGTCGCGGTCTTCAAATACAATCTTTACCTTGTTGTGGTAGAGATTCGAAAGGACGGTGGCTCTTTCGAGCATGGCCCGACGCTCCCGCGCCATATCTACCGATTTTAAGACTTCTTCGCGAGGGAAAATCATGTTTTTCAGACTTTCTTTCTCAACAATGGGCACATTACGCATGGCAGTGATGATTTTGAGGGTTTCTCCACACTCAACGTGAATGGCCAATTTGTGTTTCACACGATCAAAGCACGAGAAGAGGCAAGGTGAAAACGCAAATGTCACATTATCAAAAATATAGGAATTTGGTCAAAGGCGCAGTGGAGGCCTCAGAAAGCCCCTATCGGTTAACGTTGAAACCTATTAAATGCCTTGATAAACAGTAAAATACCCTTTCTTCCTCCACAATGTATGGCTGGCCGATTTCCAGTGCTTACCACGCGAGGGTGTAAGGTTTTGCGTGGCTTCTGCGCATTGGGTTGCCGAAAAGCCAAAACGGCGTACAAAAAGGAACAACAGTGTTTCGGGTTGCGCCGATTCGGCAATCCGGCCTATGGCCACCTCAAACGCTGCATTTTCGGGCAAAGGGCGAGAGGGCTTTTCCCGTTCGAGGAGCTCTTCAACGACATCGGCCGTTTTTTTCATACGTATGGCAGTTTTAGCCAGTTTTTCAACAATATCGGGGTCGAGCTGCCGGAGCTTTGAGAGCCAGTCGTGCCGTATTTGGTTTCGGCGGTATTTGGTTTCGGCGTTACTGCCATCCTCGCGCCAGCGAATACCCATTTCTGCAGCAGCCTGGAGGAGCGTTTGCTTACTGGCTGCCAACAAGGGCCTCAACACGCTGTTGTTCTGCTCGGGAATGCCACTTAAGCCGTTTAGGCCGGCGCCGCGTAGCAGATTCAGCAAGAATGTTTCAGCCACATCATCCTGGTGGTGCGCGGTGAGTGTCGCCCGGGCTTTGCGTTCCTGCATCAATCGTTCAAAAAAGGCATAGCGAAACCGGCGGGCATGTTCTTGTAGGTTGTTCCCCTTCGGGGGGATGGCATCGCGGCCATTGGCATGGTGAAATGGAAGGTTAAGGCGCTCGGCCGTTTCTCTGACCAGGTCTTCGTCGCGCTGAGATTCGAGGCCTCGCAACTGATAATTTACATGCGCCACCTCTGCGTTGAAGCCATTTTCTGCCAAAAGATGCAGCAGTACCATCGAATCGCAACCTCCAGAACAGGCCACAATGAGCCTATCGCCGGTGCTGATGCCCCAATTGCTGAGTTTTTTGTTCAGCAGCAGGCTTAGTGCAGCGAATGCAGGGTTTGCAGGAGTGATTCGGCTTTGAGCAGACATTCGTCGTATTCCTGGTCGGCATCGGAACGGATGGTAATCGCCCCGCCGGTACTGTAACTTAACAGTCCTGATTGGGCATTCCAAATAAAGCTCCGGATAACCACGTTGAGGTCAAAGGTATCGGGATTTCCAATGTAACCAACGCTTCCCGAGTAGAGTCCGCGGTTAAAGCCTTCGAGCTCATCCATAATTTCCATGGCTTTGCGTTTAGGCACACCGGTCATCGAACCCATCGGGAAGGAATGTTCCCACACTGGTTTGTTGCGGCTTCCGGCTTCGAGTTCGGCGCTCACCGTGCTAATCATTTGAAACACGCGGTTGTATGGATAGATGCCGCAAAGTTCATCCACCATTACACTTCCGGGTAGCGCCAGTGCTGAGAGGTCGTTGCGCACCAAATCGGTAATCATAATGTTCTCGGCCCGTTCTTTTGGGTCGTTTCGAAGCCGAATTTGGGTTTCAGCATCGGTTTCGGGGTCGCCAGTTCTACGGGCGGTGCCCTTGATGGGCTGACTGATCAGACGTGGCCCTTGCCTCAACAGGTAGCGTTCGGGGCTTCCACAAATTAACCACGACTGGTTCCATTTAATCAGGGCTGCAAACGGCGCAGGTGCACGCGCATTGAGTTTTTCGAAAAGCTCAACCGGGTCGAGTTGCGGAACATGCGCGCTGAAGTGGATGCAGTAGTTGGTTTCGTAAATGTTTCCGCGTTTTAATTGCTGCTGAATGCGTTCAAAAACAGCGCGGTAAGCCTCTCTGGAGGTATGTACTTTCAGGGCCGGAATGTGGCTTGTTTCGAGGCGCTTGGGCTGAAGTTTTTCGTCAGCCCTTTCGGTTTGCAGCACTTTATCGTTCCGGGTTTCAAGGGTGAGCACTTCGGGAATGAAGCAGCCCGCCAATGGAAAACCGCCGGTTTCAGGATGGGCGGAATGGAGCCCTTCGAAGAGGTCTTTTAAGCCATAGCTGAGCAGCATCGGCTTGATGGTTTCGGGACTGGTTTCGGTGAAGGTGCAAAAGGCATCCCATTGTGATGCGTCTGCTTGCCAGACTTCTGCTTTGCGTTTACCGCCCGCCGCCAGCATACGTTGGAAGCGACCGAAAGGGTCGGCATAACCGTTCGATTCCAGCCAGGTTACACATTCGTGCTCGAGGCTCAGGGCATTGAATTGTTGAGCAAAGGTTGAATCCACCCTGCAAAGGTACATGCAAGGCATTAACAACAGCACTCTGATAATTGCCTCAAAGCGCGTGTTCAGTTGGCCAAATTTCACCGAAATTTACCCCGATGAAGGTTTTTGAAACGCTCGGAAAGTATTTCCTTTTTATCGGCCTTGTATTCAGCAAGCCTCAGCAATGGAAGCGCTTCTGGAAACAGTTTTTCTTCGAGATTAACTCTTTGGGCATCAATTCATTGCCCATCATCATGATTATTTCATTGTTTATGGGTGCGGCCCTCACCATACAAACGGCCTACAATATTACCAGTCCATTCATCCCGCTTTACGCGGTAGGTTTAGCCACGCGCGACTCGATTTTATTGGAGTTTTCGCCTACCATTATCAGCCTTATTTTGGCCGGAAAAGTAGGTTCTTCGATTGCCTCTGAGCTTGGAATGATGCGTGTTACAGAACAGATTGATGCCCTCGAAATTATGGGTGTGAATTCGGGTTCTTTTTTGGTGTTGCCCAAAATTTTGGCGGCCATTTTTATCAACCCCTTTCTCATTGTGATTTCAATGTTTTTGGGGATGGCCGGCGGGTTAATTTTTGGTTTGCTGGCCGGGGTGGTATCGACGCATGAGTTTGTGTATGGACTTCAATATGCCTTTGTGCCATTTTACGTGTCGTATGCGCTCATTAAAACAGTGGTTTTTGCGTTTCTGATTACCTCTATTTCAGCCTTTTTTGGGTATTACGCCGAAGGGGGCGCACTTGAGGTAGGTGTTTCGAGCACAAAAGCCGTTGTGTATAGCAGTATCATTTTATTGTTGGCCAATTATTTACTCACTCAAATGATGCTTTCATGATTGAGGTTCAGCACATCAGTAAGTCGTTTAGTGGGCGTAAAATTCTGGATGACGTTTCGTTGGTTTTCGAAACGGGGAAGACCAATCTGGTCATTGGTGGCAGTGGCTCCGGGAAGACGGTATTGATGAAGTGTCTGGTAGCCTTGTATACGGTCGATGAAGGCGATATTTTGTATGATGGCCGACAGTTCTCCAAGTCGACAGAAGAAGACAAGCGATTGCTGCGTAAAGATTTCGGAATGGTATTTCAGGGCGGGGCCTTGTTTGATTCGCAGACCGTTTGGGAGAACGTTGCGTTTCCATTGCAGATGTTCTCTTCTTTGAGCGAATCTGAAATTAAAGACCGGGTAGAGTTCTGTCTGAATCGGGTGAACTTGAATGCGGCGTATCAACTGTATCCAAGTCAGATTAGTGGGGGTATGAAGAAGCGTGTGGCCATCGCCCGCGCCATTGCCTTAAACCCCAAGTATTTATTTTGCGACGAGCCTAACTCCGGCCTGGATCCTAAAACGTCGATTGTTATTGATAATCTGATCCAGGAGATCACGGAGGAGTACAATATAACCACGGTGGTAAACACGCACGATATGAATTCGGTGTTGGAGATTGGCCAGAAAATCATTTACCTGAACAAGGGGCAAAAGTGGTGGGAAGGCGACAAGAATAGCATCCTTGAAACCGACAATGCGGAGGTGAACGATTTTGTGTACGCTTCCGAGTTATTTCAACGAATCCGTAAAGCTTCCCAGAAATTGTGAGCAAGCATCCTTCAACGCTATCGATAGAGGCCTTTGGTTTCGATTTACCCGACGAGCGGATTGCCCGGTTTCCAACAGAGCAGCGCGATGCCTCGAAGCTGTTGGTTTACCGTAACGGAAACATCAGCGATCGGGTGTTTCACGAGTTGTCCGAGTATTTCGATGCGGGCGATTTATTGATTTTCAACCACACCCGTGTTGTTCAGGCCCGATTGCATTTCCAAACGCCTTCGCTGGCGGCTATCGAAATTTTCTGTTTGGAGCCCGCCGGATCGCATTGCGATATTCCTACGGCCATGCTGCAAACCGGTTCGGCTGAGTGGCTTTGTTTGGTAGGTCATGCCCGGAAGTGGAAAGACCACGATGTATTGTTTTTGGAAGTTGGGCCTTTAAAACTTTGGGCCCGCAAGGGTGAGCGTGTTTTGGATGGCTATAAGGTTCATTTTGAGTGGGCTCCCAGCACCTTTTGTTTTGCCGACGTATTGGAGCTTGCCGGAAACATTCCATTGCCACCCTATCTGAAACGGGAGCCAGTTGCCGGCGACGCCGAGCGATATCAAACCGTGTATGCCAAGGAGAAAGGCTCGGTTGCCGCACCCACAGCGGGTTTGCATTTCACCGAAAGAACATTTGCCGATCTTAAGGCAAAAGGAGTGCTTACCGAATCGTTAACCCTTCATGTTGGTGCCGGAACCTTTAAGCCCGTTAAGGCGGCAACCATGGCTGAGCACACCATGCATGAGGAGGAGGTGATTGTTCCCCTGGAACTCATTGCTTTGTTGGCCAAACACAGCGGTAACATTACGGTGGTGGGCACAACCTCTTTACGCAGTTTAGAAAGCCTTTATTGGACCGCGCTCCGTTTACACCGCGCCCCAGAATCGGAGGTGCCTGCCATGAAGGTGCATCAATGGGAGCCATACGAGTATGCCGAAGCGGAGTGTTTGCCTTACCCGGAAATACTGAGTTCGCTGTTGGAAAGGATGCAGAGGCATGGCGTTAAGTCGTTGCATGGAGAAACCGGCTTGTTGATTGCGCCGGGCTATAAGCTTCGCATGGCTGATCGCCTGATTACCAATTTTCATCAACCTAAAAGCACGTTGTTGCTGTTGGTATCGGCATTTATTGGCGACGATTGGCGCAAGGTATATGAGCACGCTTTAGCAAACGACTATCGCTTCCTGAGTTTTGGGGATAGTTCGTTGTTGTATAAGCAATAAAAAAAGCCCCGGAATTCAGTAAACTCCGGGGCTTCTTTATTTTTTAAAACGTTGTTTAGCGCAGTACTGTAAACTTCTTCATTTCTGAAGCTCCTTCTTCGCCTTGTAATCGATAGAAGTAAGTGCCTGATTCCAATTGCTCAGAGGGCAGTTCAACGAGGTGATCGCCGGTATTGCGGAAGCCCAGGTTGCGGGTGTAAATCACGCGGCCATTGAGGTCGAACACTTCAAGGTTGATGTTTTGTGCTTTGGCGGTGCTAAAGTTAAAGCGGCTTGCATCGAGGGTTGGGTTCGGGAAGCTGTTGCCCATGTCCATGGAGGTGTACATGCTTTTCTTGAAGCCTGTTTCGTCGATGAAGGTCACTAAAGCCCAAATCTGCCAGTTTTGTGCTTCAAAATAACCGGTGTCGGCACCTGGAGCAGGAGGGAAGAAGATGTTGGAACTGTTTACAACAGCGCTACCTAGAACGCCCATCCAACGGAAGAAAGAGTTTGGAAAGCGGGTTTTGAGTGCAAGTTCGGTGTTGTCGGGGTTTGGAACAAAGCCGGCGAGCATACCGAGTGTATCAGCTTCAGGAGCTCTGTATTGAAGGGTAACGCCTACACGCTGGTTAGGGGTGGTAGTAATACCGCATGGTATGGCCAATGAGAAGAGGGCATTGCTTCCAAGCCAGTTTCCACCGGGAGAGAGGCTGGTAGTGGTAATGATTGAGTCAGCCCATACGAGTGGGCCGGTAGGCAATAGATTACCGCCGGAATTTTGTTGGCGCAATTCAACGATAAAGGTATCGGGCAAACCTGAGTTGTTTTCATGTGAAAACAGCGCATAGATTGAGTCGATGGTGATTGTTGTTGAATTGTTGTAAGGGAATGGCCCAACGTAGGAAGCCAATGGGTCTTGAGTCGGATCGGTGTATCCAATTAAATCGCGGATTCGCACACCAATGTAGTTCATCGCTACTACGTCGGTATCATTGGCATCGTAGCCCGAATTGAAGGTCCAAAGGAAGTTTTGAATAGTTGGTGCACCTGCTTCAATTTGATCGGCAACCGGATAGTCGACGTAAATTGAATAGCTTGTTCTTTCGGCAGCCTGATTCAGGCGGGCCTTTGCAGCGGCCACTTCTTCGTTTGAAACACGGTATTTCTCAAGATTAACGCGTGGAACAGCCGATTGTCCGAAGACAGTCAAACTAAAGAGTAGGGATAAAATCGTACAGAACTTTCTCATGTCGTGGGTATTTGAAGCTAAAGTTAGAATCTGAGGGCAAGATAGGAAAAAACAAATTTTCTGATTTATCGGTGGATTATAAAAGGTTTCACACCCCAGGCTTTACCATTACTGAGTTTGATGAGATAAATTCCGGGCGTGAGGTCATCCACACTTAGGGTTAGAGTGCCGCTGTTGTGTTGTAATTTTTGATTTCTGAGGTGTCGGCCATCCGCGGAATACAGGCTCACATCGTACGCATCATTACTGGAATCGGGAAACCCAGTGAGGTGTAAAACCGACTGGGTTGGATTGGGGAAGAGCGTTAAATCGAAGGCCGAAGCCGGTGAATTTGTCGCGTTGAGTGTGGTGTCGATTACCGGAAAAATAGCGAAGTCGATGTTGAGGCCCCAGCTATCGATCATGCGTCGAAAGCGTCCGTTGTAGAGCTCCCAACTGCGTCCGGCTGCACTCACGCTATCGGGTTCGGAATGCATGAGGGCAAGTGTATCGTTTTGAATTTCTTCAAACACGGTTAGTCCCATGGTATAGGGTTGGTTCACCAGCACAGGTGTTGGGAAGGGCAGCCAGTTGAACCCTGTTTCAGGGCTATCTCCGGCCTGCAGTGTAGAAAGCGGGAATGCAACAGAGTCGATGGTTTCGCGCGGACCGCGGATGAACGGGGCCGTAGTAGTGGTGGTAATGTCGAGCCGCTTAAGTTTGAGCCAGGTGCGGGAGTTTTCCGGATTTCCTGATGGGGTATCAAGGCGGGCAATCCAAACAATGGCGCCTAACACGGAATAGGTACGTGTATTAAAAAACGCCTGATGCTTCTCCCGATCGCCATAACCGTTTGTCCCGGAAACCCATCCGCCGTTAGGCGAAACAATGATACCTGTATCGGCAGCTTGCTTCCAGAATTGGTCGAGCGTATCGGTTTGCGCCCGAACACCTAAGGTGCAAATTCCAAGTGCAAAGAAGATTAGGATATTTTTCATTGAGTTTGCAAAGAAAGAAAAAACCCCCTGAGTTTGTGCTCAGAGGGCTTTATAAATGCGGATTATGACAGCTTAGTGTGCTACTACTACTTTTTGAGTAGAGATGCCTTTGCTGCTTTCGAGACGCAAGGTGTAAATACCGTTAGCGAACTCGTCCAGTGCGATTACATCTTTGAATGCGGCTACGTTGCCAGAAATCGACTTGAAGTATACTTCTTTACCGCTCAAATCAACGAGGCTTAAACGCATGCTGCTTACTTTTCCGAATGTAGCAGTTACAGTAATGCTTTCATTGGCTGGGTTAGGGAATACGTTGAGGTTGTTTACGTTCTCAATGGATTCGAAACCAATGGTGTTCTCGAAATTCAGGGCTACTGCCGGAGAGAAATCGTAACCAATAAACCAGTCAACAGCTTGGTTGGCACCGAAAGGACCATACATTAAAGTTCCTACATCATCGTCACCATCTTCAGCAAAGAATGTGAAACGCTTGTCTGAATCGAGGTTTCCGATTGCAGCAATGTACACACCTGCCGCTAAGTCAACAGGGCTTGAAAGCGCTGAAGAAACCCAAGTAGGTGTTGTAGGGTGGCTTGCAGAAATGTTATAAGCTTCTAAGGCAAGAGGAGTGGCCAAAGAGTTGTCGTACAGCTCAACCTGTAATTCAACGTTTTGAGCAGCAGGTGTGCTTCCACCCGAAACGGCGAAGTCGATGTTGTATAAGGTCTGAGGTGCTTTAATTAAGTATTGCTGACCGGCTTTGTAAGCTTCGAATATCGGGCCAGGACCGCTGTATGATACAGTACCAACATTGGCCAGACCATTTACTGAGGCAAATAGGTTTTGCGAAATGGTAAAGTCCTTTACACCGTTGTTATTATCCGGAGTTGGGTCATTGTCGCCACCTACAACCGCCACCTCTACAGTGTAGCTTCCGGTTTGGTCAGGTACATAGTTGGTCGACAAGAATGCTGTTACCGTTTCAAATGGACCAACAGTAACAGGAGTTGGAGCTGTACCGCTGGCTACTGTAGCACCACTGCGCTTTACAGACCAGTTTACAGTGGCATTCTGTACTGCCGAACCTTCGCTTTTCACTGAGAAACCAGCGAACACTGTGTCAGCTTGGCTAAGTGGTGTAGTACCTTGCTCAAAATCAGCTACAATGTCTGCGTGATACATAGCTGTTACGCGAAGTTCGTTAACTGGAGGAACGTACAATTCAACGTCATCAACCATCCATGAATAAGCGCAACCAGAACCTGCACCCAATGTAGAAGGGCTGTAGAACTGGAAACGAATTTTAACGTTCGACTGACCAGCCGCAGTAGGGCTAATCAATACAGAGGCAACGTCAGGGTTGCTGGCCACGAAGTCGTTGTTTGTCAGCGACTCATTTACGGGGTATTTTACCCAAGTTGCTCCGTCATCGTTTGAAACGAATACGAAAGTAGAATCGCGGAATCTTCTGTACTGCTGCTGAAAGCGCAATGCCACTTCAGTGAAGCCAGAACAGTCGATGCCATTGGCCAAAGTCAGGTTTGCAATTTGGTTTCCTGAACAAAGGATGTCAGAATCGAACAATGCAAAACCGTTAGAAGCAGTGGTTGAAGCTATATCTGGAATACCAAACTGAGTTCCCGCAGGACCTTCAGTTCCAATTACCCAGTTGTCGTTGTTCCCCACTTCGTTGGCAATTACCCAGTTCGAAGCATTGGAAAAGTCATCAGTCCAAATGGTTTGTCTTGGACCTTCGTTAATTACACCGGCCTCAGCATTACCAAAGGCGGCTTTGTTTTTTGTTACGCCTACACCGGGCAGTTGAGCCTTTTGAGCAAAGGCCATCACTGTGCACCCGAGCAGCGAAGCGATTAGGAAACGTGATTTCATCGTGTGTTAACGTGTGGTTATTATTTGGCAAATGTAGGGTTATGAACTGGAATTACAAACCTGTGTTGAAAGTTTATACGTCGGCTTTGGCGTAAGCCTCCATCGGTAAACAGCTGCAAACCAGATTACGGTCACCATAAGCGTTGTCGACTTTACCCACCGAAGGCCAGAATTTATTCTCCGACACCCACGCCAGCGGGTAGGCGGCCTTTTCGCGGCTGTATGGCTTTTCCCAACTGTCGTTAATGACCATTTTCGCCGTATGTGGAGCGTTCACAATCACATTGTTCTCCGGCGAAGCCAAACCGGTTTCAATTTCTGCAATCTCGTTACGGATGCTAATCATGGCTTCACAAAAACGGTCGAGTTCAGCCAGAGCTTCACTTTCTGTGGGCTCAATCATAATTGTTCCGGGAACCGGGAAAGAAACAGTGGGTGCATGGTAGCCGTAGTCCATCAAACGTTTAGCAATATCGGCTACTTCAACCTTGGCGGTCTTCTTAAATTCGCGGCAGTCGAGAATCATCTCGTGCGCTACATTTCCGGCGTGTCCTTTATAAAGCACCGGGAAGTGGCGCTCCAGTTTAGCCCGCATGTAGTTGGCATTGAGGATGGCATAACGGGTGGCATTCGTAAGGCCATCAGCGCCCAGCATTTTGATGTAAGCATAAGAAACAAGCAAAATCAATGAGCTGCCGAAAGGCGTAGCCGACACTGCGTGGATGGCCTTTTCGCCACCGGTTTTTACCAATCCGTGACCAGGAAGATAAGGCGCCAGCTTGTGGTTTACGCCAATCGGACCCATTCCCGGACCACCGCCGCCGTGCGGAATGGCAAAGGTTTTATGGAGATTGAGGTGACAAACATCGGCCCCAATGTTCCCCGGACTGGTTAAGCCCACTTGGGCATTCATGTTGGCTCCGTCCATATAAACGAGGCCGCCATTTTCATGGATGATCCGGGTGATCTCTGTGATGCCCTCTTCAAACACACCATGCGTCGAAGGATAGGTCACCATTAAGGCCGCCAATGTGTCTTTGTATTGCTCTGCTTTCGCCCGTAAATCGGCAATGTCTACGTTTCCGTCCTCATCGCAAGCCACCACCACTACATCCATTCCGGCCATGACTGCCGAGGCCGGGTTTGTACCGTGCGCCGACGATGGAATCAAGGCGATGTTGCGGTGCGCGTCGCCACGATCGAGGTGGTAAGCACGAATGGTCATCAAGCCTGCGTACTCACCTTGCGCGCCCGAATTGGGTTGCAGCGAAACGGCTTCGAAACCGGTAGCCTGACATAAGTCGGCGGCCAGCGTGCGGAACATGCGGTGGTAGCCTTCGGCCTGATCAACCGGCACAAATGGGTGCAGATTGGCAAATTCGGGAAGGCTTAGTGGCATCAACTCAGTGGCCGCATTGAGCTTCATGGTGCATGAGCCCAGCGAAATCATGGAGTGGTTCAGGGCCAAATCTTTGTTTTCCAGACGCTTGATGTAACGCATCATCTCTGTTTCGGAATGATAGCTGTTAAACACCTCATGGCTGAGGAATGGACTTTGGCGCTTCAAGGAGGCGGGCAGGTTTTCGCGCTCCTGTAATTGTACAATCTGCTCTGCAGCCCCTGCGAATTGGACGAACAGAGAAACGAGCGATTGTAAATCTTCGCCGGCCGTGGTTTCATCGAGCGAAACTGCTACGGTGTGCTCATCGACCAATCGTAAGTTAATTTCCTTGGCTACGGCAGCATCCATAAGTGCTGTGGCCGATTTCCCGGCCGGCAGCCCAATGCTGAGGGTATCGAACCAAGAGTTGTTGCGGATGGTATAGCCTGCATTTTTAAGGCATTCGGCCAGAGTGGAGGCTTTTGCGTGGATGCGGGCGGCAATCTGCTTCAATCCATCAGGGCCATGGTACACGGCGTACATCGAGGCCATGATGGCGAGCAAGGCCTGGGCCGTGCAGATGTTCGAAGTGGCTTTGTCGCGTTTGATATGCTGTTCGCGGGTTTGCAGCGCCATGCGGAGCGCGCGGTTGCCTTGGCTGTCGATAGAAACACCAATGATACGACCGGGAATGAATCGTTTGAATGCTTCTTTGGTGGCGAAAAACGCGGCATGCGGTCCGCCGTAGCCCATCGGAACGCCAAAACGCTGTGAGGAGCCCACTACGCAATCGGCACCCCATTCGCCGGGCGGTGTGAGCAACACGAGGCTCATAAGGTCGGCGCATACACATACGTAAGCCTGATTGGCCTTGGCCGCCTCGGTGAAGCTGCGGTAGTCGGCCACTTCGCCATCAATATTGGGGTATTGGATAACGGCCCCGAAAATAGCAGGGTTCCATTCCAGGGTATTGGGATTGCCAATCAGCAATTCAATGCCTAATGGAGCTGAGCGGGTTTTCAGCAATTCGATGGTTTGCGGGAAGCAAGTGTCGGCCACAAACAAAACGTTGGCGTTCGACTTAACCTGTTCTTTGGTGCGCATGGCGAAGAACATATGCATGGCTTCGGCTGCAGCGGTGGCTTCATCGAGCAGCGAAGCATTGGCGATCTCCATGCCGGTAAGTTCCATCACCATGGTTTGGTAGTTGAGCAAAGCCTCCAGTCGGCCTTGCGCAATTTCTGCCTGGTAAGGCGTGTAGGCGGTGTACCAACCCGGGTTTTCAAAGATGTTTCGGAGAATTACCGAAGGTGTGATGGTGTTGTAATAGCCTAAACCGATGTAGGTTTTGTACACCTTGTTGAGGGCGGCCAAATCGCGAATGTGACGGAGGTATTCGAATTCCGACATGGGTTCGTCGATACGCATCGGTTCTTTTTGGCGAATGCCCTTCGGGATGGTCGCATCAATCAATTCATCGAGTGAGTGAACACCGATGGTTTTCAGCATGTGGTCCACTTCGTGTGGACGGGGCCCGAGGTGGCGGGCTTCAAAATCACGAATCATAGAAAGTCAATAGCCCAGACGTATGGCGCTGCGGCGTGCGAATTTACAAACAAATCAAACCCTTACAGGTTTTGTTGTGCTGAAATTTACGTTTGGCAGGCCCCGATTTAATTCCTAGGTTTGGTGCGATGATCGCGCGATTCGCTTTGATTGTATTGTGTTTTTGTTCCTTCGCGGTTTCGGCGCAGGCAGATACCTTGCTCATCATCGATCGTAAAGCCAAAAGCATTGTTAGCTATAGAGTTTCCGGCGATAGTGTTTTTTACCAAAAGTCGGTGGATGGCCGTTGGCGCTGGATCGAGCGCGATCGTGTATATGGCGTGAGAAAAAGTAATGGCCTTCTCGATACGCTCTACCTTGTTGACACCCTCGAAAACAACTGGCGAAGCGCCGCCGAAATGGCCGAGTACATTCAGGGGCAGACCGACGCCTTAAACCATTACGGAAAAAGAACCATTCCTGGTGCCATCGGAGGCCTTTTGGTGGGTGGCTTGAGCTCCGGCGCCGGTTTGCTGTACGGGCCGTTTGGAATGTTGCTTTACACCGGATTGGTCGGCTTTACTCCTCCTGCCCACAAGCAGCGCCTGGGCTTTAACCAATGGTGTGTTGATTCTGAGCCCTATGTGGAAGGGTATAACACTGCGGCCAAGCGCAAGGCGGTACGAAGAGCTGCCCTTTTTGCGGGCATCGGCTATGCTACAGGGGTTATTGTGTTAACCGCTGTGCTACCGTAATCGATGAGTTGGCTTCAACGGATTTATAATGTGGTGGTTTACGCCAATTTATGGGTTGCAGCCGGTGCTGCGGCTTTGTACTGGGCGAGCGCTCTGTTGATGCATCGTTTACCCGACTATCAGATATTGGCGGCCTTGTTTCTGGCTACCGTTTCGGTGTACACTTTCCAGCGGGTGTTTCGGGCCCCTCAAATTTACACGCATCAGCCCTCTGAACGGCATCTTTGGGTGCTCGGCAATCGATGGCCGCTTTGGGCATTGTGCCTGGCTTGCGGCATTGTTTCGGCCGTCTTGTTTTTTCCGTATCTCTCTATTTGGGGCTGGATTGTTCCGCTCAGCTTGGTGGGTCTGGCGGTTTTATATGTAACGCCTGTCATCCCCCGACAGGGGAAATGGTTGCGTTTACGCGATGTTCCGGGATTAAAAGTCTGGTTGATTGCCCTTGTGTGGACCTTCCTCACCGTGTGCACGGTTGATAATTTTCTGAATGCAGAACCGCTGAAGGCTTCATTTCTATTGGTTTCCCGCTTTCTTTTCCTGTTTGCGATTACGATGCCTTTCGACATTCGCGATATGGAACACGACCGTTCCAATGGGGTTGTTACGATGGCCTCCATGCTGGGCACAGCGCGCACACTGGTGTTGAGTCGTTCGCTGTTAGCCGTTTTTGCGCTGATGGCCGTAGCCGCTTACTGGCTCGCGTTTATTGGTCCGGGGCATGCAGGTGCCTTGATTTTTTCGGCGGCAAGCACCGGATGGCTGATTGCCAAAATTGATGAGGATGCGCCCGAATGGGTTTATGCTTTTTGGCTCGAAGGCACTATGATCGACCAATGGTTTTGGCTCTACGTATTTGGCATTTACTGGCCGTAAACGAGGTCGAGCCCATCGCAAATGGCCTTGGCTGCGGTGTCGAGATCGCTTTCGCTGTGGGCGGCCGATACAAAGCCTACCTCGTAGCCTGATGGACCAAAATACACGCCCCGTTCGAGAAGGAAAGCATGGAGTATCTTGAACTTATCCATTCCGGCCGGATCGATTTCTTCAGCGGCCCGAATGTCGGATCGTGTAAAGGCGAGCCAGAAGATTGAGCCAATGCGGAAGATGCGGAATGGGTAATTTTGCCCTTGGCTATGCGCCTCAATTTTCTCGGTAAACCGTCGGGTTTTATCGTCGAGTTGCTCATAGAAGCCCGGTTTGAGGCATTCGCTGAGTGCGGCAATACCGGCCGACATAGCCACGGGGTTTCCCGACAGCGTTCCGGCCTGGTAAACGTCGCCATCGGGCGAAACACGGCTCATGATTTCGCGGCTGGCCCCGTAAGCGCCCACCGGAAAGCCGCCACCGATGATTTTTCCGTAAGTGATGATGTCGGGTGCGATATTGTAAAGCCCGGCCGCTCCTTCAAAGCCCACGCGGAATCCCGAAATTACTTCGTCGAAAATGAGCAGAGCCCCGTTTTTGCGGGCAATGCAGCCGAGGCAGAACAAAAACTCTTTACTCACCTGCAGCAAGCCGTTGTTGGCCGGAATAGGCTCGATGATAACGGCTGCAATTTGGTCTGGGTATTCTTCAAAGGCCTGTTTTACCAAATCGATGCGGTTGAGAGGCACCACAAGGGTGTCGTTTACCAAGCCTTTGGGAACGCCGGCCGAAGAGGAGTTGCCGAAAGTAACGAGTCCCGAACCGGCCTTCACCAATAGACTGTCGACGTGGCCGTGATAGCACCCTTCGAACTTGAGAATTTTATCGCGGCCGGTATAACCGCGGGCAAGCCGGATGGCCGACATCACCGCCTCGGTGCCAGAGCTTACGAAGCGAATTTTCTCTAAAAACCGGTTGTTAGACAGAATAAGATCAGCCAGCTCGTTTTCGAGAGCGGTGGGCGCTCCGAAGGAGGTTCCGCGATTGATGGTTTCCCAGACTTTTTCGCGGATTCGGGTGTTGTTGTGCCCTAAAATGAGCGGCCCCCAGGAAAGGCAGAAGTCGATGAAGGTATTGTTGTCTTCGTCGGTGAGGTAAGCGCCGTCGCCCTGCTTAATGAACAGTGGAGTTCCGCCTACCGAACGAAAGGCGCGTACCGGAGAGTTTACACCTCCCGGAAAATAAGTCTTTGCAGTTTCAAAAAGTTCGGCAGATCGGCTTCTGTTCATGGATGTAGTTTAGAGTTCGATAAAATCCAATTCTATCTGATAGTTGCTTTGAACGAGAATGATTTTATTCGGACCGTTTGGAGGGGTTGTGGCTGGATTAAAAATGAAGCTCGTCATTAACTCGCTCAGCATGTCTTGAGGCAAAACGGAGTCGTTGTCGCGGATTTCAAACTTCCACATGGCATCAGAGAGAATCGGCTTAGCCGGGTTCGCACTGAAATCCCAAAATATGGGTAATGTGTTCAATGCCGCATCCAGAACAATGGTGGTTCTTTGAGCTACCGCACCAACCTCAACACCAAACTGAACGAAAATGTCGGGGTTTGGTCCGGCTCCAACGTCCCAAGGCTGGCCTGATGGATTGTTAATGTTGAATGAGCTGATGGTGATACGGTTGAGGTAACGCACCGGTGGTGGACTCACATTCATGAGCACAGTAGCCCGGTCCCATTTCTTGTCTTTTTTCGAAAGCACCTTTAGCTCAACCTGATACAGGCCCGGTGAGGCGTAAGCGTGAGTGATGGATGCGCCTTCTTTGGTGGTTCCGTCGCCCAAATTCCAAACGAAGCGTTCGGCATCTTCGGAGCAGCTGTTTAGGGTAATTTGGTCGTTGGGTCGTACCTTGGTTTGGGTAACCGAAATGCAGGCCTGAGGCTGCTTGTTGCAGGATGCCAGCAAAACGAGTGATAAGGCAAGAGCGGAAAGTAACTTCAACATAACGGTTGGTTTTAGGCTGGGCAAAAATAACAAGGCCGAACGAATACGAGCGGATTCGTCCGGCCTTGATACGAGCGGATTTAAGCTTTCTTGAATCGTTCGTTTACGGCATTCCAGTTTACCACGTTCCACCAAGCGGTAATGTAGTCGGCGCGGCGGTTTTGGTAATTGAGGTAGTAGGCGTGTTCCCAAACGTCGAGGCCCAAGATAGGTGCGCCTTTTACGTCGGCAATGTCCATCAAAGGGTTGTCTTGGTTAGGGGTTGAGGTGATGGCCAGTTTTCCATCGTGTTTTACCAGCCATGCCCAGCCTGAACCGAATCGGGTCATGGCTGCTTTGCCAAATTCTTCTTTGAATTTATCGAACGATCCAAAGGACTGGTTGATGGCATCAGCGAGGTCGGCAGCGGGTTGCCCGCCGGCATTTGGAGCCATAATTTCCCAGAAAAGGTTGTGGTTGTAGTGGCCTCCTCCGTTGTTGCGAACAGCAGCCGGCAGCTTTGAAATCTCAGCCATGAGGGCTTCGAGCGATTTCCCTTCGGCGGCGGTGCCGGTAAGGGCGTTGTTCAGGTTGGTTACGTAAGCCTGGTGGTGTTTAGTATGGTGGATTTCCATGGTGCGGGCATCCACATGGGGTTCCAATGCCGTGTATGCATAGGAAAGAGAAGGAAGTTCAAATGCCATAAGAGTTGTATAATTGGGTTAACACGGCAAAGTAACGGAATGCCAGCCGAATTGTTGATGAGAATTGTGTGCGAAATCGCCCTGCCGCAACCCGAAGTTTGGGCTTCGGGTTGGGAGAGCGAGGGAACAATAAGATTAGGCGCTTGGTGCTTTGCGACCAATCCGACGCTTCAGCTTTAGGTAGAGCGTATACATGGCAGGAACCACCACCAATGTTAAGAAGGTGGCTACTATCAATCCGTAAATCATCGTCCAGGCCAGCGGCCCCCAGAAGGCCACATTGTCGCCACCGAGGAAGAATTTGGGTTCGAGGCTGGCAAAGAGGCCTTCAAAATCGAGGTTTACCCCGATGGCCAATGGAATCAATCCGAGGATGGCTGCCGAAGCAGTTAGAATCACCGGTGTAATCCGCGTGGAGCCGCCTTCGGCAATGGCTTCGTTCTCTTCGTAGCCACGGGCCCTGAGCTCATCAATGAATTCTAACAGGAGAATACCGTTACGGATTACAATCCCCGCCAGGGAGAAAATACCTACACCGGTCATCACAATCGAGAAGGTTTGGCCGGTAAAGGTGTATCCCAAAAACACCCCGATCAGCGAGAATAGCACGGTAGAGAAAATGAGGAAGGGCTTCGCCAGAGAGTTAAACTGTGTTACGAGGATTAAGAACATCAGCGCAAGCGCCCCCAAAAAGGCCAAACCGAGGAAGTCGGAAGTCTCCTTTTGTTGCTCCTGCTCACCGGTAAGGCGAATGTCGTAGCCTTCGGGAACATCGAGGGTGCTAACCATCTGATTAATCTGGGTAACGATTTCATTGGCATTGAAACCATTGAGCACGTTCGACGACAAGGTAACCACGCGGCGTTGGTCTTTTCGGTTGATGGAACTGAAGGCGTTTTGGTATTTTACCGTAGCCACTGCCGAGAGCGGAATTTGCTTGAACATACCGGTGCTCATATCGAGGAATGCAATTTCCATGTTGAGCAGGTCTTCCACTTTATCGCGGAATTGAGGGGCAAGCCTAACGTTGATTTCGGCGTCGTCGTCGGCATCGCGAAATTTCGATACCTCCTTGCCAAAGAGTGCGGTACGAAGCTCCAGTGCGATTTGAGCCTTGCTCATGCCCACCGCTAAGGCGCGGTCGGTGTCGATGCTCACGATAATTTCCGGTTTGTTGCGCTTCAGGTCTGACTGAAGATCTTCAATGCCTTCAATTTTGTTTTGAGCAATGCCGTCGCGCACCATGGCTTCGAGCTTCACGAGCTGGTCGAAGTTGTCGCCACTGATCTCGATGTTTACCGGTTTACCGGTTGGTGGGCCGTTCGACTCCTTATCGACGGTAATTCGGGCTCCCGGAATGTTTTTGGTAGCCTCGCGGATTTGCTGCAAACATTCAGAGGTAGAGAAGTTAATCCGCTCGGCGAAATTTACAAAGGCCACACTTACCTTGCCTTTGTTGGGTGTAGCCACACGGTCGGGGTTTTGTGGGTCGCCGGCGCCAATACCCACATTTGAAATTACCGATTCTACGTTCGGGTTGTTTTTCCCGATTACACCGTACACTTTCTCCTCAACTTTGCGTGTAACAGAGTCGGTAACAGTAGCATCGGTTCCAATGGGCATTTCGATGTAGACATAGGCGAAGTTTGGCTCTCCGTTCGGGAAAAACTCCACTTTGGTGCCCGATGCAATAAAGGCACCGAGCGACACGAAGAACAACACCACTGTGCCCAGAATTACAAGGTAAGGGCGTTTGCCGACCAAAACCCACAAAATGAGGTTTTTGTAGCCTCTAATTACGGATGGCCAAAACGAACCCTGAAAACGCTGGATGGCCGGAAGAATGATGTAGTAATACACCGGCGTGAGGGCCGCCAACAAGAAGAAGAGATTTCCGATGGCCCTTGAGCTCAGTAGGTGAAAGAACACCGCTATGGCAATGAAAATCAGCAGGGGTTTACGGAAAGCTTTGGAGGCGGGCTGAATGTCTTCGTGGTCTTTCTTCATGAAGCTTACCGCGAACACGGTATTCATGATAAAGGCGACAAAGAGCGAGGCAAAAAGGGTAAGAATTAAGGTGATGGGAAGGAACTTCATGAAGTCGCCCACAATGCCCGGCCAGAAAAGGAGCGGGAAGAAAGGCGCAATAGTGGTGAGTGTTCCGGCCAATACAGGTACGAATACCTCACCGGCGGCGGCACGGGCAGCGGTTTTGATGTCGAAATCGTACTGGTGAAAAATCCGGTGGGTGTTCTCAATAACCACGATGGCGTCATCCACAATAATTCCCAAGGCCAGCAGGAAGGAGAACAGAACAATCACGTTCATGGTAAAGCCCAACGATGGCATGAAGAGCAAGGCCACCAGTACCGAAAGCGGTACGGCAAGTCCAACAAAGAAGGCACTCTGCAAGCCCATGAAGAACATCAGAATAATCACAACCAACACAAAGCCGATGATAACGGTATTGATCAGGTCGTGCAGTGTGGTTTGGGTTTCCATGGAGGTGTCGCCGGTGATGACTACATCAACGCCCTCAGGGAATTTTGTGGCTTCATACTCTTTTACAATCGCTTTAATTTGGGCGGCGGCCGAGAGCAGGTTTTCACCGGCACGCTTAATCACATTCATGGTGATAACCGGCTTGCCTTCCAAACGGGCAAAGTCTTGCTTTTCCTTGTATCCGTCTTTTACTTCGGCAATGTCTTTCAGATAAGCAAGGTTGCCCCGGGCCGAACGAATGAGGAGGTTCCCAATTTGTTCGGCGCTTTGGAACTCACCGGTTACCCGAAGTGTTCGGCGCAGGTCATCAATCCGAATTTCTCCACCCGAGATATTCACGTTCTCGCGGGCCACAGCGCCTTCGATATCGCCAAAGGTGATACCCAGCGCCTGCATCCGGTATAAATCTACGTTGATTTGAATTTCGCGCTCCAGGGCTCCAATCAGGTCAACACGGCTGATTTCCGACAAGCCTTCAATTTCATCTTTAAGGTCTTCGGCGTATGATTTCAGTTGGTCGAGCGGATACTTTCCCGAAACGTTGATGTTCATGATGGGAAACTCCGAGAAATTCACCTCCTGAACATCCGGATCGCTTTTCAGGTCGGTTGGAAGGTCTGTTTTGGCCTTGTCGACCGCATTGGAAACCTTTTGTTTGGCAATGTCGACGTCGATTCCGGAGTTAAATTCGACCACCACAAGTGCCACATCCTGAATGGAGTTGGAGGTGATTTTTTTAATTCCGTTGATGCCTTTGATTTGCTTCTCAATCGGTTTGGTAATCAGGTTTTCGATGTCTTCGGGGCTGGCGCCCGGATAGATTGTCGACACGAAAATGGTGGGTACCACAATGTCGGGGAACTGCTCTTTGGGGATGCGTTGGAAGATGATCATCCCGACAAGCGAAATCAGCACGGTGAAGATGTACACCGCGGTGCTGTTGTTGATCGCCCAGTTGGTGGGTTTAAAGTCTTTGATATGGTGTTTTTCCATGGCTCGTTGAGGTTAGTGTGCCGGAATTAAAGCACCAGTGGCTGACCGTCGGTTACTTCCTGATATCCGGAAACAATGTACTGTTCGCTGCCATCAAGCCCCGAAGTGATGACCACGCGGTCGCCGTAAGCAATACCGGTGCTTACCAGTTTCTTGCGGGCGACCATTTTCCCTTTCGAGCCTTCGGCCACCATTACGTAGGTGCGGCCTTCTGCATCGCGTTGCACGTAGTTGGCCGGTAAATTCACTGCCTGTGGAATGGTTTGGTCGTTAATGCTAACGATGCTGAGCATGTTTGGACGTATTTCAGTGTTCATTCCGCTCACGTTAATTTCGATGCGGAACGTTCTGCTCATCGGGTCAACCACTTTTCCGACGTAGGTGATTTTCGCATTCAAGGTGTCGTTCAGGTCGGTAACGCGAACCTGCACAGGATTGCCCACTTTCACTTTCCCAATGTAGGAGTCGGCCACCTTGGCGGTTACTTTCATGGAGTTCACATTGACTACGCGAAAGGCACCACTGAAGCCCGGCGCGGCATATTCACCTATTTTCACATTTACCTGATCTACCACACCTGAAATGGGCGATTTGATGCGCGACATGTCGAGCTGGGCTTCCAGCGAAGAGAGGCTTTTTTCGAGCGACTCTACCTGTGTTTTGGCTTGTAAATACTGCATTTCGCTGCCAATTTTCTTGTCCCAAAGGCGCTTTTGCTTCTCATAGGCGGTGCGGGCAAAATCGAGGTTGGCTTTTAATTGCTCCACGCTTTCGCGGATGGCCCGATTGTCGGTTTCGGCCAGAATCTTTCCAGGGCTAACCGGGTCGCCTTCCTTCACATACACGCGGGTAACAACGCCGGGCATTCCGGGCTGAACGGCAATGTCTTCCTCCGATTCTACAGAACCTTGCAGGTCGATGAAGTGGTTAAAGTCGGAACGCGTAACTGCCGCCAGCGTTACCAGCTTCGGTTTTTGAACAGCTGCGGCAGTATCGAGCAAGGCAATTTCCTTTTCGAGGGCATTCATTTTCGTTTTGAGTTCGTCCATTTCTGCACGATACGCTGCCAGTTGAGCCTTTTTGGTTTCAAGCTCATTTCCCGGCTGGCAGGCAGCCAAAACAACGAGTAGGGCGAGGATTAAACTATTTTTCATGGTTGGGGTAGGGTGGAATCAGAATTTGTTAAGGTTTTTATCGAGGGTAACGCGAGCGTCGAGAAGTTGCTGAACAGCATTGATGTAGGCTGATTGTGCGCTAAGCAGGTCGTTTTCGGCCTGGAGCAGTTCGATGGAGGAACCTACCCCTTCCTTGTACTTGATGCGCGAACGGTCGCGAATCTTTTCGGCCAGCGTAACGGCTTCCTGACTGTTTTTGTAGTTGTCGAGGGCTGCACGGTAACCGGTAAACGATTGCGCGGCCTGGAGCTCAAGTCCTTGGGTAGCCTGCTTTTGTGTGATTTCTGTTTTTGCAATATTCAGCTTTGCCTGTTGAACCCTGGCCCGTTGGCTAAGGCCTTTGAAAATGGGGACATTCAGGTTTACGCCAAGGATTGTTCCGCCCGGAACCCTGAACAAAGGGTCAAACAAGAGGTCAAAGTCGTTGGTAATCCTGTTTTCCTTCCAGGTGTAGTATGTCGATAAGGTAGGCAGGTAGTTGGCTTTTTGGCGTTTAAGTTCCAGTTTCTGCATGCTCAGCCCTTTGTCGAGCAGGAGGTAATCGATGTTATTGCGGACATCAAATTTGGGCTCAGCATCAACACCCAGGGCGGCCGCAGCAACGAGGTCTTTCATCGAGTCGCTGAGTGTAATGGCTGTGTTCACATCAAAGCCCATGTTAAACTTGAGGAGCTTTTCGGCCAATAATGTTTGTTGTTCAAGGGTGGCAAGGGCGGTGCTGAGGTTTTTACGCAGGAGTTTAAGGCGATCTACATCAAGTTCCTCAACAAAACCTTCGTTAAAAAACGCTGAGGTTTGGTTGATGGAGTTGTCGAGTGAAGCGATGTTCTCGTTGAGAATACGCTTGTTTTCATAAAGAATCAGAACTGTGTTGTAGGCTCGTGTTACGGATTCCTTTACTTCTATTTCGCTTTTGCGGAGGCTGGTTTTCGAAACATCAACATAGGCTTTTGAAGCCTGTAGCCCAACGAGGTATTCGCCGCTGAAGGCCAGCCACGAAGCCGTGTAGCCGATTGAGAGGTTGTGTTGAACCCCAAAAGGAAGACGGAGAAATTCGCCCGGCGGAGCCAGCGGGTTAAAGGCGTTGGCTTCAATCACGCTAACCGGTACCTGGAGGAAATTCTGGTAACCGCCTTCGGCCGAGAGCTGTGGTATACCAATCCCACGGATTTCAGCAACTCTTTTCCGGGCGATTTCGATGTCGGTAGCGGCATTTTGGACACTGTAGCCGTTTTTCAATGCATAGTCGATGGCCTGCTGCAAGGTGAAAGCGGATTGGGCACGGCCCGAAACCGAAATCAGCGTGCATAGCACCAGGAGCCTGAAGTAGTTCATAGTTTATTGAGATGAGTTGGAGAGGGTTTTTTCGAGATACTGTATGCCTTTGCTGGTGGCAATTCCGCGAATGTGGTATCGCATGGCTTCGGCGTAGATTTCAGAGGGATTCATGTTTAAGCCTTCGAACACTGCCGGGTCGAATACCGCCTCAAGACGATATACATAAATGCGCGCCAGTATGGCCGGATTGATATCGGTGCGGTAAAGGCCTTGTTGCTGCCCGCGAATCATGTTCTGTTCAATGGCATTGATGATAAAACCCGAACGGTGACGGGTAATCATCGCCCAGGTTTCTGGGTAGTACTTTTTCAAATCGTACAATACCGAGGTGTGGATGGCATTGATCTTCTTTTGCACCATTTTCTGTATCGCCAGAAGCTCATCAATAGCCTGAAGATTATTGGATTCCGATTCGCAGATCATGGCCTCATCTTCCTTGATGTCCAGTTCGAGAATCTTCTGAATCAACTCGGCCTTGTCGCCCACATACTGGTACAAGGTCTTCTTGGAAATTCCAATTTCGCGGCAAACGTCATCCATGGTCACGCTCTTCAGTCCGAAACGCATGAATACGTCTCTGGCCAATCGGAGAATCTGTTCCTCTTTGTCGTTCATGGGGCACAAATGTAGGCACATACAACACGCTGGAAACAAAAAAGATTAAAAACGTTTCCCGCGCCTCTTGTGTTTTCTTGTAAATCTCAGATAATCAGTATAAAAAATTTGGAACACTCGCTTTTCGCCCGTGTAAACAAAAAGACACCACAGAAGCTTGCCACCCAATTTAGAGGTTGACTATCTGGAAATTGACCATACTCGTTTAATTGGGGTTGAACGCCAACCGAGGTGCACTCCGCTTGGCGTTGAGGTTTTCAAGGCCTCCAACCCCTGCTCACACTCCTTTTCCGGAGCCTAAAATGCGGTTGATGTCACGAACCATCCGATCGAGCTCCTCAGCCGAATCGCGGATGGTTGTTGTGAGGTCGCGGAACTCTGCCGGCAGGTGTTCGTCGCTGAGCATCAAATCAACGCACGACATGAGTCTGGCCAAGGGGGCGCGCACCTTGTGTGAATGGAAAAACGAAAACTCGGTAAGTTGCTGGTTGCGAATCAGCAGGTTGGTCTCATGAATTTTTCGTTCGGTAATGTCGAGCATGCCGCCAATCATCCGTATCGCCTTGCCCTGGTTGTTTTCAACGGCCCAGCCCCGATCGTAAATGTGGGCGTAAGAGCCATCCTTGCGTTCAAAACGGTATTCGGCAGTCCATAATTCAGCCCCTCGCTTGGCCGCATCTCTTAAACTGTTCACAACCCGCTCGCGGTCCTCGGGATGCACGCGGTTTTCCCACCAGGAAAAGGCGGTTTCTCTTCCGGCTTCAGGGTATCCAAACTGTTCTCTGATGCCTTCGCCCCACCAAAGCTCATCGGTTTCCATGTTCCAATCCCAGACAGCATCATTGGTCGCTCTCGAAATCATTCTGAAGCGCAGTTCAGCCAGTTGGTAGCGCTCCTGTAAATTGACTTCATTAGTCATGTCGACGCCAATGAGCCAAAGCTTCACATCCTCGGGCAAAGTGTCGGTGCGCTTGCGAAAAAGGAAACGGAAGTGAATCAGCTCGTCTTTGGCATTGAGGTGGCTGAGCATCATTCCAATTTCGTGGTCGCCTTCTTTGGTTAGCAAATCACGAATAATCTCATCAGCCTCGGGCTGATCAAACCAGTCGGCCATGGCCAGCACCTTTCCTTGCATGCTCGATTGGGTTTGGAGCAACGACTGCTCCGCTTCGGTGTTCCAACGCACAACCTCCGCATTTTCATTCAAGCCGATCAACAAAACGGGAAATTCCTGAATTACCCGTTCTACTATTTCAAATACGTTCATAAGGGAATTAATGGACGAATAGGATAAGGATGATTCGGTTTGTGAAGCGGTAAATATAGTGATTCGCCCCTAGGTTCCGAAAAACTTTGTAGACCTTTCAGGGATTGATTAAAAATGCAAAAAGTCCCGGCATTTACCGGGACTTTTCCTACAATCAATAAAACAATCTTGGCTTAACTGCCGCAGGCCTCGCAGGCATCGGGGTTGTCGAGCGAGCAGGAAATCTGACTTTGCATATCGCCACCGTCTGCAGCGGTCATGGCTACGTGTGCTACTGCATTTACCGGCACTTCCGACTTCACTTCCACAGCGGCATTCACTACCGGCGAAAGGGCTTTCTCAGCCTGGGTTTGAACGGTAAACTTGATGGCATCGGCGGCAGCCTTTGTACGCAGGTAGTACATTCCTGTTTTCAGTCCGCGCTTCCAGGCATAAAAGTGCATGGAGGTTATTTTCGCCATGTTGGGCGATTCCATGAAGATGTTCAACGACTGCGACTGACAAATGTAAGCCCCGCGGTCGGCGGCCATGTCGATGATGGTCCGCTGCTTAATCTCCCACACGGTTTTGTAAAGCTCCTTGATATTCTCAGGAATCTCTTCAATATCCTGAATCGAGCCGTTGGCGCGGATAATCTTATTCTTCAGGTTCTCATTCCAGATTCCTAAATCTACCAAATCGCGAAGCAGGTGCTTGTTTACGATGGGGAACTCTCCTGAAAGCACACGGCGGAGATAGATATTTGAGGTGTACGGTTCAAAACACTCGTTATTCCCCAAAATCTGTGAGGTAGAGGCGGTAGGCATCGGCGCCAGCAACAAAGAGTTGCGCACACCGTATTTGGCCACTTCTTCCTTCAGAATATCCCATTCCCAACGGTTGCTGGGTGTTTCGTTCCACATGTCGTATTGGAAAACACCTTTCGACACCGGTGAGCCGGGGTAGGTTTCGTAGTGCCCTTGCTCTTTGGCCAAATCTTTCGATGCGGTCATAGAAGCGTAGTAGATGGTCTCGAAAATCTCACTGTTTAGCCTTTGGGCTTCTTCGCTTTCGAAAGGATAGCGGAGGAGAATAAAGGCATCTGCAAGCCCTTGCACACCAATACCAATTGGGCGGTGGCGCAGGTTTGAACGTTCAGCTTCCGGAACAGGGTAGAAGTTATTGTCGATGATTTTGTTGAGGTTCAGCGTGATTTGGTAGGTTACCTCGAACAGTTTCTGGTGGTCGAACTGGCCTTCGTTGATGAAGCGTGGCAGGGCGATAGAAGCCAGGTTACACACGGCTACCTCGTTTTCGTCGGTGTACTCGATAATTTCGGTACAGAGGTTCGACGATTTGATGGTGCCGAGGTTTTGCTGGTTACTCTTGCGGTTCGCGGCATCTTTGTAGAGCATGTAAGGCGTTCCGGTTTCGATTTGGGCTTCGAGAATCGCCGCCCAGAGTTCGCGGGCTTTTACGGTTTTACGCTGACGACCTTCGGCTTCGTACTGCTCATACAAGGCTTCGAATTTTTCGCCCCAGCTTTCTGCGAGGCCCGGCGCTTCGTTGGGGCAGAACAAGCTCCAATCGCCTTCCTCTTCAACGCGCTTCATAAACAGGTCTGGAACCCACATTGCGTAGAACAGGTCGCGGGCACGAACTTCCTCTTTACCGTGATTTTTCTTCAGGTTAAGAAAGTCGAACACATCGGCATGCCAAGGTTCGAGGTAGATGGCAAAGGAGCCCTTGCGTTTTCCACCGCCTTGGTCTACATAGCGGGCCGTATCGTTAAATACGCGCAACATGGGCACAATACCGTTCGAGGTGCCGTTTGTTCCCCGAATGTAGGAGCCGGTAGCCCGTACGTTATGGATGCTCAGGCCAATACCACCGGCACTTTGCGAGATTTTGGCACATTGCTTCAGGGTGTCGTAAATGCCCTCGATGCTGTCGTCTTTCATGGTTAGCAGAAAGCAGCTCGACATTTGCGGCTTGGGTGTTCCGGCGTTAAACAGCGTAGGCGTGGCATGGGTGAACCAGCGCTCCGACATCAGCTCATAGGTTTTGATGGCCTGGGCAATGTCGTTTTTGTGAATACCAACGGCAACGCGCATAAGCATGTGTTGAGGGCGCTCTGCCACCTGACCGTTAAGTTTCAGCAGGTAAGACTTTTCGAGGGTTTTGAAACCGAAGTAGTCGTAGCCGAAATCGCGGTCGTAGATGATGGTTGAGTCGAGTTCGGTTGCGTTGTCGCGGATGATCTCATACACATCGTCGGCGATGAGCGGCGCATGCTGCTGAGTTTTAGGGTCAACATACTGGTAGAGGTCTTTCATGGTTTCGGAGAAAGACTTCTTGGTGATTTTATGCAGGTTGGAGATGGCAATCCGTGAGGCCAGCAAGGCATAGTCGGGGTGACGGGTAGTCATGGAAGCCGCAGTTTCGGCGGCCAGATTGTCGAGCTGTACTGTGGTAACACCGGGGAAGATGCCTTGAATCACCTTCATGGCAACGCTCACCGAGTCGACATGGTTGGGGTCTAGGCCGTAACAGAGTTTCTGAATACGGGCAGTAATTTTATCGAACTTAACCGACTCTTGACGGCCGTCGCGCTTGATTACGTACATGGGTTTATGGGGATGGTTGGGTTAGGAATAAATCAGAAATCTTCGTCGAAACGAATGGTGTTGGCTTGTTTGTCCGACATCACGCCGGCTTTCTGGTATTCGGCTACTTTCTTTTCAAAGAAGTTGGTTTTTCCTTGCAGCGAAATCATCTCCATGAAGTCGAACGGATTGGTGGCATTGTAAACCTTAGAGCAGCCCAGTTCCACGAGCAGGCGGTCGGCCACAAACTCGATGTATTGGCGCATGAGTTCGGCGTTCATACCGATGAGTTGAACCGGCAATGCGTCGGTTACAAACTCTTTTTCAATTTCAACGGCATGGGTGATGATTTCCAGCACGCGCGATTCCGGCAGCTTGTTGAGCAACTGGCGGTAAAGGAGGCAGGCGAAGTCACAGTGAAGTCCTTCGTCGCGGGAGATGAGTTCGTTAGAGAAGCTTAAGCCCGGCATCAAACCGCGCTTCTTCAGCCAGAAAATGGAGCAGAATGAGCCGGAGAAGAAGATTCCTTCCACTGCCGCAAAGGCTACCAGGCGCTCAGCGAAACTGCCTTTTTCGATCCAACGCAGGGCCCAGTCGGCTTTGCGGGTAACGGCAGGTACGGTTTCGATGGCGTGGAACAGACGGTTTTTCTCGGCGCTGTCGTTGATGTAGGTGTCGATCAATAGCGAATAGGTTTCCGAGTGGATGTTCTCAATCATAATCTGGTAGCCATAAAAGCAACGGGCTTCGGGGTATTGCACCTCGTTCATGAAGTTTACGGCCAGGTTCTCGTTCACAATTCCGTCGCTGGCGGCAAAGAAAGCCAACACATGCTTGATGAAATGGCGTTCATCGTTGTTGAGCCGATCAGCCCAATCGGTTAGGTCGGCCGAAAGGTCAATCTCTTCCGCAGTCCAAAAACTGGCTTCGGCCTGCTTGTACATCTTCCAAATCTCGGAGTGCTTAATAGGAAAGAGCACAAAACGGTCTTTGTTTTCCCGCAGGATTGGCTCATTTTCGGTGACTACCGCATTCGCCAGCGGATCGGCTACAACTTGTGTGATTGGCTCCATGATTATTTTTAAAGTATTGAATGTCAGTTGTTTGCGTTTTCGTTGGCGGCGACTCAGTTATATACTCAAACCAAATGGTTATAAGTCAGAGGCTTACTGAGAAATCGTTTGGGGAAAACGGGCATCACAAAAATCGACGGGGAAACGTCCCGCTGCAATTCGTTTTTGTTAACATTCACCTGCACTTATTCACATCGGGATTAAAGCCTTAGAGAAACGTACAAAACCTTTGAAAAGTGCCCTTGGAGCGGAAAGCTAACTGCGTATGCGAAATCGAGTTATACACAAGTTATTCGCCTAATTAACCGAGGGTTAAAGCGCTTTTAACAGTGTGTTAAACGGGGAATTGTATATGCCCGTTTGGAAAGCTAGAGCGGTTTGTCTATGCAGGATTAGCGGGGGTTTCCACCCAGCCAGGCCTCTGCAGTCTCTTCCAAATCGGCGTACCAGGCTTCACCATAAGCCCTTACAAGGGCATCTTTGAGAAAACGATAAACAGGAACCCCCATTTTTTGTCCGCATACCCTCGCCGGAGCGCAAATATTCCAGCGGTGGTAGTTCAGGGCCTCCGTTCCATCGCTCAGCTTCAACACCCGAATTGGGTAAAGCTGGCAGGAGAGGGGCTTGCGGAAGTGTGTTTTTCCCGCCTTCCAGGCGAGCTCAATGCCGCAGTGGGCGCTTCCTTTTTCGTCGAAAACAGTGTAGGCGCAGTGCTTGTCATCAACCAGTGGTGTTACCCAATCGCCATCGCTGTCGATTTCAAAGGCGCCCACCTCGCGCAACACCGCCTTTCCCGATTCGGGCAGGAAGGGCAACACCGCGTCGAGGGCTTCTTCGAGTTCGCCGGGTTCATCCTCGCGCAGCGGCGCTCCTGAATCGCCCTCCACGCAGCAAGCCCCATGGCAGGCCGATAGGTCGCATACAAATTTTTTCTCGAGCAGGTCTTCCGACAGCAATACGTGTCCCACAGCAATCATGCGGCAAAGGTAAAGCGATTTCTCCGCTTCAGACTCGAATTTTTCACGCTTCGAAGGCTTAATTTTCCTAGGTTTGCACCCAAATTATCTGCCTTATGGCCAAGTACGACAACCTGGAGTTTGAAGACCTCCTCTTTGAGGCCGACGACCTGATACGCGACAATAAAATTGCCCAAGCGGTAAGCCTTCTGGAGAGTATCATTGCCCAGGCCCCTGATTATGGGAAGGCCTACAACCACCTGGGCTGGGTGTATGAAACCAAACTCCGCGATTACGAGCGGGCCGAAACCAATTACCGACAGTGCCTGGCCTACACGCCCGAATACCCGCCGGTGTACCTGAACATGGCCATTGTACTCTCTACATTGGGGAAATACAAAGACCTCGAAAAACTGCTTACCCAGGCTCTTACCGTGCCCGGAATCGACAAGGCTGCCATCCATAATGAGTTTGGGATACTCCACGAGCTTTGTCTCGATTACAATACGGCCATCGAAAGCTTTAAAAAGGCGATACAGTATTCGCTTAACGACAATAACGTGCAAACCTACATGAAGTCGATCGACCGCTGCCGTTCAAAGCGCGATTACTTCAAACACCACTAAAAGCCATCAGGCCGATAGGCCAATGCTTGCTAAACCTAAATCTTAACCACGATTTCCAACACCTATGATTTCGCCCGAAGAACTCTTCAAAAAAGTAACAGCCCACGCCAAAGAATATGGTTTCATTTTTCAGTCGTCGGAAATTTACGACGGACTTGGAGCCGTTTACGATTACGGCCAAAATGGCGTTGAACTGAAGAACAATCTCCGCGAATACTGGTGGAAGTCGATGGTGCAAATGAATGAGAACATTGTAGGCATTGATGCGGCCATTTTTATGCACCCTAAGGTGTGGAAGGCTTCCGGACACGTAGATGGTTTTTCGGATCCGATGATCGACAACAAGGACTCGAAAAAGCGTTACCGAGCTGATCAACTCCTCGAGGAGCAAATTGAGAAGTATGAGAAGAAGGGCAAAACCGACAAGGCGGAGGCCCTAAATGCCGCGATGAACAAGGCCTTGAACGACAACGACCTCAAGGCGATGTACAATCTTATTGTAGAGCACGAGATTGTTTGTCCGATCAGTGGAACCCGCAACTGGACTGAGGTTCGCCAGTTTAACCTGATGTTTAGCACGCAGATGGGTTCGGTGGCCGACGAAAGTGATGCGGTGTATCTGCGTCCGGAAACGGCTCAGGGTATTTTTGTGAACTTCCTCAATGTGCAGAAAACCGGAAGGATGAAAATCCCCTTCGGCATTGCCCAAACCGGAAAAGCTTTCCGGAACGAGATTATTGCCCGTCAGTTTATCATGCGCATGCGTGAGTTCGAACAGATGGAAATGCAGTTTTTCGTGAAGCCCGGCACCGAGATGGAGTGGTTTGCACATTGGAAGAAAACCCGGCTCAACTGGCATTTGGCGTTGGGAATTCCGGCCGATAGCTATCGTTTTCACGACCATGAGAAATTGGCCCATTACGCCAATGCGGCTACCGACATCGAGTTTAGGTTTCCTTTCGGATTCAAAGAGGTTGAAGGCATCCATTCGCGCACCGATTTCGACCTGCGCAACCACCAGGAGCTGAGCGGAAAAAAGCTGCAGTACTTCGATCCGGAGACCAATTCGAGCTACATACCGTATGTGATTGAAACCTCAATTGGGCTCGATCGCCTTTTTCTGTTGTTGATGTGCTCGGCTTACCGCGAGGAAGAAACAGGCGAGGGCGACAAGAAGGAAATCCGCACTGTACTGGCCCTTCCTCCGCAAGTGGCCCCGGTTAAGGTGGCTGTGTTTCCGCTCACCAAGAAAGATGGCTTGCCTGAAAAGGCACGTAAAATTATGGACAGCCTCATGCCTTCGTTCCGTTGCCACTACGAGGAAAAAGATGCTATAGGTAAGCGCTACCGCAGGCACGATGCCATTGGCACTCCGTTCTGTATTACGGTAGATCACGAATCGCTGCAAAACGACACCGTAACCCTGCGCCATCGCGACACCATGCAGCAGGAACGTGTGGCGATTGATGCTCTTGAAGGCATCCTGTTCAAGCACACCGGCATGAGCAGCTTGCTGAAAAACGCGCAGTAGCTTTCTTCACCGCACTTTAAGCTCCGTTTGCCGAGGCTTTGATGCCGGTTTGGGGTTCTTTTTTACTATCTGCGTACAACTGAATTCATCCAGTGTATGGCTTCGTGAATTGGGCTCGGCGCATCCATTGCGTTGCTCGAATCTCGCGAGCGCCTCGCTTCTGGCTTTTTCAGTAAGTACTTACTATTGCTTCAGCACTTTTTGCATTGTGCGCGAACCATCGGCAAGTTGAATGTCGATAAGGTAAAGCCCGGCCGGAAGGGGCGAAAGATCAATAGCCACATCTGTCGAATGGCTTGGGGTGTGTTGCATGGCCATCCTGCCATCGGCAGCAAACACCCGAATGTGCGAAATCGCCTCATTGGCATGCAGTTGCGTTAAGCCCGAGCTTGGATTGGGGTACACCTGAAGCCTTGTTGAACTTTCTGCGGGTACGGCCTTGGTTGGTACAATATTGCCCTCGAAAAAATAGGTGTAGCGGTAATCTACGCTCCCTTTAAAGCCTTCCTCTTCGCTTTCTTCAAGCACCACAATTCCGCTGGAAACATCGAGCCACTGCCGGCTGAAATAGGTCTGGCTAAAGCTGTCGGTAAAATCCCATTCTCCATTTTGGTAGAAGAAAGAGGAGTCGATGCTTTCGGTTACCAAATTCAGCAGAAGCACAGTGAAGGTGTTCCCGTTGATGTTCAAAGATCCCGAAGCACTTACTGAAACGGTGGTGTTCTCGTTCACAATTGAACGAATCGAATCGGTACCGGCTGAGCCCCAAACATCTTGGTAAACAAATCGGTTGCTGGAGTTATACTGGTCGCCATAGCTTAACGGAAATGGGTAAATCAGGCGTGGAGGGGTAAACTCGGTAACGAGCAGTTCGCTTATCGTTCCGTAGCCCAGCAAGTAATAACCATCGGGGTCGACATTTACATAGGTGAGTGAGGTGTCGTTTCCGAAAGGACTCTCATAAATGTTTGAAATAATCAGGCTGCAGGGCACCGCAACTCCGGGCGCAAAATCTAATGGGTCGAAAATTTCGGTGCGATAGCCTAATTCGTTGCTTTCATCATCGAAGACCCATTGCTGGTTTTCGCCGGTTAGATTAGAGAAAAGCGAATTGCCTAAAATGGTTCCCCGCATGGTGTACTGAGTTCCGGGGCCGGCCATGTTCTCTGATTGAAGCACGGGCTGCGCCGTAACCAAGAGAACGCTGCAAAAGCTGAGGAAAAGCGTAAATCGAATTTTCATGGTGCGAGAGATTGATGTTGGTTTTACTTTATTCGGTAAGACTCAGCCATGCGCTGGGTTGTGAGCGACTTCCGTCTTTAAAAATAGAAATTAAGCGGAAGCTAAGCGCTGTTTCTTGCGCTTGTTTACGAACAAGGTGTTTACCGCTTTCGGCCTTGAGTCTGCCTAAGTTTAGGGTTTGTCCATCGGGGTTTAAACTTTCTATTTCAACCTCAACAACATCCGGTACAACAGCCCAACTCAGTTCGGTGCCGGCTTCGGTTGCACGGGCCAGAATAAACGGAATGCCTTTTCGGGTGGTTCGTTTCAGGGCAATGGGCATGCTTTTGGGGCCTTCGACGCCGGTTTTGCTCATTGCCGAAACGGCGTAATACAAGGTGTCGGCTAAGGTATCGAGCGTGTCGGTATAGGCGTTTTCGCCGGCAATTGGCCCCTTGGTAAGTCTGCTGAACGGCCCTTCTTTTCGGGTCGATCGGTACACATGGAAGCCTTGAGGCTTGCCGATCATTTCGCCCCGGGTATTCCAGGCCAGAAAAACGGTGTTTTCGTTTAGCTGTCGTATGGCCAAGCCTGATGGCGTTTCGGTTGGTTGGTTGTCTGGAATTTGAAGGGTTGCAAACGGCCCGGGCACGCTTTCGGTGTAGCCCTTTCCCTGTCCGATTACCGTATAGTGGTAGCTTCTTCCAGGCACAAGGTATTTGCTCGTATCGCGCCAGGTGTAACGGAAGCTGGTGTCGGCATCTACAAAGCCCGAAACTTCCTGTAAGTTACCGCCGATGGTTTCGGTGCGGTATACCTTAAACCCACGGGCCGAGCGATCGCTAATGATCCAGCTCAGTTTGGGTGCTCCATTTTCCCATTGCACATCTACCCATGATGGCGGCATTACATCAGGCTTGCTGTGGCTCACCATCGGCACCATCGGTGTTTTGTCTAACAAGCCTTTGAGGTCGTAAATGAGCAGCTTGTAATACACGGCCTCCATGGGGTTCGACACCTCATCTACAAAAAGGGTATCGTTAGGCCCCAGCTGACTGATGGTGCTAAACTCCTTGTTAGAGTAGTTGCTCCGCTGCAACACCAGCGATTTTACCCGCTCTGCATGTTTGATTTTCCAGCGGATGAATATCTGGTTTTTGGCTTCGTTTTCTTTGGCCGAAAAGTGAAGGGCTACGGGCAATGTAGAATTGTCGAGATTGTCGGCCATCATTACCGGCGACGGCTTACTGGCATTGCCGTAGAAATCGAAACCCACCATACTGTATTGATAGTACGACAGCTTTGGAACCAGAGTGTCGCGGGCGATGACCATCGTTGAATCGCCGTTTTTCGTCATGGTGTAGAGGATATTCTTTACCGGCCTGAAATCGGTGCTATCGTGCCCTTTTCGAAAGAGTCGGGTGAAGAGCAATTCATTTTTTGGGTTTATGCCCCAGGAAGATTCAATATCGCCATACCAGCTTTTGTATTTCCCCGGAGCAAGGGCCGGCTCTGCAAAAACGGCTGACTTGCGCTCCCAGTTTACCGGAACCGTTTGGCCATCCCGCGTAGCTGTATATTGGTCATCCGGCTTGCCGGCCTCATCGGCCAAAGCCAAACCAATGGCCAACTTAACGCTGAGGTAGTATTTGCCGTAAATGGCCTCGGTTTGTGTGGCTTTGTCGATCGACTGAAACAAGTATTTACGCAGTGTATCGTTGGCCTCCGGATAGCCCGGCAATTTCGCTTCCCACGATTGGAGGGCGTTTTCAATGGCCTTTTCGCTTTTGTTCAGACGCAGGCTTCCCAGCGGTTTGCCGTTTTTAAACACCTCAACGGCCGATTTGTGAATTGGGCCATCATAATGGAGCACAACACCCAGTGCTGAAACCCCGCAACGCACCGTTTGAGCCTGAATTGCAGGCAGGGCAATCAGTGTGAAAAAAAGGAGGGAAATGGTTTTTAGAATTCGCATTGCATATCATTTTTTGAGGCCGGAGCGCCGCAGGGAGACCACTTTAAGGAAACATCAACTCCATCGTCGGTGGAGAAGTTTGCATTTATACCGGCCGTTACATCGAAGCTGCCACCACAGAAGGTTCCAAACATGGTTAATGATGCACAGGCGCCACCGGTCAAATTGGCTGGTTCGGATATTTTAATGGTTCCATTGGCTGTAAACCTTGCAAGCGCTCCAACACAGAAAGGACACATCAGAATGTCGACACCCGCCCAGGCTTTGGCATAGGCCGCCGCATCGATGGCCATCACCATATCTTGTTTGCCAAAATTGATGATGAAATTCATATCAGCCCCCGCCGAAACACCGGCACCAACCGTAACTGGAGGCAAAACTGGGATTGTTACACTGGTACTCCAGTTGGCAGCCGGGGGCGCGATATTGGCGTTGAAATAAAGACCGGCAATTCCATCATTTTTCAGGTAAACCGGCACATCCAACAAAAACATGATGTCTTTGTGGCGTGCAAGCACGGATGACGGCAAATCCGGATAGTAGCCCGTGAGGAAACCGAAGTTCACATTCGCAAAGGCATCCAGACCGGGGAGGCTCACGTTGCCAATCATGTCGAAGTAAAAGCCCTTACCACTGAAGCAGATTTCCATCATGCCCGAATTCAAGGTAACGGTCGAAATGGTAATGGGGAAATCAATGTTCACCGAGCCGAGGAACATGCCTGTTTGCCAGTCAAACACGATGGTCATCCCGCCCAGCGGCGTATCGATTTTGTCGATTTTCAGGGCGTTGCCATCGGCCTGACTAACTTCCATGGCGCCCGAAACCAGGTAGGTGAGGGTTTTGTCATCGCTCAAGCCCTGGTTGGTAATCAGGTCGGCATCGTAGGCCAAGGTGTTCCAACTGTTGCCAATCACCCGCTGTTCGCCGTTGAGCACCTTGAGTTTGCTGTTTCCTCCGCTCAGAAGAATGTATTGGAAGGCATTGTCGGCACTGCTGTTGGCAATCAGTTTCGGAATGGTGAGGGTGATTTGGTTGTTGTTTTTCGTGAGCAAGCCTTTCAACTCTACTTTTTTGTCGTCTAACAGATTGTCATCCTCAAAAATCAGCTTGCCTTTGGCTTCGAAGAACCCGTTGCTGAAGGTGTAATTCTCTGTGCCATTGTTGCCGTTGAAGAACACTTTACCGGGCGTTTCCAGCGCAATATCGAGGGCTCTCACCTCACGAACGATGCTCGCGGCGGGCTTGGTAAACACCAAAATCATGTTGGGCGTGGTCATTCCCGGAATGCCTAAATCGAGCGGTCCGGCCAGCATAATACCATCGCTCAGGTTGGTAATGTTGGCAATGTTGTATTGGGCCACATTGGAGAATGTCTTGTTTTGAAAAACGGGCTGCATCAGGCTGGCGTCGTTGCTGTAAATGGTAAAGGCGCCAATGTCGATTTTATCGTTTGCGGCAAAGCCGGGAAGGCCTTGCAGGTAACAAGCCGGGTTGTCGGGGTTTGATGGGAAGAGGCTGAAGCGCCAGTGCGGCCCCATGTCGAATGTGCAGGCCGGATCGAAGCTAAAAATAGCCTGATTGCCCGGGTATTGGCGGAGCTTGGTGACCCCACCACCGACGCTGAGGTTGTTCAAATCGATGTTCGACTGCTCCATGATGAGGTTGTCGGGGCGCAAAATCAAGTTGTTGATGGGAATATCGGCTACCTTGGTTTGCAGCAGCGCTTTAGGAACAACGATTCCACCGAGTGGAATGCTGTACGACCAACCCTGGAGCGACTTCACCGTCCACTTTTCGAGGTTGAAGCTGAGTTGCTCGCCGGGGTTGCCAATTTGTATCATGGTAGGACTTACCCTTATTGTGCCCGCATCTACTACCACATCTCCCGCCAGTGGCAAATTCGGAAGGAGTTCTGTAACAATCTTTACGGTGTCTTTCTTGAGCCGCGAGAGCTCTGCATTGGCTCTGGCATTAAACCCGTGCACTGTAAATTGTATTGGAAGGGGCAGATTCATCGGGCTCAGGTTCATGATGAAAAATTCCCGCTCGGGGTACATCGCGCCATTGGAAACCAAAGGGTGGAAACCCGGCTCCTGGGCAGCCTCGCCAAGGAAGAAGTCGCCCGAATAATCGAACGCGAAACGAAAACTTTCCAAATCGGTTTGAACCTTGCCGTAGATGCCTCCGACCAGTGGCGTTTTTGGACGAACGGTGATGAACTGCCCCTGATGTAAGCCGCTGATGTCGGCCATAAAAGCATTGTGCAAACGCATCCTCAACGCGCGCTCTGATGTAACCACTTGCTCGGCAACGGGTTTCCAAACGGTTTGACCTTGAGGGTTGGGTGTTGCCAAGGCCTCGATGTTTATTTGTGAGAAGCGCAGTCTTTGTTGCGGATCATACAACCTGAAATTGGGGTTCTCGGGAATGTTAACAAAGGCCCCACTCACCTGGAATTGCCCGTTTTTCAGGTCTCTCACCCGGGTTATCTCCACCGGGAAACCATAAATTCTGCTGAGGTTTCCTCCCGCGAAGCGTTCCAGATTAAAGTTAAAGTCAACAATATTGGGGGCTGCACTCTGCACCACGCGCAAGGTGCCGATGTATGTGATATTGTCGTCGTGCTTAGCCACCCGAATTGCCACCGATTCACGTGGAAGACCTTCAAGGATGTAAAGTCCTGCCGCATCGGTAAAGGTTTCCAAAACACTTGCGCCATACATGTTAGCTCCAAGTTCACAGAACACCCGTGCCTGGGCAATGGGCAAGCCCGTTTGTGCGTCGGTTACCTTTCCGCTCACCTTCATGCCCGCCTCGGTTTCGTAGGTGATTTCGGTGTATTGCTTCGCGATGGGTAAGTACCGATATTCTTCGATGGGTACACGGGTGCCATCCTTTACATACACCCTGAAATAAGAGTCGGGCGTTGTAAACCGAAACATGGCTATTCCATTGGAATTGGTGTTGCAGGCGTAATCGCCGATTTCTACCAAGGCATTGGAAGAAGCAACCGTAACGGAATTGTTGGGGCTCGTCGAACGGCGTCGCACCTTTACTTTGATGCGGTGGGCTTTTTCAAAAACCATGAAAGTGCCGATGTTCAAAGGACTATTGCTGGTGGGAATGTTAACCATAAAGGTGTCGGCGAAGTAGGCATCCGACATCGGAATTACAATTACCCTGGTTTGGCCTCCTGAGGGGGCGTTGATGGCAAAGCGCGACACCTGCTGGAGCACGTTTTCCAGTGCGGGATTGCTCCATTGAACACCGCCAAAGTTCTGCGACGTTGCGCCAATAGTGCTTCCGCCAAGGTTGGTATTTCCTGATTGGGCCTGCATGTTTCCGGGCATCGGATTCGTTCCAATGGCACCTCCCAATGCGCCGTTGTTGGGTAAGTTTAAGTTGCCCAAGGCTCCCTGGTCGAGCAGCTGGAAGGTTTGAGCCGCGCTCATCGGGCCCTGTGTCTCCGTTTCGGCAGGTACAGTTCGGTGCAAAGGCGCGTTGTAGCCTTCTTTTGAAAGGCTCATGTCGGTCATCAAAAAGGGGCCATCACCAATTTTTACCAGGGCCATCACCGGATTGTTGTCCTCATCGCGCAAATAGCCAAATACTTCGGTTTTCCCTTCCATCTGGATTTCTCCCAAATCGCGTCGCTGGCCTTTTTTCAAGGGCTCAATGAAGTTTGCGGCGTTATTGCCTGCGTTGGCTTGCCCTCCGGGAAGATGCAGGACAGGGTAGCCGTTTTTCATAAGCAGCAGTCTGCGGTACGGATTGGTTACGCCTTGCAGGCCCGACACAATGGGTAAATTGCTAATGCGGAGATATCCATTGGCGTCGGTTTCATTTTGGGTGTAGCCGGAGTAATTAAAGGCCCCACCGCTTTGATTGTAATTCTGCAAGAACACAGAAACACCCGGTAAGGGCTGGGTTTCAATATTGCTTTTGGTGATGGTCCGCAACAAAATCTCCGGAGCTAAGGGTTCCAGCTTCACCTCCGCAAAGAGTTGCGCTGGGCCAAAGCTGTAGCTGTGCTGCGCATTGCACATGTGATCAGGCAGCGAGGCTGTGGTGCCCACTCCACCCCAGGAGCCGGCGTAATTGAAAATGCCATCAAGGGGCATCTGTACCTCAAAATAGTGAAGGTCGCCTGCGGCATTTTGTTTATTCTTCACCAGGCGCTTGAATTTAACTTTCCCACCGGCATTGGTTTTACCCATCGCGCTAAGGCGCAATTGATTGGGTTTTGTGGGATTGGCCGGTAGGTAAAAAGGCGCGGTGGTGGCGATGTTGAAGAATTCCTCCGGCTGCAAATCCATGCCTTCACCAATGGGGAAATTTCCGGGCTTACCATCCCAAAAGTTTTTGGTTCTGCCCAGGCGCACATTAAAATCGCTCAAAGCACTTCCCGGATTGAGGTACAATTCGTCTGCTTCGCTGGCTTTACCTCCGGCTTTTACCGTAAACTCAACATCGTAGCTATTTACAAATGTGCTCACCGGCGGTAAATTCAGCACATCGCCCGGCTGGGCAAATACCAGAATATCGGGACAAACATACCGAGGGTCGTTTACTTTAATTCTCAAGACCTTAAACACATAGTAGGCCTTGTATTGGATATACTCAACCGGGCTGTCGTGGCTCGACGCTAAATCGGGTTGGGCCGGCCCACTTTTGATTTGCTTGTTCATTCCGGGCATATTTCCGCCCTGAACCGGGTTTAGAAATGAGTTGAGCGCGCCGGAGCTTCCGCCCCAACCCTGATTGCCCTGCAATTGTGCATTGCCGAATAAACCCTGAGTTTGGCCGGGATTAAGTCCTTGCATTGCCGGGTTTTGCAGCTGCTCAGTGGGGTTGGTAATCTCCTGCATTGGATTGCTCACCATGTCGAGCGGATGCACAAATTCCTGCTCCAAAGCCTCATCATCAGGCACATTGTATTTAAAAGTCAGCAAATTGGCTTCGGCACTTAACAAACCAGTGTTTTCGGTGAGGTCGAAGTCAAAACTGAAATCTCCATTTTCATTGGTAAAAACCGTGGCCAGCAATTCCGAGCCAAAAGGCCTTAAATCCATCGCATTTTGACCGGAATAACCCTGTTGCATGGCCGCTTTTACCATTTGCGGATCCATGGCCGGGCCTTTGGCCGTTTTCGAGGTGCGGTTCAAATACAAATCGCCGCCCGGAATCACCTTGAAAAAAGTGGTTTCGTTTTCCAGGGTGCGCTTCAAAGCCACATATTCGAGATACACAGAAACACTGGTATTGCGCAGTGGCTCTGAACCATTGTTGCTTAAGGTGTTGTTGTACAAATACTTCACGCTGGGGTCAACCAAAATTTTACCCCCTTGCACATTCATGTTGGCACTTCCGTTTGCCCATTCAAGGGCCGATTGATTGAAGCCACTCAATAGTGCTCCCGGATTTTGAAACCCGGAATTCCCCAATTGCTGAAAACTGCCGGGAGTATTGGTGCCGACCGGACTTAAACTTGCGCCATTCATATTGGGCAACTGAAGAATTTCGGCCGTACTCAAAGTGGCGCTTCCAATTGCCTTTGTAGGGGCGTAGGGCGGAATTCCGGGTTCCGGAAACAGCTCTTTGTCGTGAAAGCGATACAGCAAGCGCCCGCTCACTGTGGTGTTGTTGAGGTTAAATTCGACCGGCAAAACCGGCGTCGTTTCTTCCTGCGCCACAACCGGCGTTGCAGGAGGAGCCGGCGTTTGGTAAACAAAGGCGCACACCTCGCTTCGGCCCTGATTGGCTACAATAATGTTTTGGGCAGCATCGCGGGCCACCACACACCAGGCATAGGTTGCGCCTTGCTGCAGAGGAATGTCGGATAGCTTGTACTGATAAATGCCCGAAACGAGATTGCGAATCACAATCGGGTTGCCCACATTGCCCGAAATGGCCAGCCACATGGCATCGTCGGGAATTTGACTTTCTACCAGGCGCAACAAGTACAGGTCGTACAGAAAGAAAGAGCCCTGTGAATACACAGGCGTCCAGGAGAACGATGGAAATGGATTTTCGACCGTACTGCCGCAGATCGGAGTAATGGGAATTGGCGGAACCGGATAGGAAATGGTAAACGTAGCGCAACCTGTACCTTCGGGCGAAAGCGGTTCGTTGGTATTGTAATCAACAGCACGAACGCACAGTTGGTAGGTGCCCTCGGGAAGAACACCCGAAGCCAGGATGGCATTTTGCTGCTGCTGACTTACATTGGTTTCGGTATTGTTCGCATCGAGGAAATCGCGCGAGGGCGAGGCTGAAGTCACCGAATAGGTTTGAAAAGGAGCCAGCACAATGGGTAAGGCCGGTTGATAGTCGGGTTCGGTGTTGAGAAACAGTCCGTTGTCGAGCCCGGTGATGGTGCCGATGAGTTTCACTTGCAAGCTGGCGGCTGTGGTATTTTGCAGCTGCAACACGTTTTGTTGGCCAAATTCGGTGTAGTCGGAAAAATACGGGCTGTATGGCGGAGTTACCAAAAGGGTAACATTCACCGAGTTTTGGGCCTTGGTGGAAAGTATCGCAACAAGGAGACTAAGGAGCAGAACAAGCCTTTTCATGCCTTAAAAATTGTAGGAAATGGATAGGTTAGCATACAACTCCCTGAAACTTGGTGCCGCCTGCAGGTTGTTGCTGGTATTGTTGATGTGTTGAATGTTCAAGGCGATGGAGGGCCAACGGGGAATGTTTCCGCTCAGCGAAAGCAAATGGGTGAGCGTTCGCCCGTTCTCGCTGCCATTAAAGGTGTTTCCGAAAACGCTTAAGGCATAATTGAGCATCCACTTGCCTTTCAGGAAGCCCTTCCCGGCATTAAAACTTGCCCCGGTTGCCCTAAAGGTGCCTAGTATGGTTTCGGTGTTGATGACCGACGGCGTTACCCCGGCGCTGAGGAACAAGGGCTGAAACTGCCAGTTGTAGTTGAGGTTAGCATTGTAGCTTGTAGTAGCTGCCGAAGCTCCGATTGAAGCCCCCAGATTCGTCAAAGCCGCATAACCCAACACCAAATTCAAACTGTGCATGCTGTTTTTCTTTTGAATGTTGAGTCGTGGAATGAAGGTTAAGCTGTTGTTCACCTGATTGATTCGCGAAGTGTCGGTGAGCGCCTTGGGCAGCGGGCTTTGTGAAATCCCGAAGTTGGAGTAATTCAGACTCATACCCCATTTGGAAGAAGGATTAAACTGAACACTCGCCGCGCCAATGTTTCGGGTAGAGGTGCGCAAACGTAGGCCTTGCAGATTGTCGCGCTGCCTTCCGTAACTGAGGTTGGTGGAAAGCTTCTTTTTGAAGAGGTTCAATTGAATGCTGCCTGTGATTTGCTGGATGTCCGTCAGGAAAAAGTAAGCTCCTAAGGAGGTGAAATCATGCTCGATACGCTTGTAGCTGATCGATGGGGACGCTATTTTATGGTTGTAGCGAACCGAGCTCTCCCCGGCAATGCGAATAGAGGTTGTGGTGCGCGGCAACAGAACGCTTCGGGCCAAATCGCGAAGGGCTCCATTTTCAATTTCAAGGGTATCGGCATTGATGTCGCGGGTGAGCGCCGAAATGGCCCAGTCGTTTTTCAGGGTCACTTTTTTACCCAATTTAAACTGCGAGTTGATGCCAAACACCACATTTTCGGTAGGTTTCACCGGCCAGTCGGCTACACTGTAATTGTCGGGCCTTACATCCCAGGCACGGAACCAAATCAGGTCGAAGAAGTTTTCCTTGGTGCCAAAACCCAGCTTGAAGGTGTATCCGTTGCGTTTAAATGCCGGGGCTTCGGCTTCGTTCAAAAAGGTTTGTGGATCGTTGAGGTTTCCAAGAGGAAATACGGCCCGGCGTAATCGTCCGTACATGCCGCCAAGCCTGAATTTACCCAATTGCAAGTCGGCTCCGGCACCCATAAAGCGCTGCCCGGCCAGGGTGTAATTCGAAAACCGTACACTGCTGGTACCTAAAAATACCGTTCCCCACTTGAAGCGCGGGGCTAATCCAAACTGGTTGAAAGGCTGCTGAAAGCTGAAGGCCTGGTTCGAGTAAATCACCGAAAAAGGCATACTCACACCGCCAATGTCAAGTGCCGGAGCGCCCGAAATAGAATACATAAAGGGCTGTTGCCGCGGGTCGGCGCCCCAGTTTCGGTAGTACTGCGCCGAAACGGTAATTCCCGACGACAAACTGATAAAACGCTTCTTCCCAACCCCGCTGCTATCAGAAATGGCCGGTAGGGCTTGAGCAAGCGAAATCAGTACCGCGATGAGTTGAAGGTGTAGCGTTTGTTTCATGCAGGGTGGAGCTCAGCTTCCTCTGCAAAACTAAAGGCTTCAAATTGGACGAAAATCCCACGTTCGGGGGAGGAAAACCACCTGAGCCGAAAACCCTAACCGAGCGCTGTCATCGGATCCCAAAACACACGCTCCCATTGCTGTATTTGGTCATCCACCACAACCACACCTTCAGCTTCGAGGCGGTTTTGCATTTCCATCGGGTGTCCGAAATGCATCTTTCCGCTTAACATTCCCAACCGATTTACTACCCGATGCGCCGGAATCTCGGGCTTACTGTGGGCGGCATTCATCGCCCAGCCTACGGTTCTTGCAGAGCTGCCGGTTCCCAAATACTTGGCAATGGCCCCGTAGCTGGTGGCTCTGCCGGGCGGAATGAGCTTCACCACGGCATACACCTGCTCAAAGAAGTCGTGCTGCAACCTTGGGTCTTTCATGGTTTGTAGGAAATAAGCTTGATGGCAAAGCCTTTTTCACGAAACAGACTCTCGTAGTAAGTGCGGATGTTCACCAGTTCGTCGCCCGGGAAATCGCGGTCAATGTCGTTGCTGTAGCGCAAAATTTCAAGGCCGCATTCGCGGATGACTTCAAGAGTAAACTCAACGTTAAAGTCAGAGTCTGTTTTTAGGTGTACCACGCCATCATCAGCCATCATTTCGCGGTAACGGGCATTGTTTTCTTTCGAAGTGAGGCGCTTGCGGGTGTCGCCCTTTTTGGGTTTCGGGTCGGGAAAGGTGACCCAGATTTCGCTCACCTCGCCGGGTGCAAAAAAGTGAGGCAAATGCTCAGCCTGGGTGCGCAAAAAGCCCACATTGTTCAAACCCTCATCCAACGCAGCTTTGGCGCCCACATAAATGCGGTTGCCCTTCATATCGATGCCAATGAAATTGCGCTCGGGGTGTTTCCGCGCCAGGCCTACAGTATACTCGCCCTTTCCGCAACCAATTTCAAGAGTAATCGGGCGCGCCGTTTTGAAGAAATCCTGATTCCAGCGGCCTTTCAGCGCTTGGTCGAAGCGCTCCGCTCCAAAAGGGTGTTGAATCACATTGGAGAAATGCTCCAACTGGGCGAATTTGAAAAGCTTATTCTTCCCCATGCTTACCAGTTTTTATCGAGCGGACGAACTACGATTTCTTCAATCCACACCGGCGCGCGTTGGTTAAGCACAAATTCAACCGTGCCGGCAATGTCATCAGGCTCCACAAAGCATTCGCGGGGCACATCGGCATCGCCCCAGGTTTCTGTATTTACCGAACCCGGCAAAATTCGGGTTAGGTCAATGTTGAAGCCCCTCAGCTCATCGGCTAACAATCGGCCGTATTGGTCGAGCAAGCCTTTGCTTAGGGTGTACGAAGCAGCAAAAGTGCGCGGCTCGCGGGTAACCACAGTTCCAATGAGAATGATTTTTCCCGATTTACGGACTTTCAGCGCGGGCAACAGCGGAAATAAGGTTTGCTGAACTTGCCCGAAATTCAGCTGTAGCTGTGTGGCCCATTCGGCCGGACTCAGCTCGCTTGGAAAGCCTCCTTCATACACGCCGGCATTGAGAATAATGGTCTCCGGAAGCCCCTTTTCGGCCAGTAATCTTTCTGAAAAGGCCGTGATGTCATCAGGCTTGGCCAGATTACCCTGCAAAGCCCAAACACGCGACTGCTCTTCTTCGCTCAGTGTTCCTAAAAAAGCCCGATACGTGTGCTCGTTACGATACAGAAAAGCCGTAGTGTACCCCATTTTAAGCAGCTTTCGGCAAACTGCCGCGCCAATTCCTCGGGTTGCCCCGGTTAGTAATGCCAACATGGGGCAAAAGTAATCCGAAGCAACAAACGGGAATAAAATATCTTGCAGCAGCAATGGCAAACCCTGAAAAGCGCATTTTGTTGGCTCCGCTCGATTGGGGCATGGGCCACGCCACGCGATGCATTCCGCTTATCTGGCAGCTTCAGGAACAAGGGGCAAAAGTGCTTGTGGCCTGCCCCCCCGAATTAGAATCGCGCCTCCGGCTTTCGCTCCAGAATGTCGATTTCATTTCCTTGCCCGGTTACAACATTCGGTATCACAAAGGCCTTCCGGTTTGGCTTTCGGTGTTGTTGCAATTGCCCAAACTGAGGCGCGCCATTCGGCAAGAGCACCAGTGGTTGCTCGAGCAGGCTCAGGCATTGGATGTTCAACAAGTCATTTCCGACAATCGGTACGGACTCTGGCATCCTCAGATTCATTCTATTTTGCTCACGCATCAGCTACAGCCGCGCGCTCCGTTTGGCGGAAAGCTCACATCGGCATTCATGCGCGTGGTAATGCGTCGATTATTGCGGCCATTTCAGGAAATCTGGGTGCCCGACAACGAAGCACCCGGGCGTTTGAGCGGTCGGCTCAGTGAGCCCTTTGATGGATTACCTCCGCTGCGCTACATCGGACGATTGTCGCGGTTTAAGCCGGTATCAATGCCTCAGCGCCACACACAAACCTGGCTGGCTATCCTTTCTGGTCCCGAGCCGCACTACAGCCGCTTTTACCATCGGGCAAGGCAAATGGCCCATCGCGAAGGCTTTGAATTTCGTGCCTTGGGCTGGAAAATGCCCGATGGTGCTTATGCCGAAGAGGTGCGGCTCAATTTGAGCGATGACGACTTTGCCACAGAAGTGAGCCAGGCCACAAAAGTGCTTTGTTCGGCAGGCTACTCCAGCCTTTGCGATTTGCTGAGCCTTGGCCGCAACGACGCCGAACTTTTTCCAACACCCGGACAAACCGAGCAGGCCTATCTGGCTTCGCGATGGAAACATTTCAGCACAGTGGTGCCGCAGGAAAAGCCTACATGAAATCACTCTGGAACGTGCTTTTCAGAGGCTTTACAATCGCCCTTCTAATGTAGGTGGCACCCCCGAACTTTCCATTAAAGGCTTACCTTTTCGTGTTTTAGGTTTAGGGTGTGGATGACTTACAAACAACAGCTTTAATGCCGTGGTAGCTGGCATAGCCCTCGTTAAACCAATGGCCGGGTTCTGCTTGCAGGTCGCCATAAAAAATAGTGTAGGGGATGGCCTTGATGGGCGGCAGCACCAGCGTATCGTTGGGAGTTGAAGCCGCAAACCGCCGAGTAAGTTCGGTGCGCAACCTGCGTTCGGCATTGAATGCCGGCAGTTTTTCAATGTCGAACAACGCAGTTCTCAAGCGACTTTGGTAACTGGCCTGCCAAATGACCGCGGTCAACAACAGGAAAACAAGGGTTCCGGGAATTTGAATTTTGGAATACACCGGTGCCAGTAAAAGCCCAAGACCGACAAAAACCAAGGCTGAGAGAAAAATGAAAACCACATTGAGCAGCCGGTCGGGAGGCACATCCAAGCCGGTGCCGTAGAAAAATGGGAAGAGCAAAGCCGGAATGCAGAGTGCTGCCAGCAAAAGTTGAATAAGGCCGCGTACATGAAGTTTGCCATCGTTCCGCTTGCGGTTTAATAAAGGCAGCAACAAGGCCATGAGCAACAGGGGAGTGCTTCTCGACCAATCGCGGAGGTAATGCGCTGTGTGGCTCAGGCTTTCGCTAATGGCAAAGTGGAGATTCCCGGCTTGTTGGCCCTGTGCCTCGGCAAAAAAGGCGAGGCGTACCTTGCTTCCTGGAGCCGTCAACTCGAGTGCAGAACCCGCCACAAAAGCAATCAGCACACCCATAAACCAGCGGTCTTGCAAACACGAACGATTTACAACGCATGTGAACACCAAGGCCATCAACAAAATATTAATCTCGCTGCCTGTGCACACCCAAAATGGAAGCACTACATACAACAGCTTAGTGATGAACCGAGCCCTCGATGAACAGAAATGCAGATACAGCCAGGCCGATAGAAAGAACAAACCACTGAGGTAGGCCATCGATGCGGTAAACCAAAACAGCAGCTCCACCGGGCGAGGTACGTAGAGGAGGAGAAAAATGCTGAATACCACAAAAACCCTGAACGAATCTGATTCGTGGCGCAGCACTTTCGCATAAACCGCGGCCAGCATCGCGCAGGTGGCCAATAACATGGCTAAGGACAAACCCCCGGCGATGGCCGGTCCCCAAATCTCGCCAAAGGCCAGAGGTCGAAGCAAAAAGATAAGCGCGTAGCTCGACAGCCGGCCACTCCAGTGCAGGTAGTAATGGCGTAGCGCTCCCAACATTCCATGCTTTTGAAGCAGCATGTAGTCGTAATAATCGTCGCTCGAAGCCATGCTATGCAGGGCCAGCCACACAAATGGGGCAAGCACCAGCACAAGGCAAATGAGGTAAGGCAAATTGCGGCGTTTAAGCATAAAAGTTTAAGGCTTAGGTGCGTTACGAATCTGCCTTGCCCGTTGCTCGTCGTGTTGTGCCCTGAATGCATTTCCCGATTTCCGATAGGCCGAAGCGCGCACTTCCCAGGCCGAATAATCGCCGGGCTGCAGCCTGATGGCACTATCGGCATCGGCGATGGCTGCCTTGTAATTACCGATGCGCAGGTAGTATTCAGCGCGCCCCACATGATAAGAAGCATTGATGGGGTCGAGCTTAAGCGCCTGTTGAAGATCGGCCAAACCCTGTGCGTCGCGAAACTCATTTAAATGAACAATGGCCCGCTGAAACCAGGCATCAGCAAATTGGGGGTTGAGTGCAATGGAACGGTTAAAATGGTGCATGGCCTCCGAAAAGCTGAGCAGGGAGAATGGTTTTTTACCGGAACTTCCGTCGGGGTCGACAAAACGAGAGCGCAAATACCCTTTGTAATACCAGGCCATGGCATTGAGACTATCGAAGGTGGTCGCTTTATTGAGTTCGTTTAGGGCCGAATCAAAATTGTCTTGCATAAATCGAATCATGGCCAATTCGATGTAGGCCAGAGGCTTTAAGGAATTGTTTTGTCGAAGAATGCGGTTCAAATAGGTTGTTGCAGCGCTTGTGTCGCCCTGCTGCGCGTAGAGCCTCGCCAGTTCTAAGGTAGCCTCGGCGCATTCGGGAAACAGTCGGCTCGCCGTGAGCAGGTCTCTTTTGGCCAGCTCTTCTTTTAAGATTTTTCGGTAGGCTGCAGCCCTTAAAACCAATACGTTACATTGTGTGTCGCCAAGACTAAGCAGGGCGTTGGCTTCGACGAGTGTTCCCAGATAATCTTCCTTTAGCCACTCTTGCTGCATTCTTTCAATAGAGGGCGAATAGGGCTTACAGGCAACAAGATAAAGTAACAATATACTGAGAAGGCCCAAGGCCTTAGTCTTCGGTATAGGCTGCGGCAAAGTCGCTTTCATCAAACGGAACAGTAAGGGTTCGACATTCCATTCTGCCTTCGGCGGTGTAGTTGCAATGTTTCGCTTCAATAAGTATCTCAGGTTTGTTCAAACCCAGCTCCGACTTCTCTCTCAACTGAACAATGAACCCTTCGACCAGCGAGGTGTCGCTGCTAATGCGCAGTTTCTGTTCAGGGGTGAGCAGCTGCTCCACATCAATGCGATCAATTTGCCCGGTAAGGGTGTTCTTGCTGTAAAACTGCAAATCGGTAAACAGGGTGTTAATGGGCATTTCGGCCGAGAAATGGAAGGCTGTATTTGCCCAGCGTACACTTCCCATTTGAAGATACATAACCACGGGTGCAAATACCTGAATACCAATAAACATCAGCGCCAGCAAAGGAAAAAGAAAACGTGTCTTGAATTGCAGCATAAAGTTTCCGCCCGGCTGAAAGACATCACCCTTAAATTCAAAAACATCGTAGAGAAAATAAGCCACCCGCGAAAAGAAATTATGGATGCGCTCGGCCGGCAGAAAAACCGTGCAGGCCAAAATCATAAGCAGTGGGAATATTCCGGTCGGCAACAGTAAAAAACCGATGGTTTGCACAATGAGCACCACCCAAAAGGCCTTGTAGCTGGTGCGTTGGTCGAACAAAAAGTGTGGAATGATAAAATCGAAGAGCAGCATCATCCACGAAAAAGCCACCGGCAGCCAGCCCGGAAAACTCAACGACCAGCCAAGCTGCTCAATGCTGTTTATTATCCACGTGCCCATCTGTGCCCCGCTAAAAAGCCAGTCGTCATTCAGCTTTGCCATACCCGCAAAGAAAAACACCATGGCCACCTGCAGTTGAAACGCGAGCAAAAGCCAACGGGGAATGTAGTCGATGCGGATTTCGGGCTTTCGGATTAAGTCGATTGAAAAGTTCCGGTGGGCCGGCGAGAGCAGCAGCATCACAGCCAACAACAAAACAAAGTAGTAATAACTCAGGTAGGAGGCCTGATCAATCAAAGCAGCGTAGGCAAAAAGCAGGGTAAACACAAAGGCGCTGCGGCGGAAAAACCAGCCGGCACCCAAGGCCAGGGCCGACAAGGCAATGCCTGCAAAAACAACGTACATGGCCCATACCGGTAGGGGTTGCACCCATTCTAATCCACGGTAAGGAATATGAATCAGCTCGGGCGAATAAATGGCCGAAACCCGGCCCGAAAACACCATCATCAATGCCCACAAGAACATCGAAAAACCAAAAGCTAGCCTTAGAGCCACAATCGGATACACAGAAGCCGCCTTAAAAAGCAGCCCTCCCGATTGAGGTTTAGCGGTAATCCTGAATATGCCCATCTTACTTTTATCTTACTACCGTCGATTAAAAGTACATCCAATTTTTGAATTAGCCGACAGGTTTATATGATGGAATTATCACTTTTCTTTGTGCTTTCCTTTTCTTGCTATGGTTAATAAGGCATTTTGGCTTTGCCTGCTGTGCTTGGTTGCGCAGGTTTCAGGGGCCCAGGTAACGGGCCGTCTCGGCTTTTCGGCCGGTCCAACGTTCGGTTTAACCGACGATGATCAAGTGTTAAGTCAAAGTTTCTTTACCGCCTCCCGGGCTGGTGTTCAAGGCGGCATTAATGGCTCCTTTACCTTCGGTGATCGCATCTGGAGCCGCGTCGACGTAAACTACTCCCGCCTCAACTTTGCCTTTCGCCAAAATGCAAATGCCAACTTCGGCGTCGATATGCGTTGGGGCATGAGCAGCCTCGAACTTCCCGTTAAAATTGGCTTTGGTGGCTTCCTGGGCTCGCTCCGACACCGCGAGTTTATCGGTCTGGCCTACAACCTGCCACTGTCTTTTCAATCAGACCTTGAGCTCACCGGCGACAGTGCCGCAGCCTGGAAACCGCAAATCATCAAACAATACCGATCAACCGGCTATCTCAGCTATATGGCCGGTATCGAGGTGGGCACTGAATTCGACAACGACGGCGCCCTGTTTTTCGGCCTTAGCTTTCGCTGGAACCCTCAGCAGCAGTATTCCTTCCAATTCGACTCGCAGCGCTTTAGCCCTCAAATTGCAGCCACCAACGGTAACTTTGTAATGCTCGAAATTACCTATTACCTTCCCCGTTTCTCGTATTGGTTTAAGCGCGATTTCACGTATTAATCAACGCGCAATCCATAATGCGGGGTTCAGCTTGGTCTTCCCCTTCCAGATTTCCAAATGGGCCTCCGGCGAACCTTCGTTGTTGTCGCCGGCAGTGCCAATAACCGAACCGGTTTTCAGCTTGTCGCCCTTGCTCACACTCACCGAGGCGAGGTTACTGTAAACGCTCAGGTACTCACCGTGTTTTAGAATCACCGCCGAGCCCGAGCCTGGAATCGAAACAACGCCCATCACTTCTCCATCGTAAATGGCCTTCACCCGGGCATTGCGCGTAGTGCCAATGTCAATCCCATTGTTTACCGTCGAAATGCCTCGCAGCACCGGGTGCGGATGGGTTCCGAACGACTCCGTTACCGCGCCCTTGTCGACAGGCCACGGCAAGCGCCCCTTGTTGGCCTCAAACTTTCCGGAAAGTGCTGCCGTTTCAGGACTTACCTTGAGTGCAGGTTCTGGGGTTTTGGCCGCCGTACCGGCGGATGGCTTGGCGGCTGTACTGCCGGACTTTCGCGACGCCGTTTCTTTCGCCTTCACCGCAGCCCTCTCGCGGGCAATCTCCCGTTCAATCACCTTTCTGATTTCAGCGTCGAGCTTCTTCGAGGCCGCCTCTTTACGACTGAGCTCCTTACGCAGTGCTTTCTCTTTCTTCGACAGGGTAGCCACCGTTTTTTCGCGCTCCTGCTTCTCTTTGCTCAACTCCTTTTTCTCTTCTACCTCCGAGCCTAAGAGCTGCTGCTTGGTGTTCAAATCTGTCCTCAACACACGCACCTTGCCATCCAGCTCCTGCTGCGAAGCCTGAATTTGCCGGGCTTGCTCCTTCCGAAACGAAGCATACGATTTCAAATAATACAACCTTTTGTAAGCCTGCTGTATGGTCGAGGCCGAAAACACCAACAGAAGTGCCGATTGCTGGTTGCGCGTCATATAGGCTCGTCTTACCAGTTTGGCATAGCTGGCGCGGATGCGCTCAAGGTCGCGTTGCAGCTCTCCAATACGCTGGCTGTTTTGCGAAATGGTGCTGCTTAATCCATTAATTTCTTGCTGAATAGCACCAATCAATCGCATACGGTCCTGCAACTTCTTGTTGAGCGCCTTCAGCTGCGTTAGCGAAGCGTTTTTGTTCTTCCGCGTTTCGCTAATGAGCTGGTTCGTTTGCCTGATTTCCTCCTGCAAGGCCTTCTTGCGCTGCTCCAGATTTTCCTTTTGGCCCTGTACGGGGATGACCATCAGGCTCGTGAGCAAAACCAGCAAAAACCTAACGCATCGGTTCATAGTCTTCGGGAATCGAAAAGGGCAGATTTTGCTCCTTGTTTACAGATTGCTTCGAATAGTCGATTTGAATTTTCACCTGCTTGTCGGCCGAAGCCTGCAATACAAGCGTCCGCGGCACCTTGATTCCTTCGATCACCTCGAAGTTCGGGTACTGAACACTCAACTTGCGCAAGGGCTTGTAATCGGTCAGCTCCATGCGCGTAATCTTTTGATAAACAGGCGAAAACCATATTTCCTGCGAAAGAATCTGCGGTATGTCGAGTTCGTTTTCCCGGCGCAGCCTTCGCTTTTTAAAAGTGCTCAGAATGCGCTCCCCGTTTTCGCGGTCGCTGATGTATTTATCCACACTGTAATGTAGATAGGCATTTCCGGTAAGCACCGACTCAATCATGTCGAAATTCACATCTACCTGCATCATCTGATTGAGAAAGTGAATGTCGCCTTTAAAGTAGCTGCCATTGAGGCGGTTGATAAACTTGATCGAATCGCGCGTAATTAAAGCCCTGGCCACTTCAATACCCAAGGCCGGCGAAATAGACATCCAAATGGCAGAGTCGCTGCGAATGCGAATGTTGGCCTGGAACGATTTGGTTTCCTTGTTCATCTCCAGTTCAACCGCTGCCCGGGCTGCAAAATAACCAAGAGGCGCATCGGCCAGGCGAATGGCTTGGTAAAGGCTGTCGGGCAGGAAATACGGATAGGGCTCAACCTCCAAGGTGTCGACCGGCTGTGGGGTCATCACCTCCACCTTACGCGATTTGCAGCCCCAAATCAAAAAACTGGTCAGCAACAGTACGCCCACAAGCGTGTTTGCTGTTTTACGGTACTGTGCTTTCACTCGATGAGCGATTCGGTATTGATTTTCTGTTCTAAACGTTCACTTCCTCCACCCATCTCTTTAGCGCGCTTCCAAAAGTCGAGGGCATCGGTTTTCTTCCCACCCTTCCACAAAATATCGCCTTTATGCTCAATAATGGTCGCACTGCGCATTCCACCACTTTCCAGGGCCTTGTCAATCCAAACTTCGGCCTGCTCATACTCGCCACGCTGGTAAAGCACCCAGGCTTTGGTGTCGAGAAATGAAGCGTTGGCAGGCTGCAGCTCATTGGCTCTGCTGCTTAACTCCAAAGCCCGATCGAGATTGGTTTTGCGCAATGATAGGTAATAGGCATAGTTGTTCATCACATAAACATTGCGGGCATCAAACGTGAGGGCCTTCTCGTAAGCCTCATCACTTTCCACATGCTTCTTGATGGCATTGTAACTGTCGCCCAAAGAAGAGTAAAACTGAGCCGAAAGCGCCGGATTGTCTACGGTCATCTCAGCACCACTGCGAAGGTCTTCAATGGCCTTCTCGTATTGCTTCAGCTGGATTTGAGCCACGCCGCTGTATAGAAAAAACACCGGCGAGGTAGGAAACAGCTCAATGGCCTGCCGGCTTTTGTCGCGCATCTTTTCAAACTGCTGCTGCTCCGAGGCAATCATCAGCAACTGATTCCACACACCAAAAACCGACGGGTCGAGCTCCAGCACCTTTTCGTATTGGGCGGCGGCCTCCGCCAGTTTGTTTTCGCGATACAGGAAATCGCCGTAAGCCGCGCGGGCTCTGGCCGACTCCGGGTGGCTCTCCACCACCAAACTGCAAAGCTCCATGGCCTGAGGCACAAGTTCGGCATACTGCTGACTTAAATCGAAGTACGACGACAACAGCTGGAACTTGAGGTCGAGCTCGGCTTCGGGATTTGAAACGGCCTTCTTCAAGGCTTCAAACGATTTCTCCTTTTCTCCTTCCTGGCGGTAAAACTCGGCCAAACTGAAGTAAACATTGGGGTTGTTGGGGTCTATCTTAACTATGGCCTCCAGTTCGGCCAGGGCCTTGGCCTTCTCGCCCTGCGCCTGGTAAATTTCAGCCAAAAAGCCGCGATAGCTCACCTCCTCCGGAAAGGCTTTAATAAGACGTTCAATCTCTTCGATCGCCTTTTCGGGCTTGTCGAGCTGCAGATACAGCGTTTTCTTTTGTACTGACAGCTCTTCGCTCACTCCGGAAAACTTCTCAATCTTGTCGTAAACAGCAATGGCCTCTGAGAATTTGCGGTTGAGCTCGTAGGCTGAGGCCAGATTGTATTGGTATTCGGCATTTCCCGGCTCGTTTTCGGCCAGCGTCTTCATCAAAGGCAACAGCTTATCGTTCTTGCCGCGGGTTTCATACACCTCGGCCAAAGAGAGCATATACCATTTGTTCTGAGGGTCGAATCGAACCGCTTGTTGCCCGCTAATCTCGGCCTGATCGCCCATGCCGCTTCTCAGGTAAAGTTGGCTGAGCTCGTAGTGAACGGCAGCACTGCGCGGATTAATGCGCATGGCCTGGTTAAACTTCTGTATGGCCGGACCAATATTGCCGAGGATCTTTTCTTTGTTGGCTTCGAAAAAGAGGTAACTGAAATCAATCATTTCGCGCTCCGTTAATGCGCCACCGGCATTGGACTGGCTACCAACAGGATTCTTTGCACTCTTTTGCGCTTTGCAGGCCAAAAGTAACAAGGGCAAAACCAGCACCCAGCGGGCGAGGAAACGATACGATATCAGCGATTTTGTAATCATTCAGCAATTAAGGTTGAGTAATCACTCAGACTGAAATCCAGCTTTTTTCCACGAATTTCTGCAAAGCTGCCAATCAGTGAGTTGTCAATAACGCTGTTGCTGATGCGGGTATTTTTCTGGACCACAGAATTACTTAACACACTCGCGGTGATTTGTGTTCCATCGCCCAGCGAAACATTCGGCCCAACCACCGAGCCGCTAATTTTTACGCCCTTTCCAATAAAGCAGGGTTGAACAATGGTGCTGTTTTCAACAACGGCATCCAAGGCCATTGTATTCGTTGCCGGATTAAGCTGTAACCAACGGTTATGGGTGGCTACAGTTGCGTTTTTGTTGCCGCAATCGAGCCATTCGGTAACCTGTCCGGGCGCAAACTTAAGCCCCTTGCGTTGCATGTTCTCCAACGCGTTGGTAATCTGAAATTCTCCCTTTTCCTTGAGGTTGTTGTCGATCAGGTACTGCAACTCCGCCCTTAGATTTTGCCCGTCGCGGAAATAATAAATGCCAATAATGGCCAAATCAGAAACAAAGGTCTCCGGCTTCTCCACAAAATCGGTAATCAGCCCCCGATCGTTGAGCTTAACTACACCAAAAGCCTTAGGGTCATCTACCCGTTGAACCCAGATAACAGAGTCTTTCTCTTCGTCTAATACGAAATCGGCCTTGAACAAAGTGTCGGCAAAGGCTACTATCACCTTTCCGCTGAGCGATTCGGCGGCACAAAGCACTGCATGCGCCGTTCCGAGCGGTTCGTCCTGGTAATAAATGCTGCCTTTGGCGCCAATTTTCTCAGCAACTGCTACAAGGTTTTTCTCCGCTTCTTCGCCAAAACGGCCCACCACAAAGGCCACTTCTTCAATGGGCTCCTTACAGGTGCGGGCCAGCTCCTCTACAATATGATGCACCATAGGTTTACCGGCAAACTCCACAAGGGGCTTGGGTGTCACAAGGGTGTGCGGCCGCATGCGCTTTCCCATGCCGGCCATTGGAATTACAATTCTCATAGTTTGATGTTCAGTGAAGTTAATGGGTGCCGGTGTGACCAAATCCGCCACTCCCGCGGGCTGAGTCTTCCAGGCTCTCAGCCTCTTGCCATTCAATTTGTTCGTGGCGGGCAATTACCAGCTGTGCAACGCGCTCGCCATCTTCAACCGTAAAGGCTTTGTTGGAAAGGTTTACCAAAATCACCTTCACTTCTCCGCGATAATCGGCATCGATAGTGCCCGGCGCATTGAGCACGGTTATGCCATGCTTAGCGGCAAGCCCCGAACGTGGGCGCACTTGCCCTTCAAAACCACCCGGAATTTCTAAAAAAAGCCCGGTCGGAATCAACGCCCGCTCGAGCGGTGCCAAAGTTACCGGTTCGTCGAGGTTCGCTCTAAGATCGAGTCCCGCAGCGAGCTCCGTGGCATACTCCGGCAAAGGATGTCGCGAATGGTTCAGCACCTTAATCTTCATGCTTGTTTGCGCTTTTGCTACCGGGCGAAGGTAAGGGTTTTTTTATGTCCTCCAGCTTAAACACCACCGCCACGAAAACCAACAATATCAGCACGCGGAACAGCCAGTTAAACGCTTGGTCATCACCCGAAATTTGCCCAAACAGCAAGGCAAGACCTACTGCCGCCAATGGATAACCTAAGCACTTGAAGAGTTTGTACGGAATGGGATAAAAACGGGCTCCAAGAAAGTAAGAAACCACCACCATGCTCAGATACACCACCAGTGTAGCCCATGCCGCGCCTACATATCCATATTGTGGAATCCACAGGAAATTCAGCGCAATCGTCAGCAATGCTCCACCTACAGCCATCCAGGCGCCCAAACCGGTGCGGTCGTTCAGCTTGTACCAAATGCTCAGGTTATAATACACGCCCAGCAGCAGATTGGCCATCAACAATACCGGCACAATGCCCAGGCCTTCGCGGTACTCCTCGCCTACAAAATGGGCGATGTACTCCATACACAGCATCACGCCCAAATAAATCGCGCTGCAGGCAATAATAAACCAGTGCATCACCGTGGCATACAAGCCGGGCGCATTCTTGTCGGCTGCACGCGAAAAAAAGAAGGGCTCAGCCGCAAAGCGAAAGGTTTGAACGAACAAGGTCATCAACACCGAAACCTTATAACAAGCCCCAAAAATGCCCAGCTGATAAAGCGCATCGTCGCCCTCAAGCTGGTACTTCATACTCACCCGGCTAAACATCTCGTTGGTAATTCCGGCCAAACCGCCCACCAACAAGGGCAAGCCGTAAGCCAGCATACTCAGCCAAAGCGCCTTGCTCAGCTTCCATTCGTGCCGGAGCATGTCGGGCAGCAAGAGTAAAAAGCTAACAACACTGGCAATCAGGTTGGCCAGAAACACGTAGCCAACACCTACCGATGGGTCGTACACCAGCTCAAGCCAGACTGGCGTATTTTCTTGGGCCAACATCGGACAAACCAGCAGCCAGAACAGGTTCAGCGCAATGTTAATCCCAATATTGATAAGCCGAAAAGCCGCAAAACGCAGCGGTTTCTGCTGAAGCCTCAGCCGTGCAAAAGGAATGGCCGTTATGGCATCGAGGGCGAGGATAAGGGCAAACCAAAGCAGGTAATGTTCGTAGCCGCTGTAGCCCATCACCGCGGCCAGCGGACTTGCAAAAAGCCAGATAACACCAACAAACAGCGCCGAGCTGCCGGCCAGCGAAACCAAGGCTGTTGAGTATACCGCAGGCTCCTGCTCCTTGTCGCGGGCAAAGCGAAAAAAGGCCGTTTCAAAGCCGTAGGTGAGCACCACCAGCAGGAAGGCCACATACGAATACATTTCGGTAACCACCCCGAAAGCCTCCGGGGCAAAAACGCGGGTGTGAAGTGGCACCAGCAGGTAATTCAGCAAACGCCCAACAATGGAACTCAGCCCATATACTGCGGTTTGCGAGGCCAGCTGCCGGAGTGGATTCATGCGCGTGAAGAGCTATCGAATCAGCGTCCCCGGAATTCCGCTTTACGCTTCTCCAAAAAGGCCGCCGTGCCCTCTTTAAAGTCTTCGCTGTCGAAGCATTCCGAAAACTCTTCCACCTCCGTTTCAAAGCCGTCTTCATCGTAGGCAAAATGCGAATTCACACAGCGAATCACCGCCGCAATGGCCAATGGTGCCTTGGTGGCAATCTTTTGCAAAATCTCTTTCGACTTACCAATCAGCTCAGCCTGCGGAACCACGTAATTCACCAAACCGAGGCGATGTGCTTCTGCGGCCGGAATCATGTCGGCCGTCATCAGGTATTCCAAGGCCTTGCCTTTGCCAATCAACTGCACAAGGCGCTGTGTTCCGGCATAACCGGGCGTGAGGCCCAGGTTTACTTCGGGCTGACCAAACCGGGCGTTTTCAGAAGCCACACGCAGGTGACAAGCCATGGCCAGCTCGCAGCCTCCGCCAAGGGCAAAGCCATTTACCGCGGCCAGCACCGGCTTGGGCGAGCGCTCAATGGAAGTGAACACATGGTTGCCGTCGCGGCTCAGTTTTTCGGCTTCCTCATGGCTGTAAGCGGCAAACTCGCTAATGTCGGCACCCGCTGCAAAGGCCTTTTCGCCGCTGCCGGTAATCAGCACGGCTTTTATTTCAGGGTCGTTGTTGGCCTCCCGAAGGGCCATACCTACTTCCTGAATGGTTTGGTAATTCAGGGCGTTCAGTTTGTCGGGACGGTTCAGCGTAATCTGGAAAATCCCGTCTTCCTGTGCGGTGAGGATGTTTTGATAGCTCATGCTTTATTGGCGTAGGTCACTTTTTGAAGATCTCTTCCGCTCGGGCGCAGTCGGCCTTTGCGGTAAATCATGTTTTGGTAAGGGTTTGTTTTGCCTTTGCGCAGTTGCTTCTGCTCGGCTTCGGGCAAACTTACTATTTCGTGGCATTCGTCGCTGCAGCAGTGTGCAAATTGTGTGGCGCAGGCTGCACATTGAATAAACAGCAGGTTGCAGTCTTCGTTAGCACAATTCGTATGGTGGTCGCAAGGCGCGCCGCATTGGTGGCAGTTCGAAATAATGTCGTCGGTAATGCGCTCGCCCAGCCGCTCATCGAACACAAAGTTTTTTCCCTTGAATTTGCTGGGAATGCCCTTCGATTTAATTTCCTGCGCATAGGCAATAATGCCGCCGTGCAGCTGGTTTACATCTTCAAAACCGTGGTGGCGCAAATAGGCCGATGCCTTCTCGCAACGGATGCCGCCGGTGCAGTACATCAGAATCTTCTTGTCTTTCTTGTCTTGCAAGTGCTCAACCACCCAGGGCAGCTCCTCGCGAAACGTGTCAACATCAGGCGTAATGGCGCCTTCGAAACGGCCAACCTCAGCTTCGTAATGGTTGCGCATGTCAACCACAATCGTGTCGGGGCTGTCCATTGCGGCGTTAAACTCCTCAGCGCTCAGGTGATTGCCCACATTGGTCACGTCGAAGGCGTTGTCGTCGAGGCCGTCGGCTACAATTTTCTTGCGCACCTTAATGGCCAATTTAAAGAAGGACTTCCCATCGTCGTCGACCGCAATTTTAAAAGGCACATCCTTAAATTCCGGGTGAGTATCGAGCTGATTTCTGAAGGCTTCCAGATTGGCCGTGGGTAGGCTCAGTTGAGCATTAATTCCTTCGCGGGCCACGTAAATGCGGCCGAGCACGCCGAGAGGAAACCACTCCTTGTAGAGCAGATCGCGCATTTCGGCGGCGTTTTCCAAAATCACATATCGGTAAAACGAAAGCGTAGTGCGGGGCGTAGGATCGTTCTTGATGCGCTCGCGCAACTCATCGGCATTCACCCGGTTATACAAAAACATAGGCAAGATAAAGGTGCGGCAAAGGTAGCAAGAATGGAGAAAGTAAGGACTGTTATTCGGCTTCCCGGCAGGCCCAATTGCGCGGCATCATCGCCCGGTCGTAATCTCAAGCTAAAGCAAAGTATATCGCAGCAATCTGTCATTTTTTTTGGGCGCCAAATTCGCGCTTTCCGCGCTACACGGTAGCTTGCTCCAATCGCGGGCGCATTTCGGTAGGCTGAGGGTTTGGGGGTTTTGCTGGGTGTTTCACCGCAGACTTAGTGTTATGATTATGTCACCCCTCCGGGGTTTAGGATTAACAAGTAAGGCAGCCATGGGACTAACGAATGATTAAAAAATGTAGAACAAAAAATAATATTTCTGATAAAAAGAACAAAGCAGAAATAAAATAAATTAAACACGATAAAATGTGCAGGGTGGAAAATTTTGAGTCGCGAAAGCGTGCATTTTGTCGCAGAACCTGGTTAAGCGGAAATTATGAATGCGTGTTTATTTTATATGTATTCATGCTTGCTACGCAGGTGTAATTCCGCTTGGAACATCAGCGAATTTATAATTCGCTCGCTTTTAACGCATCCATTCTGATTAACGCATTCAACTTTACCGAAATAAGGGGCAGCGCTCCGACATATTAATAGCAGTCATGTTCCCCTCAGTTGAGCGGAATTTGCAATTCCGCTCTGAACATCAGCGAATTTGTAATTCGCTCCTACATTTTTTTTCGCTTTCATTCTCAAGCTGCCGAATTAAGGGGCAGCGCCCCGACATATTCATAGCACTAACGTCCACCAAGCTAGCTCTGTTCCCCCAACACTAAGCACTCATTTCACAATAAGGCTGCGGGTTATACGCCCGCCATGGCTGCTACTGATCGAGTAGTAATAAGCTCCCGACGCCAATTGATCGGTCGAAATGCGCTCCGTGTAAGTGCCCGGTACCCGTTTACCCCAGAACTGCTGCTGAACTACCCGTCCATCAGACGAAAGCAGCTCGAAGTAAATGTCGCCCAGATCGTTCAACTCAAATTCTATCTGGCACTCGCTTGCCGCCGGGTTCGGGTAAGCCAAGGCCCTGATGCCTTGTACAAAGGTCGACTCCTTTAAATCGCGAATCGAAGTAGCATCTTCGGTAATGGCAAAAATGGCCACATTGCAGTTGGTGCCCGGAAAAAGGAAGTCGGTTGGAAACCAAAATGTGGATGGCGGCTGCGTTACCCTATGGAAGGTGTAGCGAAGATTAAGACCGTTGCCCGAAGCATCGCCGAGAAATCCAACCGTGTCGCCAAGCTGCTTCACATTGGCCAGGTTGCAGGCAATGGCTAAATCGCCTGTGCACAATGGCGGATTGTCAAAATTCACCACTGTAAACGTTGATGCCGACGTATCGATTTCAGAAAAGAAAATTTCAGCTACTGCCAGCGCTGTTGAAGCCGGACCGGGAACATTTTGAAAAGTTGGGTTGTCGGGCGGACCGGTATAAGTGATGGCTCCCGTGGGGCTCATGTTGTGTACCGAAAAGGTGAGCTTCGATTCGGTGGCCGATGGCCCTTTCGCCTTTCGGCTGATGAGGGCAAGCGCCCCGGTAACCTTCACCGGATCGAGGTTGATGTATCCTTGCGCAATAGCCGTAAGGGTGTTCTGCGCCTGGGCATTGGTGCCAAAAAGGTAACCCCCGTTGATGTCCTGATAAATAACCACATCGTTCGATGGGGCAAAGGCGGGCGAGGTACCCACGGTGATTCCCAGTGTGTCGCCAACCTGTGCAAAAGTCGGTAAACTAAGGGTGAAGAAAAGAAGGGTATTCAGGATTTTCATAGCGCATCAAATGTAGGAAGCCCGGCGAAGGAAAAAATCTCCGGTACACTCCATAAAATAAGAAGAATTTGGGGCCATTGGAAAGCCGTATCTTTGAGCGATGATTTTATACAACGTAACTGTTAGTGTTGATCCTGAAGTGCATGAAGACTGGCTGCACTGGATGAAAACCAAGCATATTCCCGATGTGCTGTCTACCGGAATGTTCATTGAGAACCGCTTTTTGCGCATTCTGAGCACCGAAGAAGGCGAGGCGCACACCTATTCGATTCAATACGTTGCACGGAACATGGAAGACTATGAACGCTACCGTGAGCAATTTGCGCCCGCTTTGCAGGCCGAACATACTGCCCGATACCGCGACCGTTTCGTCGCTTTCAGAACACTTCTCGAATGGGTGTAAAACGTCGTCAGCAACTACCAAACCGCAAACCCGATGGAGCGGTTAGAGCCAAAAAGGCCTTAGGTCAACACTTTCTTTTCGACCTCAATATTGCCCGAAATACCGCTGAAGCCATCCGGCTGGAGGCCGGCCGAACCGTAATCGAAGTAGGGCCGGGAATGGGTGTGCTTACCCGTTTTCTGCTCGAACACCCCATCGATTTGCAGGTAGTCGAAATCGACCGCGAGTCGGTGGCTTACCTCAATACGCATTTCCCGGCTTTACAAGGGCGCATTATTGAGGCCGATTTTCTTCGCCTTCCCCTCGATCGATATCTCAGTCGACAAGGCGCTGTTATTGGAAATTTCCCCTACAACATCTCCTCACAAATCCTGTTTCATTGCTTAGACCATTTGGAGGTGGTCGATGAAATTTGCGGTATGTTCCAAAAAGAAGTGGCCGAACGCATTGCCTCAATTCATGGCAACAAAACCTATGGTATTTTAAGCGTTGTAATGCAAACCTGGTACGATTGCGAATACCTTTTTACCGTGCATGAACATGTGTTTCAACCGCCACCAAAGGTAAAGTCGGCGGTCATCAGGCTTCGCCGAAAAACCGAAACCCATCTGAAGGTACCCAAATCCTTTTTTATGCAGGTGGTTAAGATGGCGTTTAACCAACGCCGGAAGACCTTACGCAATGCCCTTAGGCCCATGCTTCACCCTGAGCACCGCGCCGAGCAATGGCTGCATCTGCGGGCCGAACAGCTGAGCATCTCCGAATTCCACCAACTCGCCGAAGCCCTCTACCCACATGATTAACCGCACCAACATACGCCTGATCATCGCGCTGATGGTGCTCGCCCTTACCGGCTTGATTACCATTCAGATTTTTTGGATCGACAATGCCATCACCCTCGAAAAACAGCGCTTTGAAAGTACCGTTAACACGGTGATGGCCAATGTGGTAGAGCTGGTAGAAAAAAACGAAGTAGCCCAGAATGTACGCAAGCGCTTCGATGTGTCGCGACAGGGCAAAACCTTCTTCCTGGGCATCGATTCGCTCATTCGGCAAAACATCAACCGAAAGGATACCACCACCTCAGGACTCGTTTTTTGGAATGAGGTAAGCCCGGGTGAGATTCAAACCGAAATCAGGCAGCTCAGTCAAGACGGCACCGTGGAGATTATCGAAGAAAACTACAGCGATTCGAGCGGAAAAACCCAGATTAAACGGGTGCGCAAGGCCCGCCAAACCAATGGCTCTCCCTTTTACAGCGATATTGCTACCATTGCCAATGGCCCCGAAAACGCCGACCCGAGGCTGGAGCGCCTCATGAAAAAATCGGGCATGGTTACCGATGTGTTCAAGGAGCTCTTCAACCTCAATATGCGTACAAGCATCGACGACCGGGTGAATCCTCAACTCATCGATTCGTTGCTGCGCATGGAGTTCGCCGCCGCTGGAATCAACACCCCGTATGAGTTCGGTCTCTACGATTTCATGAACAACAAGCTGTTTGTGGACCACCCGACCGACTTCACCGAGCAACTCATGAAAACCCGCTTCAGACTGAGGCTCTTCCCGCACGATGTATTCTATCACCCCGATTACCTGATGCTGTTTTTCCCGGAGCAGAACACCTATATCTTTAGCAATCTCAGGTTGATGTTCGCCATTTCGGCCTTTTTCATACTCATCATTATTGCCACATTTTACTACACCATTGCTACCATTATTCGTCAAAAGAAAATCTCCGACATTAAAAACGACTTCATCAACAACATGACCCACGAGCTGCGCACGCCCATCTCTACCATCTCCTTGGCCTGCGAAGCCCTCAACGACCCCGATGTGGCAAAAACACCGCGCATCACGGAGAACTATACCCGTATGATTTCGGAAGAAAACAAACGCCTTTCGCAGCTCGTCGAAAACGTCCTGCAAAGCGCCCTGCTCGATAAGTCGGAATTCCAGATGCAGCTTGGTAAGGTCGACATGCATGCGGTCATCCACAAAGTGCTCAAAAGCATGCGTATCCACATCGATAAGCGAAAGGTAAAGGTCGACCTGAAACTGCAAGCCACGGAGTACGAGCTGGAAGGCGACCTGGTGCACCTCACCAATGTGATTTACAACCTGCTCGACAATGCCATCAAGTATAGCCCCGAAGCCCCACAAATTGTTATCGAAACGCGCAATTCATCCACCCGTTTCTCCGTTTCAGTGTCCGACAACGGACTTGGGATTTCGCGCGATGAGCAAAAGCGAATTTTCGAGAAACTCTACAGGGTGCCCACCGGTAACCTGCACAATGTTAAGGGCTTTGGACTTGGATTAAGCTATGTGAAAACGGTGGTCGAAAAGCACAACGGAAGTGTTCAACTGGAGAGTGAACTCGAAATTGGCTCTACCTTTACGGTGAATTTACCGCTCTCACAAGGACTGTCGTAACCTAAAACCTGACCATGAAGATATTACTCGCGGAAGACGACCCTAACCTAGGCATGATTATCCAGGAATATTTGGAAGCGAAAGGCTTTCAATCTACCTTATGCTCCAATGGTGAAGAGGCGTTCAAGGTATTCATGCGCGAGCGGTGGAACTTGTGCATCTTCGATGTGATGATGCCTCTGATGGATGGTTTCAGTTTGACCCGCGAAATCCGTAAGCACAACAAAGACGTTCCCATTATTTTCCTCACGGCCAAGTCGATGAAGGAAGACACCATCGAGGGTTTTAAGGTGGGCGCCGACGATTATATGACCAAACCCTTTTCGATGGAGGAGCTTACTTTGCGCATTAAAGCCATCCTCAAACGCACTGAAAAAACGGAGGAACAAGAAGAACAACACGAGTTTAGCATCGGGGCCTACCAGTTTAATACAGTGCTCAACTCGCTGGTGAGTGAGAAGGAGCACCACAAGCTTACCACGCGAGAGGTGGAGCTCCTGCGGCTTCTATGCCTGCACATGAACGACGTTTTAGAGCGGAACTTCGCCCTGAAAGCCATTTGGGCCGAAGACAACTACTTTAATGCCCGCAGCATGGACGTTTACATTGCCCGCCTTCGAAAATACCTCGCCGGCGACCCCAACATCGAAATCCTCAACGTCCACGGCAAAGGCTTTAAACTCGTGGTGAGGGTGTAACGTGATGTGGGATTTTTAGTCTTTAGTCCTTAGTCTAAAGTAGGCATTTGGATACCATTGGGGGCTACGTGAAGGTATAACGTATAACGTATTTCGTATTTCGTAGGATACCATTTGGGTGCTCACATAACCCTAAAACTCAGGTTTATCAATGACTTTAGCTATAAGTTTTAATATGCCATTAGGTTAATCAGTGATTCCCCATACCCTAGTGTTACCTTGAATCCAGTCTAAAGACTAAAGACTCAAGACTTCAGACTTTTTCCCTTTCACCTGTAAACCCCGTTTAACCACTACAGTATCGTCTCTCGCCTGTGGAGAGAGCGGAGGAGCAGCGTGACGAAGACTTCTGTCTTTTTCGGGGGTTGCCGATTCAGTAATACGAAATGCGT
>JAIXUS010000087.1 GCA_027483445.1 Bacteroidota bacterium | reverse complement strand
TGGCACTGATCATGGCGCTCTCTCGGGCTATCAAGCCCGGGGAGAACGTGGTGCTGGGATCCGACTACGAATTGATGCTGCTCTGAGCTGATGGGACTACTGAGCTTCTTCGACCGATTTCGAGCGTCTAGTGGCGACCGATCAGCTTGGGGCGATTTCTGGTTTGAACCTGTTTCAACCCGGTCTACCAGCGGTGTTCGCGTCACGCCTGACGCTTCGCTTCGCTTGTCGGCGGTCTATGCTTGCGTTCGGATCCTGTCCGAAACGATGGCGTCTCTTCCCATCGTGCTCTACCGAAAGCGGACTGATGGTGGGAAAGACCGAGTAACCGATCACTGGCTCTACACCTTGCTTTGCCACCGGCCCAACCGGTATCAGAACCCGTTCGAGTGGCGTGAGATGCTGCAAGGCCATTTAGCTCTACGAGGCAACGCGTACTGCCAGATCATCACCAACCCTAGAGGCGAAATCGTGGAGTTGGTACCGATTCACCCCGACCGGGTCCGCATGGAACTGCTGCGCTCGGGTGAGTTTCGCTACCGAGTGACAGACCGATTTGGCGACGAGGCAGTGCTGCCGCGTGGGGATGTCTGGCATCTACGGGGTCTATCTTCAGACGGCTTGATGGGTATGAGTCCGATTGAGTTGGCTCGGGATAGCCTGGGAATGGCCTTGGCTGCCCAGGACTACGGCTCACGGTTTTTTGCCAATGACGCGAAGCCCACGGGCGGCTGGATCGAGTTTCCCGGCTCCTTCAAGGATGCCGAGGCTAAGAAGGTGTTTCGCGATTCCTACCAGGCAGCGCAGTCTGGTACCAACCGCGGCAAGGTGCTTGTTCTGGAAAACGGCATGAAGTTTCATGAGGTGGGCGTGACCAACAAGGACGCCCAGTTTCTGGAGCTTAGAAAATTTCAGATCACGGATATCGCCCGGATCTTTCGGGTTCCACCCCACATGATTGCCGATTTGGACCGCGCCACGTTCTCGAATATCGAGCAGCAGTCACTCGAGTTTGTGATGCACACGATGACGCCTTGGGCTGAGCGCTGGGAGGCATCAATCGGCTATGAGCTACTGCTCGATGGTGACGCTCTGGAGGTCGAATTCGATTTCGCCAACCTGATGCGTGGAGATGCGGCCAGTCGTTCGGCGTACTACCAAAGCGGCATTCAAAATGGTTGGCTCACGCGCAACGAAGCCCGTATTGCTGAAAATCTCAACCCGCTTGAAGGCCTAGATGAGCCGCTCCGACCGCTGAACATGGTGGAAGAGGGTGATGCTGAGGAGGCTGAACCAGAGCCTGATCCGACCAAAGTTGAAATCGAGAGCCCATCGCCTCCTGAGGAAGACTTGAACACCCGTTTTCAATTGGTGCTTGCCAGTGCTGCAGATCGATGGGCCCGCCGCATTAGCCGTTCTGGCTTGATCAATGACAAAGACATTGAGCTCATCGCCGAAGCCTTGGCAGTACCACTGGCAGCAGTCCAGCAATGGGCTGCAGAACAAGATGGCCAGACGTTGGATGAGCGCGATCTAAGCCAATCACTGAACAAGTTGGGAACGAATCCAAAGGGATAAATCCATGAACCATCAACTATTGATCGCCGAGTTTCTGGCGACTCCCTGGGCATTGATGCCCGAACGACTTCACGCCATGGCGGGTGTTGTCATGCGCTGGTCTGCCGGCGTACCTGCTGAGACGCAGACCATGGACAGGATTAATTCCGATCGCACGATTCGTGAATCGCGGCGCAAATTAGCGACAGCCCAATCTTCAGGTGGCATTGCCGTGCTGCCACTTTATGGCGTGGTTACCCAGCGCGGCAATATGGTTGACGATGTCTCTGGTCCAGGTAGCACCAGCACCCAGCAGTTTTCGTCAACACTTCGTCAATTGTTGGCCGATGAGACCGTAGGGCAGATCCTGATCGATATTGATAGTCCTGGTGGCAGCGTCTACGGAGTGGCCGAACTAGCCGATGAAATCCAAAGCGCCCGATCCCAAAAACCTATTGTGGCGATTGCAAATTCGCTAGCTGCATCGGCAGCGTACTGGATTGGATGTTCAGCCAGCGAGTTCTATGTCACTCCTGGTGGAGAAGTTGGGTCCATTGGCGTGTGGCAGGCTCACCAAGATTACAGCCAGGCACTTGAGGAAGCGGGTGTCAAAACGACCCTGATTTCAGCAGGCAAATTCAAGGTAGAGGGAAACCCCTACGTTCCTCTGGATGCTGATGCCCAGTCATTCATGCAGTCAAGGGTGGATGATTATTACGCTGCATTCACGAAGGCCGTTGCTCGCGGTCGGGGGGTATCGGTGGCACAAGTGCGCGAAGGCATGGGCCAAGGAAGGGTACTCGGTGCTGACGCTGCTCTCGCCCAAAGCATGGTGGATGGCGTCGCCACGTTTGACGACGTCTTAAAGAAAATGCGTCGAGATGCAAAGCAACAGGTCCGGCCTGCTGCATCACGTCTCAAACAAGCCAGGCATAGCTTGGCACTTCTGTAACTCCCTCTAGGCGTGGCTCCGTCGAGTTTGGCCTGATCTTAAGACGACCCATCGGTCGTTATGTTTCCCCCCATTTGTCCGCCGCGCCGCTAGGTGTTGGGCGGTTTTTTTATTTCTGGAGAACCCACATGAGTAAGCAACTCCGAGAATTACAGGCACGCAAAGCTGGCCTGATCAAGGAAGCAAGAGCGCTGACAGACGGCGCAGCCGCAGAGAACCGAGACATGAATGAAGAAGAGACTTCGGCATTTGATGTCTTGAAAGCTCGTATCGAAGCAACCTCTGCGGCAATAGACCGGGAGTCATCGCTGATCGTTGAGGAGGCGAACATGGCCATGTCGGCCGATGCATCCGCTGGTAGCTACATTACCGTCACCGATAACCGTGAAGCCGATCCTAAACATGGCTTTAAGACGGTAGGTGAATTCATGCAGGCTGTCTTTCAAGCAGAAAAGCCAGGGAAATCTGTTGATGAGCGTCTGCTAATCGGCGGTGGTCGAGGTGCAGCAGCGCCAAGCACCTATGCAAACGAAGCAGCAGGACAAGACGGGGGCTTTCTGGTGCCGCCTGAGTTTTCTCAGCAAATATTCCGATTGTCCTTGGGCGAGGATTCGCTGCTTCCACTGACCGACAATGTCGAAATCAGCGGTAATAGCATGGCTTTTCCGAAGGATGAGACAACGCCATGGGGCACGAATGGCATTCGCGCTTATTGGCAAGGCGAAGCGTCTTCAGCGAGTGCGACAAAACCGGTGCTCGGACTTGCCACGCTGCGACTGAAAAAGCTAATGGCATTGGTACCTACCACCGACGAGCTGCTTGATGATGCCAATGCGCTCACTAGCTATCTTCCAGAGAAGGTCGCGGATTCTATTCGCTGGAAAACCAACGAATCCATTCTTTTCGGTTCAGGTAATGGCGTGCCGATTGGTGCACTGACAGCAGGCGCGACGGTGACAGTAGCCAAAGAGTCCGGACAAGTGACACAGACTTTGCTGCCGCAAAATCTAGCCAAAATGATTTCGCGCTTGCCAACCGGTAGCTTTGCGAAAGCCGTCTGGATTGTGAATAACGATGTGTTGCCGGCGCTGTTCACTCTGACACTTGGGAATTACCCGATCTATCTACCTAATGGACTGAGTGTTGGTGGTATCCAAGTCTCGCCCTATGGAACGCTCCTGGGTCGCCCGGTCTTCGTATCTCAGCATGCCAATTCCTTCTCTAGCCAAGGCGACGTGCTGCTGGTAGATCTTTCTTATTACCAAACGATCACGAAGGCCGGTGGCTTGCAGACAGCAACGTCGATGCACCTTTATTTCGATGCCGATCTGACGGCTTTCCGGACCACTTTCCGCATGGATGGCCAGTCAAAACTCGCCGCGCCAATCACCCCTGCTAAGGGTAGCGCATCAATGTCCCCGTTCATTCAATTGGGTGCGCGTTGATCGCCCCAAGACTTAAGGAGAATTTCTATGTTTCCAAATGCTTTGGATAGCGAACTCGTCGCAATCCTTGCAACACTCGACCCTACCAGCCAGGCAGCCGGGACTTTGAGCACTGGATGGATTCCGGCCGGTAATCACCACAATCTGCTGGCCGTGATTCAGACGGGTGTACTTGGTACCGGCGCGACCGTTGACGCTAAGCTCCAGCAGGCAAGTGATGCGACTGGCACTGGTGCTAAAGACATCGCTGATAAGGCAATCACTCAGATTGTCAAAGCAAGTGGTGATAATAAGCAGGTTCTCATCGACATCAAACCTGAAGAGCTGGACATTGCCAATGGTTTCGGCTTTGTTCGCTTGTCCTTGACTGTCGGTGTTGCTGCAAGCTTTACAGCAGCACAGATCCTAGGGATTTCCCCTCGCGTACTCCCAGCAGCTGGGGCTAATCAGGCTTCTGTGTCGCAAATCGTCTAAACCGTGTCCCTGCAACTCGTCACGCCACCTGCAGGGGAGCCAGTGTCTCTTGCTGAGACGAAGCTCCACCTGCGGGTGGATTTCGATGAAGACGATACGCTGATTAACGGTTGCATCGCCACCGCTCGTCAGGCGGCAGAGACGATAACCGGCCGACAGCTGATTTCTGCGCGCTGGAAGCTGGTACTTGATGCGTTTCCAGCTTGCGCCATCCTGGTGGCCAAATGTCCGGTTCAATCGGTGGCTAGTATCCAGTATCTGGATATGGACGGAAGTAGCCAGACCATGCCGGCAGCCGACTATGTGGTGGATACCGCTTGCGAGCCTGCGCGGATTACTCCCGTATTTGGAAAAACATGGCCGCCAACCTTGCCGCAAATTGGCGCTGTGAGCGTCACGTTTGATGCGGGATACGGTTCAGCATCCAATGTACCCGAAGGCATTAAGAGTTGGATCAAGCTGCGCGTGGGCAGTCTCTATGCGCATCGCGAGGAAATGTCGATCCTTATGCGCGGGCGGATTGATCCGTTACCTTTTGTCGATGGATTGCTGGATCCTTATCGGGTTGCTCTGGTATGACGGCCGTGTCGGCGGGGATGCTCATCCACCGGCTTGCCCTTCAACGGGCCACAACGGTAATCGATGCGCTGGGTGCGCCAGCGCGCAGCTGGGTTCCGGTTAAAACGGTGTGGGCCAACATCGCGCCAATTTCTGCACGCCAGCTCGTTAACGTTCAACGCATGTCAGCAGAGATCACGCATCAGATCACCGTTCGCTACCAGACACTATTTTCTGACTTACGAGACCTGCCGAATTTTCGAGGTCTGCATGGCGGGCGGATCTTCAAAATCCATGGCGGCATCAACGAGGACGAAGAAAACGTTCTCATCACACTGTATGCCTCAGAAGGAATCGACGATGGCTAAGTTTGAGCGCATGCAAGTCAAGGGCGCAGCGGAGTTGGTGAAGCTTTTAAATGAATTGCCTGCCCGCGTTGCGAGAAATGGCCTGCGTAATGCCGTGTATGCCGGGGCCAAGGTGGTTCGAGATGAAGCAAAGTCTCGTGCTCCAAAGGCTGCAGAGGCAATACCTAACCAACCGCCACCTGGAACCCTGAAGCGATCCGTGATCATGAAACATATCCCGGAGCTATCGAGCCTCACTCGTCAGACCTTCTTTGTGACGGTTCGGCATGGGAAGAAATATCGGTTTCAGGGAAAGAAGAAAAATCTTTCCCAAGATGCCTGGTATTGGCGCTTCATTGAGTTTGGGACCGTCAAGATGGCCGCGCGACCGTTCCTGCGGCCTGCGCTAGAAACCAAACGGCAGGAGGCGGTGACAGCTATCACCACGCGACTAGCAGACCGAATTCAGACCGAAGCAAAAAAGCTTGCCAAACCCTGATGCAAGATTTTTATCAAGCCATTAAGCACCTAGCGCAGAGCCGCGTGTTTGCTTTGATTGCGCCAGCTGAAACGGCCTTTCCCTACATTGTCTACACGCCCGTCGCATCTGAGCAAGTCATTGGCATCAATGGTTTGCACGGTGTCGTTCGGCTGCGTATGCAGGTCGATGTGTATGCCAAAACACTGCAAGCGGCCAATCAACTGCAAGACGAGATACAGGGGGCAGTGATGGCAGCGATTGAAACCGTATCGGATATCCGAATGGTCATCAGCGGCTTTGAGGAAGAAGTGCACGCCTACCGAATTTCGGTGGATTACACCTATCTTCGTCAGTAGACACAGTCGCCCGTCTCAACTAGCAACACCCTCATAGTGGCCCATTCGGGCCATTTGTTTTTTGGAGAACACGTATGTCGAGTACCGCCATCATCGCCCAGGGCATTACGATTGCCAGAATGGGCACCACCGCATTTGAGACGATTCCCAATGTCGTCTCCTTTCAAGGCCCGGGCGGACAAGCCCAGGTCATTGATGTGACGAACCTCTCATCCACCGCCAAAGAAAAGCGTATGGGTCTTCGTGATGAAGGATCCCTGTCGCTCACGCTGCACTTTGATCCCGACAATGCGGTGCACGATGGCCTACGCACAGACCGGGCCAATCGCACCCGCCAGCAGTTTCGCATCACGTTTACGGACGCCATTCCGACGGTATGGACCTTTTACGGCTATGTCACCCAGTTCAGTGTGCAAGGCGGCGTGGATGCCGTGGTTGAGGCATCGGTGACGATTGAGATCGATGGCGACATCACGGAGGCCTAAATCCATGAATCTGCTGAGCAAAGAAAACATCCTCGCAGCGAATGATCTTCCGCTCGAGTGCATTGCCGTGCCTGAATGGGGAGGTGAGGTCATGGTGCGTACGATGACCGGTGCCGATCGGGATGCCTTTGAAGCGAGCTTGATCGGTAAAGAAGGTCGAATGGACAACGTTCGTGCTCGCCTCGTGTCGCTAACGCTCTGTGACGCCGCCGGTGCGCGTCTCTTTACGGACGCTGAAGTGGCGACTCTTGGGAACAAGAGCGCACGCGCCTTGGACCGGGTGTTTACGGTTGCCCAACGAATCAATGGCATTGGTACAGATGCGGTCGATGCCGCAAAAAAAGCCTAGAGGCCAAGCCCTGCCGTCGGTTTGTATTTCGGCTGGCGCTGGCCTTGGGACTGACCGTGCGTGAACTCCTGCAAAAAATCGGCTCTGACGAGCTCACTGAATGGATGGCCTTTTACGAGCTGGAGCCCTTTGGGGAGTTTCGAGCGGATTTCAGGGGCGGCTTAATCGCGGCGACCTTTGCCAATGTTCACCGATCTCCTCATTCCCGGCCATTTTCGCCAGACGACTTTATGCCATTCATCAAAAAGCAAAGCCAGACTGATCAGCCCCAGCAGAACATTGCGCAGTTCAAGGCAATGTTCGCTCATAAATTGAAAAAACATGGCTGATATTGGCTCACTAGTCGTCAAGCTGGCTGCTGAAACCGCCGAGTTTCAGGCTGATCTGGGCAAAAGCGCGCGTCTTCTGGATAAGCACGCCAGCGAGATGAAGACCTCGCTGCAAAGCGTGGCCAATGTCGCCAAGTCTGCCTTTGCGCTGGCCATTGGAGTGACGTCGGTTGCGGCGATCAAGGAGTTCATCCTGCAAACTCTGGAAGCCGCTGCTGCCTTGCAGGGGCTCTCCGAGCAAAGTGGCGCCAGTGTCGAGGCACTGTCGGGTTTTCAGGCGGTGGCGACCATCTCCCACACGACCTTGGAGAATATTGGCGGGAGTCTCACCAAACTCGCTAAAGGCATGGCAGGGGTCGACGATGAAACGGCTGGTGCGACCAAGGCACTGCAGTTTTTAGGAATTGACGCTAAAGATGCAGCGGGTAACCTGCGGGACCCGGCTGTGGTCATGAACGACATCGCAATGAAACTGGCCGAATTTGAGGATGGTGCTGGCAAGACAGCCATTGCGATGGAGTTATTCGGCAAATCCGGCGCCGGCATGCTGCCTTTCCTGAAAGACTTGGCTGAAAACCAGGACTTAAATATCCGGCTCTCAGCCGAGCAAGTACTCGCCGCCGAGCATTCCGTCAAAGCGATGGCGCGCATGCGGGCCGAATATAGCTACATCGCCCAGACGATCGTCACCGCATCGATCCCCGCGATGAATGCTTTGGGCGAGGAGTTGAGAAAAATTCTGCTGGGGTCAGACGACGCCGTCAAAGGCTTGCAGCAGCTCCAGCAAGACAAGTCCATTACGACCTGGGCTGAAAACGCTGCCTATGCGCTAGCCGTTCTCATCGATGCCCTACGTGCGATTGGTCAATCGATTAAGGCAGTCGTCAGTAGCTTCCAGGCGGTCTGGGCAGATATTGAGTTGGCCGGCACCTTTTTAGCGGGCGGAGAAGGGCTTAATCCCTTCTCAGAAAAGAACCGTGCAAAACTCAAAGATGCTCTCACCAAGCGCAACGAGATCGTTCGGCAGGCGAATCAGAATTACGCTGATTTGTGGAATATGCCGCTACTTGCCGATGCGCTGGAGAAGCGATTTGAGGCGATTCGACAAGGTGCAGATTCTGCGGCACATAGCCCCGCGGACTCGCGAAAGCGCCTGAATTACAACACGGCAGCTGGCGCTAACGCGAGTAATGCGTTGTCAGCGATGGAAAATCAGGTCCGCGCGCTGGACAGGATGGTCGGTGAGGAAAGCTCGCTCTTAAAAGACCGCCAGCGGATCATCGACACCTATCAAAGCTCTGGCTTAATCAGCACAGAGGATGCGGCAACAGCGCGAGCTGCTGCTGAAGAATCCTATCTATCGAAGATCCGATCGATCTACGATCAGGAAGAGGCTATGGTCAAAAAGAATCTTCACACCAATGCCAAAACGACACAGGACAAATTAAAGCTGCAGGATAAGCTCGCTGAGATTGCCAACAAGCGATCCAATCTAGAGCGTGAAGCATCGCAATCGAATCTGGAGAATTTTTTTAAGCTTTCAACGATTAATGCCAGCCAATCGATGGCCGGTATTGACAACGAAGTCAAAGAACTGCAACGCCTCGTTGACGAAGAGTCAGGCATTCTGAAGGATCGTCAGCGATTAATCGACTTGTATGAGAATGCTGGCTACCTCAGTTTTAAAGAAGCCAGTCAAGCGCGGGTGGCAGCGCAAGAAGATTTCGTTAACAAGATCGGCTCGCTTTATGCCGAGCAGGAGCTCTTGCTGGAAGTCGCCTTGCGCAAAGACGCCAAGACACTGCAGGACAAGCTGAAATATGAAGACAAATTGTCCGAGATCACCAAAAAGCGGGCGACCCTCGAGCGCGATGCGCAGCAATCCAATGTCGAGCGATTGATTCGCCAACCCACAGAAACCCTCAAAGACCTGCAGGAACAAGCACAACGTGGCCAGATGGAATTGGCTTCGGTGGAAGAGCAGATTAAGACCCAACGCGAATCGCGCGCGATCTCTGAGGTAGCTTCCTTAGGCTTGCTGTCTGAAGCTCGCCGACGCAGTGCGGAAGAACTATCGAAACTGGCCGCCCAAGCCGAGGAGATCGCTCTAGCCTCCCCGGGTAACGAAAAATTCGCCGACACCTTCAAAAATATCGCTGAGGCGGCGCAAAGAGCAGCCACCGCTTCAGAGCAGCTGGCCCAGCGTGCCCGGGAACTCTCTGATCCTTCAGCAGGGATCGGCAAGGCCTTAAACGATGTTGCCGAAGAAGCCTCCCAGGTAGGGCGACAGATGGAAAACGCAACCCGCAGTGCGTTTACCGGAATGACTGACGCGCTGACACAATTTGTGATGACGGGCAAGCTCAGCTTCAGAAACCTTGCCCAATCCATCATCCAGGATTTGATTCGCATACAGATTCAAAGCGCCATCACCGGACCTCTTGCCAAGGCAATCGGCTCGATGTTTCCGTTCGCTAATGGCGGTGTCATGACGGCTAGCGGCCCGGTGCCACTGCGCGCGTACGCCTCCGGCGGTATTGCCACCTCACCGCAGCTAGCGCTCTTTGGGGAAGGATCCCGGCCTGAAGCTTATGTGCCGCTGCCGGATGGTCGAACTATTCCAGTGTCATTACAGGGAAGTGGGACAGGCACTGCCGGTGGTGATGTGTTCAACATTTCCGTGAACGTGACCGATGCAGGCACGGCTACTCGTGGTGATGAAATGGGCGGACGTGACCTGGGTCGAGCTATTGCCAGCGCTGTCAGGCAAGAGTTACTCGCGCAAAAGCGCGCTGGGGGCCTACTCGATCCACGTCGAGCCATCTAACTAGCGACCTGTACATGACGACCTTCACCTGGGTTCCTTCGATCGGAGCGAGTCTGACGATTCGGCCGAACGTCAAAAGAGTCGCTTTTGGGGATGGCTACGAGCAGCGATTGGCCTTTGGGCTGAACACCCAGCCAGAAGTCTGGTCGCTGGAATTCCGGAGCCGCACTTCCGCGGATGCGGCTGCCATTGATGGATTTTTTCGGGAAAGAGGCGCAGTACAGCCGTTTGTATGGACAAGCCCCTCAGGCCTTACGGGTAAGTTCACCTGCGAAGAATGGAGCCGCTCGGTGGATGAACCCAACGTCGAGACTGTACGCGCGACGTTTAAACAAGTATTTGATTGGTAGTTCACACAGCTGCAATGAATACCGCTATTCGTTCAGAGATCCAGAAGCTTGCACCCAGTGTGGTGATCGAGCTTTTTGTGCTGGATCTATCGCTGTTTTCGCAAGGCTCGGTGTACTTCCATGCGGGGACGAACTCGCTGCAGCAGCGATTGACGTGGCAAGGTAAAACATACGAGGCATTCCCGATTCAAGTCGAAGGGTTTGAGTTCAATGGGAATGGCCAGATTCCACGACCCAAACTGAAGGTTGCCAATGTCACGGGTGCCATTACTGCGATGGTGTTGATCTATCAGGATCTGGTGGGCGCAAAAATCACCCGTAAGCGAACACTGGCCAAATATCTGGATGCAGTCAATTTCCCGGGTGGAGTTAATCCGACTGCAGACCCGACGGCTGAATTTGCAGACGACATTTATTACGTCGATCGCAAATCTCGCGAGACGCGCGATGTGATCGAATTCGAGCTCGCTGCGTCCTTTGACTTAGAGGGCGTCAATCTTCCGCGCCGCCAGATTGTTCAGAACGTTTGTCCCTGGCGTTATCGCAGCAGCGAATGCGGATACACGGGAACCAGCTACTTTGATGCCAATGACCAGTCTGTTCCCAGTAGCACGCAAGACATCTGCGGTAAACGGCTCTCGTCCTGCCAGGCTAGGTTTGGTCAGAACGCCGAATTGCCCTTTGGGGGATTTCCAGCAGCGGGACTGTTCCGATAGTGCTCGACGTAAACCAGAAGTTGGCCAGAGAACATGGCTCGGAGGCTTTCCCACGCGAAGCGTGTGGACTCTTAATCATCCGTAAAGGTCGGGAAGTCTACGTCCGCTGCCGCAACATCGCCATGGGTACTGATCAATTCGTCATTCATCCCGAGGACTACGCAGCAGCGGACGCTGAAGGTGAAATCGTTGCCGTCGTTCATAGCCATCCGGGATTGCCTCCTGAATCCAGTCAAGCTGACCGCGTGGCGTGTGAGGCCAGTGGCCTGCCTTGGTACATCGTTAGCATTCCAAGCCAAACATGGTCTCGCATCGAGCCGTCGGGCTACGTTGCCCCGTTGGTCGGCCGGGAGTGGTCCCACGGTGTCTTGGACTGCTACGCGCTGGTACGTGATTGGTTCCAGCACGAGCGAGGCGTCACTCTGCCGGACTTTGTACGATTTGATGAATGGTGGAAGCGGGGTGAGAACCTGTATCTGGAGAACTTTGCTGCTGCGGGCTTTTCCGTCATCGATTCAGCCGATCTGCAAGCGGGTGACTGTTTCTTGATGCAAGTCGCTTCACCCGTTCCCAATCACGCTGCTGTGTATCTAGGAGACGACATGATCCTGCATCACTTGCAGGGACGCCTCTCGAGTCGGGATGTCTATGGCGGCTACTGGCAAAAAAACACGACCCACATCCTTCGATATGGTCACAGTCATTCTTCTTGGTGAGCTTGGGAAAACCTATGGCCGCAGGCATCGCTTGGCAATTACATCTGCGGCTGAGGCCATTCGCGCACTGGTGGCCAATTTTCCATCCCTTGAGCGCGAACTGGTCGCTTCTGGCGAGCGTGGCGTGGGATACCGGGTTCTGGCAGGCCGCGATGCTTTGAAGATCGAGCAGCTGCATGATCCCGTTGGTCTGCAAAACGTCACGATCGCCCCGGTCATCTCAGGAGCTGGTGGGGATGGATTGGGACAGATTCTTCTGGGCGTCGCACTCCTGGCAGTCGCCTGGTGGAACCCGATGGGTTGGGCCGCCTCCGGAGCTTTCTTGTCCCAATCAACGCTTTATTCCGTAGGTACGGCAATGATTCTGGGCGGCGTATCACAAATGATTGCGCCGACCCCTAAGGCTGCCGAGCCCTATGAGCAACCTGAGAACAAGCCCAGCTACAGCTTTAATGGTGCTGTCAACACGACCGCACAAGGTCATCCGGTACCGGTGGGCTATGGCCGGCTGATTGTAGGATCAGCAGTGATCAGTGCCGGCATTGATGTCGATGAGGTGGCGGCATGACCTCACCTATCATTGGCGCCGGTGGTGGTGGCAAGAGCGGCGGTGGTGCCGCTCGGGTCGCTCAAGAAGCACCGGATAGTCTGCGCTCCAAAGCCTATGCCCGTGTGGTTGATCTGATTTCTGAAGGTGAGATCGAAGGCTTGGTCGCTGGATTGAAGTCAGTGTATCTGGACGACACACCGATTCAAAATGCGGATGGCACGACTAATTTTACGGGGATCACCCTTGAGAGCCGCAATGGCACCCAGCAGCAAAACTATGTGCCAGGCTTTTCCTCAGTCGAAAACGAGATCTCGGTCGGCGTGGAGGTCAAGGCCAATCAATCGGTGGTGCGCTCAATCATAGACGCCGATGTGGATGCAGTGCGTGTAAAGGTGAGCGTTCCGCAGCTGACCAATCAGAACACCACCAATGGCGACTTAAATGGCAGCGAGGTGAGTTTTGCAATCGACCGTCAGAGCAATGGCGGTGGATTTGTAGAAGTCATCAAGGATACGATTTCCGGCAAGACTACGACCAAGTACCAGCGCAGCTACTACGTTCCACTGACGGGATCTGCGCCATGGGAGATTCGGGTTCGTCGGATCACCGCGGACTCAACATCCACGGCCATCCAGAATAAAATTTTCCTGGAGTCGTATACCGAAGTCATCGAAAGTAAACTCAGGTATCCGAACAGTGCGCTGGTTGCCCTTCGGGTCGATGCGGCACAGTTCTCCTCGATTCCCCGCCGCAGCTACGACATGAAGCTCCTGCGGATGCGCATTCCGGTCAACTATGACCCGACGACTCGCTCGTATAGCGGCGTGTGGAACGGCAATTTTAAGATCGCATGGTCGGATAACCCGGCATGGTGTTTTTATGATCTGTTGATCAGCACCCGCTATGGTTTAGGCAGCTATATACCCGAAGCACAGATTGATAAGTGGGCGCTGTATCGGGTCGCCAAATATTGTGACGAGCAGGTCCCTGACGGATTCGGTGGCTTCGAGCCACGCTTTACCTGCAATCTTTACCTGCAGACTCGAGAGCAAGCGTACAAAGTCGTGCAGGACATGGCCTCAATATTTCGAGGTATGGTGTATTGGTCGGGTGGTGCTATTACGGTCACTCAAGATGCTCCGACCGATCCTGTCTACCAGTTTGCGCCAGCCAATGTCATCGATGGCGAGTTTGCCTATCAAGGGTCTTCAGCTAAAGCGCGCCATACGGTGGTACTCGTTAGCTGGAATGATCCCGAAGACTTCTATCGCCAGAAGGTCGAATACGTCGAAGATGCCGCAGGCATTGCCCGCTACGGGATCGTGCAGAGCGATATTGTGGCGCTGGGCTGCACCTCACGTGGCCAGGCCCATCGGGTCGGCAAGTGGCTCTTGTATTCCGAGCAGTCTGAATCCGAGATCATCAGCTTTAGAACGGGTCTTGAGGGTGCGGTTGTCCGACCCGGCGACGTTATCAAGGTAGCTGACCCGGTACGCGGTGGACTACGCTTGGGTGGTCGGGTGGCTTCAGCCACGACAACCACCATTGTGCTCGACCAGGATGTGCCAAGCCCTCGTGCCTGGCGGCTGTCTGTCCTGCTGCCCAATGGCCAGATTGAGGAGCGCAGTGTAGGACCTGCTTCGGGCCGCACTGTCACTGTGACCAGTCCGTTTAGCGTCGCACCAGAGCCGAATGCGATCTGGGTGCTAGCCTCTGTTGAGGTTGAACCACAACTCTTTCGGGTGGTTGCGGTCGCCGAGCAAGATCCGGGCATTCATGAAGTCACCGCTCTGGCCCACAACCCGGGCAAGTACGCAGCGATTGAACAAGGTCTGGCGCTCCAACCTCGGTCAATCACGGTGCTCTCGGATCAGCCTGCAGCGCCGACCGGCCTGTCGATGAAAGAGAGTCTTTACCGGGTCAAGGATCAGGCCAAGGTGCTGGTGCAAGTCTCTTGGCAAGAGGTCCAGGCCGCAATTGCCTACCGGCTGTCGTACCGGGTCAACGGTGGAAATTTTATAAACCTACCGCTGACCAGTGCCAACTACGTAGAAATTCGAGATGCGGCTGAGGGCCCGTATGAATTCAGCCTCAGAGCCATTGGTGTTACGCGCAAGGAAAGTTCGGCAGCCACCTTGAGCAGTACGGTGCTGGGTAAGACGCTGCCACCCTCGGACGTCTCAGGCTTTACGGTTCAGCGGCGATTGACAGATTTGTTGATCACTTGGGATGAAGTGACCGACGCAGATCTCTCGGGCTATGAAGTGCGGGTCGGAGCTAACTGGGATGACGGTCAACTAGTCGCTAAAACAGCAGCAACCCAGATGGTCCACGACCAGTCAACAGCTGGACGCTATGCGTATCACATCCGAGCCTTTGACACGTTGGGGAACTTCAGCACCAATGTGACGACCTTCGTCCTTGATCTGCAAGCACCGATGACGGTGACGCAATTCGATGTGGTGCAGTCAGCCAACCGGCTTGAGTTTCGTTGGCAACCCAATCCGGAGCCTGAGGTTGTCGGCTACGAGCTTCGAGAAGGATCGGCATGGGACGCGTCATTGTTTGTCGCCGAAATTAAATCCACCAGCTACACCTTACCCTCTGGCTTTGATGGTGAGCGCAAATTCTGGATCAAGGCGATTGCCTCGCCCGGTATTTACAGCCACACTCCAACGTTCGTCTCAACCATCGTCGCCCAACCGCAAAACGCCAACCTGATTCTTGAGCGTGATGAGCAAGCGGCAGGCTTTCCGGGGATTCGACACTTCGCAACCATGGTCTCGGTCAACGGCCGGGATGCGCTAAGGATGGACAGTGATGCAGCCACGGCCGAGTACCTGTTTGAAGTGGACCTGGTTTCACCTACGCGTGCTCAAAACACCTTGCAGAACAGTCTGGGGGCATCCGTTGATGACCGAACAACCTGGCTTGAGGTGAACTACCCCTGGAAAAGTGATGCAGCCAAACGGCAGTGGACTTATGACGGGTCGCTTGCCAACGTGGATGCGCGATTTCAAATCTCACGGAAAGACACCCTTCAGGATGGCGAGATCTATGGGTGGCGCCTGAACGGCTCGCTAGATGGCTTTGGTAATCCTATCACCAGTCTCTCGGCGGGTCTGAACTACGACGCCGGCAGGTATGGTGATGGCCTGATGGTCAAAGACACGACCAGAGCAGCATGGAGCGTAAGTATCCCGGCCACATTTCATACGAGTTTCTGGTTTATCCCGTCGGAGGTCACTACCTGCGTAATCTGGTCTGCAACTGGTGCAGGAACGCTTCTAGTTGGCTATGACGCAAATACAGCCGTCTTCTTCTTGGAGGATCAGCTCTCGCATCGAATTCAGGTGCCATTTGAAATCACCCTGATGGACCGAATCTGCATCGGAGTCTGCCAGACCGCCGACGATCGCCGGCTATTTGTTGGACGCATGGGTGGTGAGGTTCAATCTGCAAGCCTCGCGCTTTCTCCTGTTGGGCCATTAACCACCGTACGTCTGTACTAAATTTTATTTCCTCAATGATGGCGTTGCACTCACCAGTGCAGCGCCATTTTTTTATCAAGGACTTCCATGATCGACGAATCCATGCAACTTCATGGTGCAATGACCTTAATCATTCACCGCGCAAACGGCGACACCGAGACCTTCCATAAAGACAATCTGATCGTCAATGTGGGCTTCGATTTCATTGCCGATGCGATTGGCAAATCCGCAAGCCGCCCATCGGTGATGGGATACATCGCCCTTGGAACGGGAACTACGGCCGCCGCAGCCACACAGTCTGCTCTGGTCACCGAAATTGACCGTAATACCGCCACCTACGCCCACACGGCCGGAACCAAGACGTTTACCTTCACAGCGGATTTTCTTGCCGGAGACGCCACCGGAGCGATCACTGAGGCTGGTGTTTTTAACGCGGCAAGTGCTGGAATCATGTTTGACCGCGTGGTCTTCCCGGTCGTGAACAAAGGCGCAGACGATAGCTTGACCGCCGTCTTCACCTTCACGATGAGCTGATTGCCATGCCCGATGTGGTGACGGTTACTGAATCTCAAGGGCAACGATATACCTGGGGTTCGGGAGGCTTTACATGGTCCAGCGCCAGTGCCGGCAAAAGCTGGGATACGGCTTACCCGGCCGTCTATGCCTTTGGCGTGGCGGTCAGTCTCAGCTTTTTGGAGGTGGCAGTACGCCAGACGACTAAACCATCCAATGAAGCGTTTGGCATGCAAGAAGCCGCACGTAGGCTTTTCTCAATAGCAAAGGCTGAATCGTTCGGTATGGTCGAAACCTACTCGGACCTGATTGCCTATGTGCTCAGGTGGGTGGAATCGATCGGATTTTCTGAAAATCTGACCAAGGCCAACCGAAAGGAAATCGGCGAAACACTGGAAACGGCAGATCAGCTGGAAAAGTTGCTGGATAAAGCTTTCAGCTCACCGATCAATTTTGTTGAAGGTCTGTCTCGACAGAGCACCTTGCAATCTTCTGAATCTTTGCCCCTGTCAGACGTTCCTTCTCGGAAGGTGACGAAGGTGGCTGCTGAAAGCTTTAGCCACAGTGATCAGCTAACTCGTCGATTTGGTAAGGAGGTCGCAGAAGCGATCAGTCTTGCAGAGACCTACGCTGACTTAATCGCCTACATCATCCGCATCAGCGAAAGCTTGAATCTGGCTGAAACCGCAGCCAAACAAACGGTTAAACCCTTGTTGGAGAGCTTCGGCACAACCGATTCCTCAGCACGAAAACTGATCAAACGCGTTGCAGAAGCGATAGCTGTGGCAGAGCTTTTCGGCAGGACAGTCGCTTACCGAAAATACCTGAATGAAGGCTTGTCAGTCTCCGAGGCGATCAAGCACATCTCACGCCTGACTCTGAAAGAGGCACTGGCACTTGCCGAGCAGTACCGACGTCATGCCAATGGCGTAATCAGTGACATGATCATCTCGACCTTGGCAATTACCGAGGACGATTTTAAAAACATCGTGGAAAACGGCCATCCCCCGGGCTACACGAATTTCCGCGACTTCATTCAAGGGGACTACACCTACCAGCGGGCATTGTTTCGAGCGATCCTGAAATCCAGCAACGCCGACCGAGGCTACATCGATGCACTGCGCTTAACCGTCGATGTGCCGGACATATTCGATCGGGGTGTTGCCGAGGTCACAAACGCCACATCAGGCGTCGCGGTGCAGTTTTCCAGAACATTTCGGTTTACTCCCCAAGTGACCATCACGCACAAGGGCGGAACGACCACGGCCATCCCACGAATCCTCGGCTCCTCCTCAACCAGCGGCTTCACGGCCGTGTTGGAGGATCAAACCGGTGCTCGTGTGACGGGCTCATTTTCTTGGCTGGCTCAAGGGTGCTAGATGCAAAATTTCACGACCATATCGTCTAGCGAGACGCTGACCAACTCACTCTCGCCCTTACTGAATAACGACAGAACGGCATTATCGAATTCCAGTGGGTCAGCGTTTCCAACCACGGAGCTTCAGATCGGGATGAAATGCTGGCGCACAGACCAGCAAAAGCTTTACCTGTTGACCAGCGCCTCACCAGCTACCTGGGTCTTACTGGCTGACCTCAGTAGTGGCAGTGTGAGTGTGGCGCTGGCTACCTTGGCACAAAGCGCCAATGACGCTGCGGCCTTGAATGGCCAGCTGCCAAGCTACTACACGGATATTCCCGCTCGACTTGGTTTCACGCCGTTAAATAAGGCGGGTGACACCGCCACAGGTCTGCAGTACCAAGTGCGAGCTACCGGGGCCTTCAATTATTGGGGACTTACGGCCGCCAACTATCTTTTAGTCGGACAAAGCTCAACTGGCGATGCATACGTCAAGAATGCCTATCCTGGTAAGAGCCTAATTTTAGGGGCGGGTAATACTGATCATCTTGTTGTCAATTCAACAGGTGCAGTGGGTGCTGGCGGCGCCAACTTCGGCACTGCTGGCCAGGTGCTGACATCTGCCGGTAGTACAGCGCCGCCTAGTTGGCAGGCGCCGCCTGAGGAATTTGCCAGTGGCACGAGACTGCTATTTCAACAGACTGCTGCCCCCACTGGATGGACTAAAGACTCAACGCATAACGATAAAGCACTCCGGGTCATCAATGGCACGGTCACTTCTGGAGGATCGGTTGCCTTTACAACTGCCTTTGCCCAACAAACAGTCAACGGCACCGTCGGTGCTACGACGCTGACCGAAGCCCAGATTCCCAGCCACACTCACAGCTATGGCTGGTACCAATCAGTATCCAAAGGGAGCACCGGAACACGTCCAGTCGGTGCAGCTAATGGTGGATCGTCTGCAACAGTGGCCCTTAATCAAGTGGTTTCGGCAACAGGTGGAGGTGGTTCGCACAACCATACCTTTACTGGTACCGCCATCAATCTGGCCGTTCAGTACGTCGACGTCATCATCGCTACCAAGAACTGATCATGGAAATAAAGCCAGGAAATTTCTGTCCTCTTTTGAAAAAAGATTGCATCGGACTCCAGTGCGCTTGGTTTACCCAAGTGCGTGGCCATAACCCCAATACCGGTAAAGAAGTGGATGAATGGTCGTGTGCCATCACGTGGCTTCCGGTACTCCTTATCGAAAACAGCCAACAGCAGCGATCGACTGGTGCTGCAGTTGAGAGCTTTAGAAATGAGATGGTTAAGGCCAATGAATGCTCGCAGCAGGTCCTGCTGGCCATGGTCGCAAAGCCTACCGTTATGGAGATCACTGAATGACCACACCAACCAGGCTCACGATCATTCCGGCCGATTGTTACTGCGCAGTGGACGGCATTGGATATCAAGGGATCGATATCACCAGCCTAGCCCCAGAAGTCCACGCCTTGCAGTGGCATGGAGAGCGTGGAGAGGAAGAGATCAAAGATTTGTCTACCGGCAGGATTGTGCTTAATAAAGAGATAACTAGTTTGAACGACTATCAAGCAGTACTTGATTCGTACTGGTCAATCCGACAGGCAGCAGAGGTCTTGGCTGTTGAGCAGCAGCTGGCTGACGAAATACTGGAGGTCTGATAGTGAATTATGAACAGAAGCCTGTCCGTGCATTCGGAACGATTGCTTTACTGCTCGACATTCCGGCCGGAACCTTATTGGACGACGCGGATGTGCGCAAAGGCTGCTTCGTCGTTCAGCCGGATGGGACATACAACGAGACCCAAGACAAGTTCGTTTGGATGGTCTTTAGTGGCCATATGCGCCATACCCATCTGGATACCGGCGACGTGACCGAACGCCAGGCAGGTTATTGCTCACTAGGGATTTATGACAAGCCGGGAGTCACGCGCGTTGATGTCATCGAGAACACCAAGATGATGTGCATTCCGCCTCAGTTGAGGAATAGCGTTCCTTTGGGTGATATCGCTCCGTGGCGGCTATCAGCAGGGGAATCAGTCGTACTGCCCAAAGGCACAAAATTATTTATAGCTAGCGGCACTGCACAGATCGGCAATGTTCAGATCGCTGGCCCACGACAAATCAGCGTCACAAGCGGAGACAGAAATATCGAGGCATTAAGCGCCATTTACGGGCTCACTTTTGCTTGATGAATCCGTACTTTACCAAGCTGGACGTCTCGTTGGATGTCGATGGTGTATTCACTGATCCAACGGCATTGCTATGTAACGGCGAATACTTGAGGCAGCAAAAATACGGACTCGCCTTGCTAAAAAAGAAATATTTTACTTCTGTACCCAACAGATCATATGTAGCAAGTCCTGAAGATACGCAGCGAATTATCGCTCAGCTTCCCACCCGTTTGCTTGACATAGAGGTTCCTAAACTCTGGGTTCTGGACATGCATGCGCCGGCGGATGAAAGGGATGTGATGTTAGCTCCCCATGTGGACGGCGTTCGAGTCACCGCAATTAACATCTACCGCGATACCCATGGTGAGCGTACCTGTTTCTACCGATACGCTGCGGGCGGGGAAATCGAAGAAGTCGACAGTTTTGTGGCCAAGGATGGCGACATATGGCTGATGGATGTATCCAAACCTCACGCTGTTGAACTCAAGCCAGGAAAGAATCGTCGTGTATTAACCATCTCTTTCATCTCGACACCCTACGAGGTGGTTCGGGACGCAATGACATGAAACCCTTCCTGAAGCTTGATTGGAAGGCGCCCTTTGGCGCTGAAGTAGCTAGATGCGCAACGCTCCATCATCGGTTCAGCAAGAAGCAAAAATACAACAAGCATCTGCCGGATGAGTACACGTCAGTGCCAACTGAATCGCTGTCATTGCCAGAGGCCATTGCCAGTCAGGTAACAGCAGCCATTCCGGCAGCGATAAGAGACTTGGAGATACCGCTGGCATTTCTCATCCGGATGGCGGCGACAGATGCACTAAAGCCAGTACTGCCAGCGCACGTTGATTACAACCGAACCTGCGGCATCAATTTTTACCTCGAAGCCGGCGGAGAAATCACGCACTACTACGACTGGGATCAAGCCCGCCGAACTTTGCTGGAGAAGGCTTCATTTGAAGCCTCCAAAGGGGACTGCTGGTTGATCGATACCTCCATCCCGCACTCGGTCACGCTAAAGCCAAATCAGCAGCGGCTGATATTGACCCTGTCCTTTACAAAAGCCTCTTTTGCACAGGTGTCAGCGTGTCTTGGGGAGGCTGACCATGTCTGATTTTTCAAAGCTCCGACTGCTTATCCTGATAGTGCATTTCGCTGGAATGGCGGGGGTAATCGTGTACTGGAGTCCGGCTTGGCTTGTCCTGACATTGATTTCGGTTGTGCTATTCACGTGGCTTGGACAGGAAGCTTACTGCCACCGATACCTCGCACATCGCTCTTATGAGCTGGGGCACGTATGGCAGAAGACGTTTGCATTCCTGTCGATCTTTAATTTGTTTGGAAGCCCGATAGGTATTGCCTCGACCCATGTGAACCATCATAGATATTCGGACGGTCCTTCGGATCCGCACCCGGCAAGTGCCGGGTGGCGGACATGGCTTTGGCTCACCCCTAGGTTTGAGCAGTCTCGTAGCGTCGGAACAGTCAAGCGGCTGATGCAGGACGAGTGGCTAGTCTTCATCCAGCGTCACTACTTCCGCATCTATTTTTCTGTGATTTGCGCTGCATCGCTCATCGACATTCGGATCGCGATATACGTCTTTTTTCTTCCCGTTGTTTATGCATTTTTTTGCAACGGGGTGGTGAATGTCATTTGCCACAGGTACGGCTACCAATCATTCCAAACCAATGACGATAGTAAAAATAATCTCATTGCCAATCTTATTTTGCTGGGTAACGGTGTCGCATTTCATAACACACACCATGCGCACCCTGGCGTCTATCGAATTTCTGGCAGGTGGTATGAAATCGACGTCGTGGCATCGCTGATTGATCTCTTCCGTAGAAAGGACAGACCCAATTGATATCGAGCGAGGGCGAAGAGAACATTGAATGTTCCATTGCACTGCTTTTCCCCACTGCCGTTGCTTCGTTTAAATGTGGTCGACATGTGGAATTCAAGAATACTTTCATGGAGCGAATGCCGTGTCACTGCATTCCCCATGAAAGCGGCTCGGGGTTGATTACGGGTGAGAGCTCAGGAAAGGTCTACCTTCACACGGATGAAGCGTTGGCACCGATCTTTCGATTCGTGGCGCGCTGCATCGCCAACCACCTTGACCAACTGGGTTACGACACTTCTCGAGTAAATATCAATATTGTGAAGACTTGGATCAGCGTCACAGACAACAAGACGGTGACCCCTGTTCATGCACACGGCACCAGCCATCTGTCATTCGTCTATTACATGAATATGCCCAAAGAGGGGGATGCGATCGCTTTCCAGATTCATTCTTCGCCGAATGAACCTTACTACGGCGCGTTTTCAGAAGCCACGCATCGTCAGCGGTCCATGGTCACCCAGAGAAATACCCTCAACTCCAACCAGGCAATTATGCCCGTTGAAGAAGGGCAACTATTGGTGTTTCCAAGCCAACTTCATCACGGAACAACAAAGTTGGGTGATATGGGATCGGATCAACGAATTGCTTTAGCGGGGGATGTGCTCCTCGTTTTTAATGAACCAGCTCCGAACTACGCTACCGGTGTGTTTGACCCACTTACTTGGCGAGTTTTTGAAAAAGAGTAGATTTTCTAAATACAAGCGCCCCAAATACAATCCCTTTTCGATGCCTGCCTGGATATTGCCTGGCAGGCATTTTTTATGGAGCAATCAATGCCAACTGATATTGACCATCCCGATATTCTCAGTCTCCGGCCTGAGGACCTCGATGAACTATTGACGCAGGCTGCGGAGAAGGGTGCCGGGCGAGCTCTTGCGGCCCTTGGTCTGGAAAATGGTCACGCTGCAAAGGACATTCGAGATCTGAGAGGGCTCATCGAGGCTTGGCGACAGGCACGGCAAACCGCATGGCAGACGTTAATCAAGCTGCTGACCACAGGTATTTTGGTTGCGCTTATCGTTGGGGCAAGCATCAAGCTGAAGCTCTATGGCGGCGTCCAATGATCGAGACACTTCTAGGTGGTCTCCTGGGTGGTGCCTTCCGCCTGGCGCCCGAGCTCCTCAAGTGGCTCGATCGCAAAGGCGAGCGTGGACACGAGCTGGCGATGCAAGACAAGGCGCTAGAATTTGAGAAGCTACGCGGAGCACAACGCATGGCCGAGATTGGTGCGTCAGCCGACGCTGCGTGGAATACGGGGGCTATCGAGGCGTTGAAGGAGGCTGTGGCTGCACAAGGGCGACCTTCCGGAGTGAAGTGGGCTGACGCGCTGTCGATCAGTGTTCGGCCAGTTATAACGTACTGGTTCATGGCGCTGTACTGCGCGGCCAAAACAGCTGCGTTCGCTGCGGCCGTGACCGCTGGTGTTGGCTGGGAAACAGCCATCGTGCATGCTTGGACCGAGGCCGATCAAGCCCTCTGGTCCGGTGTACTGAATTTTTGGTTTCTTGGTCGAGTTTTCGATAGGGTGCGGCCGTGATCGAAGTTCCTCAGGCCGCCGTCAATTTGGTCAAGCGATTTGAGGGATTTCATCGTGTCCCTAAGGTCGATCCGTCTCGAGCACTTCCCTATATTTGTCCAGCAGGTTACTGGACTATTGGATACGGTCACCTCTGCGATCCTAAGCATCCGCCGATTACGGAGGCAGAAGCCGAGATTTATCTGGCGCGCGATTTGAATACAGCGCTGATGTCGACGCTTCGCTACTGCCCAGTGCTTGCTAATGAGCCAGGATACAGGCTAGCTGCGATTGTTGATTTCACCTTCAATCTAGGTGCCGGTCGACTTCAGACATCAACGCTTAGAAAGCGCATCAATCAAAGGGATTGGCCAGAGACAGCTATTGAACTGAGTCGATGGGTGTACGGCGGAGGAAAGGTACTCCCCGGCCTAGTGGCGAGGCGTAACTCGGAGGCTAGATTATTGCTCGTGGGACTATGGTAGTTCAAAGTTGAATCCCAAGCCTGATGTTATCCGAGAACACATAGCTTCGGATGCATGCCATCCTCCACAGCACTCAGGACTGAGCGCTATTGTCATGCAAATCAGCTGTCCCTTCCGAATGACTTCGGCAACAGCTTCAATAAAGCTATCAATGAAGGCCTCAGAGAACATAGGAATGTATTTCTCCCCTGATTTGCAGAAGAAATAGTCGATGTCTAGGTTCAAGATCCAGCCATCATTATGATAATCCTCTAAAAAACTTGGTAAATTTTCCGAGAAAATTTTGGGGATCATATGTTCGTGCTTGACGTATGGTTCTGGCGGATCTCCCATCTGATGCGTAGCAAGAAAACACTCTGCCAAGGTTGCTGGAAACTTTTCGAAAAATAACGAGAGATAGTTATCCCAAGCAATTAGAGGCCACTTCTCAGCGCTTTCCTTGCCTTTGCCGAATTCAAGGTATTCAGCCAAGGTGATGCTCGTCAGATCGGGAACTGATGCGAGCCAGGGAGCGTCTTTGACGGATCGGGCGTCGTAGTGGGCGTCGATATGAAAAAGGCTGTATCGCTTTTCAGGGGAGATGTGTTTCATCCAGCACCACAATGCGGCACGATGATTATCCATCACGTAGATATTTTCATGTCGAAACAAAAAATTCAATTTGGTTGATAGCGAGGCGTTTCGACCTTGAAAGGGTAAGAGCCATGAGCTAGTTCCTGAAGAAGTCACACGCTTACTCCCGCAAGACAATAAAAAAGAGGGCGGCTAATCATCTTGCTTCAGCTTCACGTAAGCGCTTTTTCGTTTCGTCCCGAGCCTGTCCTAGATAATCAAACTGCCCAGTCAGCAATGTGTCTATCGCACACCAGACTCTTGCACTTTGTTTGACGGAGTCGCCTGCACTGCCAGCTTTAAGTTCCCGCGACGGGCGCATCGCAGGTCCCAGTTTGTAGACGAAATGCTCCTCTGTCGTTTCGCACCAAAGAGGGTTTTTCTCTGCCACATTAGCCCAGATTTCGTGGGCCTCGATGCGATGAACTGACTGTAGCTTCCCCCGGTAACGGAAAGCTATATAGTTGGGGGGCTGCTGAGGCCAGTGGTTGCCAACTGGGTGAAAGTACGCTCCATCTTTTTCGACGACGTCTATCCAAGTATGAGTTCCATTTTCTCGCATCGCTTGGGATCCCAACGAAACGACGTAGACCATGTTATCGCGTAGTGTGTCCATCGCAGAAAATCTCTCCAGGTGGGTCGCTAGCTCCTTTAGCCAGAGGCGTTCTTTAAGCACCTTGGTCTGGGCAAGTGAGTGGATGGCAAGTGCACGAATCAGCCCCCATGAGAGATGTATCAGGGGAACGCCATCAATGTCTTTCGGTAGACGCAATCGAGCAATCTCATCTGACGCCGCAGAAACGGAAATCATGAGTTTGTGTCGCGCTTTAAGGTGGTCTTGGTCGAGCCGAGGCTTGTATCGTCGTAATTGAGCGACTGTGGGTAAAACCCAGCCTTGTTTGGCCTCTACGATGCAGTGCAGTTCTTTGCCATAGTGAATTTCAAGATCGGTATAGCCTCTATCGATGCCTGACTGCTGCAATACCAGTAGCCCGTCAGATAGCTTTAGCGCTCTCCCAACGATATGGCTGCTCAGAGCATTCAAGAAAACAGGGCAGCGATCCAGCGTCCAGCCCAGCGCATATGTTGCACTGTTCTCATTCCTTCCGAGGAGTTGAAATATGTTTGAAGGGTATTCCCCTCGAAGGACTAGGCTCATGAGATAAATTTTTCGCGGAGCGTTCGAGTTAACTGCGCCTCACTGAATTGCTGTACATATTACAAGCTCGGGATCTCGTGGCCCAAAAGTTCAAAGCGTGATTTTGTCTTCGCTAGTCAATCTGAGGAGGGCAGATTTTAGGCGAATTGTTGCGAATTGATTTCGGGATATGTAGTGATTCGTCATTGGAAAGGATATTAACTGGCCCTTTGACTCGAAGAGCGACAGGCGCGCTTTTCGTTTTATTGCGATTGTGGCGCACACTTTCAAATCTGACGGAGCGAATTAAATTATTAATACTAAAGCTTCCTTTCATTAACAAGTCGCCAATATTGGTATCCAAGCGCGGTTAGTCTGCAAGCAGTTGAGTTAATCGCAGCAAAATACATAAACTCCGCGTCAACTGGTACCACGAGACCAACACTTTGTAGCTTCTGCAGATCTTTGAAGATTTTAACTTTTACTGGATCAGCGCTTGGCTGAGTATCTTCATACGCTGGGTCGAGCTTGTGTTCAGCATCAGGAGTTGCGAAATACTGGGTAATCCGGCGCAAAATTTCAAATGGAACCTTTGGCTGAATTTTCCTTAACTTCGCGAAGCTTGTAACATTGGTCCTAAATATTGGTCGCTGATCCCATGCTCCCAGTGCCTCATCAACGTACGCATACAAAGAACCTGGGGTTATATTTCCCCTTAGGTCTGCTGCTCCACCACGAAGGGCATCTGACAGCAACGAGGTGAATACTCCTGACCCATTGACCTCGCTGGAGGCTTCGTAGTCGCGGCTGGCCGTTAGCACTGAAAGCCCCTCAGATAGTTGAGCCATGGTGCTCCCAAACAGAGCGGGAGCGGACATTGCTCCAGAATGACAACAGTCAAGGATGACGACCTTGTTCTTGGCTTGCGATTGATTCGCCAACACCAGCACGTCATCCATTGAGACGCCTTCGTCATACTTTTTTGCGTCAACGGTCACCAAGTAACCGCCTGTATTCTTGATGTATCCGTGGCCCGCAAAGAACAGCACAGCCATGTCTGGATCGCCTGAAAACAGATTTTCAATTGCCTCGCGAAGTACAGATCTAGTTATAGAAGTCTTTGGGCTTGTTAGTAGTCGGACGCTGCAATTCGGAGATCCGTCGCCATCAACCTCAAGTAGAGATGCAATCGATAAGGCGTCATTTACGCATCCAAAAAGCGGCGAGTTTGGATAGTCGTTGATTCCAACGACAAGAGCTTTACGCATCGTTTAACTCACTGTTTATTTTTACCTTCGGTCATCACCTGATCGATCGCCGAGGCAATCTTCTCCCAATCCCATGCAATAGTGCGATTGCGTTGTAGGCCTTCAGGTAGGGCGCTTGAGGTATCCGCACCTCCAACGTACACACCAAAAATGGGGACATTTTGGTCTTTTGCCATCTTGATTTCTTTAACCACGCCCGTGGCCGTCGCCATACTCTTTCCGACTAAAACGATCAGCATGTTGCATTTGTTGATCTTGTCTTTGATTAATACTTCCCATTGAGCCTGGGGAAGGCTGGATTTTGAAGACCAATCCTGAATAGCGAACGGAGTCCGTGAGTTTTTTGCTTGACCGCCAAACAGTATTTTTTCGGTACCGTTATTATCAAAATCAAAACTAATAAACGCACGAGGATCGGCCATAATGCAATCTCCTTAGCTAATAGGCTTAGTTTACCTGACGGCGGTGTTCACTTGCGCGCGGTCACATGCGTAATGACGTCCTTTGGAAAAAAATTGAATCAGGTGAATTTCAAGTTTAGCTCGAAAGTTATTGGTAATTTACATCTTTGATGTTCGAATCCCTGTTTAACCAAAAAACGATGTATATTGACTCGAGCGGGTTGGTGATGCGGAATTTATTGGCCCGCCAGTTAGTGAGAAGCCCGCGCGAGCGGGCTTTTCTTTTGGGCGGAGCCAGCGACATGCCTGCGCATGTCGCGTGGGGGATCCAAGTCCCTGTTCTGCGGGAAAAGCAGCCGCAGATTCTTCTCGATACCCAACAAGTGGCC
>JAIXUS010000053.1 GCA_027483445.1 Bacteroidota bacterium | reverse complement strand
TCAAAACCTTTGATTTGCCACAAAGCTAGATGCAGCAATGGTTTGAGCACTTTTAAACCTCCAAAATGTCTATTAAGCCCTGAATTTTTAATTCAGCGAATTCAAATTGCCCGATAACACCTTTCAGAATAATTCGATACCTCCAAAATGTAACTGGAAGCTGCGCGCCGGCCCCGGGAAATGCTGCGCGCCATGCGCAGGCGGGAATTCCGAACGGCTTAGAAAGACCACAAAATCCCACGCGACCGTTTGAGTGTCTTTCTAGTCGTTTGGAAGGGCGCGGGGAAGCTTAGCATTTCCCTAGACTTTTTGCGGTACTTTTTGGTCATGCAAAAAGTGCCAAAAAACAGAGATTTTCCTATAAATAGTTTGGAATATTGAAACTGTGTGCGCTGTTAAAACGGTCAACCTATTTCAGGGAATGACAAATCCGTTTGTATCTTTTTGCTTTGTTATTCAGTGTGGTAGGTAAAACGTATTTCCATTAGCAATCCACGCAACCAACCAACAATTTCCTGAGAATCTCAAAACGACCGCTACGAAATACGATGTACTTTTTACCATTCAATGCGACAAACCTAAACTCGAAAATCTCAAGACTAATTGGGGATTACTGAAAAAGTCCCAAACGCAGCATCTGCTTTGTTTCTGTGGCTTACGCCTGCCGAATTTCTAGCATTTTCAGTAAGTCCGAGACAATATCGATACTTGGCACATGGGTGTATTCGGTCATTTCCAGACTTTCCCCTCCGACCTTATTTTTTAATTAAGACTTAATCTAAATAAGAATTCCTTTTTTACCTTTGCCCGCATGGAAATGGAGCGCTTCGTATCTGATCCTGAGAGCAGTACTGCACTGCCTGGGTTTTTATGCAGCCGTGGGGTGTGCAGCTGTTTGCAGGAATCTGATTTTCGTGAAAAGCGGAAGAAATGTTGTAAGAAATACAAACGGGGTAAGCGCTGCAAGTCCTGTCCGCGCTAAACATTCACCTGCCCGCGCTGTTTACCGCACATGAATCTTCGCCAACGACTTACCAAAGCCATCTACCCGGTAATCATGAAGCTCTCCCAAAAGGGAAGTTTTGGTTTCATCAATACCGCTAAGACCACTGCCATACCAGCTCCGGAGACCTTACAATTCCAACTTAACAATGGGCAGCCCCTCAGCCTTGGCGAACTCCGCGGAACGAAAACACTCATCGTAAATACGGCCTCTAATTGCGGCTTCACTGCTCAATACGAGCAACTCCAGCAACTCGCCGATCGCTTCGGCCCTAAGCTCAATATTATCGGAGTGCCATCCAACGACTTTAAAGAACAGGAAAAAGGCAACGATGCTGAAATCAATCAGTTTTGTACCCTAAACTTTGGCGTTAAGTTTCCATTGTCGCAGAAGAGTGTTGTGGTAGTAGGCAAGGACCAACATCCGGTTTTTCGCTGGTTGAGCGACCCCCAACAAAATGGGTGGAACGATAAAGCTCCGGTGTGGAACTTCAGCAAATTCCTGCTCAACGAAAAAGGGGAACTCGAAGCAGTTTATGGTCCTACGGTTTCTCCGCTCGACCCGGAAATTACCTCAAGGCTCGAAACAAAGGCTCCTTAGGGCTTACCCAAAAATTGAAGCATCTTCATGGAGTCTATTGTTGGGCATACAATAGCATTTGAAGTGGTAAAAATATGGTTCTAGTGAACAACTATGCTTCGGTTTGTAGTTCAGCATGATTCGTGTTTACCCGAGTTAGCTTTGTTTTTATTGTTTGTTTAAAAACCTATTAGCGGAGAGTTTTTTCTGTATATCCGCCTATTTCTCATTTCGCGATTTGCGAAACGAGAAATATGTTTTAAGTTTGCGTTATGAGAAAGCACAACGGAATGCGTCCTCAGGACATACCAATTCTGCTGAAAATAATAGCTTTAGATGAAAAGCCATGGCAATTGTCGGGACTTTCTGCATCTTTAAAAATAAGTATTTCCGAAATCTCCGAGTCTCTGAATAGGAGTAAACTGGCAAATTTGATCGATTACAATAAGAAGAAAATCAACCGTCATAACCTTCTGGATTTTTTGAAATTTGGTATACGGTACGTATTTCCTCAGCAACCTGGATCAATGGCTCGTGGAATCCCTACTGCACACTCTCATCCTTCCATGAAGAGCGTATTTATCAGCGATTTAAATTATGTTTGGCCAGATAGTAAGGGCACTTCTCTAGGGCTAATCATAGAACCGTTTTACCCCAAACAAACAGAAGGTGTTCTAGAAGATGAAACTTATTATAAATTACTTTCATTGGTAGATGTAATTAGAGTTGGAAAAGTGAGAGAGGTTAATTACGCGATGGAAGAACTTCAAGCAATTATTATCAATGAATCACCACATTAATATCTTAAGGATAAAGGCAGTTGCAAATGTGTTAGATTCTCTAAAAGAGAAAGTTGTTTTTATCGGCGGAGCAACAGTTTCTTTATATGCAAATCGTCCTGTTATAGAAATACGACCAACAGATGATATAGATGTGATCATTGAAATTCTTAATTATAGAGAAAGAGCTGAATTAGAAGAAAAGCTGAGGAAAATTGGGTTTTCAAATGATATAGACTCAAGTATAGTTTGCAGATATAAAATTCACGGTATTGTCGTTGATATTATGCCCACAAATGACCCATCAATTGGGTTTTCAAATAGGTGGTATCAGGAAGGATTTGAAAATTCTGTAGACTATAAGATTGATGAGCATTGTTCAGTAAAAATCCTTGGCGCGCCTTACTTTATAGCAACTAAATTTGAAGCATTTAAAGCACGAGGTAAAAATGACGGAAGAACAAGTCAAGATTTTGAAGACATCATTTTTATTTTAGAAAACAGAGATAGCATCTGGCAAGAAATAAAAGAACTTGAAGGCGATATTTGCACGTATTTAAAAAATGAATTTAAAGAATTGTCAGAAAATAAGTATTTGGATGAATGGATAGATAGCCATGTGGCGCGTGTATCTCCTCCAGCTACTCATGTAATCATAGAATCAATTAAGAATTTTATTTCAGGAAACTAACAGAATATATCCGTTTCACGTGACGAAGTGAAAAGTTACCGCTAACTCTCATACTCCCTTAAATCCTTCAAAAACATTCGCATTTCTCGCTCATAAAAAATTGAATGTCATGAATTCAGGAGTGCATGGATTTTTAAAAGCCAAATTAAAAACTTTTGCATTAAGCCTCATTCAAATAGGGGCTAAGCTGCTATAAATAAAACCATTGCGTGTTTTTCAGTAGGCCCTATTTAGAATAATCCAAGCGCGTATTTTTAGTAAGCCTCAAAATCTTCCGTTACCTTCTGCAAACAGGCCTTGCCCAGTTCCAATAGTGAGTCGACTTTAACTCCGGGTCTGCTGCGCTCAAACTCCCGGCGCCCATCGCGAACCCACCATACAACTTGTCCGCCCGGCGTAATGATGCCCATGCCTTCGTCGAAAGTGTAAAAGGCCGACTCCGGCGTTTGCGGATTTAAAGCATCACGGCTCCACGAAAAGTCATCCGCCTTTAGGCGCAATTGCGACAAAAGAGTAGCTGCCAAATCTAGCTGAGAGCTTATTCGGTGAAGCTGTAAACCACGGTATTCGGGCTTTATGGCCTCTCCAAACAACACAAAAGGAATGCGGCGGTACTCCGGAGCAAAATAGCTGTAGCCCCGTGGTGTATCGTGGTGATGGTCGGAAATAAACACAAACAAAGTGTTTTCGTAACCGGGAAGCTGCTTTGCCCGGTCAATAAAGGCTCCCAGACACGAATCGGCATAGTGGAGCCCGCTGAGGTAATCCTCCATTTTGCCACCCCAGCCAACTTTCGTTTTTGAGGGAACATCATAGGGCCCATGCGTACTTTGGGTGAACAAGGCCCCGAAATAGGGCTGTTGAGCCTCTCGCATCAATTGAAGCTGACGGGCATACACGTCGCCGTCGTGCACTCCCAGGCGGCCGCGGTAAACCGACGAGGGGAAGTCTTTTTCCTCTTCCACCCGGTCGAATTTGTTTTGATAAATGTAAGAGCGAATGTTTCCATACATCAACTGCCCGCCAAAGAGGAATGAGCTGGAATAGCCGGCATTCTTGAGCGAGTGGGTGAGGCAGGGCAAGGCCGGATACTTCGAAGGCAGCGTTACAATAGAGGTGCGTGGCTGGGCCGGAAAGGCTGAAAACACAGCACCAATCCCCTGATCACTCAGGTTACCGCTCGCATAGCAGCTGTCGAACGAAATGCCCTCCCGAATCAACCGACTCATTCGGGGAGCCGTTCCCGGGTAACCTCCAAGGCCTTCAACCACGTCGGCCGACCAGCCTTCGAGCACCACCAAAACAATGTTCGGACGTGCATTATTTAGCACGGACAACCCCTCGTTTTTCACTTTAGGGTACAGTATGTTTTTCTTTTTCAAGGCCTCATCAGGCGACATGAAGCGGTAAGGCTCCACAGCCTCAAGGTTTTGCAAAACATTGCTAATCAAGTGGAAAGCCGAATTTGTAGCCGCGGCATTCAGGCTTGGATTGCTCGAATACCAAGCCTCCGAAACCTGAATGGGAATCGGCGAAAGTCCGCCACGCGCACCAATGAATAACAAAGGCAAAATAACGAGCAGGCTGAGTGTTGCGGCGAGGCGGTTTTTGCCGCCGGGCCGAGGCAAAAACCGCCGCTGAACCCACCATGCCACGGCGAAAAATACCACGGTGGCTCCGGCAATTCCAAACAGTTGAGCCCAACTGGCCGTATGAAAGACCTCGCCCGGATTGCGAAAAAACCACAAAGCCTTGAAGGTGAGCTTGTGGTTCCACTCGGTGTACAAGGGCAGTTCTACCACCTGAATAAATATCACCAGAAAGCTGAAAAGCAAGGTGATATTCTGAAACCGCCTCCACCAAAATTCACGACCACTATACACCACGGCAACCAGCAATAACAGCTGTAAAACCATGAAATAACTCATCATGGACAAATCAACCTTCCAGCCTTGAATAAGGGCCTGAAATACATGCGAAAAGGGCTCAGATTGCCAATCGGCCGCGTGAAAGACCAAAAAGCACACCTTACCCCACAAAAACAACAGTGCCCAGTAAGCGAGCAAAGCCGCCATGGTGAATGGAATTCCCCAGCCTTGTTGCGATAGTCGTGAATACAGTTCAGGCAGCCTGCGCCTCATTGAGCCTTATTTCCCTTTCTTCTTTACCTCCTCCACATACCTCCCGCTCAATACCTCACCATAAAATGTTTTATTGTTCAAAATCTCAACGGCGCGCTTTACCTCCGGATCATAATGAAACGAGTTCTCAATTTGCCCGCGTTGAAAGTGATAACGCATCACAATTTCATCGGCCAGTAATTCCGAAATCTCTTCTTTCGACTTTTCGATGTCGGCCTTCTTGTCGTGCATCATCTTGTCGCGAAGCTGATTGTACTCCTTTTCAAAAGAGCTGAAATACTTCTCTTTTTCTGAAACTTCCTTCAGCTTGACCAGCAACTCCTCACTTTCGGTTTCATACTTAATGTCTTTGGCAGAGGCAAACTGCACGAACTCCTCAAATATGGCCGGAGTAATTCTAAAGTCTTTAGCACTGGCAATTTGAGGGTTTTTCCGGCGGAACTCTGTGGCAAAATCGAAGATGATGCTTTCATTCACCAAAGCGCGAGAAATGGGGGCGTACTCACGCGACTCGATGCCCACATCGGGATTTACACCGCCGCCGTCATACACCTTACGGCCATTCTTGGTTTTAAACTCCCTGATCAAGGAGTCGGGCACCGTGCCTACCGAACCATCTTCGTTGCGGTTGGAGTAATCTTTGGCCTGAATGCAGCGCCCGCTCGGAATGTAGTATTTCGAGGTGGTGATTTTTATCTGTGTATTGTAGCTCAGCGGACGAGAGGTCTGCACCAGGCCTTTTCCAAATGAACGTTGCCCGATTACCACGGCACGGTCAAAATCCTGAAGTGAGCCACTCACAATCTCCGATGCCGAAGCCGAACCACGGTTAATCAGCACTGCAACAGGAATGTTCAGGTCGACCGGAGCATTCAGCGATTTGTAGGTCTTGTCCCATTCCTTCACCTTGCCTTTGGTACTCACGATGTCGAGGCCTTTTTCTACAAAAATGTTTACAATGTTGATGGCCTCACGAAGCAAACCGCCGGGGTTTCCGCGCAGGTCGAGAATAACACCTTCCAGCGACGGGTTTTCTTTGAGTTTTGTGAGGGCATCGCGTACTTCACGACCGGCATCTTCGGTAAAACCGGTGAGTTTAATCATTCCAATTTTGTCGTTCACCATGCCGAAGTAAGGCACGTTCTTCACTTTAATTTCTTCGCGCATCAATTGCATCTCGATGGGCTTTTCTTCACCCGGACGACGAACCAGCAATTTCACCGGTGTATTGGGTTGGCCTTTGAGGATCTTCACAACGTCGCCGGTGGTTTTTCCCTTGGTCGATTTGCCTTCCACCTCCAGAATTACATCGCCGGCCATCAGCCCGCCTTTTGCCGCCGGGGCATTTTCGTAAGGCTCAGCTACCACAATGTAATCGTCTTTCATGCGGATGAGCGCTCCAATTCCGCCGTACTGCCCGGTGGTCATAAAGCGGGCGTCTTCGATGTCTTCTTCCGGAATAAAATTGGTGTACGGATCGAGCGATTCCAGCATGGCGTCGATACCGGTTTTCATCAAATCGCCGGGCTTCACCTCATCAACATAGTAGAGGTTCACCTCGCGAAACAGCGTGGCGAAAATGTCGAGGTTCTTGGAAATTTCGAAGAAGTCGTCGCGAAATGCCAATCCACTAAAGGCGGTAATGCCAATGAGCGATGAGGCAACGATTACGCGGGTTTTGGTGCTAAGGCGAGAAAAGAATGTTTTCATAGTTGTTTACGGTACCGGGTCGTGACCGTGGCCACCCCAGGGGTGACAACGGGCGATGCGTTTCAGGGCGAGCCAGCCTCCCTTCAGGGCTCCGTGCTTTTGAATGGCTTCGATTCCGTAGGCCGAGCAGGTAGGGTTATACCTACATGCCATAGGAAGAATGGGCGAGATGGCCCATTGGTAGAAGCGAATCAACAACACAAAGAACTTAGCCGGGATTCGGCGCATCAGCCTGGGTTAAACGGTGTAAAAGTAGGATTATTTTGCGCTCTATACGGTCGTAACGGGTGTCGGTTCGGCCGGCGTAAAGAATAAACACATCAAGCCCTTGTTGGTTTTGTGCCAGCATTGCGGATGCCTCATTTTTATTCAAACGGTAAGCTTCTCGCATCATGCGCCTGATGCGGTTGCGTTCTACGGCCTTCTTCGAAACCTTCTTCGAAACCACAAAGCCCACACGAATGGGCGGTAGCTCATCCGCCGAACGGCGCAGAAAAACCGCTCTAAACGGCGATTCGTGCATCCATTGGCCTTGCGAAAACAGCCGGTCGAGGTAAGTTCTGCCCCGCAGGATTTCTGTTTTGGGCAGCGAAAACATACGGCTTATCGTCCTTTGTTGGCCAGCTTGAGGTAATTCTCAATGGCCATGGTCATTGATGGCGCGTTGGGTTGTGGCGCGTGAATGTCTAAGATAAGATTGGCCTCACGCACGGCGGCTGCGGTGGTTTCTCCAAAAGCGGCAATCCGCGTATTGTTTTGCAGGAAGTCGGGGAAATTCTGATACAGGCTCTTGATGCCCGATGGCGAAAAAAACACGAGCATATCGTATTTCACGTCCGATAAATCGCTCAAATCGGAGCAAACGGTGCGGTAAATTACGGCTTTGGTAAAATTGATTTTGTGCTCCTCAAGAATTTCCGGAATCTCGTCTTTGTGAATGTCGGAGCACAACAGCAGGAATTTCTCGCCTTTGTTTTTCTTGATGACATCAATCAGTTCTATAAACTTTTGGTTGCCGTAGAAAATCTTCCGTTTGCGGTATTGTACATATTTCTGCAGGTAAAAAGCAGTCGATTCGCTGATGCAGAAGTACTTCATCGTTTCAGGAACGGTGATGCGCAGCTCTGTGCAGATCCGAAAAAAGTTGTCGACCGCATTACGGCTGGTCAGAATCACCGCAGTATGGTCGAGAATATTGATCTTCTCTTTGCGGAACTCTTTTGCCGAAATGCCTTCAACGTGGATGAACGGGCGAAAATCAATCTTCACGTTCATCTTTTTAGCCAAATCGAAATAGGGCGATTTGTCGGTTTCGGGACGGGGCTGGGTAACCAGAATGGTTTTCACCTTCTGTACCCGGTTTTCCGTGCCTGCCGAACCGTCGGCGGGAATAGATTTCTCTGAACTCATCGGTTGCGCCTCTTAAATATGTAACACGTTCTTCAGGGTTTTAACCAACAGCAGAACGGGTATAATTTCAAGGGTGCAAAAGTACAAAAATAAATGGAACTTACTCAAGGCTGCACTTTGCCATCCTGCCCTTACGCCTACAAGCAAACTGCCGGCGTAGAGCAGCGCAAACAATCCGATTCCGGCATACATAAACAAGGTTTCCAGCTCGGGAGGGGCCAGTTTTAACCCAAGACTTACCGGAATAAACAACACCCCCAGCAAGGCGTTCATCAATACAATGCCGGTGATGTACTGGCTGGCTTCGCTGCGGCATTCAAACAGCGATCCCAAGGCCATAATAATGAGCATTTTAAGGCCAAGCAACCCTGCGCCAATCAAAAATAACTGTCCGTAGGCCGGCATAAACGGCAAAAAGGCTGCTTCCCAATGGAAAAAGCCTGCAATCTGATACACAAAAATGGGCGAAACAATCAGGTAAATCAGCAAAGCCATGGCCATCGTTCGCCGGTAAAGCACATTGTCGTCTTCGCTCAACAGCCGAAGTCCGCCCACCCTTGTAATGCTCCGAAAAATGAGCATGAGCGTTCGCGGAAACAGCGCATTGAGAACGGCCGTGAGAAAGAATGCCAGCAGCAGCAAAGGTAAAATCCAGGCATCGGGGTCGGCAACCTTGTATTTGGCAGGCAGACCTTCGGTGTAGGTGCTAAAAAAGAAGTTCGGCAGTTTTTCCGGTTCCTGATCTTCCACAATAACGGCCGGCTCAATCTTAGCCTTCACCGGCAATGGGGCAATTGTACCCGTGTCGGGAGCGGCCGCCGAATCGGAAACCAGCCCCGAAGCGCTTGTTATTAAAGTATCTTGCAACTGGGGCATCATGCTCACCATGCCACAAAAGTAATCCACAAGGCCTATATCACAACTATTCCCACCCAAATGCGCTTGCTCCACAACCTCGATGAGTGTTTGTGGATGGGAAATGCAGGCTTAAAAAACTTCGCCCGGCTGCCAATGCTTATGAATGTGCAAAGGTGGCCGGGCGAATGGTTTGTGTGGCTAAAACGTGGCTGGTGTTAACGGTCGGCCAGGTTTACATAATTGCGCTGTGTGGCGCCGGTGTAAATTTGGCGCGGACGGGCAATGGGTTCTTTGTTGCCGATCATTTCTTTCCACTGGGCAATCCAGCCGGGTAAGCGGCCTAAGGCAAACATGACGGTGAACATGTCGGTTGGTATACCCATGGCTTTGTAAATGATACCGGAGTAAAAATCGACGTTCGGGTAGAGTTTGCGCTCCACAAAATAGGGGTCGCTCAGAGCGGCTTCTTCGAGCTGCTTGGCAATGTCGAGCAATGGATCGCTTACGCCGAGCTTGTTGAGCATCTGGTCGCAGGCGTTTTTGATGATAGAGGCCCGTGGATCGAAGTTTTTGTACACCCGGTGGCCAAAGCCCATGAGGCGGAAGGGGTCGTTTTTGTCTTTGGCCTTGTCGATAAACTTGCGCACACTACCGCCATCGTCGCGGATTTGCTCCAGCATTTCGATTACCGCCTGGTTGGCACCGCCGTGCAAAGGACCCCACAATGCACAAATACCGGCCGAAATGGAGGCATACAGGTTGGCCTGCGATGAGCCCACCATGCGCACCGTTGAGGTTGAACAGTTTTGCTCGTGGTCGGCATGCAGAATGAGCAGCTTATCGAGGGCATTCACAATTACGGGATCTACTTCGTACTCCTCGGTTGGCATGCCGAACATCATGTAAAGGAAATTCTCCACGTAGTTGTAGGCATTGCGCGGATACATGACCGGATGCCCTACAGAGTTTTTGTAGGCCCAGGCTGCAATGGTGCTGAATTTGGCGAGAAGGCGAACAATGGTAAGGTCGATGGCTTCCTGACCACGGTTGGGGTTGAGCGACTCTGGATAAAATGTCGACAGCGAACAGGTAATGGAGGCTACAACGCCCATTGGATGCGCCTTGGCCGGATAAGCCTCGTAAAACCGTTTCATATCCTCGTGAATGAGGGTATGGCGCGTGATGGATGTTGAAAAACGCTCAAGTTGCTCTTTGGTAGGCAGTTCGCCGTAAATGAGCAGGTACGCCACTTCGATAAAGCTTGATTTTTCGGCCAGCTGTTCAATGGGGTAGCCCCGGTAGCGTAAGATGCCGGCTTCGCCGTCGAGGAAGGTGATGTTCGACGTGGTGGCACCGGTGTTTTTATAGCCGGTATCGAGGGTTACGAGGCCGGTTTGCTGACGAAGGTTTTGAATGTCGATGGCCGACTCCTGCTCGGTGCCGGTAATTAAGGGAATGTCGTATGATTTGCCATCAAACTGAAGGCTTGCGTTGGAACTCATAGGGTGTTGATTTTGTTGCCGCCAAGGTACAAAAGGCGCGCTACTTTAACGTTGAGAAAGCGGGGTTTAGGGCTTATTTCCCGCCAAAGCTTTGGCCTGCACAAAGGTGTAGCGAAAGGAGGCCTGAGGGTGTTGATGTAAATTGAGCAGGTGCTCACGGCTTAGGCGATGCTGCTCCTCGCTGATATAGCCCCCTCTGAGCAAAGGCTCCGAAGCACTGTCAATCAGCCGCCACCAGTATGCGCAGAAATCCTTTAGCCTTTCGGTGTTGTGATGGCTGTAATGCATCGGGTGAGGCAGAACATGTATGTGTTCGAATCCGGCCGATTGCAGATGGTGTTCGAGATTTTGTCCGATAAATGGCCAGCCTTTCAGGTGCAGCTGTAGGCGGTTGTAAGCCTCCCAATAGGCATCGAGTGCAGAAGAATGCGGCCTTACCTCGAGGCTGTTGTTTTCAACTTCGGTAAGGTAGATTTGGCCATCAGCACTAAGGCTGCGCCGGATGTTTTGGAGGATGGCCTCAGGGTTGGAGGCATGTTCGAGCATCCAGCAGCAGAAAGCGGCATCGGCCTTTTCTTCGGCTTGGAAATGTAGCAGATCGGCCTGTACGAAGCGCACCCGATGTTGTAAATCCCCAGGCAGCTGTTGGCTGGCTACTTCGAGTTCTTCGGCAGAACGGTCGATGGCGGTGATGTGCAGCTGAGGGAAGCGCTCAAGCAGGATTCTCGTTTGTGCGCCAACACCGCAGCCCATTTCGAGCAGATGATTGCAGTGTTTCAGGTCGATGAACGGATACACCTCCTGCTCGAGAAAGCGCGCCTGGTGAAGCAATCGTTCATATTCGGTGTGCACGTATCCGTGAAGATAATCGCTCATGTCATCAGGCTTTGCCGGCAAAATTAAACATGCAGCCGAACAATCCTGCTACTTTTGCCTTTCCCTTTTGCTATGAAAGCCATCCTGAGGCCTCTGGCCAACCTTACGTTTGTTTTTACCTTCTTAGTTATATTGGCCGGAAGCATTGTGCGCATTACCGGCTCGGGCATGGGTTGTCCCGATTGGCCGAAGTGTTTCGGTTATTACATTCCGCCAACCGACCCCGATCAGGTGAATTACCACGTTGGGCAGGAGTACAAAAAGGGCATGATGGTAATTGTAAACGACACGCTTTGGCGGGCAAAGTCGGGCTTTGTGGCGGGGCAGGAGTTCGACCGTTCGGTTTGGGAAAAATACCCCAAGCACGATTATGCCGAATTTATCGTGTATCAAACATGGGTTGAGTACATCAATCGCTTGCTGGGCGCTGTTTTGGGACTGTTTGTGCTGGGGTGTTTTGTGTCGTCGCTCTTTTGGTGGCGAACCGATAAGCTCTTGCCGCTCTACGCGTTTGCCCTCCTGTTTTTAACGGGCTTTCAGGCCTGGCTGGGTAAATTGGTGGTGGATGGCAATCTGATTCCCCAGTCGATTAGCATTCACATGCTGGCGGCTCTGCTCTTGCTGGTTTTTGCGCAGTTAATTCTGATGCGGCTCAGGCTCCACGCCGGAAGCACCGAACGCTTGTCGCGCAATTTGCGACTCTTTAGTGGCGCCGCGCTGCTGCTCACAGTGCTGCAGGTGTTGGTGGGCACTCAAGTGCGCGAGGAGATTGATGTTTTGGCCAAAATGCTGGGCAGTGATCAACGCGATTTGTGGGTAGATGGCCTTTCGTCGGTTTTTACCCTTCATAAAAGCGCATCATTAATGGTGCTGGCGCTAAATGGCTTTCTGATTTATCAGGTGCTTCAAACAACAAACGACCGCGCAAGGCGGATGGCTGCACTGTTGGGCGGATTGCTGTTTCTCGAAGTGGTGTTGGGCGTTGTGCTCAACTATGCCGGAATGCCCGGCGCTGCGCAAACCTTGCATTTGCTGTGTGCTACCTTGATTTTCGCGGTTCAGGCCGAGCTGGTGATGGGGGGTAAGTAAGTACTTAGTCTGGAGTCTTGAGTCTTTAGAGGGTGCAGGTTAACATTTGAATATTCAACACTGATGGTTGGGGTAGAACGTATTGCGTATAACGTATAGCGTATAACGTATTTCGTACGTTATCATTTGAATACCCCGTTAAGCGGCATTTGTAATGCCGCTTGGAACATCAGCGAATTTGCAATTCGCTCCAACATATTCCACGTTTGGCAAAAATTGTATTTCCGCCATTTTTACCCCGAAATTCGCGTTAAGCGGCATTTGTAATGCCGCTTGGAACATCAGCGAATTTGCAATTCAGCTAATTCAACGAGTAATCCAATTCAGAGAAACTCAATTTGCCCGATAACACATTTCAGAATAATTCGATGCCCTCAAAATGAACCGGAAAGCTTAGCATTTCCCTAGACTTTTGCGGTACTTTTTAGTCATGCAAAATGTGCCACAAACCAAGATTCTCCATCAAACACTTTGGAATTATGGATACTGTATGCGCTGCAAAAACGGTCAATCTATTTCAGGGAATGACAGCTTTAAGCTCCCTTCAACACCACCTTGAGTACTACCGGCTGGTGGTCGGAATAGCGGAATTGCATGTCGATGGTCCGGGTTTCGAGCACCTCTACATCGCCCGAAACCACAAAATAATCGATGAGTGTAGTGTAGGTTTTCCCGGGCGTATAGGGCGTGTCGTTACTTCGGTTGGTTGGAAAACGGTTGTCGTAGTAAACCTTAAATTGCTTGGGCAATTGTTCAGCCGATAGTGCTTGAGGGGTGTAGCCCGGTGGGATTTCGGCAGAAAAGGCTTTGGCATCAAAGGCAGGTGGCACCTGGTTCCAATCGCCACCAATAATTACCGTATTGCCTTTAGCAGCCTCGGCTTCATACCGTTTTTTAATAAAGGCCATCTCTTCGGCCTTGATAGCGCCGGTTTCGTCGTAAGCCGTGTTGTGTGTGTTTACAACAATGAGTTGCTTGCCGCTTGGAAGTGAATACCGCTGTTCGAGGGCACAACGGTCGAGCATATAAAGCCTTGTTGGCCAGTCGAAACCGCCAGGGTACTGGATGCGTGTGCGACTTAAAGCACTAAATCGCGAAAGACTGAGCAGCCCGCCATAGGTTTTTCCATAGGGAGTGTAGGGCAGTCCGAAAGGAACCGGAACAAATTTTACATCATAGTTTAAGGCGAAACTACGGTCAAATCCTTGGAGGTTTTCGCCCAACACACTCACCTGATCGGTGTAGTAGCTGCGTTTCGACTTGCGATCGACCTCTTGAAGCAGCATAAAATCTACAGAGTCCTGCATGCTCTCTAAAAACAAACGAATGGCCTTAAGATAGCGTGCGGCCGTGGGTTCGTCGGGGCGAACACCTTTTCCACCGTCGTTGAAAAAATCCATCTCCGCCCCAAGTCCGGCGTAGCCTACGTTCCAAATGAGTAACGACAAGGTGTCGGAGCTGATGGTTTCAACAGCCTTCCCTTCAGCCTTCACCATTTCTTCGCTACCCGGCTCGGGTTGATAATCGGTAATGGTAGAGAAAAGTAGCAGGCCTCCGAAAAGTAATCCCAAAACAAGCACTACACCAAGGAGAATGCGGAAAATACGGCGCATAAGAAAAGGATTTCGACATCAAACCTACGAATTCCTTTTCCAGCGGTGAAGAGTGTCGTTCAATTTCTATTTTTACACGTCACTCTCCACCGGCTATGCAACAAACCGAATTCAACTGGCGCACAGGCTCCGACCAACTGAAAATCCGCGGAATGGTATGGCAACCATTGCCGGGAAATCCCATCCACGCGGTGATTGCACTTGTGCACGGCATGGGCGAACATCTGGGTCGCTACCGCCGATTCGCCGAATTTTTCACCGCAAAAGGGTTTGCAATCATCAGCTATGACCAGCGAGGCCATGGCAAGTCTGATGGTAAGAAAGGACACATCGTCCACTACAACCAACTTTTAGATGGCATCGACGATCTTTTGGAAAAAACCCGTCTACAATTCAAAGATAAACCGGTTATTCTCTACGGTCATAGCATGGGAGGCAATCTGGTGCTTAACTATGCTCTCAAAAAGCCAAACTCGGTAAAGGCTGTAATTGCCACAGGGCCGTGGTTAAGGCTAGCCTTCGACCCACCGGTATTACAGGTAAAGCTCGCGCAGCTCATGCGCAATTTGTACCCGGGTTTTACTCAATCTTCCGGACTCAAAACCCAGTATCTGAGTAGAGATACCGATGTTGTGAAGGCCTATGAACGCGATCGCCTTGTTCACGACCGAATCAGTGCCTCGTTTTTTATCAATTTGTATCAAGCCGGACTCTATGCCCTGCAGCATGCCAATGAGCTCAAGCTGCCTACCTTGCTTATGCATGGCGGTGGCGATAAAATTACATCGGCAGCCGCAACCGAAGAGTTTGCCGGAAAGTCAGGATTGGTCAGCGAACTTAAAATCTGGGATGGCATGTACCACGAAATTCACAACGAACCGGAACGTGAAGCCGTTCTGGAATACGCCAATGTCTGGATTGAGCAGCAGCTAAACGGATGAAGTCATTATTCCTTCCTAAAAATCGCCAGGCCTTACTGTTGGTTACTGTTGCAGCATTGGGCTATTTTGTCGACATCTACGATCTGATTTTGTTCAACGTCGTAAAGCGCGAAAGCCTACTCAGTCTGGGAATAACCCAGGAAGAACAACTCAAAAATACAGGCATTATGCTCTTCAACTTCCAAATGGGAGGCATGCTGGTGGGCGGTTTGTTATGGGGAATTCTGGGCGATAAAAAGGGCCGGCTCAAAGTGCTGTTCGGCTCTATTTTGATGTATTCGTTGGCCAATGTACTCAATGCCTTCGTTACCGATATTTCCTCGTATGCCTTCATTCGCTTTGTGGCCGGCATTGGCTTGGCCGGTGAGCTTGGCGCCGGAATTACGCTGGTTTCGGAGGTGATGAGCAAAGAAACACGTGGCTATGGAACCATGATTATTGTGACCTTCGGCGCACTTGGCGCTGTTTTAGCCGGATTGGTCGGTGGCGAGGGTACCTGGTTTGCCCAACTGATCGAATCGCTAAGCGGAATTGCCTTACAAAATTGGCAAGTGGCCTACATCATCGGCGGAATACTCGGGCTAATGCTCCTTGTATTGCGAATTGGTACGCTGGAGTCATCTATGTACAAAAACCTGCATCACGAGCAGGTGAAGCGCGGCGACTTTCTGGCCCTCTTCAAAAGGCGCGACACTGCGGTGAAGTACATTCAATGCATTTTCATTGGCTTACCGGTGTGGTATGCTGTGGGAATCCTCATTGCCCTTGCAGAGAATTTTGGCGGTGAAGCCCTGTTGGGCGTGAGCGGTAAAGTATCGAATGCCAATGCGGTAATGTACGCCTACTTGGGCCTCTCTGCGGGCGATCTGCTCAGTGGAATCATGAGTCAGTGGATGAAAAGCCGGCGCAAGGTGGTCATGCTTTACCTGGCCTTCAGCATCGTAGTGGTTTGGATGTACTTTTTTACCACCGGCGGTCGCAGCGCCTCCTGGTTTTATTTCGTGTGCTTCCTCGTGGGCACCGGCACCGGCTTCTGGGCTTTGTTTGTAACCATTGCCGCCGAACAGTTTGGCACCAACATTCGCAGCACAGTAACCACCACAGTGCCCAATTTTGTACGTGGAGCAGTGATACCCATCTCTGCCGGATTTAAACTCCTTGAAGGTCCGGCCGGAACAATTGGCAGCGCACTCATCGTTGGCGCTATCTGTATCGCCCTCGCCTTTTGGGCCATTTGGGGCGTGAAAGAGTCGTTCGGAAAAGATTTGAACTATGTCGAGGCGATGTAGTCATCAGCCCTTAGCCAAAAGCCTTTGTGCCCTCCGTGCAGTTTTTGCAAATCTCAAATTGTGAGCGGTCTTCCAAAATTCCGGCACGAAAAGCACGGTATTCAGGGCTTCTCCAGATTTGCCGAAAGCGCGTTTGTGCATCCATCTTCCCCAAACGGTGCTGTGCATCCTTATCGAAACAACAGGGAACTATGCTGCCGTCCCAGGTTACTACGCAACCCTGCCACATACGCCAGCAGTGGTTTTCCAATTTGTTCTTCAGCACCCATCGGCCATCCGCACCCTTGCGGTAGCGGGCATATTTTTCATTCTCCGGAATAAGTGGATTTCCATACTCGAAATCATACACCTGCGCTGTTTTAAAACGCACCTCATCAACGCCAAGCTCCCCGGCCAATTCAAGAACCTCCGGAATTTGATGCTCATTGGGTTTAACCACCAAAAACTGGAAAATAACATGTGGCGTGCGGCTCTTCAACCGCCTTTTGGTATCAATTAGCAGCCTTGTGCCTTCTATCACCTTCTCCAGCTTTCCACCAATGCGGTATTGCTCGTAGGTATCTTGACTGGTGCCATCAATCGAAACAATGAGCCTGTGCAAGCCCGATTGCACCACACGTTCGCAGTTCTCCGAATCAAGGTAATGTCCGTTGGTTGAAGTGGCCGTATATATCCCGGCATCGGCCGCCTTTCTAACCATACCATGCAATTCGCGGTTCAGGTAGGGCTCGCCCTGAAAGTAAAAGTTAATCGACGCCAAACCGGGCTTTAGCTCGTTTAACAGTCCTTCGAAGAAAGTGGGCTCCAGCATTCCGGTGGGCCGGCTAAATGCCCTTAATCCACTAGGACACTCCGGGCAGCGCAGGTTGCATGAGGTGGTGGGCTCAACAGAAATGTGCAAGGGCATTCCCCAATGAATGGCTTTTTTGCTCATTCGGCTTGCATAGAACGACAGCCTGAGCAACAAAAGCTGCCAAAGGTGCAGCGGGCGTGCAAGCCTGAGCATCATCCACCGGTCGTACCACACACCTGTTACCATGATTTGTCGGTAAAATTCATCAATTATCAACAAATCTACCCCGGTTGTACGTTATTTTCGCAATGCTCATTTAAGCCACATGAAAAAAACTCTACTCGTTCTCAGCGCATTTGCAGGAATTACCCTCATTTCGCTCCTTTCACTTCCTAGTGTGCATTCAAATCCGGGTGGCGCGCCCGGCGGTGCTTCCGGTGCTCCTGCCGATGGCGGCAACACCTGCGCCCGTTCTGGTTGTCACGCCGGCGCACCTTCCGACCGCGATGGCATTTTAAGCTCCAATGTGCCATCAACCGGCTATGTTCCCGGCCAAACCTACACCATTTCGGTGCTAATCGCCCAACAGGGCATCAACCGCTTCGGTTTCCAGGCTTCTCCGCAGGCTGCCAATGGTGCTGTTCAGGGAACAATCACCATTACCGATGCCGCCCGTACGCAACTGATCTCCGGTAAATATGTAACCCACCGCCAGGCCAGCATCAACTCGGCAAACAGCAATAACTGGTCATTTAACTGGACTGCTCCGGCCGCTGGAACTGGCGAGGTGAACTTTTACGCCTCTGCAATGGCAGCCAATTCAAATGGTGGAACCGGCGGCGACCTCGTGTATCGCGACGTACTCACCTTCCAAGAAGATGTTGGCGTTGGCATCAGCAATACCGAAGAACAAGCTGCGCTTCTCGTTTTCCCGAATCCTGCCGAAGGCAACGAACTTCAGGTAGTGCTACCACGCAGCACATCGCTCAAAATATACAGCCTAAGCGGCCAATGCATGGGCGAATTTGAAGGCCAGGAAGGCCACAATGCTCTTAATATCACCAATTTGCCTGCTGGCCTGTACTACCTCATTACTGAAACCGGCTCGGCCCAGCGATTTGTTCGCCGGTAATTGACGGATCACCGATAATAAAAAGCCTCAGCATAGCCTGAGGCTTTTTTGTTGTCCAAACCACACTTTTAATGGCATTTTCACATAAACAATACACAGTGTGAAGTCAGCCTTAATACCTTTGAATGCAACATTTTTGTTGTTTGATGCATTCTTAAGGCAATGAGTTCACTTTCCGACTGGCTAAGAAAACTGGGCTTTCGATTTCCCGATAAATCGCCCAAAGATGATGCGGTGCAGGCCGAGATGCTTGTGCGCGCCCGCAGCTTCAAGGAAGAGTACCGGAAATGGATTACCCAGGGCCATCACCAAGAATTGCTTAAAAACATTTATACCACCTTCACCCTCAATAAATTGGGAATCCGCTCCGAGCTCCCCATCCACTACCTCGGGGCTCAGGGCAAACACACCGTTGTGGTGCACTACCTCGATGTGTATGGCAAAGATGTTTTCCCGTATTTACAGGATTATTTCCGCGACCGAATTGTGCGTTTGGGTTACCAGTTATACCTCAGCGAGCGCCTCGATTTGCCCAAAGGCCGCCTCGAGCGTCACATTTTGCGCCCACAAGTTCCGGCATTTAACATCAACGATTTACCGGAGCAGCTCTACGGAAACCTCGAAGTATCTGTGTTTTATGCCGAGCAGCGCCCCGTTTATCTCGAGATTCATGCCGAACATCTAAGCGAGAAGCGCTTCAACAAAGCCTTCGCCTTCGACGAACTGGCCGAACTGCTTTTCGTTTAACTCCCCAAAATCTTCCACAGCCCGCCGGTACAAATCAGGGCAGTACTACTCCTGTGTAGGTTTACTTGGGCGCCTGCCTCGCTGAGCATCACAATAAGCTGAGGCTGCATCTCCGGGCACCGCGTGTTTCGCTCATAGTCCTCAGCCAGTCGCTCTTTCCGGCCCGCTCACCCTCTCGCTCTCGCACTGTCTTCCGGGCTACCCGCTGCACCCGCTGGCGCAAAAACGTCCAACCACATTACCACTTTTCCTCTTCGCCCCTGAGTTCGGCAATCAAGGTTTCGAGCTGCTTAAGGTACTGGCCGTAAAGGTATTGTATCGCCCATTTCATAAACCACCACGATCCGGCCAACAACACCAGGCTAAAGCCGAGAACCGCAATCGAAATCATCAAATTGGGCTCTCCTTGTGGTACCAACGGCTCGTTGGGGTCGCCGGCTGCGTTATAGCCAATAATACCGCCAATGATAAGTCCCACCGGAAAAAGAATCACCATACTCAACTGGTAGTACTTCACAAAGAGACTGAGTGTGGCATGAAGCGATTCCAGCCAATGCCTGAGGTCCTGATCGGTAGAGGCCCGCAGCGAACGCAGCCGAATGCCGATTGGCCTGTACAGTAAATATTGAGCAACCAACATGACCAGCAGAAATATTCCCAACCCGCGAATAATTTTCGAATCAGGAGTCAGCAAGGCCACAATGCCGAGAATCAAAATCAATACAGCCCCAAACAGCAACTCCATTTTCAAGTTTCGAATCACTTTGTCGAGTGCCGAATCCCCTTTCTTTCGCAAGATCGCCTTTAGCTCCTGCTCACTGTGTCCGGCTACCGGCTGGCGGTTTAGCAGCGATTTAAATTCGTCTAAGTCCATCGTGTTTATTTTTGAATGCGTTCGCGAAGTTGTTTTCGGATTCTGTTCATTTTAACGCCCACATAGTTCTCTGTAATCCCCATGATTTCTCCGATTTGCTTGTAGTCAAGGTCGTCGAGATAAAGAGCCACAATGGCCTTGTCTATCTCGTTCAGCGTCGCAATGGCCCTATACAAGGCCTCGAAGTGCTCCTTTTCATTTTCACTCATCTGAGCCGGCAAGTCAAAACCAAGTTCAAGGCTTAACATGGGCGGTCGCTTGGCTTGCTTGCGAAACCGGCCTACTGCAGTATTTACAGCCACCCGGTAAAGCCAGGTGCTGAAGGCCGCTTCGGCCCTGAATCGGTCAACAGAACTCCAGGCCTGGAGCAGGATTTCTTGATACAAATCCTCCCGCTCCACAGCGTCGTTGCAATACAACAAGCACACTTTGTGAAGAATGCCGTTGTGTTTGCGAACCAAGGCGATGAACTCCTGCTCTTTCAGATTACAAAGGCTTAACGGTGAAACCTTGCTTTCTCAAGAGGGCAATAACACCCTCTTCACCGGGTAAATGTCCCGCCCCTACAGCAAATAAGCTGGGCTTCGACTGCATGGCTTTTTCCATCACGCCAATCCATTCCCGATTGCGCTGCCCTAAGAGGATGTCGTTGTACTTGTCTAATCCATACGCAGGGTCCGACATGATTTTGTACATCTTGTTGAGGTCGGCTTTACGATAAACCTCTATCATTTCCTGGGTCTCTTTCGCAAATCGGTCTCCGCTGGTCACGTACTCGTAAAGCAAGTCAGCTTGAACAGTATATGGAATTTGCTCAAAAACCTCCATTTGGCTCGCCACAGTTTCCAAACCAAAAACCTCCTTCTTCTGCTCCGACGCTTTTTTGGCCAGTTCGCCCTCCGGCGAGGATGGATTACAGCCCAACACTCCAGGGTACAGCATCGAAGCCAATAGCATAGGCTTCATTCCGGCCACCAGCTTGAGCGGAATTCCAGTCATTTTCGTAAACTGGCTGTCGAGGTGCATAAACTTCTTTTCACTCAACAGCTGATCAATTGTTTTCCCCTCCTTCATACCCATCTGCGCCTGCATTTGCGCCATCATCTGTGGGTCATCAAAATCCAACTCTAAAAAAACCTGCTCACAACGGTCAACCACTGCAAGGGCTGGCTTGGCAATTTCCATCTCGGTTGGACATAACAGGTGGAAGGTTCCGAACAAATACGAGGGCTTACTTAAGCCTTTACCGCTCACTTCCCACAATAAACTGCCGCTGTCTTGTCCTTGTGCTGAAAAGCCCGTAAACATTAACAAAGCGGCAAGTAAGAAACAATGAAGTTTATGCATGATTGTTGATTTTTTTTGCGTTAGTGCAAGCTCTACAATTAATCTTACACCGAGAACGTTTTTACCGTTTAAATTACCACTATACGCGTTCTGGCAGCAGGGTTTGTCGACAATTTTTGCAGCAGTGACCTGCATCACGCCTCAACGCTGAGAATATTCTTTACCTTCGTGCTCTTGCCCATGAAGCCATCATTCGACCAAATTTACATGCAGCTTGCGAGTAATCTCGCCCTGCGGTCGCACTGTGTTAAACAAAAAGTAGGAGCGGTTTTGGCCAAAGATACCCGCATCGTTTCGCTCGGTTACAATGGCCCTCCGGCCGGAACCCATAACTGCGACGAAGAGTGGCCCGAAACAGGCTGTGCCCGCGACCGCAAAGGAAGCTGCTATCTGGCCTTGCACGCGGAGGCTAATGCCATCCTTTACGCAGTAAAAAATAAAGTCGATTTGCAGGGCACAACGCTGTACGTAACGCTGTCGCCGTGTTTGGCTTGCGCTCGGATTATTTATTCGGTGGGTATCCGCGAAGTGTTTTACCTCAATAGTTACGCACAATACAAAGGTATCGAGGTAGATGAAGGGGTTGAGTTTCTCCGGAAATTCGGTGTTAAAGTAGAACAATACACCGCCGAAACGCTTCCCCAAATGCTTTAAAACAACAACGGCTCTGCTGCGTTTATCCCCGATATGCAAACCAACAATTTCCGAAAAATATTAAGTCCGCTCTTCATTGGCCTAGCAGTAGCCATCGGTATAGCCATTGGAGCCTTTTTGCCGGGCGATGGTGGAGGGCAAATGGGCGGCGAACGTAGCATTGCCCGCTCCGGGAAAATGCAGGATGTGCTGCAATACATCCTCAACGAATATGTCGATACCCTCGACCCCAAAACTTTGCAGGATGATGCCATCAACGCCCTGCTCAGCAGCCTTGATCCACATTCGAGCTATATTCCGGCTACCGAACTCGAGCACATGACCGAGCAGCTCGAAGGCAATTTCGACGGTATTGGTGTAGAATTCAACATTCAACGCGACACCATCATAGTGGTTGCGGCTATCGTTGGCGGGCCTTCAGAATCGCTGGGCATACAAAGTGGCGATCGAATCGTGCAAATCGACGGGAAGCCAGCAGCCGGCGTGAAAATTACCAATGAGGATGTCATGAAAAAGCTCCGTGGCAAAAGTGGAACGAAGGTGAAAGTGGGCATCTTCCGACCGGGACAAAAAGGCATCCGGCAAGTAACCATCACACGGGGCAAAATTCCCATCCACAGCGTTGATGCTGCCGTGATGCTCGACAATAAAACCGGATTTATCAAAATATCGCGCTTTGCCGCCAATACCTTTGAGGAATACCAGCAGGCCTTCTCTTCACTTCGAATGAGGGGCATGCAACGCCTGGTGCTCGACCTTCGCGACAATCCCGGCGGTTATCTGAACGCCGCCGTTGATTTGGCCGATGAGTTCCTGTCCAAAGGACGGAGAATTGTTTATACCGAAGGCAAGGCCCGCAAGCGAGAAGACTACAACGCCACCGGCCGCGGAAGCTTCGAAACCGGAGACCTTGTAGTGCTTATTGACGAAGGCTCTGCGTCCGCCTCCGAAATTGTTTCGGGTGCTGTGCAAGACAACGACCGTGGCTGGGTTGTTGGCCGGCGCTCCTTTGGCAAAGGCCTCGTTCAGGAAGAAACACGATTCGACGATGGTTCTGCAATGCGCCTCACTATTGCGCGCTATTACACACCCAGCGGGCGATGCATTCAACGGCCGTACGAAAAGGGCAGCGATGAGGACTACTACATGGAAATCGCCGACCGCATGCGTGGTACCGAAAAATCGAAGGCAGACTCCGGAAAAGCCGACTCGCTGCGCTACAACACGCTGGCCGGAAGAACCGTTTTTGGCGGCGGAGGAATCGAACCGGATGTCCTTGTAGACCCCGACACCAGTGGGTTCTCAGAGTACCTCGCTCAAGTTATCTCCAACGGTCTGCTTAGCCGCTTTGCCTTCGAATATGTGGATGCCCGGCGCACGGAACTCAAAGCCAGCTATCCGTCGGCCGAAGCCTTCGCAAGACAGTTTTCCGGACAAAAACTCCTCGGCGATTTTTATGCATTCGCCGAACGCAATGGCGTCAAAGCCGACCCCAAAGGCAAAACAATCTCTGCTACACTTATTGCCGGGCAACTACAATCGATGCTGGGCCGCGCCCTCCATGGCAACAACGGCTACTACCTCAGCCAAAGCCTACGCGACCCGGTTGTCCGCAAAGCCCTCGAATTGCTCAACTCCGGAAAGCTGGTGAGTCGAACGCCAGTTGGGCAAAAGAACCCTAAAATCTAAACTGCCGAAATGAAAAGAATTCTGCTCCTGTTTGCCTTGTTTGTTTTAGCCCTACGGGCGGATGCGCAAATGCTCAACCCCATTCGCTGGGAGTTTGCCCAAAAGCAGGTGAACGACTCCGTTACCGAACTACGGTTTACTGCAATTCTGGAGGACGGATGGCACCTGTATTCGCAGTACACACCCGACGGCGGACCACTGCCAACCGAATTCGGATTTGTGCTTCCAAAGGGCCTGAAGAGAGAAGGCAAAGTATCCGAGCCCAAATACGAAAAGAAGTTTGAGGAGGTTTTTGGGGTTGATGTTTACACATTTCCACAGGCGAAAGTGCTTTTCACCCAAAAGGTCATCAACACCACAAATAAAGAACAGAAAATTACCGGCGAGATTAATGGAATGACCTGTAAAGACGAGGTAGGTTGCATTCCGATGGACCCTACAGACTTCAGCTTTACGGTCAAAGCCAGGCCGGAACAGGCCGGTGCCCAAATCGACACCAGCTTAACCGCCGTGAAAGCCGATACTACACCGGTAAATGCCGCAAGCGGAACCCCCATAAAACCGGGCGATTGCAAGGATTTGGTGATCGACGGACTGGTAACCACCGAAAAGACGGAAGAGAGTCAAAGCTATTGGTGGATTTTTCTGCTGGGTTTTGGCGGCGGGCTCGTGGCCTTGCTAACACCTTGTGTGTTTCCGATGATTCCGCTTACGGTGAGCTTTTTCACCAAGAGTGCCCAAAACAAAAAGAAGGGCTTGTTCCTCGCTATTCTTTACGGTTTGTCGATTGCCGGAATATACACGCTTATTGCTGTGCCTTTCATTGTGGCCAAAGTACCACCTGATACCCTCAATGAAATCGCCACCAGTGCCACATTAAACATCGTCTTCTTTGTGATTTTCGTGGCTTTTGCCATTTCTTTCTTTGGCTATTACGAAATCACACTGCCTTCGTCGCTGGCCAATAAAGCCGATTCAGCGTCAAGCATGGGTGGAATCATAGGCGTGTTCTTTATGGCCATCACACTCGCCTTAGTGTCGTTCAGTTGCACCGGACCAATTCTCGGCTCCTTTCTGGCCGGAACCCTGGCGACCAATCCCGACCCATACAACATTCTTTTTGTGATGCTTGGTTTTGGCGTAGCCCTCGGACTTCCATTCGCCTTGTTTGCTGCATTTCCCGCCTGGCTGAATTCTTTGCCCAAGTCGGGCGGATGGCTGAACTCGGTGAAAGTGGTGCTCGGTTTTTTGGAGCTCGGAATGGCCTTCAAGTTTTTGTCAAATGCCGATTTGGTCGAACAATGGGGATTGCTCAAACGTGAGACTTTCCTCGTTATTTGGACCATTCTTGCATTCGGTCTAGCACTTTATCTTCTTGGAAAAATCCGTTTCCCGCACGACAGCCCCTTGAAGAAACTTACCGCCATTCGTGTTGGTCTATCTGCCTTGTTTGCGGCATCAGGGGTGTATTTTGCCACCGGAGTTTTTGGAGCAAACCTCGAATTGATTTCGGGCTTTCCACCGCCGATGTTTTACAGCTATGCCGCGAAAAATGAGGCCCAGAAGGCCGGCGCAGACGATAGCCATTGCCCCCAGGGAATCCCTTGTGAACACGACTTTTACGTGGCCATGGAAAGGGCACGTGTGGAGAACAAGCCCTTGCTCATCGATTTTACCGGTTGGGCCTGCGTGAATTGTCGCCGCATGGAGGAAGGCGTTTGGGTAGATCCGGAGGTGAAGAAAATCATGAGTGAGGAGTATGTTCTTGTCTCGCTCTATGTAGATGAAAAGAAGGAACTCCCCCTTGAAGAGCAGTTCACCTCTTGCCTTACCGGCAAAAAGGTAAGCACAGTCGGCAATAAGTGGAGCAACCTGCAAGTGGTCAACTTTAAGTCGAACTCTCAACCTCAGTATATTTTGCTCTCTCCTCAAGGAAAGCTATTGGCCGAACCGGTGGGCTACACCACGCGCGATGCGTATTTAGGGTTCTTAAAAAGTGGCCTGGAAGCATCGTCAACACAGGCCTTGAAGTGATTCTTGACAGATTGGAAATCCGATTTCCTATCTGTCAAAAAGTGGCTTTGGTTGTTTAGGAGGTTTTTCATCCGGCTCAATCATTGGCCCTAAATTCATCTGTTTTATCCGGTTATCCGGTTTTCAGGAATCGATAAATCGCTTTCAGGTTGCCTTCGACCAAGTGTAAATACGGCTCCTAATGTATTCGTGAGGTTTTGTGCACTTTTCTATTACACGTGCAGTCAATGAAGGCTGCCTCCTCAAAGCAGCTATTGAGCCTGTTTCCTTGATTAAAGTGATGTTGGAAGGATACATTGCCCTATGGCAGTTCGAAAAAAGGTTTCCGATATGCGCACCTAAACACTTCTCACGCCTAATTGGATGTTTTCGGAGCGATGTGATACAATGGCATAAAGTAAAGGACTGAATACCAGGAAATAATCATGTTCCTGTTGGCCTTGATGTTGAGATTTTCGTCCGTATAAGCTTCAGCAAAGGAACGAACGTTTGTCATTGAGTGATGCGAAGAGCGCATCGGAGGCAATGCGTATGACAATCGCTCAGGTAGAAAGCAGATAAATGCGCTCCGCTCGTGTCAGGTCGGTTTCAAGCAAGCTCAATTTTTTGGATTCAAGAGTATAATTCCAGACCAATCACTTCAACCTGATATCTCGAACAGAATTCCAAGCCAGCTTTATGCTAACTTACTCGCATGAATTTATTCAGTGCATGGCAATTATGGATCGACAAGCATCCTCAACTAGAAAAGGCCAATCTGTTCTTTTTCGCGGAAATGATGCTTCAAGCCGATGTGAAATTGCATTCTAAAATGAGCTACGGTGCCCCGTTTATTTATCGCTTGGGGCCGGTTGGGTATTTTAGTATCGATAAAAAGCGCGGCTTGTATTTCGGATTTTATTGGGGAAAACTATTGCTGGAGTGTGATGAGCACGGAATCCTGGATGCTGATGAGCGGAAAATGGTGAAGCTGGTGTATTTAAACGGGAAAATGAATGATGAAGCATTTATAGGTAGCTTTCTTTCTCTGCTTGATGTAGCACTGAAGTTAGACCAGGAAAAATATGGAAAGTGAGTGGCGCGAATTGAATACCAGTAAATTCAAGGAAATAGTAAATTAAAATAATTTTCAACGGGCAACATTTTCAGATTTTCTTGTAGTTGAAATTCTTTATCGGAGGAGCTCCGCAAATTTTTTCGCGTTTTTTAATTGCCATTAGCTAAAACGATAACTATCATTGATAATGCTCTATCGCAGATATTGTTGGATTTAAGTTTAAGAACCCATGAAATTTTACAAATCATTTGCAAAATTTCATAAATCGCGCTAAGTGGCATATAATCAGTGTTTAAAGTTGCCATACACGTCTTGCTCTACAGAAGTGTTTACGCACAAAGTATCAGGACTTGTTTTTAGGCGAACGAAATCTTGCGCCTCCGCAGAACAGGAGTGTGCGCATACGTGCGAAAACGAGCTATTCATGCATGATTGACAAGCATTTTACACAGGAACGAAAAGGAATTTAGATTGATGGATTCATCCGGCAGCGATTGACGCGTAAAGCCCACAGACCGTGGAGCTGCGCCCGGAGCGTAGCGGAAGGGAGCAGCGCAGCGGGCGAGGACTTGCAGCAAAAAGCGCGGCGCCACCCGTTGAGCTTAATCAATGCCGAAATGTGGTTGTGGCGGCCGGCACCTTGAAATTTAAGCTATTGGAGTTGTTCAATGCTCCGAAAATGGCGCCTGTATTGGCCTTTAAACCTCGGTTTTGTGAACATCCGTGTCGGTGATTCGTTCATGCTTTCAGGCCCTCCATTGCGAGGGCTTTTCAACTATCTTTGCGCCGCTCATGAAGAACATCCGCAATTTTTGCATCATTGCTCACATCGACCACGGCAAATCGACCCTGGCCGACCGTCTGCTTGAATTCACCAAAACCGTGTCGCAACGCGATTTGCAGGCACAAGTGCTCGACGATATGGACCTCGAACGCGAACGGGGAATTACCATTAAATCGAAGGCCATTAAGATGGATTATACGCTCAATGGGCAGAAATACCATCTCAACCTGATTGATACGCCGGGTCACGTGGATTTCTCGTATGAAGTGTCGCGCTCCATTGCCGCCTGCGAAGGGGCATTGCTCATTGTGGATGCTTCTCAAGGAATTCAGGCTCAGACAATTTCGAATCTTTACCTGGCTTTAGAACACGATCTCGAAATTATTCCGGTGCTCAATAAAATGGATCTTCCCGGGGCCATGCCCGAAGAGGTGAAAGACCAAATTGTGGATTTAATCGGCTGCAAGCGCGAAGAAATAATTCCGGCTTCCGGCAAAACCGGTTTGGGCGTTGATGCCATCCTGGAAGCCATTGTGGCCCGCGTTCCGGCCCCAAAAGGCGATCCGGATGCTCCGCTGCAAGCCTTGATTTTTGACTCTGTATTCAACTCATTCCGTGGAATATACGCCTATTTCCGCATCATGAACGGAACCATTCGCAAAGGCGAGCGGGTAAAATTTGTGGCCACCGGAAAAGAGTATTTTGCCGACGAAATTGGCTGGCTTCGATTAAAGCCTGAAGCGCAAAATGTGGTGAGCGCCGGAGATGTGGGCTACCTCATTTCGGGCATCAAGGAAGCGCGCGAAGTAAAGGTGGGCGATACCATCACACACGTCGAAAACCCCTGCCAAACGGCCATCGAAGGATTTGAAAACGTGAAACCAATGGTGTTTGCCGGCATTTATCCGGTCGATACCGAAGATTACGAGGAGTTGCGTTATTCTATGGAGAAGCTGCAACTCAACGATGCGTCCCTCACCTTCGAGCCCGAAAGCTCTGCTGCACTGGGCTTTGGATTCCGTTGTGGCTTCCTCGGAATGTTACACATGGAAATTATCCAGGAGCGTTTGGAGCGGGAGTTCAACATGACGGTAATCACCACAGTGCCAAACGTTTCGTACCATGCGTTCACATCTAAAGGGGAGGAATTGCTCGTAAATAACCCTTCCGATTTGCCTGATCCATCAAAACTCGATCGGGTGGAGGAGCCATACATTCGCGCTCAGGTCATCACCAAAAGCGAGTACATTGGTTCCATTATGACGCTCTGCATTCAAAAGCGCGGCATTCTCATCAACCAAAATTACCTCACCACCGACCGCGTAGAGCTCATTTTCGAGATGCCGCTCGGCGAAATCGTATTCGATTTTTACGACAAGCTCAAAACCATCTCGCGCGGCTACGCGTCGTTCGATTACCACATGATTGACTACCGCGCCTCGCATCTCGTAAAGCTCGATTTGCTGCTCAACGGCGAGCAGGTAGATGCCCTGTCGTCGCTCATCCACCGCGACAATGCCTACGAGTTCGGCAAGAAAATCTGCGAAAAGCTCAAGGAATTACTGCCACGTCAGCAGTTCGAAATTGCCATCCAGGCCGCAATCGGCGCCAAGGTAATCGCCCGCGAGACCGTAAAAGCCATGCGCAAGGACGTAACCGCGAAGTGCTACGGCGGCGACATTTCCCGGAAACGCAAGCTTCTCGAAAAGCAGAAAGAAGGGAAGAAACGCATGCGCCAGGTGGGCTCGGTAGAAATCCCACAATCGGCGTTCATGGCGGTGTTGAAGCTAGATTGAAGCAGTAAAAAGTAGAAAGTAGAAAGTAGAAAGTAGAAAGGGGCGGCCGGAATCTATTTTCCTTTTTTCATGATTTTTTAGGGCGCCCGGGCGGGCTTTCCGTTGCAAGTCCTCGCCCGGCTCCGCTTTGCTGCGGGCTTTTCACTGCAATCCCTGGCGCAACCTGTAAAGCATTGCAAATCAGGGGTTATAATGCGATGCTTTTCAGCTATTTCAGAACCTTAGCCACCAAAGCCTTTTGCTCAACCGCGTGGCGTTTTGAGCTTCCGGTTGCCGGAGAACCGCTTTCGCTGCGGGCTACTACATCGAGATTTGGAAGGTGACGGAGCTTGCGAAGAATATACATCCAGGCACCCATGTTTTCGGGTTCTTCCTGAGCCCAAACAATCTCCTTGGCTTTGCTGTAACGCTTGATGATGCCATCAACAGCTTGCTGTGGAAAAGGGTAAAGCTGCTCTATTCGAACCAATGCAACATCATTTTTACCTGATTGCTCTCTGGCCTCCAGCAAATCGTAATACAGCTTTCCACTGCACAACACAAGCTTTCGTACCGATGTGGCTTTTACGTTAGCATCATCGATAACTTCCTCAAAACGCCCCTTACTTAAGGCGCTCAATGGCGAAACGCATTTTGGATGGCGTAACAAGCTCTTGGGCGACATTAACACCAAAGGCTTGCGGAAATTCCAGGCTAACTGTCGACGAATCAGGTGGAAGTAATTTGCCGGCGTGGTTACATTCGCTACAACCATGTTGTTTTCTGCACTCAGGTTGAGGAAGCGCTCCAAACGGGCCGAACTGTGCTCTGCTCCCTGACCTTCGTAACCATGGGGCAGCAACATCACCAATCCGCTCATGCTTCGCCATTTGTCTTCGGCCGAACTGATGAATTGGTCGATGATAATCTGAGCGCCGTTGTTAAAATCGCCAAACTGGGCTTCCCAAACGGTTAAGCCTTCGGGTGTGGCCAATGAGTAGCCATAATCGAAGCCCAGCACTGCATATTCACTCAGCAAGGAATTGAAGATTTGAAATGCAGCCTGCCCTTTCGAAATGTTATTCAAAGGCTCGTATTCTTCTTCAGAGTCTTCGATTTTTAAAACAGCGTGTCGGTGCGAAAAGGTACCCCGCTCCACATCCTGGCCCGAAAAGCGAACCGGGTGGCCATCCTTCAGCAAACTGCCATACGCCAACATCTCAGCCATTCCCCAATCGAGAACTTCTGTTTTCTCCACCATGTCGCGTCGGTCCATGAGTACCTTCTCCATTTTTTTGAAGAATTTCATGCCTTCGGGAATGGTGTATACGGCTTTGGCGATTTCTTTCAGCGTTTTTAGCGGCACTCCGGTTTCCGGCGAATGCTCGAAAGCATTGGGCGCTGAGGTTTGATACTTTGCCCAAATCTCCTGAAGGAAGTTTACAATGATTGTTTTCTCCTGCTTCCTTGCGGCGTCCAGAGCGGCGTCCAGTTTGTCGCGCTGAAGCTGTTCAAGCGCATCAGCATCTGCTTTACTAAAAACGCCTTCTTGTTGGAGTCGCTCAAAATAGATTTGCCTTGGGTTTGGATGGCGCGCAATGGCCTTGTAAAGAATCGGTTGTGTGAAACGCGGCTCATCGCCTTCATTGTGTCCGTATTTCCGGTAGCCCAATAGGTCGATGAAGACATCTCCATGAAACTTCTGGCGGAATTCCATGGCTAAGTCGATCACAAAGGCAACCGCCTCAACGTCGTCGGCATTCACATGAAACACCGGACTTAGCGTAACCTTCGCCACATCGGTGCAGTAGATTGAGCTTCGCGCGTCCAGATAGTTTGTGGTAAAGCCAACCTGGTTATTCACCACAATATGAATGGTTCCGCCGGTTTTATAGCCATCGAGTTTGGCCATCTGCACGGCTTCGTAAACCACACCTTGCCCTGCGATGGCGGCATCACCATGAATAACGATGGAGGCAATCCGGTTGTAATCGCCTTTGTGCTCGCGATCAGCAAAGGCGCGTGCAATTCCCTGAACTACCGGACCCACAGCTTCGAGGTGCGAAGGATTAGGGGCTAGCGTCATGCGAATTTCTTCTCCACCGCGGGTTTTGAAGTACGATGAATAGCCCAGGTGGTATTTCACATCGCCTGAGAATTCTCCTTCATCATCATATTCCTTTCCTTCAAATTCGGTAAAAATGCTCTTGCAATCCTTTTGGAAAATGTTGGCTAATACGTTCAAACGGCCACGATGTGCCATGCCCATCACATATTCCCGAATTCCTAAATCGGTTCCGCGTTCAATGATGTGATCAAGCGCCGGAATCAAGGCCTCACAGCCTTCTAAAGAGAAACGTTTCTGACCAACAAATTTTTTGTCGAGGAACGATTCAAAACCTACGGCATCATTGAGTTTCTTGTAGATTTCTTTTTTTTCGTTTGCCGAATACACGGCGCGCCCCCGGCTTCCTTCCATTTTTTTCTGCATCCATTCCACCACCTCGGTATTGCGGATGTACATGTACTCTACGCCAATGTGCTGGCAGTAAGTGTCTTTGAGATGCGTAATAATGTCGCGCAACTTAGCCGCACCAATGCCAATTAAGGCACCTGCCTGAAAAACGGTATCCAAATCACCGTCTTCAAGCCCAAAATTCGGATGGTCGAGTGTAGGCGTATACTTGCGGCGTTCTCTTACCGGATTGGTAAGGGTGAAGAGATGGCCTCTTGCTCTGTAACCGTTAATCAGGTTGATTACTTTGAATTCTTTACTGAAGTTTTCAGGAATTTCGCCTGAACCGGCACCGTTGGATGGTTTAATCGGAAACTGACGGGTGGCGAAATCGACGCCTTCAAAAAACTGAGCCCAGCTTGAATCAATGCTTCCCGGATTTTCCCGATATTGTTGATAAAGTGCTTCAAGGGCTGCCGGTTCAGAGGCCGACAAATAAGTGAATGAATCCATGATTTTCAGTTACGCGGCTCAAAATTAGCCGAAATAGCCGGGTAAATGAAATTGAATGAATGGTTTTTCTGGAATTTATAGTCTCTCGTAAGATTTTGATAATCAATCTAATTCATCGGTTTCTGAGTTGCTTTCCGGAGACGAGGCGCTGTACAAGCTCCGTAAAACCACTTTTTGCAGTTCTCTTTTGACAATCAGGGCCGCCATCAATTGAGGGTCAATCCCGGGAGTAGGCATGCCTTTTCGGAGTTGAGTTTCTGAAATATCAACTCTGTAAAGTAAATTAAAAAGAGCTGTTGCACTTTGGTTTTCAAAGGCATCCACTACCGACGCGGTAAGCGCTTCGAAGCTGTATTTTTTATTCAGCAATAATTTTATGGGAATTCCAGCGGTGTTAAAGTCTTTTCGAATTTGGAGAACAAGCGCTCTGAGCAACTCTTTCTTCGACAGAAAATGCTGATTCAATTCTGTGTTCGGGGCGTCCAGTTCAGGAATACGCTGTAAACCGGAACGCTTATCCATCGATTATTTCAGGCTGAACTTGTTCACTCCCATCAGTTTGCCGTCGAGGTAAACTTCCGACATGTACAAACCGGGCTTTAGTTCTTCAGTCTGGTCCCAATCAAACACCAATTCGCTTCGTTCATTTTTATACTCCAAAATACGTCGCAAGGAGTATTCTGTGCTGCGACCATCTTCTTTGGTAAAGTTTCCCGACCCGTTGTTGGCATCTGTTAAAACATAACCGTCGGGCTTGATGATGCGCAAAACGGCTTCTCTGTTTCCTGCTTTGGCGACTTTATTTTCGGCCACAACAAATACCGTTTGAATACGACTTACCCGTTTGGCTTTTTCTGTTTCCTCCATTTTCCCCTTGCCCTTTTCGCGCATGGTTTTCACCGCGAGATTTTCGGTTTTCAGCACCGAAGCCAGCTCCACCTTTTCGCTCAGCTGTTTGGTGGTTTTGCTCAGGTTGTCAACTTCTTGGCTTAAATTAATATTCTCGAATTTCAGTTCTTTATTTTCCTTGATAAGTTGCTCAATTTGTATTCTGTATTGATCACGAATCATTCGGAGTTCTTCCATTTGACGGCGGATCAATGGTAAATCTTTGTTTTCTTTTATGAGTTGATCGATTTTTCGCTTTTGTCCGTCGATTTTCGAATTGGCTTCCTCCAAAAGACTATCGAGTTGAATATTTTTCCCTTTAAACTGGTCAAGCTCAAAGGTCATAGCCTGATAATCGTTTTCAATGCTTTTTTTCACATCAGCAAGTGAGTCTACTTCTGCTTCTCTTTCGACTACGGTAGTTTCCGCCATAGAAGTCCGGGTAAAAAGGTAAATGTTCCCGGCGACAGACAAACCCAATAAAACCCCGAGTATGAGAATAATTCGACGGTTCTTGCGGTTTTCTTCTTGATGTGTTGATTGAGATTCCATCCTATGCCCTGTGATGATTGGTGGTCAAAATTAGGAAAAAAGCAATGTGTTGTTGATGACTTTACGATTACTCATTGGGCTTTAATCCATACTTTGTCATGTATTTTCGGTAAAGTGCTTTTTGATCATTGTTCAAATCGATGGCTTTCCCTCCAATAAAGGCCATTTTCACCTGTGAACTCTGCATATCCAGTGCATTTCCTTCGGAGATGAAAAAGTCGGCCGACTTACCGGATGCAAGGCTGCCCGTTTGGTGGTCAATACCCAGAACTCTTGCTGCATTGAGCGTAATCATCTGAAGTGCTGTTTCTTCGCTGCATCCGTAAGCGGCGGCAGTTCCGGCTGTGAACCCTAAATTTCGGGTGCCCATCGCTTCCATGTCACCATCATAAGTGAGCACCACTGTGAGCCCTGCTTTTTCGAGTATGCTCGGGAGTCGGAAAGGAAAATCAACAGCCTGGTCTTCGGTATCGGGCAAGCGGTGAATTCGTTCTAAAATTATTGGCACATTAAATTTATTCAGCAAATCGGTAATCTTATAGCTTTCTCTCCCGCCAACAATGGCCATACGATTAATTCCAAGCTGATTTACGGATCGAACGGCGTCCTCAATATCTCTGGCGCGATTACAGTGGATATAAAACCTTTGTTTTCCATTCCAAATGCCACGCATGGCTTCCATACGTAAATTTTTCGCCTCAGAATTCGTTTTTGTGTACGCCTTTGATTCCTGTAGAAAACGAATGATTTCTTGTTGTTTTCTAAGCACCGCATCAAAGCGTCCGGTATCACTTCTTAATACCGGATATTCGGGCCAATACAAATGAATTCCTTCATCAGCTTTAAGCAGCGCATCTTCCCAATTCCAGCCCTCTAATTTGAACACCGATGAGCTTCCGGAAATAACGCCGGCCTGAGGCACTGCCTGCACCATTAAAACACCATTGGAACGAACGGTTGGAATTATTCTGGAGTCGGTATTAAATGCGGGTAAACTACGCACATGCGGATTGTATTCACCAACCTCAGCATAATCGAGTGTGGCCCTTACCGCATCGATTTCACGCAATCCAATGGTTGAGTTAAGGGCTATAAATCCCGGGTAAACGTGACTTCCTTGCAGGTCAATGATGGTATCCCAGGCGGCCGGATCTATTTTTACGACTCTGCCATCCGCCAACAAGGCAATTTTTCCCTCGCGAATACCTATAATGCCCGGTTGATAAACCACTCCATCGCCTGTATGCACAATCCCATTGCTAAACAACATCGATTTATTCTGTGCATTTAGGTTGTTTATCGCAGTAAAAAGGAAATAAATTCCTACTAGGAAATTATTCCACAACATGTCGTTCTTCTTCATGATACAGGTCTTCGCAGGTGTAATAGTGTTTTTCTCGTGCTCTTAATCGCTTCAATGCTTTTCCCGAAGCTTTTTCCTTGCTCATTTTGGCTACAATTCTGGCTCTGTCGACTTCATTTTGCTTCTGCAACTGTTCGTCGAGTGTGCGATCGAAATAACAGATGCCATCCACAAATGTAAATTCAGCTTTTGCTTTCACCGAAACCGGTGAATGGCTCCAAACCACAATATCTGCATCCTTTCCCGGGGCCAGGCTCCCCGTTCTGTCATCAATTTTTAGCATTTTCGCCGGGTTAAGAGTAACGAATTTTAAAGCTTCTTCTTCTGGTGTTTTTCCGTATAAAATAGCTTTCCCGGCTTCCTGATTTAATCTTCTGGCCATTTCTGCATCATCAGAATTAAATCCGGTATTTACACCCATCGCATTCAAAATACTCCCATTGTACGGAATGGCATCGTTCACCTCCCATTTATAAGCCCACCAATCAGAGAAAGAAGAGGCGTTGGCCCCATGTTTTTTCATTTTATCGGCCAGCTTATACCCTTCTAAAATATGGGTAAATGTATTTACTTTAAATCCCATACTATCTGCAACATGCATGAGCATATTTATTTCGCTTTGCACATAGCTGTGGCAAGTAATGTGGCGCGTTCCGCGGATGATTTCAGCCATCGCTTCTAATTCCAGGTCGCGGTATGGAGCTACTTTTTTAGCCTTTTCCGATGCCGATAATTTATTCCAATTTTCCCAGGCAGTTTGGTACTCTTTTGCTCGCTGAAAGGCATCATAATACACCTGTTCAACACCCATTCTAGTTTGAGGGAAGCGAACCGTATTTCTATCGCCCCAATTGCTTTGTTTCACATTTTCGCCCAGCGCAAATTTGATATGTCCGGGCGCATTTTCAAACAGCATCTCTGATGGGGTTTTTCCCCACCGTAGTTTTATCACAGCCGATTGGCCGCCAATTGGATTCGCTGAACCATGTAAAAGCTGCGATGTCGTTACGCCTCCGGCAAGTTGTCGGTAAATATCTATATCGGTGCTGTTTACGGCATCTCCCATGCGCACCTCAGCCGTGTTGTTTTGTGTTCCTTCATTAACGCCCCTCGATAGTGCAATGTGCGAGTGCTCATCAATAACTCCGGGTGTGATGTGTTTTCCAGTCGCATCAATTCTTCGCAAATTGGCCGAATTTCCCGCTAATTTCAGTAATTCCTCACTTGTGCCAACACCGACGATTTTTCCGTTCGAAATCAACACTGATGCATTGCTTCTAATTCCTTCCTTCTCGTTAGTCCAAACAGTCGCATTTTCAAACAGCACCGTTTCTGCCTTTGGTGGAGTTACGTATCCAAATCCAACATGCGGGTACCGAATAATTATAGAGTCGGCATGAACAAAGGCGGGCAACTCACTTTTTTCTGGTTTGGCGGCTAAATCCTCAGATTTAATGAGTGTAATTGGTCGTGTTTTTCCGTTTTCATCTGTGGTTACACCATTCAGTCTGCCCGGTTTCGATAAGGTGTCGAGATTTAAACTCATCACATTGGCGCCCTTACTATCACTCCATTTCAGGGTTAGTCTGTTGGCCGACCATGTGCTTTTTACTTTCAGACTTTTTCCATTCGACGATAATTCAGTGTCGCCGCCCGTTAACCTTGATTTTAACGTTAACCGCAGGCTGTCCTGTTGGTCAATTCCCAGAAAAACCCCGCTTAAATTGCTGTAATACGCGGCATCTTCGGCATACCGAACGCCATCAACCCAATGCTCCAGAATTTGATTTCCCGGAGCAAACAGTGTATCGGTACTAATAAAAAAGCTTGCTCTGTAGCCGGGTTCAACCTTCCCCAATTGGCTTTCAACGCCCATTAATTTAGCCGGTACCAATGTTAAAGCCTCAAGGGCCTTTGCTGCCGGTAAACCCGCCAATATTGCTCTTCGAAGATTTGCAAAAAATGCCTCTGCATTGTCAGATCCTTTTGTACTCAATGCGAACGGAATCCCTGATTTATACAAAAGCGCCGGATTTGCAGGAGCCGCTTCCCAGTGTAGCAAATACGAAAGTGGAATAGACTCAACGGAGTAGGCCTCTCCGAGTTCTATAGCTTCCGGAAAATTAACTGGTACAATTAAGGTATTTCCGGATTTTTTCAAGGCCTCAAGTGCCTGGTATTCGTCGCCATTTCCGGCAATTGTAAAATTAATACCGGCTTCTTTTCCAATTTCTGCGGCCTTTAAAACATCCATATAATTTCTGGTTTCAAATAGAGCCGGTAATTTTTTCTGTTCATTCAAAGCTTCCAACGATCGATTATAGTATGATTTCCCGCCTTGCGCGGCATACCATTGCGCATCGAGAAATGTTTGGCGGAGTAAAGCTACACTGCCCGCAAAAGAACTTGGGTAATCTTGTGTTGAGCTGCCTTTTTGAAATGAAAAACCAGCAAAAGCCCGTGGAAGAATAACAGATTCGTTCTCTGGTCTATCACCTAAGCTTACCAACGCCCCACTTCCCCGGGCAATGCCATCAGACTGCTGGGTAGCTGCCGCCACCATTCCAAATTTTCGAAGCGATGCAGCCTCTTGGGCTTTTACCTTAAACAGCTCAATCGCATCAACTTCCGAGCGAATAGCCTGATTCCAGGAGTATGGGCCGGGTTCACTCCTTTCCATTTGAGGATTCCAGTCGCGACGATTGCCCTTTGCAGGATTTTCTAATCCATACTGACTTTGCAATTCAATAAAGCCGGGGTAAATATGTTTTCCCGGTAGACTAATTACCAGGGCTTCGGCAGGGATTTTTACGTTACTCCCGGCAGCCATAATTTTACCATCCTGAATGAGAACAACCGCATTGTTTACTGTTTTTCCCGGAGCAGGGTGGAGAATAACCCGTTCAAGCGCGAACAGTGTCTTGCGCCGGTCGGGCACTCCATTGGTTGGATGCAAAATTTGCGCATTTAACGATAATGCACAACAGAGAAAAAGGAAAAGCCAGGCGTTTCGTTGCATGGGCTAAATGTATTGGAAATTGCGAAAATGAGCGAGCCAATCTTAATCCGTGTATTATTCGGCGCTGCTCCTAAGGATTATTGAGGTAAAGGGCTGAATTTCAAGAATTAATCTGCCGTCGGGAGCGCTCACTTTTCGGTTGCTCATCGCATCAAACAAGACCGGCAAGTTTTCAGAGGCCGGCCAATCAATTTTTGCCGTTGATTTTCCGGTGTGGAAAAATGCAAATATCACTTGATCGTTCAGCCGGCGTTCGAAGGCGAAAATCCCTTGTTGATCATCGGCGAAAAGGGTCTTGTAACTTCCTTTTTGCAGTGCTTCATAATTGTTTCTTAGAGCGATGAGTGTTTTACAATATTCAAAAAGTGAAGCATCAAAATTGTTATCGCCGCAAGGGCTGATGACTTGTCCTTTAGCATTGGTGCATTCCTGTTCATGCTTAAAATCTGCCCACACCATGGGTTTTCGGCAGTCGGGGTCGTTCGCACCCCACATTCCGGCTTCGGTTCCATAATATAACATAGGAGCGCCGGGGTAAGTGAACATAAAGGCTAAAATCTGACGCTGAATCTTGCGCTCCTCTTCGCTTGGTTTTCGCGTTAAATACGCTGGATTTTCGGCTTTCGACCAGCCAAAATATTTACCCCAATCGGAATATTTTACCCTTTGACCATTTACAACATGTGATGCCATTCTGTTTGTGTCGTGGCTGTCGAATAAATTCATCATTAAATAAGGGTCTGTTTGATACGCATTTCTAAGTTCAAACAGCGTATTATCGAGCTTTGTAGGACTAATTCGGTTTTCCCCGATGAAGTACTCAGCCAACGTAAATCCGAAATTATAATTCATGATCGCATCAAACTCATCACCTTCTAGATAAGGTCGAACTTTGCTCACACTATCGATTACTTCTGCGGTTAAGTAGGCCTGCGGATTTAAGCTTTTTACAACCTTTCTCCAATCTTTCCAAAATGCATGCTTAACGCAAAATGCCACATCAAGGCGCCAGCCGTCTATCCCATCCTTTGGATTTCCATCACCGTTAGGGTCCATCCACCTCAGTGTGCTGGCAAAAATATATTCTTTGGGACCGGCAACAATTCCTGATTCATCTTCACGAATTTCGGGCAAATCTTTTACCCCAAACCAGCCGTCATATTCGAGGGGTCTTCCCTCGGCTACACTTCCAAAACTGCGGATGGTAAACCAGCTTGCATACGGCGATTTTTCGCGTTTTTCCTCTACATCACGAAATGCAAAACTGGTAATTCCCATGTGGTTAAATACACCATCAAAAATAACCCGAATACCAGATTTATGCAATGTATCGATCATTTTTAAGGCTAGCCTGTCGGCCGATGTCCACACCCATGTTGTAGGATCTTGTGGATTCTCCTTTTGCATCAAAGCCCTGTCGCCAGAAGGGTCCGGGCCAAAGTTTGGATCAATATGATGATACAGAGTACCGTCATATTTATGATGCGAAGGAGCCATAAATACCGGATTTAAATACAACGTATTTACGCCTAAATCTTTGAGGTATTGAATTTTATTGATAATGCCTTGTAAATCGCCTCCGTATCTTCGGCGCGTAATATTAAACGAATAGCCTTTCCCATTGGCCTGTTCCCAGGGCTGTAAAACATACCAGTCGGATGTCCACGGATGAATTTTCCAGGGGCCGGTGGTATCGTGCGGCCAGGCTCCAAACTGGTCGGCCAGAGTTGGGTCGTTTGAAGGGTCGCCATTGCGAAAGCGCTCCGGAAAGATCTGATACCAAACGGCCGATTTTACCCATTCTGGTTGAGCCAATGCAACATTCGCAAAGCCGAGAAAAAAGAGGAACAGGGATTTATTCATGGCCAAAAGGTACAAAGCTTTATCTTGTGCTGGTAAAATCTCATGAATCAGGCTTTGCGTTTGAGCGAATTTGCCCGCCTGTTGGCGGATGGCATTCAGCGACAATTCGGTGATCGCGACTGGTGGGTAATTGCGGAGGTTTCAAACCTGAAGATTTATCATGATCGGAGGCAGCTGTATTTTCATTTGGTTGAGAAGGATGCAGAGACCCGCAGCATATCGGCGGAGGTTTCTTGTGTTGGGTTTCAGGAAGCTTATGCACAAACGTTGCATTTTAAAGAGCAAACCGGCCGCGAGCTAGATAACGGCATGGAGGTGCTGATGCGGGTGAGTGTGAGTTTCCACGCGGTACGAGGACTTAAGTTGTTGATGAGAGGCCTCGACAGTAATTTCACTCTGGGGCAAATGCAGCAACAGCGTCAGCGTACTATTGAACGGTTGCTGGCCGAGAATCCCGATGCTGTTCGATGGAATGGAGAAAGACTTATCACCCGAAATCATCAGCTTCAGTTACCTGCTGTTATTCAACGTATTGCTGTTATTTCCTCTGAACAGAGTGCCGGGTTGCAGGATTTTCTTCATACGCTTCGCGACAACGAGTTTGGGTATCAGTTTCAGGTTCAAATATTTGGTGTGCGGGTTCAGGGAGAGCAGCATGCGAGCTCACTGGTCGAAAAGCTGGTAGAGATTTTCAACCGGTCCACTGCGTTCGACGCCGTGGTTATGGTTCGGGGCGGCGGGGCTCAAACCGATTTCTTGTTATACGATGCCTATCCTTTGGTGAAGGCCGTAGCCCGTTTCCCCTTGCCGGTGATTACCGGAATCGGCCATTTGAAGGATGTTTCACTTACCGACAGTGTTGCCCATGCGCCTGTGAAAACGCCAACCAAAGCGGCTGAATTCATTTTGGCGCACAACCGCCGGTTTGAAGAACTCTTGTCGGCATTTATGCAACAGATTCTTTTGCAGGTGCAACAAAAAGTACGCACACACGCCCGCTGGTTAACCCAACTGTCGCTCGAGGTGCGTTCGGAGTCATCCTCCCGCCTGCGGGAAACACAAAGAAATACAGCACAATTGCGTGAGAATTTTAGTACAGTAGTTCGGCAGAGTCTGCAAAAAGCCTCCGCACAGCTACAGATTCAACAATTGCGTTTGCAAACTTTGCCTCAATCGAAGCTCGAATTACAGCAACGATTGTTAGTTCCGCTTGCCGAACAATTACCAGCATCGGCAATTCAGCTGATGGTTCGGCGAAAGGAGGCTTTGCGGCAAATGGAAAATTTGATGACCCTGCTAGGCCCCGACTCGATTTTAAAACGTGGGTTCGTAATGGTTGAGCAGCAGGGAAAAATGATTACCAGTCTTGAAGCCTTGGAAAATGGGCAGGCTGCACTTATCTTCGCCGGAGGAACCGCAACCATAGAAGTTCTAGACAAAACAATAAAGTATGGCCAAGAAGGAGCAAAGCGCAAAAAATGAGTTGAGCTATGAAGAAGCGTTCGCCGAACTCAAGTCGATTGCCGATGCTATTGGCAACGATGCTGTTTCGGTTGATGCCTTGGCCGAAAAAGTGCGTCGTGCTTCGGTTTTAATGGCAATTTGTCAGGAGAAGCTACGAAACACCGAATCTGAATTAGACAACATTCTGAGGCAAATGTCGGGTAACACGAATTGAACCAAACGGGGTAAATTTTGTTAAACACGCAGCGAAAAGCCTTGTGGAGCAATCTTTATTGCCAGGAATGCAAAATTTTTGCGACCCCGCCAAAGGACACTTGCAATTTGAAACACATTACGTTAACTTAGCACCGTGGGCTTGAAATCTTTACACAGGGTACATTGGCTTGTTTTTTTGCTGTTTGCGGGCGGTTTTGTGATGACGCCGTGGAACGCAGTTTTGGCCCAGTATTGCTTACCTACCTACCTAAATGCATGCTTCAATCCTGGAGTTACAGACGATAACATTGAAAATTTTTGGACTACCGGCGCGGTAACCAATATTTCCAACATGAATACAGACTGTAATTCTGCTCTGCCCAACAATTACACGTTTTATTCTGGCATGATGCTTACCGTAAATGCCGGTTCTACATTTACACTCAATGTTCAGTGTAATCCCGGACAAATAGCCGGTTCGCAGTTTGCGCAAGGATTTAAGATATGGTTCGATTGGAATCAGGACGGGGTTTTCGACAACTCTACTACTGCCGGTTGTGGGGAATTAGGGTATGACTCAGGCATATCAGGATTTCAGGTTTTTACGGCCAATATATCAGTTCCGGCCTCCGCCTTGCCGGGTGTTACCCGAATGCGTGTTCGATCAGCATTCGCTACAGTGCCGGCCGGGCCTTGTACACAAGAAAACTATGGCGAAACGGAAGATTATCCGGTAACGGTGATTTCCAACCCCAACTCACCGGGAATGATTTCGGCGCAAGGGGCAACCATTTGTGCAGGGCAAACTGCAACGTTAACAGCAACAGGCGGCGGTATTATTCGGTGGTACCTCACCCAAACGGCGGCTTCATTTATTGGAATAGGCCCTAACTATACCACACCGGTTTTAAATACTACAACAACGTATTGGGTTCAAACCACAATTAATGGTTGCCCTTCGCCCCGCATTCCTGTTACTGTAACCGTAATTCCACCATTTACAGTAATACCAACAGCCTCACTGGCCACTGTATGCGCCGGAAGCCCCGTTACACTTACCGGCCCAGCTGGCTACGCAGCCTACAGCTGGGCGCCCGTTGCTGGTATTTCCAACCCAACTGTCAACCCTGCAATCGCTACTCCTGCTGCAGCCACCACTTACACCTTAACAGTAACCGACGCCAATGGATGCTCCGGCTCAGGCACTGTAAGTGTAGGTCTTGAGGTTGCGCCCCCTCTTACCATTTCTGCTTCAACTACAGCTATTTGCCCCGGTGCTGATGTTACTTTAACCGCATCAGGTTCTACAAATCCCTTCAATTGGTTAGCAACATCAGGCTTTGCTGCCACAACAGGTGCTACAGTTACTGTTTCTCCTACAACCACAACCACATATACTGTTACCTCTACCAATGGTACTGCTGGTTGTCCTGCTACGGCCTCTCAAACAATTACTGTACACCCGGTGCCGGTTGCCGAAGCCGGTCCTAACCTGGCGCATTGCATCGGATCGAGCGTTACTTTGCAGGGTTCCGGTGGAACGTCCTATTCATGGTCTCCAACGGTGGGTTTGAGTTCGTCAACAGTAGCTACCCCAAGTGTTTCGGCACCCATTACTACCTCATACGTTTTAACGGTAACCAACGCGCAAGGCTGCACAGATACCGATGATGTATTGGTTACCGTAAACCCGCTGCCAACTGCTGATCCGGGTGTTGGGGCGGCCAATTGTTCAGGTACCGGCGCACAACTCAACGGAGCGGGTGGTGCTACCTTCCAATGGAGTCCGGCCACGGGGCTGAACAACGCAAGCATAGCCAATCCGGTAGCTACTCCGCTTTCAACTACCAATTACTCATTAACCGTAACTGATGCCAACGGCTGCGTATCACCGCCTTCTCCGCCCATCACGGTTACTGTGTTTAATCAGCCTAATCCGCCGGTTATAGTAGCTTCGGGTCCGCTCACATTTTGTCAAGGTGGAAATGTTACGCTCAGTGTAAGCGGAGGTGTGAGCTACCAATGGTCCAATGGTCAAACAGGCAGTTCAATTACGGTAAACCAAAGCGGCAATTATTCGGTTACCCTCACCGATGCCAATGGTTGTACATCACCATCTTCTGCACCTGCAACTGTAACCGTTACCCCGGGTCCTCCGGCACCGATTATCACGCCTGCAGGTGCTGTGACCTTTTGTCAGGGTGGTTCCGTACAGCTTAATTCCAGCGCAGCATCAGCATACAATTGGTCGAATGGCGCCAGTACGGCTTCGATTACTGTAAACAGCTCTGGTAGTTATTCCGTGACCATCAGCGACGCCAATGGATGCCAGAATACAAGCAGCGCTATAGTTGTTACCGTAAATCCCAATCCGTCAACACCTGTCATCACCGCGCAAGGTTCCCCAAGCTTTTGCCCTGGTGGAAGTACCGTTCTTCAAGCTCCTCAGGCCGCAAGTTATGCATGGAGTAATGGAGCCATCACCCAAAATATTACTGTTAACCAAAGTGGAACATTTACAGTTTCCATAACCGATGCAAATGGATGTACAAGCCCAGGCTCTTTGCCATTTACAACTACGCTTCATCCACAACCTGCTGTGCCGGTTATAAGTGCGTCAGGTCCATTGAGTTTTTGTCAAGGTAATGCCGTAACGCTAAGCACTGTGGCTGCTCAGTCTTATAACTGGAGCAATGGCGCCACCACGCCAACCATTTCTCCGGTAATGTCAGGAAATTTCAGTGTTTCCATCGTCGATTTTAATGGATGTCCTTCTTTGCCTTCAGCCTCAACGGTTGTGAATGTGTTTCCGCCACCAGCGCCGCCATTTGTGAGTGCTACAGGTGATGTTGCCTTTTGCGAAGGCGGCTCGGTTACCTTACAAGCTACAGGAATCGGCCTGGTGAGTTGGAACAGTGGTCAAGTCGGTTCTCCAATTGAGGTAAACACCTCTGGCCAATATACCGCTACTGTAACAGATGGAAATGGTTGTACATCAGTCAATTCAAATCCGATTCAGGTAAACGTTATTCCTTTGTCTGTTCAGCCAGTCATCACGGCTTTAGGGCCCTTAGACGTTTGTGAAGGCGACTCGGTCACGCTAAGCTCTTCTCAGGCTTTGACTTACTTATGGAGCACTGGAGAAACCACGCGCGACATCACCGTAACGTCGACAGGGAACTATACCGTTACAACCACCTCACCTTGTCCGGGAGCGAACATGGCTGCCAGTGTGAACGTGCAGGTGCGCCCCTTCCCGATACCCCAAGTGTCGGCTTCCACCAATATTGCTTGCATTCCCGACCGCATAAACTTTAGCGCTTCTAGCCAAGGCATTGGGCCGTTTGTTTACCAGTGGAATTTCGGCAATGGCGATGGCTCCAGCTCTGCAGCTCCAACGTATCAATACACTGAGCCGGGTACTTATTATGTATCGCTTACATTAACTGATGTAATTGGGTGTACAGGTACAGCCTCTTTATCTGAACCTATCGAAATGCTTTCCCGGGCGAATTTGAGTTACAGTATTAGCCCCGAAGCCACTACGTTAAGTAATCCCATCGTTACCTTTACAGGCCTTACCGACAATGCCATTTCACACAGTTGGACCATTGAGACAGTCGGGACAATCGATTCAGCAATCGTATCACATCGCTTCGAGCTTCCGGGTAATTATTTGATTGTTTATGAAGCGATTACTGCGGAAGGTTGCGAGGCTAAACGCTTCGATACGGTAACTGTGTATGAAGACTTTATGATGTACATTCCCAGTGCATTTAGTCCGAATGGAGATGGCCTGAACGATGTGTTTGTACCGGTTTGTACCGGTTTTGATGAGGAAGACTTTACCTTTCAGGTGTTTAATCGCTGGGGCGAAATGTTGTATTCTACACGCTATATGGAGAAGGGTTGGGATGGACTCAATGCTTACCCTGGAGTGTATACTTGGCTGGTTCGCGGAAGAAGCAAAAAGGACTTTGATTACAAGGTGTACAAAGGTTCGGTGATGTTGATGGAGTAGGGGATTCATAATGTGTGAATGCCTTGAATCGACCTTTCCCAAGATTAGTCGACCATTCATGGTGTTGAGTTTGATGGCCTGAAATCAACATTAGAAGTAATATATATTGATAAGCTTTTAGTAACTACTGCTTTAAATGGTGGGTGCTGCTTGTTTGTTTTTCAAACCGCTGATTCGTGATTTACTTTTGAATTCTTAGTTTAGAGAAATGCAAACCTAATTTTGCTCATGTTGTTTAAATCGAGATGAGTGTCTTTATTATTGATTGTAGTTTAAGATAATTATGGAGGTTTTGCTAACCAGATTTACTGTTGTATTTATCGAAATCCTTCTTGGAGTATTATTGGTGCGTCCCCAAATTGCGCACTCACAGGTCATTAATACTGATACTCTTTTTATTTACGATTCACCACACAATTACTTTCATCAAGATATTTGTTTAGAAAGAAAGAAACTTGATCAATTAATAGTTAATGACGACACTTCAGCTTTGCGAAAAGCAATTAGAACGCTAACTGCAAATATCTTTCACGGTGAAATTTGGAATGTTAATAGATTACTGACCACAGGTGAAACACATCTTCTCTCATTTGTTTTTGGAGATTTCAAGTTAATTTTGAATGATATACAAAATGATAAAGATTTTTTCAATGTAGATGTTATTGAAGCTCTTCAGTCTCCAAGCTTAGAATGTGGCGTTATTGGGCTAGATCATTTGAAAAAATGGCAAGAGGCTTCCGACAGAGTTATGTATAACATTCAATATGCGGTATTAACTCCATCCGAAAAGGATTTGCTGACATTTTATTGGCAGGCTATTTTGTTTGCTATTGAACAGAACCTCCCGGCCTTAAACAAGTTGGCTTTGGAAGCCAATAGAATATTGCAAGCCTATCCTGATTGTGGATGTGAGAAATTTCTTGCGCGAACAGCCTCAATTAAATTCAAGAAACAATATAAATTTAAATATTCTCTCGAGGTTTCGCTTGCTAATTTGGCTGTGAATGGGCCAATAAATCAATACCTTAACCGCCAGAAGCTCATTGGTGGATCAATTGAATTAGGGTTCAGTTACAAAAGGTGGGGCTTGTTTGAAGCCTCCCCTTAATTAGCTACAATCAAAAATATAAAGTTTTGTTGATTGTGTCCTGTTGAAATGTGGGAAACTCCTGGCAGCCTCGTGGGTGAGGGTGGAGTTTTCCATATTTC
>JAIXUS010000023.1 GCA_027483445.1 Bacteroidota bacterium | reverse complement strand
GATATTGCCATTGATGGTGATTCACACAGGATTGAGTTTTTGCCCTGTGAACAAGCCTACACAGCTACCTGTACCGGCGTGTACTTTCTGGATTATGCCGACACTCTTCGTCCCGACCTCAGAGATACATTCCGCTTTGAAATAAAGGGAGATGAGTTCTCTGTAAGCCAAATTAAATCCAGCGTACCTTCAAACACCATAGTAACTCGCATCCTTCGTCAGCGCTATCGCATCGAATCGATAGAGAATGAGGCCTTTACATTCAAACGGATTCAAACCAACATCGACAGTTCATCAGGGCTTTTCACAGCCGCAAAAAATTAATTCAACAAAAAACATACATGAAAAAACTGCTAACACTCGTTACATCTGTGCTGATGCTCAATCAGCTAGATGCACAAACTTCAGTACCTACTTCATGGGACTGTACCGGAGCAGCTCCACCTAATGGCTGGACATTCATTCCAACAGGAGGCTCAGGAGCAACAAATTATACTGGGAGCTCAGCATGTGATGAAATTTCTTCATTACGTCTGGATGCTGATGATGAGGCTCTTGTAGTGTTTCTTGGCCAGCAACCCGGATTGATAAGTTACGAAATTGGCGGCTCCACCAGTGGAAGCCCATTTGAGGGAACCTTTGTGGTTCAGGAATCGGTCGATGGGATAAATTACATTAATATGGCCACTTACGTTGATAATGATCTTAGCATAGGCGCTTGCATTGCAGATCAGGTAACACCGTCAAACCCATTAAGTCGTTATATTCGATTTTTCTTTGAAGATAAACTACCTGGCTCGAATGTAAAACTTGACGAAATCAGTATCGCAGTTCCTTTGGTTCAGGAAGCCAGCATTGAAGTACAACAGTCTAACATAACCATTCTAAATGGCGGAATTTGTACACCATTCAGCAGCTCTTCAGTAACATTTTCGGTAAACAACTTGGGCTCTAACGAAGATTTGGTGGTTTCAGCCGTTACTTTCGACGGTGATAATGCCTCAGCCTACAGCGTAACTTCACCAACCTTACCATTCACGGTAAATCCGGGAGAGAGCGTAGATCTGGTGCTGAGCTTCCAGCCATCAACTCCAGGAACAAATGTGGCAGAGATTACCCTAGAAAGCAATGATCCTGATGATGCTCAATTCAGCTTTACACTCTATGGAGTTAATGGAACATTGGCTACCGAGCCTGCATCAGCTGTGAACAACCTTGAGACTTTGGTGAACAAAAGTTACAGAACGGTATTGTCGATTACCGGCTCAATCCTAAGTGAAGATGTACTTGGAGGTTATGTTGTATTGCGCAGTGAAGGCAGTCCAATTACAACGCCGCCGGCGGATGGCCAAACGTATTCACGAGGAATGAGTGTTGGAAATGCAAAAGTTGTGTATAGCGGTCGCCCAGATGAGGCTTCATTTGAAGTGAACGCACGGTACGTCCTGGCGGGTAAGACCTATTATTTTGCGGCTTATCCATACAGTGGCGGAGGAAGCTTTACCAATTACCGTGATCAAGCCACCCCGATTACCGTGGTAAGTCCGGCTACAATGGTGAATGCCAACGAATACAACACGGTCAACACATCGTCATCTTCATTCGTTACTGATTTAAAGGGAGTAATCAACCCGCATAATTCGATTTTTTACAGCAACTACGCACCAATCATGGTAAATCTGTGGCAAGCCCGCGATACTTTTGCAGTCGTAGGAGCCAACACATTTACAAGGGTTATCAATTGTGCATACAGCGGAGAAACCAAGCTGTTTAACAATCCATTTGACTGGACAGGCACCGGATACAGCCGCGAGCACACCTTCCCGCATAGCTGGATGCCTTCATTCCCGGCCGATAACCCTGAACAGCCGGAATACAACGACTACCATAACCTCTATCCCGCACGCCAGACCAATGTAAACGACATCCGTTGCAATTACCCTTTTGGCGAGGTAGTTACGGTTGAAGTTAACTTCCTTGAAGGTACTTTGGGTCTGGATGCCAGCGGGCGTCGCGTTTACGAACCCCGCGATCAGCATAAGGGCCGCGCAGCACGTGCGTTGATGTACATGGCGACTTGCTACAATGGCCCTGCTGCTTCCTTTAACTTCAACAATCCTGTTGGGAAGCAGTGTTTAAATACTCCGATTTCCTATCCACAGGATCAAAACGTAATTAAGAAATGGCATTTCCAATATCCACCAGATGGATTTGATGTTTCGCGCAATGACTTTCTCGACAGCGTGCAAACCAACCGTAACCCTTTCGTAGATCAGCCCGATTACGCTTGTTACATCGACTTTTTAACCATGAGCAAAGTTGATAATCCAGCCACACCATGCTATGATACCACTACCTCTGTGAATCAGGCGGTTAACATGCACCTCTCAGTGTTTCCGAATCCAACCAACGGCGCATTCCGCATCAGCTGGATGGGCAATGGCGAAACACTTCAACTGCAAATTCTCGACATCACAGGAAGAGTGGTGATGCACCGCCGCGAAGCTTCAGGCAATGGTGTAAACATAATCGACCTGAATGCCGACACTTTACCGAAAGGCATCTACCGTGTTCAGTTGAACGGTGCTAAAAACAGCGCTGGAATTCCGTTTGTTGTGAATTAAGCTTCCCGAATAAATATTGAAAAGGGCCGGAAAACTCAAGATTTCCGGCCCTTTTTATTTCTTGTCCTGAAACTGATTCTGCAATCGCTTCATATCTCGTTGAAGCTGAAGTACCGTTTGAGAAAGCCCCGACCGATCGAGATTCGGTTCCGGCAATTCCGCACTGATGTAATGCGTGAACTTCCATACCTCGAGTACCTGTGAAACGTGGACTGAGTATGGCTCATAAATCGGATTGGTAGAACACAGCAGCAAAGACTGATCATCGTCGATTTGGTTGTAAACCACTTTAAATACGATGCCATCGTCTTTGGTAACAATGATATAAGGATTGCCACTTTTGATAAAGTTCCAGTTCTCCAGATATTCACCCGTAACCCATGACCCATCAGAAACAGGAGGCATAGAGTCGCCAACGATGGGGAAGGTGCGATACTTCCGCGATGGGCTTAAAAATGGAAGCTGGAAAGTCGGGAGAACACGGATGTAATCAGGGTCAGCATAACCGCTGGTGTAGCCTGCACGGGCTTTTACAGGTACAAGTTCGACGTTCTCGATATTGTCGGAATTCACAGTTGTAGCAATAACGCGAAGCTGAGCGCCGGATACAAACTGAGCCTGACTTTGAGGCACAGCAGCGTTTCCGGTTGATAAGTCGCTTCTGAGCAGCTGGTCAACAGAAATCCCGTAATAGTCTGCAATTCTAACTAAGTTTTCAGCATTGGGCTCGGCCGAGCCATTCTCGTATCCACTCAAAGTGGTTCGCTTAATTTGCAAATCCTGCGCTACCTCTTCTTGCGATTTGCCTGATGCCTTTCGGAGAAACTTGAGATTGACTGAAATCATTGACTGAATTTTGGTCAAATATAAAACAATGTCGATAAAATAGTCAAATTAATTTATAGCCATCCCCGCGTAGCGGATGCCCCCACGGAACAACCTGCTAAAACTAATCGGCTAGAATGCTGTTCTACTGAAGGATGCTTTGTATTTTTAAACCATGAAAAGAGGCCAAGAATGGTGTTGGATATTGCTCTTCTGCTGGATACAGCAAACCTTTGCGCAAACACAGCTAAGGAGCAGCAAGTACTCTGACGCCTACATTTCGGGGAAAGTGGAGCTTTGGCTCAAAGAAGAAATGAGAATTACCCTCGAACAGGGCGGTATTGCAGCGCTTCCCTGGCCTGAAACGGTTCGAAGCCTCGATAGCTGGAATGTGAAGCTTCGGTTTCCCAATGCCCAAAAGCCTCGTACAGGTGCATTCAAGGAGCGGGCAGGAGACCTAAGTCTTATGCTTAGCGCGAGTTTTGATGAAAATCTCGCTGTGGATGAAGTGCTTAGTCGGCTATCGAAGATCAAATGGATAAAACACGCCGAACCTCATTTTCTTCCGGAGCTAAGCTATGTGCCCAACGACGATTCGGTTGGGGTTCAGTATGGCTTACAGAAAATTCAGGCTTTTGCGGCATGGGACATCCACCGCGGCGACACGGCTACTATTATTGGAATTACAGATACCGGCATTGACCCCAACCACCCCGATCTATCGGCAAATATTGCCAGAAACTGGGCCGATCCAGAAAACGGCGTTGACGATGATCAGGACGGATTCATCGACAATTTTTTAGGTTGGGACACCGGAAATGATGACAACAATCCAACCAGCGACGGAAACTTTCACGGTCAGCATGTTACCGGATTGTCATCGGCAGTAGCCGACAACACAACTGGAATGGCCGGAAGTGGCTTCAACTGCCGGTTTGTTCATGTGAAGATCGCCAATAGCAATGGAAGCCTAACAGGAGCCTACGATGGACTTGTATATTGTGCCGAAAAGGGATATAAAATTATCAATTGCTCCTGGGGCGGAACCCAATACAGCCCAATCAACGAAGAAATCTTGCGGTATGTGAGCGTAAATCTCGACTGTATTGTGTTTTGCGGAGCAGGCAACAATAGCAACAATACGCCCTTTTATCCATCGGCCTACCCCTATGCCTTTGCGGTGGGTTCGACGAATGCCGAAGACCATAAATCGGATTTCTCCAATTTCGGGTTTTTCCTTGATGCGTATGCCCCCGGAGATTTGGTGCTTTCAACCTGGGCGAATGGAGGATACCTATACAGTGGCGGCACTTCAATGGCTTCGCCGCTTGTTGCCGGGTGCGCAGGAATACTTCGCTCGGCGTTTCCCAACGAAAACAGCCGTCAAATTGGTGAGCGCCTTAAAGTTACCGCAGATAAGATTGATACACTTCCTTTTAATTTACCTTGGCAGGGCTTAATGGGTGATGGCCGTATCAACATATTCAAAGCCCTTACCACCACCGGAATTCCCGCACCGGTTTTGCATGAAATAATCGCCAGCGACGGCAACGACAATCAGTTCCTTCCGGGCGACACCCTCGAAATCAGGGGTTTGATTACCAACTATCTCTATGGTGCCAATAATGTTATTCTCCGCAATTTCTCTGTGGATGGCTTCCTGATTCCTCTGGAAACCGAGCGAAATCTGGGCGCGATTGCCGGTATGGAAAGCATTTCACTGGAAAACACCCCCTTAAAATTCCGAATCGCCGAAAATGTCCCACTAAACCAAACAGCCGTGATTCGTTTTGAATTCGAAGCCGATGGCGTGGTGAGAAGTCAGTTTTACAACTTGAGCCTGCATGCCGATTTTGTAAATATCGAGCACAACGATATCGCCATTTCGGTTGGCTCTTCAGGGCTTTTCGGTGTGAGGGGAACAGGCTCATTGCGTGGGCTTGGTTTTCAATACAAAAACCTGCAGGACTTGCTTTACGAAGGAGGGCTTATGGTTGGCCTTGATGAATCGCGGGTGGCCGACAGGCTGAGAGGCACTCCACAAGCCGACAATGATTTCCAGGCTGTATGGAGAATTCATCAAAATGCACCTTTCGAAGGAAGCAGCCTTCAGTATCGAGGACTGTTCGCTGGAACTCAACCCGATTTTCCGCTTTTGATTAAACAACGGGCCATCAGTGATTCCGCAACTGAAAACCGCAACTTTATCATTCTCGAATACCAAATAAAAAATACGGGTTCGGAGAGTTACAGCAACATGGCCGCTGGGCTTTTTGCAGATTGGGACTTGATTGATCCAGGTTCTAATGCAACCAACTATTCTTCTTCAGAGCGATGTGCCTACGTGCACACATTGCCGGTCGACTCGGTGTACACCGGAATTGGGTTACTTACTGCCCAATCCCCGGTTTGCCACGCTATCGATAATGTTCCGGGAGGAGCAGGAGGAATAAACATGTTTGACGGGTATTCAAGCGCCGATAAATTCCAAAGCTTAACCACCAATCGCTTTACCACTGGAGCAGGAGCAAACGGAACCGACGTGCTTTCTGTGTTAAGCGCCTCAGCCATTTCGCTTAGCCCCGGCGACTCTGTAACAGTGGCCTTTAGTCTGTTGGCAGGAAGGAGCCTTGAGGAACTACTCGCCTCCGCAGAGCAATCGGCTTCATTTTATGCTCAGCAGGGGCAAGTTCTTCAGGTAAAGGCGCTTGTGGAAGAACGTGTTCTTTACCCCAACCCAACCCAGAGTAACTTTCAGATTCGTGGAAACCCGGCTGATAAGGCGGTGCTGCTAAGCCTTACAGGTCAAACCGTCGCCGAAATTTACCCCGACGAGCAAGGTGTTTTCTCGATAAACGGAATTCAGCAAGGGCTTTACCTAATCCATTGGGTTGGTCAGAAAGAAACGGGGTACGCTCGTTTGCAGATTCAACACTAATCCTACAAGTTTTTTGGGATAAGAGGGATTTAACTTAGGTTTGCACCAATTGACATTGTAATATGGATTTAACTGGAATTATTGCCGTTTCCGGCATGTCGGGCTTGTATAAAGTGATTGCCCAATCGAGAAACGGTTTGGTTGTGGAATCATTGGTCGATAAGAAAAGACTTCCCGTTCACGCCAGTGCTAAAGTGAGCGCCCTGGACGACATCAGCATTTATGGAAACTCTGAGGACATTCCGCTGAAGAAGGTATTTAAATCGATTCGGGCTGCAGGAATTGAAATCCCGGCACCTAAAGCAGAACCGCAGGTTGTTCGCAAAGCTTTTGCCGACTCGGTTAAGGATTATTCCGAAGATCGGGTTTACACTTCCGATATGAAGAAGGTGTTTTTATGGTATGCTTTATTGGATGCCAACGGCAATCTGGATGCAGAAGCTCCATCGGCTGAAGGTGATGCAGAAAAAACCGTAGACAAGGCAGCGGCAACCCCTAAACCTGCAACGAAGCCAAAGGAAACGCCAAAAGCCGCAGCGCCAAAAGCCTCAACCAAAGGAATGGCAAAAACGCAAACTGTCCGTAAAACGGGCGCCTGATTGTAAAAATGATGAAGTCGTTGGAGGCCGGGCTCAATGAGCCATCGGTGAAGAGCTGGGCTGAACTGGAATCGCGCTTTGAAGCATTACTGAACCGGGAAATCACCTCGGGTGATGATCTGTTTCAATGGATGAAAGACAGAAGCGCGCTCGATGCTCAATTGCAGGAGGATTTGGGCTGGCGTTACATTCGGCAAACTTGCGACACGAACAATGAGGCCAAACGCGAGTCACTCAACTTTTTCATCCGCGAAATTGAGCCCCATTTAGCCTCCTACAGCGATAAGCTAAACCGAAAACTGCTCGATAATCCATTTCTCAGCGACCTCCCTCCTATTCAAGGCTTAACGGTTTATTTGAGGGGGCTTAGAAAAGAGGTTGCCTTATTCAGGGAGGAAAACATTCCTCTACTAACCGAAATTCAGACACTGAGCAATACTTATGGTCAGATTTCCGGCGAAATGACGGTGGTTTTAGATGACAAAGAGCTCACCTTTCAGCAGGCAGCATTGGAACTTAAATCGTCGAATCGAGCCAGAAGAGAAGAGGTCTACCTCAAAATTAACCGGCGCCGGCTCAACGACAAAGAAAAACTGGAAGGCCTTTTTGAAGAACTCTTTCAACTGCGTCACACAGTGGCCAAGAATGCAGGCTATGAGAACTTCAGAGATTACATGTTTGATGCGCTCGGGCGTTTTGACTATAGCCCACAAGCCTGTTTTGATTTCCACGACAGCGTTGAAAAACATATTGTTCCACTCATCGAAGGTTTTGAACAGGAGCGAAAGCTGAAGCTGGGCTATGAAGAGCTTAAGCCTTGGGATTTGGATGTTGACCCAGACTTGCTTCCTCCCTTAAAACCGTATAAAGGCCAGTCGGATCTTATTGCCAAAACCGAACAGGTTTTTGAACGCCTCGATTGGGAGTTTGGAAAGGTAATCAGAACCATGAATGAGAAGGGGCATTTTGACTTGGATTCGCGCATTGGCAAAGCTCCGGGCGGATACAATTACCCGCTGTACGAAAGCGGTTTGCCATTCATCTTCATGAACTCGGCCGGATCGTTGCGCGATATGATTACCATGATGCATGAAGGAGGGCATGCCATCCATTCGTGGTTAAGTAACCCATTGGAAATCACAGGCTTCAAGCATACCCCTTCGGAAATTGCGGAGGTTGCTTCAATGGCTATGGAGCTAATATCTATGGATCATTGGGACATTTTCTTCCCGAATCCGGAGGAACTTAAGCGCGCAAAACGCTATCAGCTCGAAAAAATTCTCTCTATCCTTCCATGGATTGCCACAGTGGATGCATTCCAGCATTGGGTTTATACGCATCCGGAGCACAGCGCCGAGGAACGCCAGCAGGCATGGATCAGCAAATTCAGGCGTTTTGGGGGCCAAGTGGTAAACCGCGATGGCCTTTCGGAATTTGAACCTTATGGTTGGCATCGTCAGTTGCACATATTTGAGGTTCCGTTTTATTACATCGAATACGGGATTGCTCAATTGGCGGCCATCGGTATTTGGAAAAACTACCGTTCAAACCCCCAATCGGCGTTGGGAGCCTATGCAAATGCTTTAACAGCAGGGTACACGTTTTCACTACCCGAGCTTTACGAAATGGCCGGTATTTCATTTGATTTTTCTCCACATTACATCCAGAATCTGGCAGCTTTTGTTCAGGACGAATTGAAGAATCTGGGCTGATTGTACGGTCAATCGCGGGTTTATGCGCCAGCGGCTGAAGCGGATACCCCGCAACACTAAGCGCGTAGCGATTAGGGTGAGGAGTATGAGCGAAAGACGCGGTGCCTGTTGATGGGGCCTCAGCGAACGCGAATGTTAACAAGGCAGGCGCCCGAAGGAAAAATCATCTTTAACCCGAGAATGCTGAATGAAAGTTGAGCCTTGTGAGACCTCAGAATTTTACCCGCATTTGAATGCGAAAATCGGAACGAACGGGGCCGACCGACTCGGTTAATCCAGAGCCGGTTTCGCTTTGGTCGGTGTAGAAGAATCGGGCGTAACGCACCCAAATATCGATGTTGCGGCCGAGATTGTATTCGAGATTGATGTATGCCCGTGAGCCTTTGTTGAAATAGGCCGGAATCGAAAATGAGTATAACATATCGTTTTCATAGGCGAAAATCCGAGG
>JAIXUS010000061.1 GCA_027483445.1 Bacteroidota bacterium | reverse complement strand
GAAAGACACACAAACGGTCGCGTGGGATTTTGTGGTCTTTCTAAGCCGTTCGGAATTCCCGCCTGCGCATGGCTCGCAGCATTTCCCGGGGCCGGCGCGCAGCTTCCAGTTACATTTTTGGTGTATCGAATTATTCTAAATGGTGTTATCAGGCAATTTGAGTTTCTTTGAAAATTGGAATTGAACATTTCAAGTGACAGAATCACTGTATTTGTTCAGGTTATACTGTTGCCCAAGAGAAGAACCTCAGGCTCATGTCTGCCCGATGGAAATAAATCAATGTTGATCCAAAAAAGTCAACGCTATTTAGGGAAGGTCACCCTTTCGCCTTTCCCCTCGCTCAAGCGCAAGCGGGTGAAGCGGATAGCCCGCAAGACAGCGCGCGAGTAGGAGCGGGAGCGGCTGGCTGAGGACTATGAGCGAAACACGCGGTGCCCGGCTCTGCAGCCTCAGCCTAACGCAATGCTGAGCGAGGCATGCGCCCCATCGCTAAGCCTTGTAAACGCTGTGTTGTAGCTATAAGGCGTGTGTAGAAATCGCATTTTACTTGCGCTCGAGGATGTAATAAGCCGTGGTGCTTACAAAATCGCGGAACCACGGTATGGCGGCCAGTACTGCGAATTGAACGCGGGGCGAACGGCCGAATTTGTAGCGGTAAATCGGGTTGATTAAATACAAGCGTCGGTTCGCAATGCGGTAGTTTGTTTTATGGGCAATGCGTTCAAATCGATCAATCGAAATTCGGGTATCGTAAATCTCAAGCAGCGATTGAATGGTGGCTTCAGGTTCGCCCAGTTTCTCGAGCCAGGTTTTGTATAAGCCTCTGGGCCACAAGTGCATCCAAGGCAATTTCCCCCATTTTGTAGTGGCTGTTTGCTGATGACCACCAAAGGGCATTCGCCAGGGTGGGAAGGCAAAAAACAAGCGACCTCCTTGTTTGAGATATACCTGAAGTTGCTCCATAACCCGTTCCTGATCAGGAATATGCTCGATGGTGTCTTTTAAAACAATCAGGTCGAAGCGCTCGCGAAATCGGTCCATGGTCGACTGATCGTAAATATTGGCGCTGAACAACTCTATCTTCCCGGCACTCACCTCTTCGGCCAGTAATTGCTTGCCATTTTCAATTTTCGAGGTCGACAAATCCATACCCGTGCACAGACATCCGCGTTCAGCAAAGGCTTTGAGAACTCCGCCTTCGCCACAACCTACTTCTAACACGTGCATTCCGGGACAAAAAGCCTGCTGGCCCTCAAGGTAGGGTATGATGTAATTCAGCGTAACGAGATACTGATGCTGGAACTTGAGCGGTGCGTTGCCGTGGAAATACAGGGGCATTGGTTGAGTTTGAGGCACGAAGATACTGATTGAAGCGATTTTTGCGATTTGATTTGGAAGTTTGGATTTTATTACAATATCTTTGTGATATCAAATTAATATCAAATGAAAGAACAAACCATTAAACCCGGTTCCGGAGCTCTGATGCTTCTCGTTACGCTCGTACTACTAGGATTAACAGGCTTTTGCATTGCCAAGGAATGGGTCGTGCCGGCCATCGTAATTCCCATTGTCGCCTTTATTCTCATGATCGGGCTCACCATTGTAAACCCCAATGAATCGGTGGTTGCAGTGTTGTTTGGTTCTTACACGGGAACCGTTAAAGACAATGGCTTTTTTTGGATGAATCCCTTTTATTCCAAGAAGAAAATTTCGCTCCGGGCCCGAAACAACGAAAGTCAGCCCATTAAGGTGAACGACAAGCTTGGTAACCCCATTATGATTGGCATTGTGCTGGTTTGGAAGGTAGAAGATACCTTTAAAGCGGCTTTCGAGGTGGATAACTACGAACTCTTTGTGAAAATCCAGAGCGAATCGGCCATTCGTAAGCTGGCGGGCATGTATCCTTACGACACTTTCGACGACGACCACAGCGAGCTGAGCTTGCGGTCGGGGGGCGACGAAATAAACCACCAGCTTGAGCGTGAGCTCTCCGAACGCCTTGCCATTGCTGGTATTCAGGTAATCGAAGCGCGGATTTCTAACCTCGCCTACTCGCAAGAGATTGCGCAGGCCATGTTGCAGCGCCAGCAAGCTACAGCGGTAGTTGCGGCACGAACAAAAATTGTGGAAGGCGCCGTTGGTATGGTTGAGTTGGCCTTGGAGCGTTTATCGCAAAAGCAGGTAATTGAGCTCGACGAAGAGCGTAAAGCAGCCATGGTAAGCAACCTGATGGTGGTTTTGTGTTCTGAGCGCTCGGCAAATCCTGTAATTAATGCAGGCACATTAAACAATTAATTTAGCAAAGCCATGGAATCGGTAGTTTTATTCAAGGAGCGTCAGGCCATGTGGCAAAATCCCATTATGTGGGGTGTTTTGCCCGGTATGATCTTCGCTTTTACCATGGTTTTTACTAAGGCAAAGCCTGATGGCAGTATCGATTGGACAGGTGTTTGGGTCTTGGCGATTGTTTTTGGACTCTTAATTTTTCTTGTTGTATTGGGAAACATGCGCACTGAGATTACGGAGGAATGCATTCTTGTGCGGTGGTTCCCTCTTCAGCGGAAAGTGAGAGAGATTCGCTGGGCAGATGTGAAAAAGGCTGAGCTCAGAAATTATAGCCCACTCACCGAATACGGCGGCTGGGGCCTCAAAGGAAGCCGAAAAAACCGGGCCTACAATGTAACCGGCGACCGTGGTTTGCAGCTGGAGCTTAACGATGGAAAAAAGGTGTTAATCGGTACCCGAAAATCGGAGGCTTTGGAGGCGCTGTTGCACGAATTGAGACGCAAATCGCTAATTGTATGAGCAAGAAAAAGCCATTTGTGTTGCGTCTCGATGAGGAGATGTTAAAGGCTGTGGAGAAATGGGCCGCCGATGAGTTTCGGAGTACCAATGGTCAGCTTGAGTGGATTTTACGCGAAGCCCTAAAGAGAGCCGGACGTTTACCCAAACAAGTCGCAAAACCCAAACCCGGAAGTGATGGAGAAGCTGAGTGATATTAAAAAAGAGCTGGCTCTGCTCGACAAAGCCCAACTCATCGCCTTGTGCGCCCGAATGGCCAAGTTGAAAAAGGAGAACAAGGAATTTTTGTCGTATTTAATCAGCGATGCCGACGACCCTCAGTTTTATGCCGAAAAGCTAAAATCTGAGCTCGATATGGTTTGGAACGAGCCTTTTTATTCAGTGTGGGCCCTCAACAAGAGCCTGCGGAAGTCACTGCGATTAATTAGTAAATACCGCCGTTTTACCGCTTATTTACGCGGTGAGCTTGAATTGATGCTGCATTTTCAACAAGGGTTTTTCGACCACTGGAAACATGGGTTTAACAACCGACGCTTTGAAAGTATGAGCGACCAAAATCTGCGAAAAATCCACAAGCTGTTTAGTCAAATCGATGAGGAGTTTCGCGCCGATTATCAAGCACAAATCGATGATTTAGAAAGGACTTTTAGTAAACGGTTTGTTTGATTTTTATGGAACGGACAATGTCTTTCATATAACTTAAGAAGTACCAACATTTGAATACTTAGTTCGGCGGGAATTGTATTTCCGCCCTGTTGACCAGCATTTGGAATACCGCTCAGGCCATTATTCTTCCACTACAATGCTCGCCCTACTTATAGTGTAAGCGCAGAAATAGCCCATGGCGCCATTGGTGAATCGCGAAATTGGATTGGCCGGAGCAGCTTGTTGGCCCGATGCCCCGTCGATTGCTGTTTCTAAAGTGAGAAAGTAATCATGTGATGCGCGGTCAAAACCCCATAATTCAATCGAAATAGTATCTCCAATGTCGGGTTCTATGCCAAAGCTAAACAAACGGGAACTCACCGCCTGACCGTTAAAGAGTTCATCCGTATCAAGAACGTAATCGTTGCCCTTTACCGAGTTCACCGAATAAACGTAACGGTAAAAGTTGGCAACTTCTGCTGGGTCAACGAAATGACAGAGAGTAACCAGATCGGTATCTACAAAAAACAGCTCTTTTCGAATGGATAACGAATCAATGTTTACCGGTAAAGGCAGTGTGCTCTTTGAAGTGTATGTCTCGCCTTCCACATTTACCGTGAGTGTGTAGGTTCGACCCGGAACAGCTGCAAAATTGTCTGCAAAATAATACCCCGGAAAAGCTTCCTCCAAAGCCAGCGAATTACCGGCGTCATCAGTGAGTATTACAAGAGCGCCCGACACAGCCGGGAATGTATTGCTCTCGTCGTAATTGTTTACCCTGCTCACCTTCACATACAGCAAGTCTTCGGTGTTGATTTGCGATTCAATCACAATCCGCCTGTCGCTTTCGCGTAAATCGAGATCAATCACTTTTTCGCAACCGGGTAAAATCCCAACAGTAACGGCCAAAGCAGCCAGAAGTTGAATAAAATATCTCATTTGAAATGGAAGTTATAGGTGATCGATGGAACCCAACGGAACAACGACAGCTGAACAGCCTCAGTCGTTCCCGGGTTGGTTGCACTCTCTCTGAAACTGATGGTAAAGGCATTTTGCCGCCCATAAGCATTGTAAACACTAAACGACCAGCTCGACTCATACGTGTCGGTGCGTTTGCGGTAATACGTAGCGCTAATGTCGAAGCGGTGGTAAGCCGGCATGCGATATCCGTTGCGCTCAGAATAATAGTTCACAATTTGACCGTCTACTTCGTATTTCCCGCTGGGGAAGGTTACCGCGTTGCCTGTGTAGTAAACGAAATCTGCAGCAAACGACCACTTAGAATTCAACTCATACATGGCAACAATACTCAAATCGTGGGTTCTGTCTTGCCGTGCAGGGAACCAGCTGCCCTCATTCACCTCGTCGAAGCGGCGCTCCGTTCGAGCCAGTGTGTAACCAATCCAACCCGTAAAGCGGCCTACCTTCTTGCGCAACAAAAGCTCCAATCCATAGGCTCTTCCGCTTCCAAAAACCAACTCGCCCTCAACTTGTTGGTTGAGCAGTAAATCGGCACCATTGCGGTAATCAATCTGATTGCCCATGTGCTTGTAATACGTTTCGGCCGAAAACTCCCAGGTATTTTCTTTTAGATTGCGGAAATAGCCCACAGAAAGTTGGTCGCCCGTTTCAGGTCTTACATTGTTAGAGGTCGGTATCCAAATGTCGGTTGGGTTTCCCGAGGTGGTATTGCTCAACAAATGCAGATTTTGAACAGTGCGCGCATAGCCGGCTTTGAACGACTGTATGCTGTCGATCCGGTAATTCATCGATGCGCGTGGCTCGGGATTGAAATAGGTTTTTACAAATTCTCCGCGTTCAGCCTTGTAGCTTGACGCCACATCGCCCTGTTCGTCGTAGGAGTAAATAGTGCCCGGCCCCAAATAGCTGAAACTGCTCAGACGCAAGCCATAATCTACCGAAAGTTGCGAGTTCACCTGCAATACATGCTGCACATAAGCCGCATTTTCCCAGCCATAACGGCGCTCATTGTTCAAGGCTTCCAGCAAGGCGTTTCCACCCACTTCTCCGGGCATAAACGTGTGATAAATCGAATTCCAACCAAACTTCAGCGTACTTTTCGAATGAATAAAATACTGGTAATCCTGTTTCAAATTCCAGTCGCGAATGGTGGAGCCAATATTCACATCAAAGTCGCTCGCGCTAATGGTAATGCGGTAGTTGTAGTCGCTGAAAATGAGCGAGGTGTTTGAAAACAGCTTATCCGAAAACAAGTGGTTCCAGCGAACCGTTGCCGTAGCATTGCCCCAGTCGAAGCGAAATTGATCGGCAAAGCCAAAATTATCGCGACCGAAATACCCCGAAACGAAAATCCGGTTCTTGTCGTTGATTTTGTAATTGAACTTCGTGTTTAAATCGTAGAAATAGAGCTGCGACTTGCGCAAATTCGTATCGCGCGCTAACTTTAAAAATACATCGGCGTAAGTCCTACGCCCCGAAACCATAAATGCGCCCCTGTCTTTTACCACCGGACCTTCAACCGTGAGCCGCGAAGCAATATTTCCAATTCCACCGCGCACATTATAGCGCTTCTGGTTGCCATCATTCATTTTTACATCGAGAACCGAAGCCAGCCTTCCGCCAAACTCCGTAGGCATGGCCCCTTTGTACAATGTAGCTTCTTTCACGGCATCAGCATTGAATACTGAAAAGAAACCGAGTAGGTGAGAGGCATTGTAAACAGGAGCCTCATCCAATAAAATAAGGTTTTGATCGGCAGAGCCACCCCGCACAAAAAAGCCGGTGTTGCCTTCACCCGCACTTTTAACACCCGGCAGTAGCTGAATAGTTTTAAGCAGGTCGGCTTCTCCGAAAAGCACCGGTATCATCTTCACCTCTTTCGCCGTGAGCTTCTCAACACCCATCGTAACCCGGCTCAGGTTCTCGTCGGGTTTTTCGGCCGCAATTTCTACTTCACCGAGCTCCTTGCTGGCTGCTTTTAAGCTCACATTGAGTTTTTGGCTGCTTTGCAGGGTGATGGCTTTTTCGAATGCCATATAACCAGTGTATTGAACACGAATGGTGTAATTCCCGGCGGGCATCTCCAGCGAATAAAACCCATACGCATTGGTTACCACGCCGGTACCGGGTTTTTCTTTAACCAACACCACAGCGCCAATGAGCTCCTCGCCGGAGGCTTCATCGGTTATCGTGCCGCTAATGGTGTAGCGCGGGCCTTGCGCATATACTGAAAATCCTGCAAGCATGCCAAGCAGGAGCAGGAATCGGGACAGGGACATATTCCGGGAATTTCGACGAAGTTCCGAAAACAATTTCGGTGGCATAGGGCGATTGATAGAACTTTTCAAAAAAGGATAAACAAATGTTGGAAACGTAGATTTCGATGGGTGAGTGTGTTTCGCTTAAAAAAGGTTACAACCCTCAAAAACAAAAAATGCTTTAGCTCCTCAAACGTGAATTTGCAGCATTACGAAATGCCGTTATACTAAACCATTGCCGCAGAATTTGCGTTCTTTGTGCTTCAATTCCCTCCAGTGAAAAAACACGTTGCCATTCTGGGTTCTACCGGTTCTATTGGTACGCAGGCGCTTGATGTGCTGCGGGCCCACCCTGATGCCTTCGAAATCGACACCCTTATTGCGCATTCCAATGCCTCCTTGCTCATTGCCCAGGCACGCGAATTCGTGCCCGGCACCGTTGTGATTGGTCACGAAGCAAAGTACACCGAGGTTCGCGATGCCCTGGCCGACCTGCCCATTAAAGTATTTGCCGGGCAGGAAGCCATCGTGCAGATGATGGAACAGGAAAGTACCGAGATTGTCCTCACCGCATGCGTTGGATACGCCGGACTGAAGCCTACCCTTGCTGCCATCGCCGCAGGCAAACATATAGCCCTGGCCAATAAAGAAACCCTAGTAGTGGCCGGAGAGTTGGTTACCGCACTCGCCCGCGAAAAAGGGGTGAACATTTACCCGGTCGACTCGGAGCACTCGGCCATTTTCCAATGCCTGGCCGGCGAATGGGAAAACCCGATTGAGAAAATTTACCTTACCGCTTCAGGTGGTCCGTTCCGCGGAAAAGACAAGACATTTCTCAGCACCGTAAAGCGTGAGCAAGCCCTTAAACACCCCAATTGGGCTATGGGCGCTAAAATCACCATCGACTCTGCTTCGCTTATGAACAAAGGCCTTGAAGTGATTGAAGCACGCTGGTTGTTCAACCTGCGCCCCGAGCAAATCGATGTGATTGTGCACCCACAAAGCATCATTCACAGCCTGGTGCAGTTTCGCGATGGCTCGATGAAGGCGCAAATGGGATTGCCAGACATGAAGCTGCCCATTCAATATGCCCTGGGTTATCCGAAGCGATTAGATGCCGACTTTCCGCGATTCAACTTTATGAATTACCCCAGCCTGAGCTTTGAGACCCCTGATAAAGAAACATTCCGCAATCTTCAGTTAGCCTATGAGGCCCTTGAAAAAGGGGGCAATATGCCTTGCATTCTCAACGCCGCCAATGAGGTTGCTGTTCAGGCATTTCTGGAGGAACGGATTGGCTTCCTCGCGCTGAGCGAAACCGTCGAATACACCATGCAGCATTGCAGTTTCCTGCCAAAACCGAGTTACGACGATTACGTGCAAACCGACGCCGAAGCCCGCCGTATCGCCGAAGAATTCTGCCGTCAGCCCGCTCATCAGGCTTAGCCGTCTTATTCAATTCCCTACTTTTGCCCCGTAAATTTTGTCCATGGACGTTCTCATTATCATTGCTCAGCTGATCCTGAGCCTTTCTATACTGGTTATTCTGCATGAGTTGGGACATTTTGTTCCGGCACGCCTGTTTAAAACGCGGGTTGAGAAATTCTATCTTTTTTTCGACCCTTGGTTTTCGCTGTTTAAGGTAAAAAAAGGCGACACCGAATACGGTATTGGCTGGCTGCCCTTGGGTGGATATGTGAAAATCTCAGGCATGGTCGATGAGTCGATGGACAAAGAACAAATGGCTCAGCCGCCTCAACCTTGGGAGTTTCGCTCCAAGCCGGCCTGGCAGCGACTTATCATTATGGTTGGTGGCGTTACCGTGAATCTTATCCTCGGGATGCTCCTCTACGCCATGGTGCTTTACGTGTGGGGCAAGGAAGTGCTGCCCATCAAAAATGCCGAAAATGGAATTATGGTGGGCGACAGTCTGGCCTACGCAGCCGGGTTTCGCAGTGGCGATAAACTTCTGGAAGTGAACGGAAAAGTACCTTACACCTTTCAGGAAGCAAACTTGGCTTTGCTGCTCGACAATCCAACTTTCGTAAAAGTGCTTCGCGACGGCAAAGAGGAAAAAATCCCGGTTGCCCCCGATTTTGCCGAAAAAGTAATCGATCAGCGCGAGCCTAAATTGTTCTTCCCGGCTTTTCCGGCCATTGTAAAGCAAATCGACGACACAGCCACGAATTACAAAGCCGGCCTGCGGAACAAGGACCGCATTTTGGCCGTTGCCGAAACAAGCACGCCATGGTTCGCCGATTTACAGGCCGAATTGAAGAAAAATAAAGGGAAAAGCACCGCGGTTAAAGTGTTGCGTGGCGCCGATACTCTGGATTTGAATTTGAAAATTTCGTCCGAAGGCCTGATTGGTTTTATGCCTTATCCGCCCGACCATTACATCAAAACCGAAACGCAGACTTATGGATTGCTGGCCGCTTTTCCGGCAGGCATCAACGAGGGTCTCGAAACGCTGAACAATTATGTGAAGCAGTTTAAACTCGTGTTCACCCCGGCCGGAGCCAAGCAGGTGGGTGGGTTTGCGGCCATTGCCAAGCAGTTCGACAAAGACTGGGATTGGCGTCAGTTCTGGGCATTTACCGCCTTTTTATCTATCGTTTTGGCCTTCATGAACATCCTGCCCATTCCGGCCCTCGATGGCGGCCACGTAGTGTTTTTACTCTGGGAGATGATCACCGGTCGCAAGCCCAGCGAGAAAGTCCTCGAAAAAGCCCAACTGGTGGGTATGATTCTCTTGCTCAGCCTTCTGGTGTATGCCAACGGCAACGACTTGTACAAGTGGCTATTCAAATAGCCCGCTTGCAAACCTTTTGTTAAGCAACTGCCGCTAAAAACAAACAACAGAAGCGGTATCAGTAGCCTAAACCATTATTGGCTTTGGGTTTTGTGGGCGCCTGCCTCGCTCAGCTTCACGGTTTACTGAGGCTGCATTGCCGGGCACCGCGTGTTTCGCTCATACGCCGCAAAACAGAGCCGCCATCGCGCTCTATTTCCGCTCACGCGTAATTGCACACGCACTTACCTCTCACACTCACTCTGTTTTGCGTGGTATCCGCTGCACCCGCTTGCGCGAAAAATCATTAAAACTTTAGGGTTTTATCCATACTTAGTTAACAGTTTAGCTAAAAATTCAAGCCTGCAAAAACAATGTAGCGTATATAGGTAACAGCACCTATTTTATTTGTTAGCCACATAAACTACTATTACCAATTGTTAACTGCAAAGTAATCTAGGGGCGAAAATGCCAAAAGTAAGATCGATTCCATTGGGTTTTATTAAATAGATAATCGGAGTATAAAGGTAGTTGATGAAAATGGGGCAATCAAGTAATGAAGCAAATATGGATGATAAAAACCTTTCATTTCCTGATTTGAACCCGAATCCGGTTCTTGAATTAAATCGAAAACTGGAATTGGTGTACAGCAATAGAGCGGCGCATGAAATCAAAGATCAAGTACTGGAGTTCTTAAAGATAAATTATTCAGGGCAACAAAATGAAACCGTTGAATTAAGGTTAAATGACAAATATTTTAAAGTTGATATTGTTAGGATTGAAGAGAAGAATAGTATTTATGTTTACCTAATAGACATCACAAGCTTTAAACAGATTTCAAAAGAACATCAAAAAATTGATAAATTATTCTCTGAATTAATTAGCCTGTCGCCTATGGATATTGCCATATTCGACGAAAATCACCGTTATTTATACCTTAACGGAAAAGGAGTCAAAGAAAGTCCCATCAGAGATTGGCTCATTGGTAAAGATGATTTTGATTATTGTTTATTTAGAAATAAACCTATTGCCATAGCAGAGCGGAGAAGAGCCACATTTATCAAGTGCTTGCAACATGAAATAGGTACTGATTTGATTGAGGAATTTGATACCCCTGGCGGCAAACAATTTATCCGACGATTTTATCAGCCCGTTAGAGGATTGGATGACACAATTTATGTAATTGGTTACGCTGTTGATATCACTGCCCAAGTTGAAAGCACACGACGCACGCAGGAATCTCTTATACAAACAATAGAAAACAATATAAACTATGCTTCAATTCTCGATGCATATTCACATGAGATTAGGCAGCCACTAAAGAGCATGGAAGTACTCATTGATGCGCTTGTTGAAGAGTCAATAGATTCCACTGACGAGGAGAAAATGATACTTCAAAAAATGCAGATGCTGTGGTACCAGTTTACTAAAAAGTTTGATGACCTCAGCCATAAATTAGGTAGTCAAATAAAACCTATTTCTTTGGCTAATGAAATAGTAAAACTCAAAGTAATTTGTCAACAATTGCAAATTAACCTACAGCCAAGGCATTTGCAAAAAATCGAAATCCTAGCACCGAAGGGCGGTAGTTTAAATTGCACTCAGTTTATTATAGAAAAAATAGTTGATGACTTAATTCTACTGTTAACACCTTATCAGGAAAAAGAAATAATGAATATTGAAATAGAAGCTAAAGAAATAAACCAGATGTTAGTAAAGTTTATTGGAGTAATCCCTTCAGGATTTAAAGAAAATTTTAGCGATTCGGAAATTCCGGTGGGTAGGAAAAATATAAACCTCATCGACTTAACAAGAATCTACTATTTCTCTTATATTTTACAAATATCATTTTTTATTTGTGTTAACGATAATGACACAATTTTCAAATTCAACCTCTCTAAACTACAAATTCAGCCATGAATCAATCCTCTAGACCATTAATTGTAGTTGACGATGATTCGATTGTTTTCATGATGATCAATCGTATGGTGAAGAAAAGGCAAATCAATGTTGAGGTCACAGAGGTAGAGTGTGCAAGTGCCTTACTAAACAATTTGAGGAACAAAAACAACGATACAAGTTCCGGCATCATTTTGTTGGACTTAAACATGCCGAATATGGATGGATGGACATTCCTTGAACAATTAATAAATCTTAAGATCGATTGTCCGCATAAAATCTATATTCATTCCTCATCGGATTCTTTAATGGATGTGAATCGAGCCAAATCCTATGAAGGCATTGTTAACGGATATATAACGAAAAACATTTCCCCGGAGACCCTATTAATGCTTTTGGAAGCATATGAATCAAACAGTTTTAACCCAAATCAATTCATATACTTAAAGGAAGGTTGGTAAGACCGCAAAATGTGAAGGAGAATGGTACCTTTGCAACTCTATTATGCCTGGTCCTCCCATAATCATTGTTTGGCTGCTTCTTCTTTCAGCAGGAGTAAACGCCCAAAGTGTCAACAAATGGACACTACAGGAATGCATCGAATATGCGATTGCCAACAACCCGCAATTGCTGCAGAACAACCTGAGTGTTGAGCAGGCTTCGGTGAACCTCAATCAGTCGAAGGCGCAGGCTTTGCCCAACCTGCAAGGATCGGCAAACCACACCTACAACACCGGCCGCCGTATCGACCCCTTTACAAACCAGTTTGCCGAACAACGGGTGTTGTCGCAGAATTTTAGTGTGAGTTCGGGCATTAATCTTTTTGCAGGGCTCACCAATCTGCGCACGATTCAGTCGAATCAATCGGCGTTGAAGTCGGCCCGTTACGCCAACGACCAGTTTAAGAACGACATTGCCCTGCAGGTGACCAATGCGTTTTTAAATGTGCTGCTCGCTGATGAGCTGGAGGTGATTGCTGAAAGTCAGGCCGAGCTTGCCAAAGACCAAACACGCCGCGCACAGCTACTTTTAGATGCCGGCCGAACGGCAAGGGGCGATTTTTTGCAGGTGCAGGCCGCCGAGGCCAATGAAGCCTTAAATCTTGTGAATGCCAAAAACCGCCGTGGTTTGGCATTGCTCACACTTGCGCAGTTGTTAAATCTGGAGAATCCCGACGAGTTCGACATTGTGGCACCAGATTTTTCGCGCTTAAAAACCGAGGTTCCGCCATACAATGCCCGCGATTTATACACGGTTGCACTGGGAAATCAACCTGGCATTCAGAGCGCCGCGTGGAATGTTCAAAGTGCCGAATTGAGTCTTAAAGCGGCGCGTGGAGCCTATTATCCTACAGTTTCTGCTTTTGGTGGAGTTGGAACCGGATACTCGCAGCTGGCCAGAACTCAAGTCGGCAGCACAATTCAGCAACAAAATGTAGGCTCGATAGCTGGTCAACCAATCATTATTGATGTAGAAGTGCCGGTGTTTGAGCGGACACCCTTCAACAATCAGCTCGACCAGAACTTCAACCGCACCTTTGGCTTCTCGTTGAATATTCCCATTTTTTCAAATTTCAGCAGCCGCACACGGGTGAGTTTGGCCCGCATCAATCTCGAAAACATTCGTTTGGCAGAGCAAATCCGCAAGAATCAGCTTCGCCGCGATATTCAGTCGGCCTGGTTCGATGCCAAGGCAGCCTATGAGCGTTTCAAAGCGGCCGAAAAGTCGCTTGAAGCAACCAACGAAGCGTTTGGCTACATGCAACAGCGCTTCGATGCCGGTGTAGTGAGCATATTTGAATACAATGCCTCACGGAATCAATTGGTGAGTGCACGGTCGAATGTAGCACAGGCTCGCTACGAACTCATTTTGCGAATCAAAGTCCTCGATTTTTATCAAGGTAATCCAATTTCTTTCTGAGATGAAAAAAAGAACCCGAAATATCATCATTGGCGTTGTGGCCATTATTCTGCTTGGCATTATTGCCAAGTCGGCAGGGTGGATTGGCAAAAAGCCCGGTGTAGAGGTTGCCGTTGAGAAGGTAGCATTGCGCTCAATCACCGAACGCGTTTCTGCCAATGGTAAAATTCAGCCTGAAGTAGAAGTAAAGATTTCGGCCGACGTTTCCGGAGAAATCGTTGAGCTGCTTATCAAAGAGGGCCAAAAGGTGAGCAAAGGCCAACACCTGCTCACCATCAATCCCGATCTGATTCAAAGTGCAGCAGACCGTGTTGCAGCGGCGCTTAACCAAGCCAAAGCGAACCTGGCCAACACCAAAGCCCGGGAAAATCAGGCAAAGGCCACTTTTGTGAACATCGAACTTTCCTTCAAAAGAACCAGGAAGCTCTACGACCAAAAGGCCATCTCTGAACAAGAATTTGATGCTGCAAAGGCCCAGTTTGAAGGCGCAGAAGCCGATTTGGAGGCGGCCCGACAAAGCGTAGTTGCCGCAGAATATGCCGTACGTAGCGCAGAAGCCTCCCTGAAAGAAGCCCGCGATAACCTCAACAGAACCCGAATTTATGCCCCAACAGATGGCACCGTTTCGAAGCTAAACGTTGAACTGGGCGAGCGTGTTGTGGGTACGGCGCAAATGAGTGGTACTGAGCTACTCCGCATTGCGAACCTCAATGAGATGGAAGTAAGCGTAGATGTTAATGAAAACGATATCGTTCGCCTTTCGCTAAACGATACCGCAATTGTAGAAGTAGATGCCTACGGCGATAGGCCATTTAAGGGCTTGGTGACGGAAATTGCCAATTCTTCCAATACAGTAGGTGCGGTAATGAATACCTCAGACCAGGTAACCAATTTTTCGGTGAAGATTCGCATTCTACGTGAGTCTTACAGCGATTTACTGGATACGCTTAATCCACATCTTTCGCCTTTCCGCCCAGGCATGTCGGCCACTGTAGATATTCTCACGCATACCGAGAAAAACGTGATATCGGTTCCAATCATGGCCATCACCACCCGGGCGGTGAAAAAAGAAGATTCAAGAAAATCAGAGAAAATGGCCGAAGAGCAGACTGAAGAAGGCGAAGCCACTGAGGAGGTTGAAGAAGTGGCCTTTGTGCACGAAGGAGGAAAATTGAGAAAAATCAAGGTGAAGACGGGAATTCAGGACAATGATTTTATTCAAGTTTTATCGGGTTTAAAAGTAGGCGATGAGGTTGTTTCGGCGCCTTATTCGGCGATTTCCAAAGTATTGAAAGACAGCATGACCGTTCAAGTGGTGGATGCAGCGTCGCTTTACACGAAAAAAGAATGAGTGCGCGCTTGCTGCTGATTGAAACGGCTACCGCCACTTGCTCGGTAGCACTTGCCGATGGCGGTATTGTGTTGGATGAAAAGGTGATTCGCGTTGGGTTTAAACATGCCGAAAATCTTATGCAGCTTTGCGATGATTTGGTGAAGGCGCACGGTGGGTATTCGACATTGCATGGACTTGCAGTTTCGGCCGGTCCGGGTTCTTACACCGGGTTGAGAATAGGCTTATCGTCGGCAAAAGGCATCGCCTATGCGCTTGATTTACCCCTCATTTTACTCAGCACGCTGGAGGTGATGGCCGCAGGGTTTCGTCGCTGCTTTCCCCAGCAGCATGGGCTTTTGGTTCCCATGCTCGATGCTCGGAGAATGGAGGTGTACACGGCTTGTTTTAACACCGAAGGGAATAGACAACAGCCCGACACACCACTTATTCTCGATGCAAACTCATTCTCAGACCTCGGCCACGCAGGGAAGTCGATCTGTTTTTTTGGAGATGGCTCGGCTAAATTTGCCACCATGTGTACGTTAAGTCAGGCCCATTTCGATTATCAACCCGATTGGCTTGCCCGCGATATGGCGGAACTGGCCTGGAATGCTTGGAATGAGAAGCATTTCGCAGATTTGGCCTATTCTGAGCCTGAGTATTTAAAGCCATTTTTCACCACCGCCAAGCCGGTCGAATGAGAGCACTGGTTATACGTTCTACCGGAAGTTTTGCCACCGTGCGTCTCGACGATGGTCGTCAGGTTGAATGCAAGGTAAGAGGTGTTTTTCGTTTAAAGGGTCTTAGAACTACAAATCCCGTGGCAGTAGGCGATCGGGTAGAGGTGGAGCTGTCTGGAGGCCATGATGTTTCGGTAATAACCGAAATCGAGCCGCGTGAGAATTACCTGATTCGTAAATCCATCAACCTCAGTAAGGAGGCTCATGTGCTCGCCGCCAATATTGGTCAGGCTTTCGTAATCGCCACCTTACACTCGCCGCGCACTTCGTTTGGCTTTATCGACCGGCTGTTAGTTACCTGCGAAGCCTACCACATTCCGGTGATGATTGTGCTCAACAAGTGCGATTTGTACACTGGTGAAAAAGACCAAATATTGTGGGATTTATTTAAAGCCGTGTATAGTCCGGCTGGGTATAAAATTTTAGAAGTGTCTGCTTTAAATGGTAGTGGTATTGCTGCCCTGCGGGATGACATGGCGGGTAAAATTAACCTCTTCTCCGGCCATTCAGGTAGCGGGAAATCGAGTTTAATCAATGCTTTATCGCCCGGATTATCACTACGCACCGGCGATATTTCCAAAGCACACAATAAAGGTCAGCACACTACCACTTTTGCCGAGTTATTTGAATTGTTTGAAGACACCTGGATCATCGATACGCCCGGCGTAAAGGAGTTCGGCATGGTAGACATGGCCAAGGCTGAGTTGGGAGCTTATTTTCCCGAAATCCGTCTGCTTTCGACCCAATGCAAATTCAGCAATTGCCTGCATGTGAATGAGCCCGGTTGTGCGGTGCGCGACATGGCCGATACGGATATGCTACATCATTACCGGTATCAGTCGTATTTGGGTATGCTAGAATCGGATGAGTTGAAGAAGAGTTGGTAAGGCGTAAAACTAACGCTTCCGCTTTCGACCATTTAAATAGGCATTTATTGCATCATGGGTGGTAAGCCATGTTTTACCCTCTTTATGGCCTGCAATTTTCCCCTGGCGAACCAGTAAGCTGATGTATTCCTGACCGTAGGGCAACTGTGCTTCTTCTACAATGTTGGAGATTGGACGAAATTCATCCTGGTTGTCATCAAGTTGGGCAAGCCAAAGGTCGAGTGATCGCTCAAGGGCCTGAAGAATGAGCAGTAACAGCTTGCCGTAATGGCCTTCGTTGGCGCGGTTGAGGGCATCGTAGTACTTTTTGCGATCTTGTTGTAGAATGATGGCCGGGGGGAAACCATGCTGCATCAGGAGGAGGTTAAAGAGCAAACGGGTAGTTCGGCCATTGCCATCGAAAAATGGGTGTATCCAAACGAAGCGATGGTGGAAAATACAGGCCTTTACCGGGAGTGGAAGCGTTTTTTCTTGATTCACCCAATCGATGAGTTCGTTCATCAGGGCATCTACTTTAAGCGCATTCGGAGGCGTGAAATTGGCTCCCGTAATACGAACACCGGCGGTTCGGTAACGGCCTGCAAAATCTTGCTCAATGTTGCTTAAAACCAAACCATGCACTTGCAGAATGTCAGAGGCGTGCAGACGGTATTCCGGCTTGGCCAGCGACTCAACAAAAGCAATGGCTTTATGGTGGTTCAAAGCCTCAAAATGCTCACGGAGTGTTTTGCCGCCAATGGTAAGCCCATGCTCAATAACCACGCGCGTTTCTTGTAAAGTGAGGGTGTTGCCTTCTATGCTGTTGGAATGATATGTCCATTCCATCAGGAGGTTTTGCCTCATTTTATCGAGTGCAACTTGGGGCAGTGGGCGGTGCTGACTGATGCGCTCTTGCTTAACTGCAATGCGACGCAGGAGTGCCTCTTGTGCGGCCCCGTCCCAGGGGTTGTTCATCCATTCCATCCCACAAATATCGGATATATTATTATATCTTGTATCCGATATTCTTCAGGCATCATTCAAATATTAAATTTGCCGCGCAATGAGAGCAGTGGTTCAACGTGTTTCTGAGGCATCCGTAAGGATTGACGGGAAAATTCACAGTAAAATTCAACGTGGGTTACTCGTTTTACTCGGCATTGAAGAATCCGATACGGTTGAGGATTTAGTGTGGCTGGCGGCGAAGTTGGTGAACATGCGCATATTTGCCGATGATCAGGGTATGATGAATAAATCGCTGAGCGATGTGATGGGCGAGATGCTGATTGTGAGTCAGTTTACCCTATATGCCTCCACCAGAAAGGGCAACCGTCCCAGCTTTATTCGAGCGGCCAAACCGGAGTATGCGGCCAAATTATACGAAATGTTTTGTGCTCAGGTATACCGTGAACTCTCCCGTGAACCTAAAACCGGAGTGTTTGGTGCCGATATGCAGGTTTCGCTGGTGAATGATGGACCTGTAACGATTCTGGTAGATACGAAAACGAAGGAATAGCAGGCTGACAGCCAATTTGGCGATTAAGATCAACCGCTTTCAAAGTTAATCTTCAATTGGCTTGCTGGGTTGGGTTCTCCTGTGGCTTAAATTCACTACTTTTGCGCCGCCAAAACGCAGGTATGCAAGCCATCAGAAACATCGCGATTATCGCACACGTTGACCACGGGAAGACTACGCTGGTTGATAAAATCATGCACCAGACTAAGCTTTTCCGGGAAAACCAAACCACCGGAGAACTCATTCTCGACAACAACGAACTCGAACGGGAACGAGGAATTACCATCCTCTCCAAAAACGTATCGGTGCGGTACAAGGATGTAAAAATCAACATAATTGACACGCCAGGCCACGCCGATTTCGGTGGTGAAGTTGAGCGTGTATTAAACATGGCCGACGGCGTGTTGCTTTTGGTGGATGCCTTTGAAGGTCCAATGCCGCAAACCCGTTTCGTGCTTCAAAAAGCCCTCGAACTCGGACTCAAGCCGGTAGTGGTCATCAATAAAGTAGACAAACCCAATTGTCGCCCCGACGAGGTGCACGATGCCGTATTCGAACTCTTCTTTAACCTCGACGCCACCGAAGACCAGCTCGAGTTTAAGACCGTGTATGGCTCCTCCAAGCAAGGCTGGATGGGTGCCGACTATAAAAATCCAACCAATGGATTTGAATATTTGCTGGATACCATCCTTTCGGAAATTCCTTCACCCCCACAGCCTGAAGGAACGCCACAATTGATGATTACTTCGCTCGATTTCTCAACCTATATCGGGAGAATTGCAGTAGGCCGCCTCACGCGTGGAACCTTGCGCGAAAACATGCCGGTAACCTTGGTAAAACGCGACGGAAAACTCATAAAATCACGCATTCGCGAACTTTACACCTTCGAAGGTTTAGGTAAAGCCAAAGTAGCCGAAGCGGTAGCCGGAGATATTATTGCCGTTACTGGCATTGAAGGTTTTGAAATTGGAGATACCATTGCCGATTTCGAAAACCCCGAGGCCCTAAAGCCTATCGATGTAGATGAGCCAACCATGAGCATGCTCTTTACCATCAACAACTCGCCGTTCTACGGTAAAGATGGAAAGTTCGTCACCTCACGTCACCTCAAAGAACGTCTTGAAAAAGAATTGGAGAAAAACCTCGCATTGCGCGTAGAGCCAACCAGTTCGGCCGATTCATTCCTCGTTTACGGGCGCGGTATCCTCCACCTGTCGATCCTTATCGAAACCATGCGCCGCGAAGGCTACGAATTACAAGTGGGCCAACCTCAGGTAATCATCAAGGAAATTGATGGCATGAAACACGAGCCGGTAGAGAACCTCACCATTGATGTGCCCGAAGAATTTTCGGGGAAGGTGATCGAATTGGTGAGTCAACGTAAGGGCGAACTCATGATCATGGAGCCCAAAGGCGATATGCAGCATTTGGAGTTCAACATACCGGCCCGAGGCATTATCGGCTTGCGGAACCACTTGCTTACCGCATCAGCCGGTGAAGCCATTATTGCCCACCGCTTTAAAGGCTATGAACCCTGGAAAGGCGAAATTCCGCAGCGTATCAATGGGGTGATGATTTCGAAAGAACAAGGAAAGGCCATTGCGTATTCGATTGATAAACTTCAGGACCGAGGTGTGTTCTTCGTCGATCCGGGCGAAGATGTGTACATGGGAATGATCATCGGCGAACAAAATAAGGGCGGCGACCTGGTTGTGAATGTTACCGTGGAGAAAAAGCTCACCAACATGCGCGCTTCAGGTTCTGACGATAAAATGCGGATTGCTCCTGCCATCAAATTCTCCCTCGAAGAGGCAATGGAGTACATTCAAAAGGACGAGTACGTTGAAATTACGCCCAATGCCTTGCGTTTGAGAAAAATTCATCTCGACGAAAACGAGCGGAAGAAAGCAGCCGCATCGATGGGATTGGCTTAGCCTCTCGTTAATAAATGGTCAACTCCCGCTGAAACACTGAGTTTTAAGTTACACTCGTGAAATAAAAAAAGCCCCCGATGTTTTCGGGGGCTTTCTCTTTATGGCTTGTTTTAGAAGATAATCTTTCGGTGCAAAAGGCGATCGCCCATTTTCACCCGCAGAATATAGCTTCCTCGGCTTATGGTGCCCAACGGAATAGAACCATTCCAGTTAGCCGATACCCTGCCTTGACCCGCATTTTAGATGAGCTTTCCGCCCGCATCGAAAATGGTTACCTGCACTTCCTGGTTTGCCGGATTGGTGCATTGAATCTGTAAGGCACCAATGTTCGGATCGGGGTAAACATTCGTAATGTCGAT
>JAIXUS010000030.1 GCA_027483445.1 Bacteroidota bacterium | reverse complement strand
GACAGCCGGCAATTTTGTTTCAGCTTGATGAGTTCGGGATGTTCTTGTCTGCGGCAGCCGACCGGAAGCGGTCCCCGCGTTATGTGTGCGAGATCCTGGATCTGATGACTGAGCTGTACACGACATCAGGCACCACCTATTTCGGCGTCGAGTACGCCAGCACCCAGCACAATAATGCTCATCGGGCCATTCATCAGCCTTGCGCTTGCATTTACGGAACCACAACACCGCTTCATTTTTGGCAAGCGCTGCAGGCATCAAACGTTGCTGACGGATCGCTGGCGCGCTTTCTTATTATGGAAAGCGAGGACGACTTCCCGGACAGTAATGAAGCGTTTGGCGTCATCGATCCGCCGCAGGATTTGATCGACAAACTGATTCTGATCCACCAAGGGGGCGGGAAGCTGAACGGTAATCTGACTGATGTGGGCGCAATTGATGAAGTGCTGATTGATCCGCGTATCGTACCCATGACGCCAAAGGCGCGGGACACGTTTCGGCAACTGGACCAAGAATTGGTCGGTCGCCTTCGAACATCCCGGGGGACAGGCTATTCGTCCATCCTGGCCCGCATCGAAGAGAATGCGACAAAGCTGGCGCTGCTTCGGGCCGTATCCCGGGATCCGGTTGACCCGCAGATCGAAGATCATGATGCCGAATGGGGCATCAAGCTATCGCGCCATTGCGCAGAGCTGACCATCCGAGAGGCTTCCGCTCGTGTATCGGAGAACCAGGTTGAGTCGCACCACAAGCGCGCAATGCAGATTCTTCGCGATGCGGGCAAGGCCGGCATGACCAAGACCGAATTTACCCGGCGAACCCAGTTCATGGACCATAGGCAGCGCGACGGTGTTTTGCGCACCTTGAGCGAAGCAGGACTGATCGAGGCCACGACGCTTCAAAACAAAGGCAGGCCGACCCAGATGCTCAAAGTCTTGTGAATCAGTCACTTGCGTTGTGTCGACGAGATACTTCAGTTTTTTCATATTTCAAACCCTCCACTAGATATATATAAATAAAAATGGGGGGCCTAGAGACTCGCGCGCGAACCCATCGAAAGAGAGAGAAAGAAGAAGAACTAGATTGAAATAAATAAATATTGAAATATCTATCTACTCTTCTCAGGCAATCTAGGGATGAAGTATGAAATATTGAAGAAAGTCCCAGTGACTACGCAACACCCTTAAATCCGTAATTTGATCGGACATGAGGGAGCAGCAGATGCCCTGACCCGGCAGTGCCAGCTCCTCCAGGTCGCATGAGCAAGTCGGTAGGAACGCTTGTTCGCACCTTTGGAGGATTCCTGATGATTTCCGACCCGAGCCCCGAGCGCCGTGCTGTTCTTGCTTTAGATCTGGGTACCACCACCGGCTGGGCACTGCGTCTGGCAGACCTCTCCGTCACTCATGGCTTTATCAGCTTCAAGTCCCAGCGTTTCGAGGGAGGTGGCATGCGCTACCTTCGCTTTCGGCGTTGGCTGGATGAGGTATTGGCCACAACAGCGGGCCAGAGCGATCCAGCGGCTCTGGGTGCCGTTTATTTCGAAGAGGTGCGCCGACACCTTGGCGTGGATGCTGCGCACGTCTACGGCGGTTTGCTGGCTACACTGACCGCCTGGTGTGAGCATCACCGTATTCCCTATCAAGGCGTCCCCGTAGGAACGATCAAACGACATGCGACGGGGAAGGGCAATGCCAGCAAGGCCGAGGTTATCGCCGCCATTCAGGCTGCCGGGCACGTGGTCAACGACGATAACGAGGCGGACGCGCTCGCGGTCATGGGTTGGGCTCTGGCGCAACAGATGGCGGGGGGTGTTGGTCATGGCTAAAAGTTCAGTCAGCAAACCTCTTGAGCACGGAGAGCACGTGCAATTGTCCGGCGGTCGGATGGCAGAGTGGAATAGCCTGGGCGAGGAGGGTACCACCTACCGAACCGAGCATTTCAGGTGTGTGGATACGCTTGGCATCATGCTGCGCAATGGATCTATCACGTCTCAGATGCACGATGCTGGGCAAGACTTTAACCGGACCTTCATCTTTGCCCAGTTAAGCCCAGCAGGCCCGCCGGCGCTTGACCGTATTCCTGGTGGTCAGTGGCGGGACAGCATGACCGAGCGAGTCGCCTTTGCCAGAAAAAGGCTGCATGAGGCATTAGATGCGGTGGGGGGTATCAATAGCCCGGGTGGTTGCGCGGTGTGGCACGTGGCTGGGATGGGGCGAAGCGTCAAAGAATGGTCTCTGCTTGAAGGCTGGAATGGCCGGGTGCTTAACCAGTACGAGGCCAAAGGCATCTTGGTGGCGGCTCTGGGGATGCTGGCGGTGCACTACGGGTATTCCGGTTAAATGTGCTTGACCGGTATATATCGATCGGATACGATCCAGCTAATCACTAAAGATGCGCCCACCCAGTTCTTCTTGGTGGGCGTTTTGCTTTCTGCTCCCCAAACCCGCCCGCATCACCGAGGCGGGTTTTTCATTTCTGGCGCTGATGAACCCAATCAAACTTGAATACCGCGCAGTCGACGCGTTGATTCCTTATGCGCGCAATGCCAAGCAACACTCTGAAGCGCAGGTGGCGCAAATTGCCGCAAGTATTCGTGAGTTTGGCTGGGGGGCGCCGATTCTGATTGATGGTCAGAACAACGTCATTGCGGGCCATGGTCGACTGCTTGCGGCACGTAAGCTTGGACTGGTCGAGGTTCCGGTTGTACCGATGGAGCATCTCACAGACACCCAGCGTCGCGCACTGATCCTGGCGGACAACAAGATCGGCGAAAACGCCTCGTGGGAAGACGAGCTACTCGGGATCGAACTGTCCGAATTGAAAGACGCTGGATTTGATCTGGACTTGACCGGCTTTTCCACTGAAGAGTGGGAAGCATTGATCGCGGGTGAGGAGCAGACCAAAGACGGACTGACTGATGACAATGCAGTCCCAGAGGTTTCAGAGAATCCAATTTCGCAGTCAGGTGATCTCTGGATTCTTGGGGAGCACAAGCTGCTCTGTGGTGACGCTACGAAGGCCGACGATTACAAGACGTTGCTGGGCGAAGAGTTGGTTGATATGACCTTCACCGATCCGCCTTACAACGTGAACTACGCGAACACAGCCAAAGAAAAAATGCTCGGGAAAAGCCGCCCGATCATGAATGACAATCTGGGCGAAGGGTTTGGCAGCTTCCTATTCGATGCTTGCGACAACATCCTGACGCGCACCAAGGGTGCTATTTATATCGCGATGAGTTCATCTGAGTTGGATACCTTGCAAGCTGCCTTTCGTGCCGCAGGCGGTAAATGGTCCACCTTCATTATCTGGGCAAAGAACACCTTCACACTGGGTCGCGCCGACTACCAACGTCAATACGAGCCCATTCTCTACGGATGGCGGGATGGCGCCGATCACTACTGGTGCGGAGCGCGGGATCAAGGTGATGTATGGAACATCAAGAAGCCCGCCAAAAACGATTTGCATCCGACGATGAAGCCAGTGGAACTGGTAGAGCGTGCGGTCCGCAATAGCAGCAAAACACGTGATCTGGTTCTTGATCCCTTCGGTGGCTCAGGCACGACGTTGATTGCGTGCGAAAAATCAGGGCGCCGCGCCCGAATCATCGAGCTTGATCCGAAGTATGTCGATGTGATCGTAAAGCGCTGGGAAGAGTACACCGGCGAAAAAGCCCAGAAGTCCAATCCGCCGGTGTTAGATGAGTCTCTGGCAGACGAACCTTCTTAAACGTAGGCGATACGATATACACGTTCGGCGTTTTCATCTTTGACCGAGACGATAGTGAGTCCCAGTTTTTTCTTTAAGGAACCAGCAAAGGCGCCGCGCACCGTATGTGCTTGCCAGCCAGTGGCCTCGCAGATTTGCGTGATGGTGGCGCCTTCGGGTCGCTTTAAGAGGGCGATCACCTGAGCCTGTTTACTGTTTTCACGTGTTTTGATCTGGTCGGGTTTCTTGGGTTCGACTAGGGGCGGCTCGATACCAAGGGCTGCGTACGCTGCCTTGGT